>JAVEYY010000032.1:0-33029 GCA_034003245.1 Tenuifilaceae bacterium
CGCTTTACAGGGAAGAGGAAAGGTTAGGCAAAAGCCTATGGGTAGTATCCTTAATCGCTATTCTGTTGACTTGCTTCGGGCTTCTTGGGCAAATTATGCACGAATCCTTAACCCGCACCAAGGAAATTGGCATCCGCAAGGTAAACGGTGCCAAAATTTGGCAGGTAATGCTAATGCTAAATTTGGATTTTGTGAAGTGGGTAGCCATTGCCTTTGTAATTGCCACACCCATTGCCTACTTCGCTATGGATAAATGGCTACAAAACTTTGCCTACCGAACCCAGCTTAGCTGGTGGGTGTTTGCGCTGGCGGGGCTGCTGGCATTGGCTATTGCATTGCTCACTGTTAGTTGGCAGAGCTGGATTGCGGCAAGGAGGAATCCGGTGGAAGCTTTGAGGTATGAATAGTTATACCCCTGACAGGGGTAAAGATTATTAAGCCAAGTCTTCGTTCTAAGTAAAACCTTGACTAAACACTAAGAGAACAAAAATTATGAAAGCAGCCATTTACATCTCAGGAATAGCAGGAACGTTCTTTATTTTGCTAAGAATTATTGGAGTAATTATGGAATTTCCATTGAATAATTTATTCCTAATACTTGGGTTGGCTCTTCTGGTTGTTGTTTTTTTACCCCTAACAATTATTGAAAGATATCGTCACAATAAGATGATCGATAAGATCATTAATTCATACAAAGAGACTGGTAAAGAGGCTGCTCCTATAGAAAAGGGGGATTTAGTAGCCAAGGGCTGGGGGATGAATAATTCGCCGTTCAGAGAACGTAAGTCTGGATTAACCTGGGGCGGAGGGAATATCAAGGGCGCTAATGCAACAAGGGGAACAAGGCGAAATTTTCTTAAGCGTTAATTGGGAAACGAGCAAATAAACAATTATAACGATGTATCTGAAATCAATAAAAGCTGCCCTTAAAGATTTGCTTAATTGCAACGGATTCTCCCTAATTAGCTTTGGAGGGTTGGCAATTGCATTTGCCACCGTGTTTTTTATCTACTCAAGGGTTACATTTGAACTTGGATACGATGCTTACCATGAAAAAGCCAACAGGATTTATCGTATAAGCGGTGAGCTTAAAACAGCTGGGTCTGAAGCCAAGCATGCAGTGCTGGGGCCATATATGGGGCGTGGCCTAAAAGAGCACTTCCCCATAGTTGAAGGTTATGCCCGCCTAACACCATTTAAAAAGTCAATTATACTGGAGCGAGAGAATATTAAAATTAGCATTGATGAAGCTTACTTTGCTGATAACTCCGTATTTCAATTATTTACTTTTGATTTTGTGCATGGCAACATAAAATCTGCACTAACTGGTCCCCGAGAAGTGGTAATAAATCAGAGCCTTAGCAAACAGCTATTTGGTACGGAGAGCCCCATTGGCAAAACCATTAAGGAGGGTGATAATCTGCTAACTGTAACCGGTGTGGTAAAGGATTCTCCAAAAAATTCGCATCATAAGCTAAACGTATTAATCTCTCATCCAAATCCCGATACTAATCCAGAAAATGAATCGGAGGTAAACTTGGCAGAGGGTTACTGGATGCCCTCGGCATATCACTTCATACTATTATCTCAGGGCGCTCAAATTGAAGAGATAACCGAAAACTTTGACTCGTTTTATGCTAAGTATATGTCGCCTTTTGGTGAAGCCATAAACGCAACTTTCAAACCTATAGCCCTACTCCTAAAGGATTTGCATTTTTCTCCTCATATAAACTACGATTATCCTAAGGGTAACAAGATATATAGCCGATTCCTGATTATTGTTGCCCTCTTCCTAATCCTAATTGCGAGTACAAACTACTCCAACCTGCTTGTTTCTCGCAATATAACTCGATCCAAAAGTATGGGGGTTAGAAAGATTTTAGGGGCGAAGAATAAGATGCTCTACTTCCACTCGCTTATTGGTAATGTTATGTATTTAACTGTTTCGCTTACCATTGCCTTTTGGCTCTTCCTGTTTATTCGTCCATATGTTGTATCCATAACCGGGCTGCAAGTTGCCGATTACCATTTAGATGAAATTGTTGTGCTTTCGCTTGTAATGGTTATAGCAATAGGGCTGTTAACATCGATAATACCCTGGCTGAACTATGTTGGCAAAAGCGGGCTTGAGATGATCCGGCCTTGGCAATACCTTACAGGGAATAGTACTTTTACTTTTGGCAAGCTATCGTCTATCTTTCAGTATGCTCTTACAATCATACTTATCCTTTCTGCTGTAACTATGGAAAGACAGATGCGATACTTAACGAACAGCGATATGGGATTTATTAAAGAGAATGTATTGATGGTAAAACTTAACGATTCATCAAACGAAATTAGTACTGTCAACTTCTTTAGAGAGGAATTGCTCCGGAATCCCGAAATAGAGTATGCATCCTTTTCAACCAGAGCACCGGGTGAAGTTTTGGGTACTGTTCATTTCCCCATAAAGGTTGATGGAGAAATGACAACCAGAATAGTGAATGTAATGGGTATTGATTTAAACTATATCCCACTAATGGGAATGGAATTGCTTGCAGGCCGAAACTTTGACCTGTCGTACAACGATGGAGGTTTTAATTCGGTCATTGTCAATGAAGCATTTGTCGATTTTTGTGGAATATCGGGTGATGTTGTAGGTATGCAGCTTGGTCAAACAACTGTTGTTGGAGTGCTAAAAGATGTTTCCTTTAATTCTCTTCACAATCCGGCTGAACCCATAGTATTTTACTTGACATTTGAACCTACAGGGTATATGAACATCAAATTCCGTAATTCCGACCCGGGCTTTGCCATCACAACGGTTCAGGAAGTATGGGATAAGGTATTCGGAGATACGCCTGCCGACATTCAGTTCCTCGACAACAGGGTTGCTATGATGTATGCCGATGATCAGAGGACAAATATGCTTATCAGGAGTTTTACCCTTATCAGCATTCTTCTTTCAATTATGGGGTTTATAAACCTAACCTCTATCATCATGAAAAGGAAAACAAAGGAAATAGGAATCCGCAAGGTAAATGGCGCCAAAATTTGGCAGGTAATGCTTATGCTGAATATGGATTTTGTGAAGTGGGTAGCCATAGCCTTCGTAATTGCCACACCCATTGCCTACTTCGCTATGGACAAGTGGCTACAGAACTTTGCCTACCGTACCCAGCTTAGCTGGTGGGTATTTGCGCTGGCGGGGATACTGGCGCTAGTAATTGCATTGCTAACCGTTAGTTGGCAGAGTTGGTTGGCGGCTCGGCGGAATCCGGTGGAGGCGTTGCGGTATGATTAGAACCAATACTAGTCAAGGCTACACTCTAAGTGAAATCTTGACTAAGTATAAATATATAGTACAACTCCGTGTCAAACATATCATAAATAAATTCAACCAGCCTGCCAAAGGTAGGTCACCCAATCATTCATTCACCCAATCACCCAATCAACATCCATGCTAACCTACAACCTAAAAACCGCCATAAAATTTTTAAGAAAAAACAAAGCCTTTGCCACTATAAACCTAATTGGGCTTTCCATAGCGCTGGCTGTATCGTTTATCATCATCCTGTATGTGGTAAATGAGCTGACATACGATAGCTGCCACAGCAACAGGAAGAACATCTCTCGGATAATTACACATTATGCTAATGTTGATTACACAACCGCTGGCACACCGTATATCCTATCAGCAACCCTAAAGGAAGATTTTCCACAAGTAAAAAGCGTTACAAACACCCGGCAGATCAGAGAATTTCGCATTAAAAGCACCGATCAAGACATACATGTCGCCAATCCAGTGGGAACAAGTTCTGAAATATTCAACATCTTTTCAATACATATAACGAGTAGTGTTGGGAATGCAGGTTTTTTAGATGATGACTACTCCATTTGCTTATCGCAAAGCCTTGCCAACAAGATATTTGGTGATGAGGATGCCATTGGCAAAGATCTAACCATTATAATAGACAATGAGGAAATTATTCTAAGGATAACAGCCGTTTACAAAGACATTCCAGAAAATTCCAGTTTGAAAGCGGAATGCTTGGTAAACGGAACATGGGCAGTAAAGCAGCTAAACAGATCATCGTACAACGAAGGTAATTCGGACATAAACTGGACAGATAACTATTGGACAACCTGGGTAATGCTTGATGAGAATGCACATTCAGATCACATTGAAGCCCAATTCCGCAATCTGGAGAATAAGTATTTGGGCAAGAATAATATTCTCTACTCACTCCAAAATCTATCGGAAGTTTACCTGAAGTCCGAGAACATAGAGAACACAGGACAAAAGGGGAACATGAAAAACGTAAAGCTTTTCTCAACAATTGCGATTCTTTTAGTTCTGGTTGCAGCTATAAACTACATTATCCTATCCACAGCCGTTTACATTGGTCGAATTAATGAGATTGCAATTCGCAAAACGAATGGGGCACGCGGGTCAAACATTCTACACCAGCTACTTACAGAATCGATACTATTGGTATTGCTTGTGCTACCAATTGCATTTTTTCTAATGATGCAAGGTTTACCTTATGCAAGTGTTCTGTTCCAAAAACAGCTACATATAATCCCTGAGAATATTACCTTATATATACTGGTCTATCTTTCACTAACGCTACTTATTGGTGGAATATCGGGGGTATATACCTCGCTATGGTTTTCACGACAAAAGGTCATGGATTTTTTTAACAGGCAGGCTAGCACAGGGCAAAGGAAGAATTACTTGAGATCTACCCTAATTATCCTTCAACTTGTAATTTTCTGCTCCTTTGTGTCGAGTATGCTTATAGTTCGTGCTCAGCATCAGTATGCGTTAAACATGAGCCCAGGTTTTCACAAGCATAATGTTCTTTTCATAGACATTGGCGATGAATTTGTGGAATACAATGCTCTTCTTCAAGAAATCAGAAGCAATCCAAATGTATTAATGGCAGGAGGCACCTATGAGACCTTACCAACTAGAGCAACCGCTTCGGCAGAGTTTCCAAGTGCTGAGAATCCTGAAGTGATGGTAATGGTCAGTATTTTTGATGTGGATTATCATTTCCTGGAAACAGTTGGCATTAAGCTAGTTGAAGGACGATACTTCTCGGAAAACCTTGCGGGCGACTCCACGAGCAGATGTATATTCAATGAAGCTGCCATAAAAAAATTGGGAATAAAGGATCCTGTTGGAAAGGTATTCCTCGACACGTGGGAGATTATTGGTGTGGTAAACGATTTTTACTCAGGATCGATCTTAAATGAAGTGCAACCAACGATAATTGTTATGACTAACAGCTTTATTGAGCAAATAGCCATTCAATATTTACCCGGAACTTTAAGTTCCCTTTTGCCCTCGCTGCAAGACAAGTGGAATGAACTTGCTCCCGATGTGCCTTTCCGATACTCATTGGTGGAGGATTTAGTTCATAAACTTTACTTAAAAGAGAAAAACCTAACGCTGGTAGTCTCTTTATCTGCATTGTTTACTCTAATTATCGCCATGTTTGGCTTGTTTGGTCTAACCCTCTTCACTGCCCAGCGCCGCACCAAGGAGATTGGTATCCGTAAAGTTCTAGGTAGTTCGGCATCGCAGATAATCTTCTCGTTTATAAAAACCAATCTTTTGTATGTCCTAATTGCGGTTGCCCTCTCAACGCCAATAACCATCTTGGTTATGCTGGAGTGGCTGAACAACTACGCCGAGAGGATTGAAATCGGTTGGTGGATTTTTGCCCTCACCTTTGCCATTGCCGCATTGGTAGTGGTGATCACGGTGCTTGCCCACTCTTACAGGGCGGCAAGGGTAAATCCGGTTGAAGCCCTACGGTATGAATAGGGTAAAGGGGCTGAAATTCCGTTGCATTTGTCGTAAGCGTTGCGGTACAAAAAGCTACAGAAAAAGCAATCGGGATGGAGACGTTACGGTATGAGCAGAACCAATACTAGTCAAGGCTACACGCTAAGCGAAACCTTGACTAGTTATTATAAGGCGCTAAAAACCTAGATGAATACCTGCATACCAATGCCGAGGCAAACCCGGATAGTAATACCTGGGCTCATTCCCGCCGAAACCAATGGCATTGGGTACTACCATTGCGGCATAGGGTGAGTTGGCAACGTTATTAACACCGCCATACACAGTTAACGTGGCATTACCTCCTAGCTTGAAAGGCACTTTTACCTTGACGTTTCCTAGGTTGTAGCCTGCACTTTCTAGGGTATTCTCGTCGTTCAGATACTGCTTACCCAAATGTTGAAGGTGAATATATATGGCGATATAGCTAGTAGGTTCCCAGTTTATTTGGAATTGAAACGATCGGCTAGGTATTCCGGGCAATTGGTTGCCATCGTGAGTTATGCCATCTTCGGTAAAATCAATAAACCGATTTAGTGATTGGTAGTAGCTAAGGGTTGTACTTAGTTTGCCCGGAAAGTCAACGCTGTTCAACAACTGGCTAGTTGCCGAAAGTTCAATGCCCTGATGGCGAGACTGTCCTGCGTTTATTCCCGTAAAAATATCCTCGGTTAACCTTTTGGTTAGTATTAGGTCGTTTAGCTCAATCCAGTATAGGGTAAAATCAAAATAGAAACGTTTATTCCTACTGGTAAAGCGCGTTCCTACTTCAACCTGAAAACCCTGCTCGGGCTTAATACTTGGGTTTACATCGCCTTCGGGCAGAAGGGTCTCTTCGGGCGAAGGAAGTGAGAACCCGTGCCCTGCAGAGGCGTATATGGCCAGCAGATTGTTTGGAGTGTAGTTTAACCCCACGCGGGGCGAAAAAATTGTGGGGAAATTTCTACTCCCCGACCTATCTCCATCTTCCAAGTATAGGTCGGTTAACCTGTAACTAATATAGTTTACGGCAAGGGCAAACGAAACGGCTAGGTTATCGTTAAACCTGTGGTGAGCCAGGCCAAAAATATTGATCTGACTTCGATTCTCCCTATTTCTGTTCAGCAGGGTTTCATCAATATCCAGTTCCCAGTGGTACGAATCGGTAGTTAACTCCGTGCCAAATACCCAGTCGGTTTTGGGTGCGTGAAAACTCAGCTTGTTACGTATACCAAGGCCTGCCGAGTAATCGTTAAGGTTATTGAATGGTCGCTTTTCGTAGCTATCAACCAAACTACCAAAGAGAGTAGACCTATTTACAAGATGCTCTGCTAGCCGCCCTGTAATGGTCACTCCCAGTAGCCCTTTTTGGTATTCCTTAAAGCCACCAATGGCATTCCAGTTAGGGGCTGCAAGCTCGGGTGACTCGTTATACATCGTTTCGCCCAGCGAGCTGGGGATACCCGCTTCCAAATCCACCAGATGAAGCGTGGTGCTTACATCCCAATTTTGTCCTTGAGATTGTGCTGTTGACAGTATTGATGTACGGCTAAAATTGTTGTTTTCTCGATATCCGTTGGATTGGATATGGCTAAGGCCTCCCCAAATACATGTGTTATTGTTTTGCAAATTCCCATTAGCATTGGCATACATGGTTTGAAATGCTCCGTACTGTAAATGCACATTACCCTCCCTCGATCTGCTTGTAGGGGTATATAGATTTATGCTCCCACCCAGTCCCGAGCCGTATAGAGCCGATGCTGGGCCCTTAATAATTTCAATTCGCCCCAGGCTATGCAAATCTATCTCCTCTGGTGTTGATATCCCATCGGATGAGGTTATGGGAATGTCGTTAAGATACGCCTTAACTCGGTTTGTGTTGTATGGGGTTCTGCTGCCCATTCCCCTAATCACTATTCTGCTTGTGGCATAGGTTCCGCTTTGCATTGTAACTCCTGGCAGGGTGTTTATGGCTGTCCCAAAGCTTAATCCATCGGATTGCTTTAACCCATCGCCGACCAGAACCGCAATGCTTCCGGGTATTTTTCTTAATCCACCGCTCACCTGATAGGCATCAACGGTAACTGCATCAATCAAAATGATTGTGTCTGTATTATGGGTGCGAGGCAGGGTGTCGCTTACGCCTTGCGATAAAAGATTATTGGGCAATACAAACGCTACAAACACAATGAATATACTAAGAAATAAAGCCATAAACAACAAGTATTTTTATGATCGTTAAAGGCTTACTTAACACCAAAGCATAAAAGAGTCCTTGGCAGGGAGCAACTCGTTGCAACTATCTGCCAAGGATCATACAATCAAACCCATAAAATGTTGATATAGCTATCGATAAGCTTAACTTATTCTACTCAATAGGAATAAGCCTTAGTATAAGACCTGGGGTTTCAATAGCAACATAAACGTATCCATCGGGGCTCATCACCACATTCCGAACACGGCCAACGCCCTCGAGCAACTTCTCGCGATGGGTTACTGCATTCCCTTCAACAGCAACCCGTTCTACGTACTGAAAGTTTAGCGATCCAACAAGAAGGTTGTTTTCCCAGTTCATAAATCGGTCACCCGTAACAAAGGTCATCCCGCAGGGAGCAATGGAGGGTGTCCACTCGAAAACAGGCTGCTCCATTCCCTCCTTCTCAGTAAGTTCTGTAAAAATTGTGCCGTTGTAATTAATTCCGTAGCTAATAACGGGCCAGCCGTAATTAAGCCCCGGTTCCACCAAGTTAAGTTCGTCGCCACCTTTGGGGCCATGCTCCGAAACCCATAGTTCTCCTGTCACAGGGTGTATACTTGTTCCCTGTGGATTACGGTGCCCATAGCTATAGATGGATGGCATTGCACTAGGATCGTTCACAAAAGGATTATCCAGTGGAATAGCCCCATCATCCATAATTCGATGAATCTTTCCGTTGTGATTATCTAGCCTCTGAGGAAAATCATCGCGCTGCCCTCTGTCGCCTATGCCAAAGAAAAGATGCCCCTTGCCATCGAACGCGAGTTTACAGCCAAAGTGGTACTGCAACGGGGTGTGGGGAAGCCCTTCGAATATCACCTCCTGATCCACGAGCTGGTTTCCATTGAGCCTAGCTCGTAGAATGGCTGTGTTACCTATTGGCCTCTCGCTTACAGGGTTTAAAGCGGAGTAGGCCATATAGATCCATCCATTGTTCTTGTAATCTGGGTGAAGAGCCAGGTCGAGCAGCCCGCCTTGCCCAATGGCCATGATGGGCGGAAGCCCTTCGATGGGATCGGATAGAATACCATTGGAGTAGCGATGCAGCGTTCCCGCTCGTTCCGATATCAGCAGATCGCCATTGGGAAGGAACGCCAATCCCCACGGTACGCTTAGGCCCGAAACCACTGTGTCGATAACAAAGTTGTGAACTTCTGAATTAATAACACCTTCAGCGGTAAATGCAGGTTTTAGGGTTGATCTATCCCTCGGAATCTTTTCCTTTACATATACTGCAAGCTTCTCAATTTCGTCATCGGTAAAGGTTTGCTCAAAGGCGGGCATGCCAATATCGATAATCCCAAACTTAATGCTCTCAAATGCAAGGCTTATGCCCTCATCATCCATCCAAGGCTTTACGGTAAACCGCTCGAGGTTTACGCCATGGCAACCCGCGCAAAAGTTTTTGTAGTTGGTTTCTGCTGAGCCGCGATTGGCGCTCTTACTGTCTGAAGATAAGCAACCCGTTAGGGTAAAACTGATGGCGGAAAGGGTAAGCAGCAGAACGCGAAGGAGGATTTGATAATAATCGATCTTTTTCATAGCTGAAATTTTTGTGTAACAATAATTACGACTTTAAAATTCTCTATGACTCGACATGAGGTTGCAAATTACATAAAAAACAAATCCTAATAGTTAGATAATTAGCATTTTATTCCATGCAAAACGACAACCTACGCATTACAATCTTAGTAAATCAGAAGGTTGCCCCTTACAAAAAGATTACCTCAAGAATTACTATCACAAGCTGCAATAGCGATTAAACAGGGGCAAATAAGCTATTGTCCTACAAATCCTTTACCAGCATATTCGAAGGCAGCGAAACGACACTCTCACCGAACTCCCTATGAATCCCATAAATCTTCTCCAGCTTATCGTTCAGGAGATTGATATTAGCCCCATCGGTATCGAGCCTATTGATGATAAACGAGACAGTATACTTTTCGATATGCTGAGCAGGAATAAACGCTGGGGTTTTGGGCTGGTTGGTATAGCCTCGGGCTAGGATATTACTGCTCACCAGGGTATCCAACAAGCTTCGCACCAGGCGGATTGGAAGCTTAAGCTCTTTGGATATTTCCTGGGCTGTATAGGGTTTCTCTCCATCAATAAACCGCAATACAATTTTGTTGAGCAGTAAGAGTGATAGGGCCTGAAGCGATCGATGACTTAGGTTCTCGGTCTCAGTCTCAAACTCGTAGAGGTTCTGGTTCTGATGAGAGAACGTTATCTCAGCGCCAAAAAGCACAATTAGCCAGCTTACCCTTAACCAAATTAGCAGTAATGGCAGCGCAGCAAAGCTACCATAGATAGCATTATACTGTGACACGCCCACTTGAAACTCGATGTAAACCCATTGGGTTACAATAAAAGCTGACCCGGCAATAATCCCACCAATTATGCCCGACAGGGGCTTTACTTTTGTATTGGGCATAACGATGTACAACATGGCAAAAACAACCCAAAGTATGAAGTAAGGTAAGAACTTCAGCGAAAACAGGATTATTGGGGTAACATAGCTGAGCAACTCAATTCTAGCGGTTAACTTATCGAGTTGGGTTGCAATGAATACGTTCATACCACTGGCAGCAATCATGAGCACTGGAGCTATGACCATCATCGACAGGTAGTCGGCAAACTTTCTGGTGAATGGACGGGCTGAGCCTATCTGCCAAATATCGTTAAAGGAGTGTTCAATCTGCCCAAACACCTTTAATACCGACCAGAATAGGACAATCACCCCAATCCCTGCGATTAGACCTCCGCCAGTGTTGTCGAGGAGCTTAGTGGAAAAATCGATAAGCTGGTCCAAAACCGCCTGTTGATTCTGAAAGTTATTGTAAAGTTGCTTTTCGAGATATTTTTCAAATCCAAATCCCTTGGCTATCCCAAAAACCATCGCTAACACGGGGACAATAGCCATCAGCGTGTAGTATGTGAGCGCCGATGCCCTTAACATCACCCTATCCTCGATAAATCCACGATAGGCCAGCATAATTACCCGTAGCGTGTGAATTCCTACCCTGGGCAGGGGGCGATATGTGTGCAGCTGAATGCTCCAAATTTCCTTTGTAAGGAACGTTGTGGCCTTTTGAATGTAAATCATGGGGTTTCGAATTATCAGCAGAATCCTCTTCATCGGTTGATAGGTATTATTTGTTCGTATGGTAGTATTTAGTTGACATCCGGCATAAGTGGTGAAAAACCTATCCCATCGGGTTGCTTACCAGTTGGAAAGTGGCGAACTATCTCATATGTCTCAAGGTTAATCTCGCTAATCAAATCGGCATTGGTATTGGCCACGTATGCTGAGGAGTTGTGGGGCACAACCAATCCAATGGGGATAGAACTTTCCTTAAACTCCTTGGCGAAAAAACGTTCATCATCAACCTCCTCGGGCAGTGGAACGGTGAGTTTAACCTTGGCCAGCAGCGTTTTCTGGAATGCATCAAACACGGCTACATCGGCCGATTGGGCGTTGCTCACCAACACCTTACTGCCGTTGGGAGTAAACTTTATGCGGATTGGGAAATCGCCACAATCGAGGGTTTGGATAGATGTAAAAGTTTTGGTGTCGAAAACAGTAATGGTATTATCGGCTCGATTGGTAACCCACAGCTCCTTGCCATTGGGCGAAACGGCAGCCCCTTCTGCGCCTTTGCCCGAGTACACCTGGGCAATTATACTATCGCCCACCAAATCGATAACAGTAACATATCCCGTGCGAATGCTAGGTACAAAGGCAACCGTAAAATCAATATTTGCGGCCACCATATGCGAAACGGGTTGCTCGGTGCCAATGGCTCGTTCTACCTGGCCTTTGGCCACATCAACCACAAGTAGGTTGTTGGTGCTCTCGGCCGTAACCAGCATTTTTTGCGTACCGGCAATCCACTGCATTCCATGCGGACGGGTATGCTCGCCCAAGTCAATGGTTCTAAGCAAAGCCGCCGCTTTAATATCGTATACCGATAGCGTATTACCGGCAACCTCGCGATTCCCGTAGTTACAAACCACAGCAATGGTTCCATCATCCGAAACTTCAACCTCGTGGGGTTCAAGTCCAGTTTCAAGAACCTTAAGAGTATAGCCAGTTTCGCGGTTAATGAAGTAAACCGTGTTGTCGGTTTTATGCGAAACTATTAGCACTCCTCCAAAATCATCACTCCCCGACTTTTTTCTACTAGTACAGGAAAATACCATCGCTAGCACAACCAGTGTAAAGAGGAATCTTTGCATTGGGTTTAGTTTATGATTTACAAAAGTAAAATTATGAAAAAAATATGAATTCCCTCATTGATGCTGTGTTTATGGGAATTATGCTAAATTAGCCATTCCATATCCAAATGCAATGCGAATGATAAAGCACAAACGATACATATATTTTGTAGCGATAGCTGCTGCTTATGGATATGTGGGCTTTAAACTATTTGAAAATCGTGATATAGATATATCCATTTTTTCGTTTGGTAATTCATATTTTCTGGCTTTGGCCATTCTGCTTACGTCGCTCAACTGGTTAGTTGAAACCCAAAAATGGAGGATTGTTATACGTAGAATTTATCAACCTTCATTTTCCGAAGCACTAAAAGTAGTTCTTTACGGTGCAGGCATTGGTTTGTTTACCCCTAATCGTATGGGCGACCCAGTTGGGAGAGTTGCAATGCTCAACCCCGAATTCAGGACTCGTGGGGCAGCCATGGCAATTGTGTGCTCAATGAGTCAACAGCTAGCCACTATACTTTTTGGTTTAATAGGACTTGTTGCATGGTATGGAATAGACTTCTACAGCGAAATCTCTATTAAATCAATTACTATGGGGATGCTTGTTTTAGCATCGCTTGCATTAACGCTTTTTGTAATTTTCCGATTTAAGAGAATTGCAACCTGGGTTCAAAGTAAAAAACTATTTAGTTCGCTTTTAAAAAACGAATCGCTAATTATCAAAATAGATCGTCTACAAATACTTAAGATCGTTTTGCTGAGTATTTTTCGTTATACCATATTCTCCTCACAGTTGGTTCTGCTGCTTATCTTTTTCGGATTTACGGGTAACGCATCGGAGTTATATCCAGCAATATTTATCTCATACCTCTTGGCGAGTGTGATCCCCTCAATCTCCGTTGCAGAGTTGGGCTTTAGGGTGGGTTTTGGACTACACTTTATTGGAGCCATTTGGCCAAATGCTATGGGTATTGCAACGGCTAGTATCGTTCTTTGGATAATAAACGTTGGATTACCCGGCCTAATTGGAGTTTGGATGCCATTTGGCAAAAGCGAGGATAAAAGGTGAGACATTTTATTATCCTATAATCCCTTTTTTGCTTTAAAGACTATTATTAAAGACCACTCTTGTTTATCCACCCGCGGCACTCTGGCAATCTATCGAAATGTTGCTAATATGCTTGACAACACTCTAAGCCAATTATTGATGGTTGTCAACATCTAAAATGCTATTAGTTTGTAAATTTGCCACTCGATTCTAAATCAAACAACACACGTTATGGCAGAAAACAAAAGTGATTCTAGGCTTTTCACCGAATTCCCTCCGGTTTCAACAGCCGAGTGGGAAGAGGTAATAAACAAGGATCTAAAGGGCGCTGATTACGATAAAAAGCTGGTTTGGAAAACCATGGAGGGTTTTAGCGTTAGGCCCTACTATCGCGCCGAGGATCTGGAAGCAGTAAAGAACGCCCATGCTTTGCCGGGCAGTTTCCCTTACATTCGTGGCACAAACCCATCAGCCAACAACTGGTTGGTGAGGCAGGATTTTAATGCATGCAACTTTACCGAAGCAAACACCAAAGCGGTGGATGCACTTTCGATCAGAGGTGTTGAGTCGATTGGCTTTGTTATTAATTGCGACTGCGAGCACACCACCGAAGACTTTGCCAAACTCTTAAATGGCATCGATATCAATAAAACTGAGGTAAATTTTGAGGCCGATTGCAAATCGCGAAAAATCCTACCCTTGCTAATTAAGCATCTTAATGAATCTGGGAAAGGAAGCTCTGCGGCTAAGGGCTCGTTTAACTACAGCCCCCTTGCTGCATTTAGCCTAAACGGCAAATTCGCCATCGATGCCAAAACAGCTGCAGGCAGAACTAAAGAGGTGATTGAGGTTGGGCGCGAACTTCCTCAATTCAAACTTATTGCTGTTCGTGGCGACATATTCCGCAATGCGGGAGCAACAGCCGTTCAGGAACTGGCTTTTGCCATGGCCATGGCTACACAGTATATCGACTGGCTTGCCGAACAGGGCGTAAAACCCGAGGAGGTTTTTCAGAAGATGAAATTCACCCTTGCCATTGGCCCCAGCTACTTTATGGAGATTGCCAAGTTTAGGGCAGCCCGTTTCCTCTGGGCAAAAATTGCCGAGGCTTACGGATGCATGGAGCAGTCGGCGATTTGCATTCATGCTGTAAACGAGAGCTGGAACAAAACGGTTTACGACCCCTACGTAAATATGCTCCGAACCACCACCGAATCGATGTCGGCAGTGCTAGGCGGCGTTCACAGCTTAACGGTTCTGCCATTCGATGCTCCCTATCAAAAGCAAGCAGCATTCTCCGAAAGGATTGCACGCAATCAGCAGATTGTTATTAAGGAGGAGGCTTACTTCGATAAAGTGGCCGACCCGGCAGCTGGCAGCTACTACATCGAAACCCTCACCCAATCGATTATAAAACATGCCTGGGATCTGTTCCTCAAGGTTCAAGATATGGGCGGCTACGTGGAGGCATTCACCAAAGGATTTATCCAAAGTGAGATTAAGGCGGTTGCCACCAAACGCGAGGCAAACATTGCCACCCGCAGGCAAACCGTACTGGGAACCAACCAGTACCCCAACTTTGGCGAGGTGGCCGATACAAAGGTTGTTAGGATGGATACCGTTAAAAAGGCCGAAGCAGTTAAACCCGCCGATGCCATTTGCGAACCACTTGCACAGTACCGCGAGTCGCAGGCCATGGAGGAACTCCGCTTCCGTACCGATGCCTCGGGCAAGCGACCCAAAGTGTTCATGCTAACCCTGGGCAACCTAGCATTCCGCAGAGCACGTGCACAGTTTAGCTGCAACTTCTTTGCCTGTGCAGGATTCGAGGTAATCGACAATATTGGGTTTAAAACCATCGATGAGGGTGTTAGGGCCGCACTCGATGCTAAATCGAATATAGTGGTGATCTGCTCATCGGACGAGGAGTACGAAACGCTTGCAACCGAGGCATTCGCGAAGATAAATGGCAAAGCCATATTTGTGGTGGCCGGCGAGCCCGCCTGCAAGGTAGCCCTCGAGGCCAGCGGCATAACCAACTTCATCAGCGTTAAGAGCAATGTACTCGAAACCCTAAAGGGTTATCAGGAGATGTTGAATATAAAGTAAACACAGAGACACGGAGACACAGAGGGATATGTCATTGGCCGAATACAATAAGCTAACCGAAAAAGTAATTGCAGCAGCAATTGATGTTCACAGGGAACTTGGTCCTGGCTTGTTGGAATCGGTTTATCAGCATTGCCTCTGTGAGGAGCTAAGAATAAGAGGAATATCATTTGTTCCTCAAGCTAAGTTGCCAATTATTTACAAGGAGAACCTACTTGATAAATCTTTTAGAATAGATATACTGGTTGAGGATAAACTGGTAGTTGAACTAAAAGCAGTTGAAATAATTCTCCCTGTCCATGAAGTACAGCTGGTTACCTACCTGAAGCTTTCGGGTCATAAGTTAGGTTTACTTATCAACTTCAACGAACCTATCCTAAAACAAGGCATTCGAAGAAGAATAAATGGAGAATTATAATCTCTGTGCCTCAGTGTCTCTGTGTTGAATATTTTAAAAAACGAATACAATGAAACCAGATTTCAAAAAGATAAACATCGATCAGGAGTACGCCGCGGGTGAGGTTAAGGCTTCGCACGAAGGGTTTGTTACCCCTGAGCAGATTGCTGTGAAGCCCGTTTACAGCAAGGCCGATTTGGAGAATATGGAGCATCTGAATTACGCTGCCGGTATCTCTCCCTACCTGCGCGGCCCATACAGCACCATGTATGTGAATAAACCCTGGACTGTTCGCCAGTACGCAGGTTTTTCAACCGCCGAGGAGTCGAACGCGTTCTACCGCCGCAATCTGGCCGCAGGCCAAAAGGGACTATCGGTGGCATTCGACCTGGCCACTCACCGCGGCTACGATAGCGATCACCCCCGCGTTGTGGGCGATGTGGGTAAGGCCGGAGTGGCCATTGACTCCATTGAGGATATGAAAATCCTTTTCGACGGAATCCCCCTTGATAAGATGTCGGTATCGATGACCATGAACGGTGCTGTGTTACCAATTATGGCATTCTACATTGGTGCTGCTTTGGAGCAGGGCGCAACTCTCGACCAGCTGGCTGGAACAATACAAAATGATATTCTGAAGGAATTTATGGTGCGTAATACATACATATACCCACCCGAATTCTCCATGAAGATTATCGCCGATATCTTCCAGTACACCGCCAAGAACATGCCGAAGTTCAACAGCATATCCATCTCGGGATACCACATGCAGGAGGCTGGTGCCACTGCCGACATTGAGCTGGCCTATACCCTGGCCGATGGACTTGAGTACCTTCGCACAGGCGTTAACTCTGGCCTCGATATCGATGCCTTTGCCCCTCGCCTATCGTTCTTCTGGGCTATAGGAATGAACCACTTTATGGAGATTGCCAAGATGCGTGCCGCTCGCTTGCTGTGGGCTAAGATTGTGAAGCAGTTCAACCCAAAGAATCCCAAGTCGCTTGCGCTGCGCACGCACAGCCAAACATCGGGATGGAGCTTAACCGAGCAGGATCCCTTTAACAACGTGGCTCGCACATGCATTGAGGCCATGGCCGCTGCGCTGGGTCACACCCAAAGTTTGCACACCAACGCGCTGGACGAGGCCATTGCGCTACCAACCGATTTCTCGGCACGTATTGCCCGTAACACGCAGATTTACCTGCAGGAGGAGACCGACATTTGCCGTGCGGTTGACCCCTGGGCTGGCTCGTACTACGTGGAGCAGCTTACCCACGAGATTGCGCATAAGGCCTGGGCGCTAATCGAGGAGGTTGAACAGTTGGGCGGAATGGCCAAGGCCATTGAAACCGGTATCCCCAAGATGCGTATTGAGGAGGCAGCTGCCCGCAAACAGGCCCGCATCGACTCGGGTCGCGATATCATTGTTGGAGTAAATAAGTATCGCCTTGATAAGGAGGATCCCATTGAGATTCTCGATGTAGACAATACTGCCGTACGCGAGAGCCAGATTCGCCGCTTAAAGGAGCTACGCGCCAACCGCGATGAGGTTAAGGTTCAAGCAGCCCTTGCAGCCATTACCCGCTGCGCCGAAACAGGCGAAGGGAATATTCTGGAACTTTCGGTTGAAGCGGTTAAGCTTAGAGCTACCCTTGGCGAGATTTCCGATGCCTGCGAGAAGGTGGCTGGTCGTTACAAAGCGGTGATCCGCTCAATTTCTGGAATTTATTCAGCAGAAGCTATGGATGATAAAGTATTTGCCCAAGCTCGCGAGCTATGCGAGAAGTTTGCTAAACTCGAAGGTCGTCAGCCCCGCATAATGATTGCCAAGATGGGTCAGGATGGTCACGACCGTGGCGCTAAGGTTGTAGCCACAGGCTATGCCGATATAGGTTTCGATGTGGATATCGGACCTCTATTCCAAACCCCAGCCGAGGCTGCCAGGCAAGCTGTCGAGAACGATGTGCATGTTCTTGGTGTATCTAGTCTTGCTGCAGGCCACAAAACGCTTGTCCCACAGGTAATGGAAGAACTCAAGAAGCTAGGTCGTGAGGATATTATGGTAATTTGCGGAGGTGTTATCCCTGCACAGGATTACAAGTACCTATACGATCAGGGAGTTGCTGCAATATTTGGGCCGGGATCACCCGTATCACTGGCCGGCAAGCAGATTTTAGAGCTGCTGCTGCACAAGTTCGACTAAAAATTAACTTATTGAAAAAAAGGGTGCGACACACAATCGCACCTTTTTTTGTTTATGAAAATGTGAGGGGAAACTCGAAAAAAATTAGTGCAGCTTAGTGCCGATTAAATGCATAAACTCTTCACGGGTTTTGGTTTCAGAAAGGAAAATTCCCGTGAACGCCGATGTGGTGGTTACCGAGTTCTGTTTCTGCACTCCACGCATCTGCATACACATATGACCAGCTTCAATAACCACAGCAACGCCAAGGGGATTAAGGTTATCCTGAATGCAATTGCGAATTTGAACGGTAAGGCGCTCCTGCACCTGAAGCCTACGGGCAAACGCCTCAACCACCCTGGCAATTTTACTTAGTCCCGTGATGTAGCCATTGGGGATATACCCTACGTGCGCTTTCCCGTAAAAGGGAATCATATGGTGCTCGCACATGGAGTAGATCTCGATATCCTTAACGATCACCATCTGACGGTAATCCTCCTTAAATTTGGCCGACTCGATTATGGCAGCAGGATCGACATAGTACCCGTGGGTTAGAAACTGGATTGCCTTTGCCACGCGCATGGGGGTATCGAGCAGCCCCTCGCGGTTCACGTCCTCGCCCAGCAATTCGAGTATCCCTTTATAGTGTTCGGCCAGCTTAAGCGTAGTTTCCTCGTTCCAGCGTTCTACCTTCTCGTAGCCTTCATTCTCGTTTGTCGACGCGCCATTATTTACGGTAACCATGATAAATTAATTTTAATGTGAATCAAACCTCAGGGCAGATTAGGCTCAGAGCCCAACCACCACTCTTCAGTCAAATAAAAAGTTGGATACCACAAAAATAGTATAATAGATTAAGCAATGGGGGAAAAAGGAGAAAAAATAGCAACGGCTCAGCTATCGACGGCCTCAAAAGGCGTGGAGACTTGCTATTCGCCCATATACTCCACAAAGTTATTCTCGGTTTCCTGCAGCTTTATCTTATGGAGCGTTGCGCCTAACCCTTCGACATCAGCCTGCAGACACTCCCAAATGGCAATCACAAGGTTCTCGGTGGTGGGGATAAGGCCTTGCATAAACTCAACATCAACGTTGATATTTCGATGGTCTATCTTTTCGATCACTTTATCCCTGATGATGTTGCTAAGCGCCTTTAGATTGAGGACGTAACCAGTTTTGGGGTTCACCTCGCCTTTAACAGTGACAAACAGTTCGTAGTTATGGCCATGCCAATTGGGGTGCGAGCAGTTGCCATAAACATCGAAGTTTTCGCTCTCCGATAGTTCTGGGGAGAAAAGCCTATGAGCAGCAGAGAACCGTTCGCGACGGGTAAGATATGCAATGGGCATATGGGCAAATGATTAGAGATAGGTCAAAGATAATGATAATTGGCTAATATAACCCGTAACAATAGCCAAAACACTGACAGGGTTTTAAAACCCTGTCAGTGTTTTGGAGAACCAACCCTTTACTGTTTAATAAACTTAGCCGTAGAGTACCCTGAGGAACTCTTAAATCTAATAATATACAATCCTGGTTTTAGATCACCCACCGGAATTTCGAACTGTAGCGAGTTGGGGTTAATTACCCTGATCGTTCTGCCCGAAACATCAAGCAGGATGGCATGCTCAACAACCTGTGGGCTTACCAGGCGTACAAGGGTTGTTGCTGGATTGGGGAATAGATTGACAGCAAAAGGCTCGTCGAGACGCCCAACCGAGGTAATGCTACCCACATCAACCACCCCAACCTGATAAACCCTTCGGGTTTGAATATTCTGCACGAATACAACCGCACGAAGTTCGGCATTGGACACGCCTGATGGGAGTTGACCAGTGATATGAATCGTTTCCATTTGGCCAGCAACCCAAGAGGAAGCCAATTTAGTACCAACAGGGTCGGGTATAATACCCCTGACAACATTATAGAAAATAGACTGGCCGTTTATCAAATCCTGGGTAGCATACTCCTTTTGAACAATAATAGCGTAAAGAACCAATTCCTGATCGACAATGGGAACCAATGAGGTAACATCAACCGAGAGACTAATTGAAGTGCCCGCCGAACCGCTAACGCTTATCATCATTTCAGGATCCTTAAGCTGTTCAACATTAACAGTGGTTTGATTTTCGCCAAAGGTTGAAAAACCAAACGGTTGTAATCCGTTGACAAGTGCGTAAGGAATTGCGGAAACCCCATAGAAGAACTGTCGGGATGCAATTCCAGAGGGAAATAAGCTATGCATAGGATCGCCACTGGGCCTGGATGTGTGGTAGTGAACAGGGACTACATCGAGCGCATTCTGCTGCTCCAGATCATACATTCCGGTATTAGGCTGAGCCAATTCGGCAAGCGTAGCATTTGTAAAATACTCCAATAACAGATTCTGCTCACGGTTGCCAATCCAGAAGTCGTCGAATGCAATTCCATCGTAAGGAGTTGGGTTGAAGAACTTATTGGTGGCGTAGGCAATTCTAAAACGGACATTGGAGGCGTCTTTTATCTCATCGAGGCTTATACGGGCGCTAACCCAATCGGTCATAGAGGTATGACTCCACCCCAACAGCTGATCACCGGGTAAACTCTCAATG
This sequence comes from Tenuifilaceae bacterium, assembly GCA_034003245.1. GTDB lineage: Bacteria > Bacteroidota > Bacteroidia > Bacteroidales > Tenuifilaceae > Perlabentimonas. The sequence continues at coordinate 20,621 of JAVEYY010000032.1, forward strand.
GTATTGTTGTACCAGTTAATTCCATCGTCAATCTCACCCAGTACGGCCCATTCGTCCTTCCCGTCGAGATCGTACTGCAACACAGCTCCGTCCCTACCCTGGTAGGAGGAGGACCACAGGTTAAACTTGAGCATGGGTTTCTCGAGGCTTCGAAGATCGAAGCAAGGGCTAAGTACTTGCGAGCGCTCTATCTGCTGATTATCAACCTGTGTATACCAAGCATTCACTCCCGATGCAGCTGTATTGATTACCGCACCATTGGGTGGGCCAAACAACCAGCTGCTAAACTGATTCTCAACAATAGGTCGTGCATCCCAGGTAACCTCTTCACCCTCGAAATTGTCGAAGTATACCATATTTGGCAGATCGGCCAGCTGGATATATGGCTGGATAAGCACCTGCTTTTGGATGGTATCGAGACAACCATCGCCCGATTCAATCACCATTTCCACATTATGATTGCCAACCTGAGCAAAGGTGTGGTTTACGCTCCGGTGATCTACGCCTCCCTCGAGTATGGTCTCGTTGTCGAACAACCAGCGGTACCGCACCAGGTTTGTAGGATCGCTGGTGCTGGTGAAAACTGTCTCCTCGCCAGTAAGGCACTCATTGCGCCAGGTAAAAGTGGCTTTAGGAATTAGTCCCACGTAAACTATGGATGTTCGTTCGATGCTACAATCCTTATCGGTTTTTGCCATCAAAGTAACCTCCTTGGAGCCTGAGGTTGAGTAGATATAACTGGGCTCAAAATCACCGGAGGTAATTGATCCGTTTGTCTCGAATCGCCACATCCACTCAACCACTGGGTCGACAGATGTTGTTGTATTCTTAAATCGTACGGGTTCACTGCTCAAGTCGGAACAGGGATCGTCGAGGAAAAAGTTGATGTTGGGCACAGGGTTAACCACCACATCTTTAATACCTGTGATTGAGCAACCCGACAGGGGATTAGTAAGCGTATAGGTAATCGGGTTCAAGGTATCGGTTCTTGCATTACTTGGATTGAAAACATTATTTATTAGATAGTTCTCCACCTTAAAGGTACCGCCAACAGGCAACGCAGAAATCCTTCTACCGGCATTATTGAAGCAATACTGGTTGTCGAGTTCAAAGAACTCCACTACACCCAAGCTATCAACCTCAATATTTCGGGTAATAAACAGTTCAGTGGTTCCATCGCCTTCAAAAAGATATTTATATGTAATGGTGTGAACACCCTTTCCGGCCTGTATCGGATCGAACACAGCTGAATTTTCCTGCTTATCCCGAATTCCTTTACCCACAAATTCGCCTGCTAGCCCGTTGTTTGAAGAGCCTGTAATTGTAAAGGGCTGAGAATCGATACAGGTAAAGGCTGGTAAACCGCTAATGACCGCATCGGCTCCCACTACGGTTACCCCATCCTGTGCAGTGTTTACGCAACCATGCACATCCTGCACACGATAGGTAATTGTCATTAGTCCTGGGCCAGCAAGTGCGGGTAAAAACTCATTACCTGAAACACCCTTTAAAGCCGAGAAAGTGCCACCAACAGGAGAGCCCTCGAGCACAAGGGGCTCGGCATCGATGCTGTAATACTCCGGAAAATCGACAACAACAACTGGCAATGGATGAATGGTAAGGCCGTAAGTTGTATCGCGGCTACAACCACTCTGCGCTGAGGTGAACTTAAACGTTACTGCGTAGTCGCCTGGATTTTCGAGGGAAGGCGATAAAGTGGCAATACCTCCCGAGGCCACATCGAAAGCGGCAATGGTTCCAGAGTACGAAATGGTACGAGAGCCCTGCGGTGGATTATCGAGATATCCGCTAATACTAATTGGCATGGCATCGGCACAGTAGTCCTCAAGCAAGTTGGTTATGGTAACTGGCCCAATGGAGTCGATTAGCACAGCTTTGCTAATTTCGTAGGGTGTTGATCCTACGTTATACCTAAAGGTGATCACATCGGTTCCGTTTCCGGCATCGACTATGCTGTAACGGGCTGAGTTTACTCCCGTTGAAACAATTGCTCCCTTTGCGCTGTAGAACTGCCCAACAATTGTGGGATCATCGACCACCTGGGTGCTTATATCTAGGGTATCGTTTGAGTAACAGTAAACATTCTCTAAGCCTTGAATAGTCTCTGTTGCCTTTCTTATGCGCGTCTGCTTGGTTAGGGTATTACTACACCCGGTAACATCCTGCGTATAATTCAGGGTAACATTAATAAACCCTGGTGTTGTGCGGCTAGGATAAAGAATATTGTTGACAATAATACCCTGATTATCGCTAAACGATCCACCCGGAACTCCCGAAAGCGTTACTGGATCTTCATCAGAATTGTAGTTGTCGCGAAGGGTAAAGTTAATCACGGGAAGAGCATTTACCCTAACGTTTTTCCGAATAGTATCGGAGCTACAACCCAGCGGGGTAATATAATGATAGGTAATTGTGTACGTTTCGTCAAACTTGGAAACCTTTGAGGGTTCGAAAACTGCAGTAGCCGGGTTAAAACCGGGGGTTGGTCCATTAAAGTATCCAGTACCTCCCAACGGGAATAAACCTGTTGCCTGCAAGCTGACCACACCGGCATCGGCGCAATACTGATCCAGAAGCTGTCCGAAATCGATCTGTGAACCCACTGAATCGATGGTAAAGGTTTTGGATGCTTCAAAAGTTGTTCCTCCATCCTCATAACGATACTTAAGGGAGTAATCGCCTGCTTTTAAAAACCCGGGTGATAAGGTGAGGGTATTGTCGCCATTATCAACCCAACCCTGATCGGCACCAGCCAGAGAGAACCAGCCAATTATGCTGTTAGGGTTTTTACCCTCTACAACAAATGGCTCATTGTACTGACAGTAAACACTCGATACTGTAAAACCCTCAATATATGCTCCTCCAGTTGATACGACAACATTCTGAGTGGCAGAATTTGTACATCCATTGCCATCGATATACGTATAGGTAATCGGTACGTTTTTCTCATTTCCCTCTAATTCAACCATGCTGGGGTAGAAATAGCCTATGGTTGTAACCCCTTCTCCCGAAAAATTCCCGCCGGAAGGTGTTGCAAAATCGGTTAAGAGAACACGCTCCTCGTTGACATTAAAGGGTGAACCAAGAATACTAAGAGTAATTGAAGGTAAAGGATTAACGGTAATCACCGCATTTTGGAGTGCACTTGTGGTGATATTCCCCTTGGCATCGGTTAGTTTAACCAGCGAATATGTGCCCCGCTCAACCTTAATTTCGTAGAAATAATCGTCAATGTCGGCAACATCGAACACATCTCCCCCGTCGCTGTACTGCAGCTGGAATGGAGCATAACCAGTGAACTCGAAGCGAACTGGAACTAGCTGACCGTAATCGCACTTGGTTGTTGTACCCTTTATTAGAGCGGTTGGGCTAGTTGCGTAGATTGATTTTTCGATCTGAGTATAACTATACGAAGAGCTGATATTACCAGCCTGATCGGTAATTGCAACAGAGCCCAATTGCAAAGGAGCTTCCCGGGTTGGGTCGCCCTCTTGAACAGTATAGGTTGCAGTGTAGTTAATTCCCCCATCAGTAGTACTCCAGCTTATCGGTTTGGTGTTGTAGGTGGATGGATTTATTAACAATCCCTCCTCAGCAACTGCTGGGGAAACAGTAAAGATTATCTGATCGCCAACAAGCAGCGAGCCAATATCCTCGGCAGTGCTGGTTACCGATTGAATTTGAGGCGTATTGGCATCAACAGTAATCTTTCCGCTAGTGGTTACGGCAGCTGTTCGGGTGGCGATATTGCCTGCATTATCCCTAAGTACAATATTAACAGGCAGACTTCCCGAATTGACAACATCATTATCTTCTTCCTCAACTAAATAGCTAATGGAGTAGGTATTGTTGTTATTGTTTTCTAGAGTTTGACCCTTTCCGTTAACCTCAACTTTAACACCAACATAGCTATTATTATCAGCTTGAATAAATACCGACACAATATCACCCACCTTATAAACACCTGAAGCCACCGATATGGCCGTTATGTTGGGCTCTTGATCATCGAAAGTAACGCTAGAGGCATCGGTTGTTGTATAACGGGTAAGCGATTCGTTTCCGGCAAAATCTATAACATCGATGGAAAAGGGAATTACTCCCTCACTCTCACCAGCTATCAGTTCTCTTGAAGCCACCCAAGTAGTGGACCCGCCAGTAATGGAGGTTGCAGCCACTCCATTTATGGTAACCGAAGGTATTTCCACATCCTCGATGGTAGTAAACTCTATGAAAACAGTATTTCCATTTACGGCATAGGCTGTTGATGTTGTATTGTTTGAGTAAATGCGAACTTGGGTAAATGTTGGCTTAACCTTATCGAAAGCAACTAGGCTTACGTCGGTTACAGCAGTCTGCTGTAAACCTGAGTTTCCAGCTAAATCTTTGTAGTTAATGGTAAACGCTACGTTTGTATTGTGTATATCTACCGATCGCATATAGTAGAATGCGCGCCATTTGTTTGTTTCGCCTAGCACAGATTCAACACTTGCATTAACTGAATTAATTGTGGCAGAAACCCCCTCAATGGGCTCATCTGAAGTAAACTCAACTGTAACAAGGCTACCAATTCTCGCCTTTTCCGGGTGCGGAGTATGATCTGAGAATATTGTCACTGGACTAAGTACTGGCTTAGTGATATCGAGCGTTACGCTGCTACCATCGGATATATCGGAGCTCGTAGCGCCGACTGCATTACCGGCAACATCCTCATAATCAATCTGAAAATCAACAACCTTATCAACACCCTCTGCAGTCTCATCACCAATTACAGCGTACGTTACTTTCCACATATTACCACCCACATTGCTAACATTAGCAACATTTCCAAGAATTGTAGCAGTTACACTCTGAATAGTTTCGGAAGATGTGAAGTTAACGGTAATAACACTTCCTGCCTTAGCCCTATCAGCGTTTGAATGATTAGATGAAATGCTAACCGAGGTAAGCGATGGGAAAGTATTATCTACAGTATAAGAAGTTATTCCAGTAGCCGCAGCATTGGGGTTACCCGCCACGTCGCTAGCCGTGATGCTCACGGTGATCAGCCCATCGCTAGCCTCGCTCACCGTCCACTCGTAGGTCCAAACCAGATTGGTAGACTTTATCATTTCGTGGGTATTACTGCCAATGGTGATCTGGGGCTTGGTATCCTCAACCATCCCGTTGGCCTCGGTGAAGGTGGCCGATATTGTGATTACTTCACCGTTCTTCACAATGGCATCAGCATGGCTATCGGAGAGGACAACGGTTGGCTGTACATTATCTACAGTGAAAGAGGTTTTTCCGGTTGCCGCCGTGCAGGCGTTGCCCGCTATGTCGGTGGCGGATACGCTCACGCTCACTGTCCCGTTGTGGTCGGCGGGCACGGTCCAGACGTACGTCCACACGCTGCCTGCCCCGCTCATGTCCTGCGATAGCACTAAACCGCCTATGGTGATCTTGGGGGTGTTCACCATCTCGCTGAAGGTGGCCGTAATCTCCACTGTTTCACCACCCATCACGATGGCATCGTCGTGATTATCCGTGAGGACAGCCGTGGGCTGGGTGTTGTCGACCGTGTAAGATGTTTTACCCGTTGCCGGCGTATTGGCGTTGCCTGCCACGTCGGTGGCGGATACGCTAACGGTTACATCGCCATTATTCTCAGCACCTGCTGGCACAGTCCACACGTAGCGCCAGATCAGGTTCGAGACCATGGTCATCTCCGCATCCGTAACCAGAGCACCAATGGTGATCTGAGGCTTATTAACCTCGTCGATCCCTGCACCCTCGGCGAAAGTGGCCGTGATTGTCACCATTTCGCCGTGTCGCACAATGGCATCAGAATGGTTATCAGAAAGGACAACCGTTGGGCTGGTTTTGTCAATTACGACAGAATAATTTGCAGATGTTGAGCTTACATTACCAGCAACATCGGTTGCCGTTGCTGAAATAGTATGGCTACCCTCAGAAAGTGGGGTTGAACTATGATCGTAAGTCCAACTACCAGTACCAGTAGACAAAACTGTAGATATATAGGTACCGTCAATGTTGATATCTACCAAGGCGTTAGGCTCAGAAATACCGTTTACCGTTAGAGTTTGATCGGTTGTTATACCATCGGAAGCACTTAACCCTGTATCATCTAAAATTGATGTTACTACTGGTGCGTTGGGTGCTGTGATATCAACAACAACTGCATAATCAGCAGAAACAACACTTATATTCCCAGCATTATCGGTAGCCCTCGCGGTAAGTGTTTTGCTGCCAGCTGCCAATGTAGTGCTGGAGTGATCGAAGTTCCAGTCACCGCCACCATCAGCCGTAGTAGACCCAACAAGTGCCCCACCAATGTAAACATCAATAAAAGCATTAACCTCTGACGTTCCATTGATGATAAGGTTTTGATCACTGGTTATTCCATCGGCATTATCCCTTCCGGTATCATCAGTTATTCCAGTAATAGATGGGGCATTTGGTGTAGCAGTATCAATCGTAATGTTATAACCTGATGAAAAGCCACTCTCATTTCCAGCTGCATCAACAGCCATTGCTGTAATAGCATAATCTCCATCATCCAAAGTTGCCAGAGTATAACTCCAAACTCCACTGCTGTTTGCATTGGTTTCATAGGTTACACCATCAACAGAAACCCTAATCAGCGCATTCGCCTCTGATGTTCCTTGTAAAGTAGGTGTGTTATCCTTGGTAACCCCATCGGAATTGCTAGCACCGGTATCCTCAGTAATTCCTGTAATAATAGGAGCAGCTGGATCGGTAATATCGATGGTGATTGAAAGCGCTGCGGAAACGGTGCTCACATTGGCAGCCGCATCGGTTGCGGTAGCAGTAATGCTATGATTGCCCTCGGCAAGAGCAGTAGCAGTTATTGTCCACTCACCTGTTGTGCCATCAGCGGTTGCTGATCCTATTGAGCCATTCACGTTGCTATACAGGCTAACAATTGAACCCTTTTCGGCCGTACCAGAGAATACGGGTATTGTAACACTTGTGGCGTTATCGGTATTTGATGCTCCCGTATCGGAGGCATCAGTCAGGTCGGGTTTAGAGGGTGCAGCGGGAGCGGTTGCATCAATTATTACCTCAAGCGCAGAAGATGCGTCGCTAACATTACCAGCCAAATCGGTGGCAGTTACGGTAATGCTCTTTGCCCCATCGGTAAGCGCAGTGGTTGTAATAGCCCAAGCCCCACCTGTTGCAATTGTATTTCCATTCTCCACGCCATTTACGTAGAGTTTTACAATAGCATCATTCTCAGCATTCCCAGTAAAAGTGGGTGTTGTATCAGCGGTGATATTATCGGCGATAGAGCCGGTATTCGATGCATCATCCAAAACTGGAGCAGGGGGAGTTACTGGCTTTTGGGTGTCGATGGTAATGGATAAGCTGGCAGATGTTTCGCTAACATTACCCGCAGCATCGGTGGCCTTTGCGGTAATAACCCTAGCTCCATCTGTTAAATCGCTAGTAATGGTTATGCTCCAAATACCAAATATATTTGCGGTTCCCTCTCCTACTTTTACGGCACCACTAAATATCTCGACGGTTGCGTAAGTTTCGGCGGTGCCTGTAAATGTTGGCCTAACCACGTTGGTGTTGTTATCACTATCGGATGTTCCGCTATCAGAGGCCGGATCCAAATCGGGAGTAATTGGTGCAGCAGGCGGCGTCTTATCAATGGTAATGGATAGCGCAGAAGAAACAAGACTAACATTACCAGCCACATCGGTGGCCGTAGCAGTGATGCTGTGGTTGCCCTCCGAAAGGGCCGTGCTAGCCGTTAGGGTCCAAGCACCCGTGCCATCGGTTACACCGCTGCCAATCTCACCCTGTACATTGCTAAATAGTTTTACCGTTGAGCCAGCCTCGGCTGTAACCTGAAATTCAGGAGTGGTGTTACTTGTTGTATTATCGGTATTGCTGACTCCTGTATCGGAGGTTAAATCGGGGGTACTCGGTTTGGCTGGTGCCTGGGGATCAATTGTAATACCTAAAGCAACTGACAAAACGCTTACATTACCTGCCGCATCGGTAGCGGTAGCCGTTAAGCTATAAGTTCCATCGGCAAGGGTTGATGAAGTAATGCTCCAGTTCTCTGTACCATCGGTTACGGCGCTACCTAGCTGCGTTGCCCCATTGTAGAGCTTAACCGTTGAGCCCACTTCGGCATTTCCATTAATGGTGGGAGTGTTATCGCTGGTGATATTATCGGTATCCGAAATACCTGTATCGGAGGCGGCATCCAAATCAAGCGACTGCGGAGCATCGGGTGCAGTTTTATCAATGGTAACGCTAAGCGGGTTTGAAGCCACGCTCTCATTGCCTGCGGCATCGGTGGCGGTAACGGTAATGCCATGCGTCACCTCGGTTAAATCAACCGAAAGGGATATCGACCAGTCTCCACTCCCATCCGATGTGGTGGTTTGCGTCAACGCCTGCGCGCTGCTGAAAATAGATATGGTACAATTTGGCTCAGCCGATCCGCTAAAGGTTGGCCTTACAACGCTGGTGATATTATCGGTATTTGAAATACCGGTATCACTAGCATTATCCATATCGGGCGTTCCAGGTTTGGATGGCGCCGTTTTATCGAATACAACTGCAGTGGCATCGGTGGTTGTGGTTACAGTTGCACCCGGGTTGCCTGCCGCATCCGCATAATTAATCAGGAATGAAACAGTGCCGTTATTGTCGGTGCTCTGCATGGTGTATGTGGCGGTCCAAACAAGACCCGCGCCACCATCACTGATTGGGGTAACGGCATTTCCTGCTATGGATGCTGAGGTGATGGTAACAACCTCGGAGGAGGTAAAGGTAAGCGTAATCAAATTGCCCGGCTTAGCCAGACTGCTATTCGCGTTGTTCGAAGCAATGGAAACACCACTAAACTCTGGAGGCGTTTTGTCGAAGGTAACTGATCCGGTGTGAGTAGCGGAGGTTGAATTATATGATCCTGAATTTCCTGCGTAATCGGTAAAGCTAATTGTAAATGGTAATGGATCTCCACTATTTTCCGAATCGGTGCTGGACATGGTGTACTGAGTAGTCCAGGTGTAATCGGTTATGTCGGTAACAACGGCATTCTTGCCATTAATTTTCACCACCACGTTTTCGATATTCTCTGAATTATCGGCGGTGAAAACCACGGTCACCACATCACCCACCTTGGCAAGAGTATTTGTGCTGTTATTCGAAGCAATTGAAATAGCCTTTGCCGCTGGGGGAGTCTTATCGAAGGTAACGTTACTACCGTGTGTGATGGCGGTAACATCCTCCCCAGCATTCTCGGCCAAATCCTTATAGCTAATGGAGAATGTAACCACGCCATTATCGTATGAATCTGCATCCATAGTGTATGTTGCAGTCCAGTTTTTGCCCGTTCCATTTATTGACACGTCACCAGTATTATCAGCAATGGTAACGCTGGTGACCACAATATTCTCGGATCCAGTAATGGAGAGGGTTACAACACCACCATTGCCAACCATCTCGGGATGCGGCGTGTTGTTAGAGGTAATGGTAACGGCGTTAAGCTCGGGATCAGTTTTATCAAATGTAACATTAGGTCCTCCGAATGTAAGTTCAGTTACCCGAGTACCTACATTCTCGGGCATATCAGTAAAATCAATAGTAAATGGAATAATTCCCTCAATATCTGACAATTGCATTGTATGTTGTGCTGTCCAATTGTAGTTACCTCCAACCGGAGAAGCAATTACGCTATGACCAGCAATAGATACAACAATATTATCCAATTCCCTTGCTGATGAAAAATTAAGCGTAACAATACTACCCACCCTTGCTTTATCGTTGTGTAAAGAATTTGAGGTTATTGTCACTGTTGTTAGGGTTGGTAGTGTATTATAATATGTTACTTTACTTAGATCATCAGTTGAATGTTTTTCACCGCCAGAGTTTCCTGCTAAATCCTCGTAGTTATCTATTGAAAAGGTTATCTCACCTTCAGCATCACTATTTATTGTTCTTGATGCAGTCCAACTTGTTGGACCACCAGTGAGTAAAGTAGCAGCGATACCTTGTATGATGATGTCAGATGCAACAATGTTCAGATTTTCACTGGAGGTAAACGTTACAAAAATATTATCGCCATTTTTGGCATATTCAGTATTATTAATATTGCCAGATTCAATATGAATATTTGAAAGTATTGGTATTACGGCATCAACCAATACTCCAGATGTAGCAAGGCTACTATATGTTAACACTGCATCATTTGTTGCATCATCCTTTATGGTAGCTCCATTAAGATTTATTGATGTACCAACAGTAATACCATCCAAATCAAGGTTTCCACTTTGTACCTTGTAGCTAAATACCAATGCAGTTGATCCAGAACCACTTTTATATGTGGCTAAAACACTTCCTCCAGTGTTTAAAGTCACAGTAATATATGGAGTTCCTCCGGAAACATTGACTTTTTCATTCCAATTTATAGTAAAGGTTAGGTCGTTATCCCCAACATAGTAACCATTGGCAGGGATATCTACTGACGAAACCGTAGGATCAACGGCATCGACCAGAACTCCTGTTGTTGATGCAATATTGTTTAGAGTAGTATTTGCACTATTTGTATGATATTTAAGTGTTCCCCCATTAAGTTCGATATTCGTTCCTAAGGTTATTCCATTTAAATCAAGATTTCCACTAGCTACTGTTCCTCTAAAAACAATATTTTGAGAACCAGAGCCACTTAAATATGCAGCATTTATTGGACCTCCAGTTTCCAATGTAATTGGAATATATGGTGCTCCAGTAACAGTAATAGCTTTATTGAATTGAACAGTAAACGAAATTGTATTTCCCTGCACATAATATCCGTTTGCAGGTACTGAAACTGAAAGAACGGAAGGTTGAGTTGCATCTACCAAAACATCACTTGTATTTCCAATATTTACAAGGCTCAAACTAGCATTATTACCTGCAACATCTTTTATTGTACCGCTATTCAGATTTATAATGTTATCAACTCCAATTCCATTATTATCTTCGTCATTTAGTTGAACTACATACCTAAAAAGTAAAGAACTAGTACCTGATCCACTTACATATGAGGTGATTAAATCTGTATTACCACCATTAAAATCAATAGTGATATAAGGGGTACCTGTAACATAAACAGCTTCATTATAATTGACATAAAAATCCATATTATCATTCAAATAATATGTGTTATTGGCAGGAACAGTTACTGAAGATACCGTTGAACTTGTCTTGTCGATGGTGATGCTCAGCCCAGGGGAAACATCACTCGTGTTCCCTGCCGCATCGGTCGCCGTAGCCGTAATCGTGTGGTCGCCTGCGGATATAGCAGACCCCGGGGTGTAGTTCCAGCTACCATCCCCCGCGGCCGTCGTCGTCCCCAGCGTACCATTCACGCTGCTAATCACCGTGACCGTGGCACTCGCCTCCACCGACCCCGCCGCACCCGTGAAGGTAGGCGTGTCGTTACTGGTGATGTTGTCGCTGTCCGAATCTCCAGTATCGGAGCCCGCAGCTAGGTCGGGCGTGCTGGGCGCTAAGGGCGCATCCGTATCTATCGTGATGCCCAGCCCCGAGGAAGCCACGCTCGTATTCCCCGCCACATCGGTGGCCGTGGCCGTGATGCTGTGAACCCCATCCGCCAGCACGCTGGCCTCGATGCTCCAGTTCCCACCCGTCGCTGTGCCGCTGCCGATTTTCGTTGCTCCGCTGTATAGTTTTACCGTGCTCCCGGCCTCCGCCGCACCCGTGAAGGTAGGCGTGTCGTCGCTGGTGATGTTATCGTCACTGATATTCGTGTCAGAGCCCGCGTCCAGATCGGGCGTGCTCGGCGCTGCGGGCGCCTGCGTGTCGATGGTCACCGATATTGTCGTCCCGCTGCTCTCATTACCCGCTAAATCTGTGGCGGTGGCAGTTAGGCTATAATCTCCATCATCCATCGCTGAGGGCGTAATACTCCAGTTTCCACCAGTCGCTGTTATGCTCCCCAACACCGTAACCCCGTTATACAACGTAACTGTCGATCCAGATTCAGCCGTTCCACTTAGCGTCGGGGTTTTATCACTGGTAATCTCGTCCGAACTACTTGATCCGGTATCGTCTACAAGACCTGAAAATGTGGGTGCCACTGGCGCCGTGACATCAACGGTGATGGTCAGGCTGCCGCTTGCGCTCCAGTTTCCCGCAGCGTCACGCTCTTGAACGTACAGGGTGTGGGTGGTCTCCGCCTGGTTGTCCCCGGGGGTATACTCGGTGGCTGCACTCCCCTCGCTGATCCAGTCTGACCCGTCGGTGTAGCCGTAGCGGAAGGTGCCGTTGCCGCCCCCCCCCGCCGTCCAGCTCCAGGTCGGGGTCTGGTCGTTCGTGGGCGTGGTGCCAGTTACGCTCG
>JAVEYY010000032.1:33129-54398 GCA_034003245.1 Tenuifilaceae bacterium
CTCCCCTCGCTGATCCAGTCTGACCCGTCGGTGTAGCCGTAGCGGAAGGTGCCGTTGCCGCCCCCCCCCGCCGTCCAGCTCCAGGTCGGGGTCTGGTCGTTCGTGGGCGTGGTGCCAGTTACGCTCGGGGCGCTGGGCGGGGTGATGTCAATGGTTATCGCGAAGCTTCCGCTTGTTGACCAGTTCCCTGCTGCGTCCCGCTCCTGCACGTACAGCGTGTGAGCGGCTGCGCTCAGGTCGGTTGCGGGGGTATACTCGGTGGCTACGCTCCCCTCGCTGATCCAGTCTGACCCGTCGGTGTAGCCGTAGCGGAAGGTGCCGTTGCCGCCCCCGCCCGCTGTCCAGCTCCAGGTCGGGGTCTGGTCGTTCGTGGGCGTGGTGCCAGTTACGCTCGGGGCGCTGGGCGGGGTGATGTCAATGATTATCGCGAAGCTTCCGCTTGTTGACCAGTTCCCTGCTGCGTCCCGCTCCTGCACGTACAGCGTGTGAGCGGCTGCGCTCAGGTCGGTTGCGGGGGTAAACTCGGTGGCTACGCTCCCCTCGCTGATCCAGTCTGACCCGTCGGTGTAGCCGTAGCGGAAGGTGCCGTTGCCGCCCCCCCCCGCCGTCCAGCTCCAGGTCGGGGTCTGGTCGTTCGTGGGCGTGGTGCCAGTTACGCTCGGGGCGCTGGGTGCCGTGTTGTCGACGGTCACCGCAGCGCTGGGGCCTGCGCCCGTGTTGCTTTCTTCTCCATTTGACGAAGATCCTGCATTTATTGAAACAGTATAGTTCCCATCGCCAGAAATCCCTGAGATTGTAAGACTTCTTGTCTCTGTCCCAGATCCAGTCACTGTGATTGAGCCACCCGATGTTTCAGTATGGGTAATTGAAACAAAAGTGTTATCTAAAGTGACACTGGTTGCATTGGTATATGTTATAGTAAAAGAAACTTCTGTTGTTGAATTTGCAATCAAAGTTGATGGGGCTCCAATAGTAACAGTTGGTACTTGAGCCAAAGTGCTACTTCCAATAAGTAATAAGCTAATTAGGGGTAAAAGTTTTATCGTCTTCATAATCTCACTCTCCAAATATTAGGGTTCAAACAGGAACAGCTCCGCATCGGTTTTAATCAGCTGCATCATGGTGCCGTAGTCGGGCGCGGTGGTGCCAACTAAAGCCCATCCTTTATCGGATGTAGATATCGCCGCTCTAACACTGCCGGCCAGCTGCTTAACCATACTGCTCTCGAGCACTACTGTGCCCGTGGAATTAATTTGACTAAGGATTATAACATTGCCCTTCTCGCCAAAAAGCGAAATGGTTCCCTGTGGGGAACTTGCCATTGATGTAATGGGTGCTCCCAGAGTAGAATTGGATTGCCAAAGGATTTCAAGACTCTGATCGGAAAGGCTCACCAAGCGGGGCGTAGTGCTGCTGCCCGATTCAACATTAATTGCAACAATTATCTGATTATCGGTTCGAATAGCATCGCCAAATTGCTGATTGGCCTGAGCATCTAACTCCTTGGGATAGAAAGGTAAGCCCAACTCATCGAACTCAACCACCGAGATATGGGTATAGGTGCTACCAATTACAGCATTTGTTGTTCCTAGTAATATAATTCCACCCTCCTGGCTTACAAATATCTTATTGAAACTCTGGCTACCAGCAGCGGCCATGGTTCGCTGCCATATTTCATTGCCATCGAGGGTGAACTTGGCAAAGTAGTAATCGGGCTGCGAAGGATTGTTTTGATATGACTCGCCTGCCAGGTAAAAGGCCTCTTCGTCAACAACCATATCATTAACTACCAAAGAGTAACTTGGATCGCCAAAAGTAAAGGTTGTCAATGAATCGCCCTGTGAACCTATCTTAAGTAAAAATGAATTCTTAATACCAGTAATATCGTTGGTTTTTATTCCTAAAGTATAATACTCGCTGTTAACGGTTCTAACAATATGGCCTTCCTCGTTGTGAGAAGTTCCAAACTGGCGAGCCCAAATGGTATTTCCTGCCTTATCGGTTTTAACCACAAAAACCTGTTTTTTGTACAAAGCGGTGCTATTAAACCCTGCAACCACGTAGCCACCGGATATTTCTAGCACATCAAATCCCTGTGCACCTATTGCCTCGCCGTAATACTTTATAAAATTCTGTGACTGAAAATCGGAGATGCCCTTGTCACAACCAGCCATCGTTAAGATTAACGTTAAAATACACCAAAGTTTTTTCATACTAGTGAGTTTTCTTTGGGTTATAAATGGAGAACACATAGGATAAGTTGACAAAAGCCTGATGTACCAGGTAATCGTCGGGTATAATGTAGGGTTTTAAGTAAAGCTCATCGTTGGTATATCGCGCCTCTTGTTTCATTGGTATTATTGTACCAAACTTTATCCCGGCTGTGGCCATAAACTGGCGGCCAAATAGCCTGAAATTTGCACCCACCGATAGTATTGGCCGAATATCGAACTGCTTTTGCAGGCTTAACACGCTTACCGAGCCGGTATAGGGATCGGCTTCGCCCAACACATCGCGGCTGTAACTTACCGTTGACAGTAGCTGGTATACGGGTTCAAATCCTCCTTTAACAAATAGCTCTACCCCTGAAATGCGGTGGTTGTATCTTAAGGCCAATGGCATGCCTACGTATAGACTACTGTAAGTGGCTGCTATAGAAGTGTGGTCGTATGGCTGATTCGAATAACCTATGCGCAGGAATGAGGAGGAGACACCAAAGCTGCCATCAAAATCACCGAAAAGGTTGTTGATATAGTTCAACTCCAGATTTGCGCCAAAAGTTGACGAGTAGTTTACGCGAAGACTGTTCAAATCCTCAGGGCCATAGTACTCCTTAATCCAAGGCATGCTAAGGTTGGTTCCAAGACTTAGCTCAATTTTCATAATTGGGGTAGTGCGGTAGGTTCCGTATAAGTTCTTAAACTCCGAGTGGTCGTTAGGCAGCAGGGCGTACTCGGGGAACTCGCGCAGAAAGCGAAGCATTATCTCATCGGCCTTTTCGGGTAAATCGCTGAAGAGGTATGTTTGGATAAGCATCTTGTAGGCATTGGTTTTTTCCTCCTGGGTAAAGCCTTTATCGAGGCAAGGTAAAAGGATGCCGGGTATATCGTCGAGCAAACCGCCGTCGTACCTCCGCTGGGCCAGTCTTAGCTGATCGGAGCAGCTGGTTTGCGACCAGCCCATCTGGCTTATCAGCACTAAGCCCACTATTGCTAGCAGTGTCTTAAAATGATACATCTTGTTGATATGGTTAATTATACGGTTACTCAAACTAAAAAACATAGTCTTAGCCCACTATCGTCCCACACATCTCTTGGGATTGTATTCGATATCCTCACCAACATAGTTATTCCACTCATCTTGAGTGAGGGTGCGTGATAGAAATGGACAAAAGTTCGCCAGTAGAGTTTCGACCTCAACGGGTAATCTCTTAATGCTTCCATTCTTATCACCACTAATGATAAACTTACTATCGGGGGTAAATGCCACTGATGTTACCCACGAATCGAGATCGTCGAATACTATGGGCAAACTGTTCAAATCGTCCAAATGCCATAACCGCACGCTGGCGTCGTAGCTGGAACTGGCCATATAGCGACCATCATCGGAAAAAGCCACTCCTGTGATTTTGGCATTATGGCCTCTGAGTACAGTAATCTGCTCCCCTTTTGCCATATCCCACAAGTAAATGGCGCCCTGATTGTTTCCAAAACCAGCGGCAAGGATTTTGCGTTTGGGCGAGTACCCTATTTCGCCCCAGCTGCTCTCGGGAACATCGGCGATTGTTTTGGCTCCCTGCCACTGGTTTGCGCTGTTGAGCGAAACAATTTTACCATCATTAAGGGCAAGATATAAGGTACTAGTGGTTGCATCAAATTTTGATGCGTTAATTCGGGATTGCCCCGAGTAAATTTCCTCTGGCTGGCCACTATACCCATCAACAACCGAAACACCCTGATTGAATACCAGTATCATCCTCCCATCGCCAACCATAAAAAAATCCTTGATGTCGAGGGGAAAGTAAACCTTCTCATCGAACTCGCCGGTTGACTCCTTAAAGTAAAAGATCCCAGTACTATTTATGCCATAGGTAATATCACCATCAGTTAGAATCTTCTTAACAATGGAAAGGTTGTTTCGTAACACCCTGCCTTGACTAGAGTTTAAATCCCAGGCAATAAGTTGTCCATCGCTACCCGAGGATAACAGGTGCCCCCGCTGAAACGACAAGGTTCGCACCAAGCTGGTATGTCCATGCAATACATTAAAATTATCGCCCTGAAAAAATTTTGAACTAAGGTAAAGTGCCTTAAAAACATCGGGATTGTAGGATGTACCCTCGTAATTGGAATTAAAGGCGTATGCCTGAAAAGCCAGCAATCCCTTGAGCAGTGTATCGACCCTCAGCTGCTGACTTTTAACCGCCATCGACTGGGCTATGGATACCATTCTTCTACGCTCTGCATCGAGACTAGCTTTCTCTGCCAGCTTTTGCTGCTCTTGGGCAAGCACAGCGTTAGTCTCGGCTAGTTTCTGGCTCTCGGTGGCCTCCTTCTGGCGTAGGTTGGCAATTTCGCGTTGACGATTGGCCTCATTTAGGTTTTGAAGCGCAATTTGGCTCTGCCGTTCTGCCTCGCGCTGGCTTTTCTCAGCCTGCTCTTGCTGCTGGCGCGCCAGCTCAGCATTCTGATCGGCTAGTACTTTTTGGGCCTCGGCTTCAATCCTTTGCTTTTCGGCCATATCCTTTTGCTCAACGGCTTCGCTCTGCGCTTTTAGAGCGTCCTGTCGCTGTATAAGAGCCAGGATTCCTAATCCTATGGAGATCATCCCTGCAGTACCCAAAATTAGGGCAAAAATCCGGGAGCGCCTCAGCGCTCTTTTCTGCAGCCTGATCTTATTCTCCTCTTCGGCAATGTACTCCTCCTCGCTTGTTCGCAGGTACACCATGGTCCTTTCGAACGCTGGATGATATCGAACAGCCCAGGCCAGGTTGGGGTTCTGCTTTTCGCGCCAGTTTATCCCCAGCTGCAAATCGGGTGGTCCCCAAAGACTGGTTTTACCCTCGCTATACATCTCGGCCGATTCGGCCAGACGCAGGTACATTTTCACCGCCGACGATTCATCTTCAACCCAAATCTTAAGCTTATCCCAAACCCGCATTAGGCTCTCGTGCGATATGTCAACAATAGAATCGGGCGAAAGGCTAATATGCGGTGGTGGAGTTAGAAAGGTCCTACCTTTCATTCTGAAAACCTCAACCACGCTAATCACCACTTCGTGTGTGGTTTCTGCAATTGCTGCCAACTCCATAACGCTTGTAGGGCGACGTATTCCCCGGTTGTCGGCGCCCTTCTCGGTAAGCGACTTGAAAACAACCTCGCAAACCCGTTTCTGATCCACTGAGAGTTCGTCGAAAGCCTCGTTGGCATGGTTCGACAGGGCTCGCTCGAGCCGTCCAATAGCCTCGTACTCCACAATTCCAATGGGATTACTGGTATCGGTATGGTTTACCCAGTACTCCCATGTGCGCATGAGCGCATGCTGAAGAATGGGGAGATGATCGGGGTTGTTGCCCATTTCGTTGAGCAGCAGCTGTACCAGTTGATCCGAAATTTTACCACCGCCAACAGCCACTGGCCCAGTTATGGCCTTGCTAAAATCCTCACGCGTCATGCGTGGAATAAGGTAGTTGCTATCGTTTATTAATCGTGTTAACTTTTGAAACGGGGAGCAGTCGCCAATAAAATCGGAACGCATTGTAATAACCACGTATATCGGCAACTCACTCTGCCTTACGGCAGTTACCAGCAGATTTACAAAATGTTCGGTTTTATCCAGTGCATCTGCCTCCTTACCCGAGTACTGATATCTGAAAATCTCCTCAAACTGGTCAATAAGGATAAGCACATTCTCATCGTTCGACAGGTGGTACTGCTTGAGTACGTTGGAAATCCCATCGGCCGAGCGGCGTAATACCGCCTGATTAATCAGCGCATCGGACTCAACCTCAGCCTCCTCGTTGCTTTTTGCAAAAGCATTGGCCATTGATTGAGCCAAATTCTCGATGGGGCCTACACCAGGACGAGCAACTACAACTCGCCAATGCGAACGGTCATTGTGCAAAAATCCACCGTAAAGTACAGGAAGAAGTCCGCAGTATATCAGCGATGATTTACCCGAACCCGATGCCCCCAGAATGGCAGCAAACCGATTTGCAGAGAGATTCTGGAGAATCTCATCACTTTGCCCCTCGCGCCCAAAGAACAGGTGCGCCTCGCGGGGCTCAAAGGGTCTAAGTCCGGGGAAGGGATTTGCCAACCCTGTTGCGGTTACTTTGTGCCCGGATACGGTATCCATAGGCTATGTGTTTTTATTGTTAAAACTTTGATTTACAACCTGAGTTAACTCCTCAGCACTGGTTATCACATGCGAAAAAACATCTTCGTATCGGTTGGTCTCCAGGTCATGAGCAGCTTTATACAAAACGATACTCTCGAAATGCTTTGCTGAATCGATGCCCTTCGACTTGAGAATATCGTTTGCTTTCACCGATAGCCATTGACTATTAGGCGATGAGTAGGATATTACAACCGACTTAGCCCCTGCCAGCTGGCGTAAATGCTGACTAAAGGTTATCCCCTTAATATCGGATGGTGTGCTTACCTTAAGGTTACTGAGTTTTTGCTTTAGCGAAGACTCTTCGTTTTTATCATCGGCAACCAGATATACATCGGCACCCGCATTTTCAGCATCTTTTGTATCTGCACCAACCATTAGCTGCCTATAGTACTTTTTAAGATCCTCTATTGATGATTTGAGCACAAAGGTATTCCGAGTCTGATCCTGATCGCGTTGAATCTTCTCGATAAAGATCTGATTCTCCTCGTCGGTTACCTCGTATGCCGATGGAATCCATATTATCCTAACCACATCACTACTACCCTTGGCAACCCTCTTGGCCGAAAGGTTACACTGATGCTCGGTTAGCGAAAGGTGGCTATCCGCAAAGTGGATATTGTAAATAGGTGGAATTATGTGAATAATTAACGATACTCCTTGAAGCGCCTCCTCTATTTCGCCATTGCATTGATTATAATCGAGACTAAATGGCTTGGCAGGCACTACCTCGTAACCCAAATCGTTCAAATCGCGCTTAATATTCTCCCTGTCCACATTATGGCTAATATCGTCTTGCGATAAATACACATTAGGTTTTGCCGATTTCGATTTAGGAGCAACCAACTCATCATGTATATCGATGGCAATGTCAGTAATCTTCTCCCAGTACCCAACCTTGGTGTGGGCATCATCTCTTCTAAAATATCGAACTTCTCCCGTTTCGTAATGCTTATCCCAAAAAAGAATGGGTTGCCCAATTGATATAATATTCTGATCAACTGGCTCGATATGAAGTGGCTGCAGGCTATCGCTACCATCAGCCAAATTATCTGCAATAACCTTGTTACCCACCGAAAGCACCAGGAAATTTCGGATTCCACCTTTCTCGTTCATCAGCAGTTCAACAACGTAGCCAGGCAAATACCTCAGCAGGCACTTCTTTAGATCATCGGAAAAACCCTGGGCAAATTGCTTGTCGGAGGCTTTCTCCTGATCGAACCATATTGATAGTTTTAGAGGTAGCATACCACTTAAATTTTAACGCCAATAACTGTTATGTCGTCGAGTTGTTCCAAATCGCCAACCCAATCCTTAAGGGTAGAGTATAGCTTGTCGTACTGAACATTTACAGGATCGGGATGAATCTCCAACAGCAACTCCCTGAATCGCTTGGTGAGAAATTTAAAGTTATTGGGGCCACCAAACTGATCGGCGTATCCATCGGAGAACACGTAAACCATGTCGCCCTTCTGCACCGGAACCGTATGATTTTCGAACTTTCCGCGAATACCCTTAAAGAAAGCCCCAATGGGGAACTTATCGCCCTTAATCTGGTTAACCTCTCCGTTGGAGATGATTAGAACTGGATTATAGGCTCCGGCAAACTCCAGGGTCATGGTGTCGTAGTCAATGCAGCACAGGGCTATGTCCATGCCATCCTTTACAGAGGTTTCATCATCGCGCTCTTTAAACGTTGACATCACCCCATCGTTTAGCGCATCGAGGATATCGGAGGGACGTTCGAGCTGCAAATCCTTAACCGCGTAGTTGAGCCAATTCTGTCCAACCATCGACACCAGCGCTCCGGGCACACCGTGCCCAGTACAGTCGATTGCCGAAAAGTAACGCTTATTGCCATGATGGTGGAACCAGTAAAAGTCGCCGCTAATAATATCCTTGGGTAGGTAAAACACAAACGATTCGGGGAATAGTTCCTTCACAAAATCCTGAGTAGGCAGAATGGCGTTTTGAAGCCGCTTGGAGTAATGAATGCTATCCATAATGTGCTTCTGCTGATCGGCCAACAAATCGCGCTGCGCTTCAAGTTCCTCTTTCTGCGCCACTACCTCGGCTGTTCTATCCTTTACCTTTTGCTCCAAGTCGCGGTACAGCTCCTCAAGTTCGGCAATCATCTTGTTAAATCGACGCGATAGGGTTACAATCTCTATACTGCCCGACACATCGGCTCGCTCGCTCAAATTTCCACTGGAGATACGATTCACGTGGTCCACCAATTTCTTTATGGGGTTAGTGATCACCTTGGTTTTCCGGTAAATAAGGAAAACGATCAATACCAGTACCACCGAGAAGATTATTATGAAAACAAGCATTCTTATTAACTCGGCCCTAATCTCGTCGGTTCTATCGGATACAATGCGGATAACCGAACCTTTGTAGAGCTGCGAATTATCGGATGCAGTATAGATATACTGGTACGATAGGTATCGGCGGTTAACTTTGCGTTCCACGGTAACGCTATCGCGCTCAACAAACCGCTGCTTTAAGAATTCCTTTTCATAGTCCTCAATGGCATCGGTCTTAGTGAGCGAAAACGGGTCGTCGGCATTCATGAAAAGCTCGGCCGAAACAATTGTGTTATGCTTTTTTCCCGATTCCTCGAGCATGTTCTTAATAATGTTGATTACCTCGTCGGCTTGCTGCGAGTACACCCCCAACTCCACAATAAACTCGCCGCACAGTGTTGGTTGGTAGGTATACTTCTTAAGTCTGCGGGTGCTGGCCTCAATGGTAAACTTTTCGTTAACAAACTCGCCGGCTTTAAATATGTGTCGGATATGCATCTCATGCTCCTTACCAAAAGAGAAGAAATTCAGACCCAAATCCTTATCAAAGGTTGTGTTAACCACCACACCATTTGTGTCGATAATGTATATATCGTAAAGGGTAGGATCGAGACCCAATTTAGCGCGAAGACCCTTCAAATCCATCTTATCCATTTGCTTGTTCGACACAAGATGCTTCTGCGTTATCTGGTTGCTAACGGCCTCCAGCTCATCGTTAAACTTCTCCTCAATCATCGATAGGGTAATGTCCTGAAATTTCAGAACCTGTATCAACTCGTCGGAGATAAGAAAGTTGCGGGTCTCACGATGCTCGCGGAGCATAACTCGGGTGTTTCGGAAGTTATAAACTCCAAGGAGAATCATGGCCACAATAACGGGGATTACCACGTTGTAAATCAGCTGCTGGAATATGGATGTCTGTTTCATATAAGAGAATATATTCAGATGCTTGGGGAGCTGGAATGATTTCATACTAAGTAATCAATTAAGTAATCGTAATTATATATATTTGTCACAAACTTGGTGTAATCAACGTAATGCAGAACAGTCCCCTCGGAAGCGTTGAGAATTGAACCTGCGGGGGGGATTCCGTTGGCCTGAAAAATATCACCTGTCACAAATTGTTTCTGGGCCTTGGAGTCAACCATCAAAGTTACGCTACCCGACTCAACCAGAACAATGTGCCGTTTTCCTGCAAAAACGCCTAGGGTTAGAATATCGACATTTGCAACCTTTATGGTTGCTGCATTATATAGCCAGTAAAGTGGAGCTTGCTTGGAACTGCTGTAGGGTAAGTCGCGGAAAAAGGCAAGCCTATCAATGGCTGTATTCCCAACTACTGACGATAGCTCCACGCTTCTGTCCAAGTCTACTCGTAACTTATCATTAAGCCTAATGCGGTACTCGGCAAACTTATGTTTATCGATTTTCTGTAAAAGTTGTCCCGATAGCTGTCGTAGTATCCTATCGGAATTAAATAGTTGAGCCACCAAATCGGCCGAAACATCGAGGTTTTCGATATTGTTGAATGCGTTTAATGCATATATTTTTGCTTGCTTTCCAATAAGGTTTTCGTTACGGTTAATCACCGATTTTAGTAATGCCTCCGGACTGTAATCCCTCAGCGGGAAGTAGTTCTGCAGAGCCCAAATTTTGTTGGCTAAAGTATTATCCTCAAGTATTGGGAAGATGTAGGGTTTCAAATCCTCTACCACAAAGGTATCGAGCAGTTCAATGGCAAACGAAATACTTTCACCAGTACCCATCTCCAGATTTTCAATCACGGCGTCGATTGAACTTTTATCGTAAAGCAACTTAAGCAGTTGGAATAGATTATGCCTGCTACTGGCAAACTCCACCTCCATCTCATCGCGCAGGTTAGGAGCAATACTTCTCGGAGGACATTGATGAATTATATTTAGATTCCATGCGCAAACATTTGCCTGGTCGATAATCATCTGGTGCAACACAATTTGCTCTCGGGTATCGGCCATAAAGTTAAGCTTGAGTAAACTTTCCAAAACATCGGTTTTTAGTGCCGACTGTATAGATAACTTTTCGAATAGAGCATTCTCAGCTATGGCGCTCCCCGTATCGGGGATAATGCGAATAATACGTCTACGGAAATTATCGGATGCCCCGCTTCGGTTGTAGGCCACCTGCAGCATTTCAAGGCCAATCTCCCCTGAGCCAATCAACGCGCTGTGTGCTAACGGTGCATAGTCGTCCTTATCGAGAAAATCGAGCAAAAAGCTGATAATCTCCTTCGATCGTTTCCCCCGGGCAGCCCAAATTGCCTGCTTCTTTACCTGTGGAACCAAATCGCGAAGCAGGAATGTTAATTTTAGTTTAATGCTTGCCTTGCTAGTAAGACCAATCAGCTTGGCAGCAAGCACTCTATCCTTGTAGTCTTTAGAGCCTAGCAATTTTGTTATCAACCCCTCATCGTCGGCTTGCTTTTCCAGTTGAACAAGATCATCTATTAATTCATTAAGGGCACTGATGGTTTCCTTATCTTCTATCGTCTGGCTTTTTCTTTTCAGCACATCAGCTAATTCAACTAAAGCATACTGTTGCACAAAGTGGCTGAATTCTAACAGCGACTTATTACCTGCATTATCGATTCTACTCCTAAGAAAAGCAGGGATTAACCAGGGCTTAGAGCACTCAAGCAGATCTATCTGCTGCTGGGGGCTAAAGCTGGCTATGTTACCCACCCACTTTTCATCGTGTGGTATCACCTTTACATCACCTACCGAGGCCTTATCGAGGGTTTGTTTCAGTGTTTTTCGATAGCCGCTAAACAACCTAATCGACACAAAAAACCAGATAGCGATTAGCCCAATAAGAATATACACATAATGGATTAGAGTGATGACGGCAAAAAGACCAAGTATGGCCAACGCAATTCCCGATGCCAGTGCAGCCATTTCGTTTATGGTTCCATCTACCCGAGCCTGAACCTCGTGGCGGATTGAAGGTGGCAGCGACTGATAGATAAGCTTTAACACAGGGCTCTCAATGGAGTCCTTAAGTGCCTTTTGAAAAAACTTGCTAAGAGATATTAGCAAGAAGAAGAATGTAAATGTTGCCGACTCTATCGTAAACCCAAATAGGCTGCCCACAAGCGCTGCGCTTGCAGTGATCAGGGTCATTACCACCGGTGAAACAAGTAAGCTGATTTTTAGCCCGTAGGTTTTCATCAGTGGGCCGTAAACAAAGGTTTTTATCAGTACGCTTACAAAGGTTAGCGATCCCATAAGTCCCCCAAAATACTTGGCCATCTCGTCTGGGTTATCGAATCGTTGCGATGCCACGGCTAAAAAGAGGTAGTGCACAAAGAACGCCACCAGCATCGAAAGGATAACAAATATGGCCATAGTGCGCACATAGGGAATCCTAAGCGTATCGACAAAGGAACTTTTCTTTGCCGATTTCTCGGCTCGCATCTTTAACTTGTTGGAAAACTTGGAACCGATAACCAGCTGAAATATCAACGCTAAGAAAATACTGATTGCGCTGATATATAGCAAGTTTTTGGTTTTAAAACCTATTGATACCAGGAATGGTATGGAAAAGGAGCTGATAATAATGCCAATCACCTGGCCTGTGTCGATAAACCCAAAAATCCTTTTGCCCTGTCGCAAATCGAATATACGGCCAACGGTACCCCAAAACCCTACCAAAGCAACAATATTAAGTGGGCCCATAAGAACAAACAACCCAAAGGCAAGCCATTTAGTATCGGAGAAGTAGTACCCCGCCCTAAGCATAAAGGTCAGCAGAAATACAACGAAAAGATTTAGCACTGCCAGCCGGGAGAACTCCAACCGGCTCTGGAAAAATGAATAGAGCGACGTAAGTATAATACCAGTAAAACCCGAAACCACAATGGCTTTGGGAATCATATCCTGATTGAAGCTGTTCAGGAATAGTGTATTGGCTCCCACATCGAATGCCCCAAGGAAAAATCCAAGGAAAACCGACTGCAGCACCAGAATTGCCACTGGTACAACCTCGTCCTTACGGAGATTTAATGTTTCGTGCAGAGCCATTGTTTTATCTAGTATTTTTCAAAATGATCGGGATCCTTTTTAAACTCCTTCATGGGATCAATTTGCAAGTATTTACTCAGAAACTTAACCCCTATGTAAAAGGGAATTGTATCGAGAAGAGCAGCTACAAGCTTAAACAGGTAGCTCGAAAGGATGAAAATTCCGAGAATTTCGGTCACCGATTTCCCTTCGGGAATATGAATTGCATTGGCATAGTAGTATGTAATTAGCACCACCGACACCGAATCGACCATCTGGCTGGTAAGAGTGGACACGTTATTACGTAACCATAGGTGCTTGCCCTTGGTGAGCTTACGTACAAAGTGGAAAACATGAACATCGACAAACTGAGCCGTAAGGTATGCTATCATCGAGGCTGCAGTTGCACCAAAGGTTAGCATCCTGATATGGTAAAACGATCGGCTGGGATCGCCATACTCTGGCAACCCGGTTTCGGCAACCATTTCGGGAACAGGAGGGAGTACTCCGCCAAGCCACAATATAAATAGCACCCAGATATTTAGCACTAAACCAGTCCACACTACCACATTGGCCCGATGCTTACCGTAAAGTTCGCTGATAAAATCAGTGCAGAGAAATGTTATGGGGTACGGCAGTATCCCCACAAAAAGCATAACGGGAACCTCATATCCAAATATATTAAACTCAAAATGGATGTAGCGCGAAATACCCAGAATATTAAGCATGGCCAAGGTTCCCAGGAAAAGACCTGCTAAAACTATGAATACTATCTCACGACGATTAATGAGTTTTTGGTCAACGTCACTCTTGTAGTCGAACATAGGGTAGGTTTAGGGTGTGATAACTTGAGAATCAATAAACAAATATAATCTAATATATTTCTTTACACTGATTTTATGCATAAAAAAACACGCTGATTCGTATTATTTTTTAGAACTTCACCTCAACTTCGAACATTTTAAGAACAGGGTTAAGCAAAACTAATAAGAATGATAATTTGTCCAGTTCAGCAAATACATATTCACATATTTTGCTTTTTTTCTACTTTTGTTGCTAACTTTAACAAAACCAACAATGGTAAAAATGAGAAACCTACTACCCATATTACTACTATCATTCAGTGTATTACAGCTTAACGGACAGCAATCCAACAAGATAATTTTCGATGAAATGGCAAACCAAAATATACTTTACGGACGTGGAACGGTAGATGTGTTTCAAAACGAGCAGTTCAACCAATGGTACTCTACCGAATACGAGCATTACAACGTTCAAACTGATTTATTAACCTCAGCCAAACTTGAGCTAACGAGTATCACCATAAAAGTTGTACTTGCTACCTGGTGCAAAGATAGCAAACGTGAAGTGCCCAGATTCATCAAAATCCTAAGCATCTTGGAGTTCCCCTCCGAAAAATTGGAGATTATTGGTGTTGATCGCAAAAAGGTATGCCCCGAGGCAGGCGTTGAGGCGGGTTTTGTTGCCTTTGTACCAACCTTTTTCTTTTTCCGCAATGGTATTGAAATTGGACGAATTGTTGAACATCCTAATGAATCGCTCGAAAGTGATTTGATAAAAATATTACAGAACAAGTAGTGCTAATTGTGCAGCAATTGAATTAAAATATCGTCCTTTATATAATCCTATAGAATCAAACATATGGAAGAGTATAAAAAATCGACTGAAGGCCAAGTGATGGGCATTATTGGCATTGTAATGGGCATAATTTCGCTAATAGTTGCTTTTATTCCCTGCGTGGGAGTTGTGGCATTTTTACCTGGAGGTCTGGCAATAATTTTCAGTGTAGTTTCCATTGTGCAAGCATCCAGGGGGAATGGGGCTAAGAGCCTGGGCATAGTATCGTTGGTAGTATCCTCCCTTGCCATTCTTCTTGCTGCTGCTTGGTTAATGCTCTTTAGCGGATTCTCCTATGTTGCCAATGAGGCAATTAAAAACCCAAAACAATTTGATCAGCTGGAGAAAGGCCTGCGCGATGCCTTTAAGGATATTGAGGACATGGAGGTTAATATCGAAATACAGGAGAAAACCACTGTTCGTATCGATAGTTTGGAAAATAAGCTGCGTTACCTTGAGGGCGACACGAGCAAACGGTAATCCGGCCATCAATTGAGTACTGCCATTTGGCAAAACATCAACCTGTGCGAACGTTGCAAAACCGAACCCCAGCTTCAAGTCAGTTGGCAAAAACCAATCCGTTGGCGGTTACCTACCATGCCATCAATATTAGCCTTGCTGCAGTTATTGCTCTAATCGTTTTGTACTCCATTGCCTTTAGGGGCAATAGTCATCCAATCCCTGCACTTCTTACCGAGATTACAGGCGAGGTTCCTCCGAGCAAAGGGTTGTCGGCCAGCTTTTCGGAGATTGTTCGTGGTAATTTCGTGGAAGCAATCCAGCTCAATCCTCACGGACTAAGGATATTCGCTTTCTTTTTACTTCAGATGTTTCTCAGGGGATTAGCTTCGCTGATAGTTTATTTCCGACGATTTTCAATTTCCACAGTGGCAGTGACTGATATAGTGATTTCAACCATGCTTTTTGCATACTGCTTTGCACCGCTTATTGAATATACTTTAAGGCAGTTCTCGACTCTACTCTAACACCTGCTCCAGGGTTAACTTTTCACCAGCCCGAATCCCTTTTGGCGTTATCTGCAGGGTGCTGCATTCGGCAAAGTGATCGTGCTGATAGAAAAGAAGGTATCCTTTATCAACGGCCTCGCCCAGAAACGCCTCCTTCTCCTTCATGGTAACTAGCGGTTCCACATCGTAGCTCATATTCCAAGCTAGGTGTATATGCGCAGTTGAGGGGAAAAGATCGGCAGCATATACCAGAATTTTGCCATTGGGCAAATGGATTAGCGGCACAATTTGTCCTCGGGTATGGCCATTGAAAAAGCGAATTTCGATACCGGGCAATAGTTCTCCCTCATCCTCTAAAAGATTAAGCACACCTAGCTGCTGCATGGGCAGCAAATTTTCGGTTAGAAACGAATCGGCCTCGCGAACATTGGGATTAATTGCCCATTCCCACTGTACTTTGCTTACGTGATACTTTGCATTTGGGAAAACAGGGATATAATCGTCCTTTTCGTTTAAGGCAATTCCGCCACCGCAGTGGTCGTAATGAAGGTGAGTATGGATAACATCGGTAATATCGGCAGGCTTGTAGCCCACCCGCGCTAACCCTTCCACAAGGCCTTCGCCTCCGAAAATTCCAAAATGGCTAAAAAACTTCTCGCTCTGCTTGTTGCCAAAGCCCGTATCAATTAAAACTACCCTACCGTTGGTTTCAACAACCA
Organism: Tenuifilaceae bacterium; assembly: GCA_034003245.1. Taxonomy (GTDB): domain Bacteria; phylum Bacteroidota; class Bacteroidia; order Bacteroidales; family Tenuifilaceae; genus Perlabentimonas. The sequence goes on from JAVEYY010000032.1 coordinate 49,191, forward strand.
TCGATCGCAGGGCAAGCGGAATTAGGTTCTGCTCATCGGCTGGGTAGACCCTGTTCCACAGTATTTTTGGCACCACGCCAAACATGGCTCCGCCATCGACCTTAAAGCTGCAGATATTAAACGCTGATACTCTCATTCTCGACACTGATATTTAAAGATTCTAGGCGATGCGCCGATAGATATCCCAATCGCTCTTGATAACAAAAATATTTCGAGCCGGATCCTGTTTTAGTAATTGGGTTAACTTTTTATAAAGTTTGGGCAGCTGCGCCAAAAACCCAACAGGAGCCTCAAAGAAATGTTCAATGGCCACGGCAAAAAACTCATCAACACTGGCACCCGCGTAGGGACGAAAAAAGTGGGAACCCCCAGAGTTTATCTTTTCAATCTCATCCTTGGAAAGATTTATAACCCTCTCAAGGTACTCATCGAGCCCCTGCTCGTGCTCGTGCGTATGCAGAATGGTGTGCATAAGGGCGTGAGCCATCTCGTGAAGGCCCAGGTTTATCTTATCGGCCGGATCCTCAAACCCTTTAACCAACCTTTTCCACGACAGGATAATAAGCCCGCGTGGATGCACCTCTCCATCGTGAACCCTGCCGGTGTAGGGATTTCGGTACGAATCGGGGTAAACAAATATGGTGCGGAATCGGGGCAATCGATAGTGACTAAACCCAAAGGTTATTTGCACCAGCGCAGCAACCACCATCAGCCGAACCTCATCGGTTACCTGAAATCCCTGACGACCAACTACCTTAAAGCTTCGCCTTAGGGAGTTGGCCCGAAACATAAACCGGTACTGCAGCTTGGGATCAAGCTTGTTGAAGTAGGGCAAGTTTTTGCTGTAAAAAGCGCTAAGCGCAATCTTCTCCTTGGATGTAAGAAAAAATAGACCCGACAAACCACGCAGTAATCGGTAAGAGATAGCCACCACAAAAAGGAGTGCCAGGATAAAAGGGGGATCGTCAAAGGGCATTGGGCTGGTTTTAGGTTAATAGGCCATAAATGTATAAAATTTGGCTTTAACCCAAAGCGCCACAAAACAAAAAACCCAGCCGTTAAGCTGGGTTTGGTGCGGATAAAGGGACTCGAACCCCCACGCCTTTCGGCACTAGATCCTAAGTCTAGCGCGGCTACCAATTACGCCATATCCGCAAATACGGTGCAAAGGTACAACCTTTTTCCAAATCATCAAAATATCACCTAAAAAAATTTCGAATTAATAAACTTTAGCCCGTTCCTTTTCTGAAAAGCATTGGATTTACTATTTTTCGAAAATATTTGCCAACACCATTCAAGATGAATTTTCGATTTCTTCTGGCTCCCTTATCGCTCCTCTACGGCATTGCAGTGTATGCCCGCAATTGGCTTTTCGATGTGGGCTTTCTAGAATCGCATTCATTCAGCACCCCAACAATATGCGTGGGTAACCTTACGGTTGGGGGAACCGGGAAAACTCCACATACAGAGCACCTGGTAAAATCGCTCCACAACGATTTCTCGGTAGCCACGCTTAGCCGCGGTTATAAGCGTAGAACCAAAGGTTTTTTAATGGCCACCCAAGCAAGCAATGCTCACGACATTGGCGACGAACCCATGCAGATTAAGCTGAAGTTCCCCGAAACTACCGTAGCCGTTGACGAGAACCGCGTTCGTGGAATTAACAATTTACTGCAGATTAATCCAAACATCGATGTAATTCTCCTCGACGACGCCTACCAGCACCGCTACGTTAAAGCCGGGCTAAATATCCTTCTCACCGATTACAGTAACCTTATATATAGCGATTACCTGCTTCCCATGGGAAGGCTCCGCGATAGTATTGTTCAGAAACGCAGAGCCAATACGGTAATTGTTACCAAGTGCCCCAAAAGCCTAGACCAAGCAGCACAGAACAAAATTGCAAAAAAGCTTAACCTTTCCGAAAAACAGGAGTTATACTTCACCACTTTACAGTATGGGAGTCTTGAACCTGTTTTTGACGAAATAGATACCGATGAGAATAGCATATCGAACTGCCAAATAATGGCATTGGCAGGAATTGCAAACCCCAAACCATTTTTTAAATATCTTGAAAAAGAGCATGCTGTATGCAAAATCATGCACTACCCAGACCATTACCATTTTACCGAAACGAAAATTAAAGCTATATTTGAAAAGTTTTCGAAGCATCCCAACAAGCCCGTGGCCATAGTAACCACCGAGAAGGACGCTGCAAGGATAAAGGTATTTAACAACTTACCAACCGAAATAAGGAGCGTATTTTACTACATCCCCATTGAGGTTGATTTTTTAAATGCGCAAGGCAACGATTTTAATAATAAATTACACGAATATGTTAGAAAGAGTAAAAGAAACAACGGCATACATTCGGAGCAAGGTAACCGTTGAACCCGAAGTTGGAATTATTCTGGGAACCGGGTTAGGTGGATTAACCAAGGACATCACCAACCAGCAGATTCTCGACTATGGCGATATCCCCAACTTCCCCGTTTCAACGGTCGAGGGGCATCATGGCCGTTTAATCTTTGGTGAATTGGGCGGCAAGCAAGTTGTTGCCATGCAGGGACGTTTCCATTTCTACGAGGGCTACGACATGAAGGAGGTTACCTTCCCTGTGCGCGTTATGAAGTACCTGGGCATTAAGAACCTTTTCGTTTCCAACGCCAGCGGCGGGGTAAACCCCGACTTTGAGATTGGCGACCTGATGATTATCAACGATCACATAAACCTGCTGCCCAACCCGCTTATTGGCCCCAACGATAAGGAGTTTGGCCCACGCTTCCCCGATATGAGCCAAGCCTACGACCATAGCCTAATTGCCTTGGCGCAGGAGATTGCCCAAAAGAACGGCATTAAAACCCAGATTGGCTGCTACGTGGGCACCACGGGGCCAACATTCGAAACGCCTAAGGAGTACCAGTACTTCCGCATTATTGGAGGCGATACGGTGGGCATGTCAACCGTGCCCGAGGTTATAGTAGCCCGCCAAATGGGGTTACCCGTTTTCGCCATCTCCATTATTACCGACCTGGGCGTTCCCGGCAAAATTGTGGAGGTAACCCACGAGGAGGTGCAGCGCATTGGCATGCAGGCCGAGAAAAAGATGACGCTCATTATGGAGGAGATGCTGCAGCGGTTATAAAGTAATTCAACAAGCGAAGCGAAGGTGTAACATCACAACACTCCTCCGCTTCGCTTGTTCCAAATCTATCTTACCACTATCACCTGCTGCTCGCTGTGCTGCCCCCGGCGGGCGTGTAGCACGTACACCCCGGGCTGTAGGTTCTGCACGCTGAGGGTTTTGGGCAGCGTGGCGGTAACGTTCACCATCACGGCACCCTGCTGGCTCATCAGGCGGAGCACCCACGGGATGTTGTCGTTGACTGGCTCCACCTCGGCGATGGTGAGCTCGTACGAAACGGGGTTGGGGCTCACGATGAGCTTGGGCACGATGATGCCCCCCTGCCCGCAGTCGCCGCCCCCACCACAGGCCTCAACCCAGAAGGGCTTGGCAGCCTCGCCGCTCCAGCTACACCCCTCCATCCGCTGCTTGACCCCAATGGTAAAATACCCCACCGTGTCCATACAGAACGAGGCGATGCGGCTGGTTGAGGACAGGGGCCAGCTGAACCCATCGGGGTACAGTAACCGCCACTGGTACTCCGTTACCCCTTCCACCGCTGGCACCTCGGCTGTATGGGCGTAGCGCTGGCACACCACGTTGAGCCCGTTCTGGTAGTCCACCACGGGCTGGGCTGAGGGGGGCGTGCCCACCCACACGGTGTATGCCACAGTGTCTGAACCGCAAGCTGTACCAACTACTGCCTGAATCCAGCCCGCGCCGTTCTCCCTGAGGCTGGAAGCCTTCACCGTGAAGCTGGGGGTACCCTGTCCGCTCACGTAGGCCAGGTTGCTGCTGCGGCTCCAGCTCACCGTGCTGCCCGCCGGCAGGTTGTTGAGGGTAAAGGTGGTGTTGGAGGTGCACACGGTGGTGGGGCCGGAGATACTGGGTATCGGCTATGTTGTACCATTGATATTGCTCCGATCTGATTCCCCAGCTGGGCCAACCGCCATCACATAGAAGGCATAGGTTGTGTTTGCAGAAAGCCCAGTAAAGGTGTATGCTGTGCTTGTCGTGGTTCGCACATCGCTGAGGTTAACCGTGGTGTTGCAAACCTTGTAACTTGTCGCTCCTGGCGATGCGTCCCATGTAAGGGTAACGCTGCAATGGTTTTGGCTTGCTGCTTCTAGGTTGTGCGGTGCACGCGGAGCGGTGGTTACGTTTAACCCAGTGCTGGTGGTGGAATTTCCTGCCAAATCCGTTACGGTAACAAAGGCGGTGTAGGTGGTATTGGGCTGGACGTTGCTATTCCCCACCGCTTTGTGCCAACTGGGCTCAGTGCCCAGGCTCGTGGAGCTGGCCACGATGTTATCATTCTGATCCTTCAGGGCGAGGGTGAACTGCTTGATGCCCTTGCGCCCCACGTCGGGATTTACATCTGAGTATTTCTTCGACATAACGTCGAAAGCGTCAAAGTTCAGCGTAATCGACTGGCTACTGGTGGAGCGCTTGGACAGGGTTATATCGGTGGGCGGGGTGTTGTCCACGATGACCACGAACTGTGCGGGGCGAAGCCCGAAACGGAGCTGCCGTTCTTGAACGCCTTGATGTTTACAGGCATGGTAAATTCTTCATCAGATGTTCCCGCTGGGGGTTGAACCGCCAGGTCGAAGATGGCCGTTTGCCCGGTGCTGATGGTTATGGGGTTGTTGTTGTAAGAAATACTTACCCAGCTCCCCAGCGAGCCGAACGACATATCCCGGTCAATGTTGACGCTGAAAGGGCCGTTGACGTTGCATTTGATTAGCGATCGCAGGCTAAAGGCCGTGTTGGCCTTCACGGGGTAGCACCTGTAGGCGGTTGAATCGGTCTTGGGGATTGTAATGGTCAGATCCTGAGCTATAGCTCCGAGCGCCATGCACAGTAAAAGCACTGCGCCGTTCCATTTCTTGTTCATAGCAATCATATTTTAGGGTTTAACGGTTAGTCATTGCGGATGCAACGGACACATTTCCCCGCATCCTTAGGGTATGCACCACGGACAATACCTGTGAACAGGTTGCCTATACTGCGCATCCAAAGGATCTTCCCTTTAATGTCAGGGATGGTATCTACGTAGTACTCTGTGGATGTCCAGAAAAGGG
>JAVEYY010000033.1:0-52986 GCA_034003245.1 Tenuifilaceae bacterium
AAAATTAATGATTAATATTATGGAAAATTGGATACATACGGCAATACAGCTTTTGCAAAGAAGTCTTAGGCCTATACCACAGGAGTTAAACGAACTGGATTGGAAAAGTGGCTTGTCCGATAAAAGTGAACGATTGGCACAGCATATATCCGCTTTTGCCAATTATCCAACAGGTGGCTATTTGGCTTATGGCATTGGTAACGATGGTTCATCAAAGCCACTTTCCAAACAAGAAATGGACGAAATTGTACAGAAACTTGGGAATATTGCTCGAAACAATTTGGCTCAGCCCATTGGCATAGAGCACGCAGTGGCAGATTTTAATGGTGTGCCAGTTTTGTTTATTAGAATTCCAGAATATCACGACAAGCCTGTAAATCTAAGAGGTACTGATATTTACAACAGTTATAAGCGAAGTGCCGGACAAACTGTAAAACTTTCAAGGCAAGAAGTAAAATCATTGATAGCATTGTCCACAGGTATTGATTTTGAATCTCAAACCGCAGAAAGCAGTGTAAGCGATGATGATGTATTAAAGTTAGTAGATTATGACAGCTATTTCACACTTCAGGAAAAAAGATTGCCCGATACCAAATTGAGTATTTTACAAACCTTAGCCAATGAAGATTTAATCAAAAAATCAGCACAAGGTTGGGATGTGTTAAATTTAGGAGCTATTCTATTTGCAAAGAATTTAAAAAGCTTTAGAGTTCTAAAACGGAAAGCTGTCCGTGTAATTGTTTACCAAGAAACAAGTAGGATCAATGCTTTAAAAGAGCAAGAAGGTGGTAGAGGTTATGCCTCAGGGTTTGAAGGATTGATAAACTATATTATGGATCAATTGCCTTCTAATGAAGTAATAGAAAATGCACTCAGAAAGAAGGTAAAAGTTTATCCTGAAGTAGCCATTAGAGAGTTTGTTGCAAATGCTTTGATTCATCAAGATTTTTCGGTCACAGGCTCTGGTGTAATGGTTGAAATCTTTTCAGATAGAATTGAAATTACAAACCCAGGAATTCCATTGGTGGATGTTAATCGGTTTATAGACACAGCTCCAAAATCCAGAAATGAAAGCCTTGCTTCTTTAATGAGACGAATAAATATCTGTGAAGAACGAGGAAGTGGAATTGATAGAGCCATTAATTCCATAGAAATTTTTCAATTACCTGCGCCTAAATTTATTAGGGGTGATGAATATACGAGAGTAATTTTATATGCCCCAACGGCTCTAACAAGAATGAGTATTGAAGATAGAATTCGAGCTTGTTATCAGCATACCTGCTTGAATTATGTAAATAATCAAGTCGTAAATAATCAGTCAGTAAGGAAACGATTTAAAATTGCAATTAATAATGTGTCTATGGCTTCCAAAATTATTGCTGAAACCATAGATGCAGGTTTGATTAAAGCTTCCGACCCTGAAAATTCGTCTAAAAAATTTGCATCCTATGTACCATTTTGGGCTTAATTTTTATTTCATTGGAAAATCACGATATCGAATAATAATAAATAAACCCATTGATATGCAGGCGTTTGCTTATTTTTTTATAAAGCCATATAATCAAAATTTGAGAAATAAATGACATTAAAAGACCAACAACAACTCGGTAAAACCCTTTGGAACATTGCAGACGATTTACGCGGAGCAATGAACGCGGATGATTTCCGTGATTATATGCTTTCATTCTTATTTTTACGCTACTTATCATTCAATTACCAGGAAGCAGCTAAAAAAGAATTAGGAAGAGATTATCCTGATGATACGCCAAAAGATGTGATGTCGAAACTTAGGGTTAAAACGCCTTTGGAAATTTGGTATAACGAAAACTCAAAGGATGTTGAAGACTTTGAAAAGCAAATGCGCCGCAAAGTGCATTATGTAATCAAACCCCAACATTTGTGGAGCAATATTACCGAAATGGCAAGAACCCAAAATGGCGAATTGCTCGTTACCTTGGAGGATGGTTTCAGGTATATTGAAAACGAATCGTTTGAAAGTACTTTTCAGGGATTGTTTTCTGAAATCAATTTGAATTCAGAAAAGTTGGGTAAAACATCAACCGACAGAAATAAAAAACTTTGCACCATTATTCAGAAAATTGCTGAAGGAATTGCAGATTTTTCAACGGACTCAGATACGCTTGGTGATGCTTACGAATATTTAATTGGTCAGTTTGCGGCAGGTTCGGGCAAAAAAGCAGGTGAGTTTTATACGCCACAGCAAATTTCAACCATTCTTTCCGAAATTGTAACCTTAGACAGTCAAGACCCTACAATGGGCAAAAAGAAAAAATTTGACAAAGTACTTGATTTTGCTTGCGGTTCGGGTTCTTTATTACTCAATGTTAGAAAGCGGATTAAGGAAAATGGTGGTAGTGTTGGCAAAATCTACGGTCAGGAAAAGAACATCACGACATACAACCTTGCCCGAATGAATATGCTTTTGCACGGGATGAAAGATACCGAGTTTGAGATATTTCACGGAGACACTTTGCTCAATCAATGGAATATGCTTAGTGAAATGAATCCAGCTAAAAAGGTTGAGTTTGATGCAATAGTAGCAAATCCGCCTTTTAGTTTGCGTTGGGAGCCTGACGATACATTGGCCGATGATTTTCGTTTCAAAAGTTATGGTTTAGCACCCAAATCAGCAGCTGATTTTGCATTTTTATTACACGGCTTTCACTTCTTAGGGAAAGAAGGAGTTATGGCAATTATATTGCCTCACGGTGTTTTATTTCGTGGAGGGGCAGAAGAAAGAATCCGAACAAAATTATTGAAGGATAATCATATTGACACAGTCATTGGTTTACCTTCAAATCTGTTTTATTCAACTGGCATTCCTGTTTGTATTGTAGTTCTGAAAAAATGCAAAAAACAAGACGATGTTTTATTCATAAATGCAGCAGAACATTACAAACCAGGAAAAAGACAAAATACATTGAGAGAAGGCGATAACGGAGACCCAAACGATATTCAAAAAATTGTTGAAACCTACCAATTTCGACCAGAGCACATTGAACGATATGCTCGAAGAGTTTCAATGGAGGAGATTGAAAAGAACGGCTACAACCTAAATATCTCAAGATATGTAAGTACATCCGTTGACGAAATAAAGATTGACTTGAAAGAAGTAAATACAAAAATGACAGAAATAAATAAAAGCATAAAAACGAATACAGATAAACACAATGAATTTTTGAAAGAATTGGGATTGCCCCCAATTTAAGAACAACCTTATAAATTGTTGTATTTAGGTTTTCAATGCCTTAAATCAGCCAACAGACTATTTGTATTTACCCTTACCACAAAGTGTGCATGACAAAAACCATCAATATCTGAATTTTGAAAATTACCCGCATAAAATATTTGAACCATACAACAAGAATTAAAGAATTGCAAAACCATGGGTAAACATGTCATTGTGATACTTTTGTTGTTGCTAAGCTGCTGGAGTTGCTGGCAGGGGCAGTGCAGGGCCGAGAGGTCGGCAACCGACCTTAGCATTATGGAGCAGATGGGCTGGGTTATTGGCGAGTGGGAGAGCCAAAGGGGCAACACGCAGCTGCACGAGGTGTGGATCAGGGTGAACGATACCCTATACCTGGGCAAAAGCTTTATGCTGGCGGGTAGCGATACGGTTTTTGCCGAGAGCATCCGGCTGGAGCTGGTGAATAACCAGCTACACTACACGCCCACGGTGCGCGATCAGAACGGGGGAATGCCCGTAACCTTTACGCTAACCTCGGGCCAGGGCCACGAGCTGGTGTTCGAGAACCCCAACCACGATTTCCCGCAGCGCATAATCTACGCCAACCCCTCGCCCGACTCGCTGCACGCCCGCATCGAGGGTCTCGACAACGGAACATTCCGAAAGGTGGAGTTCCTTATGCGGAGAAGCGCCCAACTGTCGAACGATTAGCTACGCTGAGTTCCCCAATAAAAACATTGCACACTAGTTGCCTCCCTATTATTTGTGCCCATCGTAATTTTAAGAAATTCGTGTCCCAAGGGTATCCCCAACCGATATATTGTCCCTACCGGGACAAAAGATGCTGCTGGATTAACTTTCTACCGATATATTGTCCCTGCCGGGACAAAAGATGCTGCTGGAATAACTTTCTACCAATATATTGTCCCTTCGGGACAAAAGATGTTTCTGAATTATCTTTCTACCGATATATTGCCCCTACGGGGCAAGGACAACGGAATCTATTTCTCATATAGCCCCGCAGGGCTGCCTGCCGAGGAATGGGCTACATACCACAACCCCACTTCCAATAGCCCCGTAGGGGCTGAATATCGGTAGAAGAGTAGATGAAATCCCTTCACCCCGTGCCGTTAGGTACGGCATAAGCTTGGTAAAAAACCTATTTTTCATTTATTATGAGATAAGGAATGGTGTAGAAAAGGAAATCCCAACCGATATATTGTCCCTACCGGGACAAGAGATGTTGCTGAATTATCTTTCTACCGATATATTGCCCCTGTCTGCAGCCAGGCATGCCTACGGGGCAAAGACAACGGAATCTATTTCTCCAATAGCCCCGCAGGGCTGCCTGCTGAGGTAGGGGCTACATACCACAACCCCACTTCCAATAGCCCCGTAGGGGCTGAATATCGGTAGAAGAGTAGATGAAATCCCTTCACCCCGTGCCGTTAGGTACGGAATCTCTTTTGGTTTCAAGTTTTATTGATAATCCATTATTTGTGTCCATCTTATTTTTAATATATTCGTGTTCATTTGTGGCTAAGTTTTTTTACCCCATAAAGTAAGTTTTCATCTAAAAGATAGTATTATGGGCTACCATATCGATCTGGAAAAGATTTCGCTCGAGGAGTACCAGCACAAGCTGGTGTGAGCCTACCTTCCCCCCAGCAGGATGATGCTGAAGGAGCGGCTCGATGAGCGGTTTGGGCAGTTCAAATCCATGGGAATTAGGAACGTAAAGGAGCTGCTACTGCTGCTTAAGCGGAAGGAGACGCTTACAGAGCTATCGGCGGTGGAGTGCCTGGCGGGCGATTACCTTATTATCCTGCTAAGGGAGCTAAACAGCATGCTGCCCAAGCCCAACAGCATTGCCGATTTCACCGGAATCGCACCCGATACGGTGGATAGGCTGGTAAGGGTCGGTATTAAGAACACCGAGAAGCTGTACTATCGGGTTCTCACCCACGCACAGCGCACAGCGCTGTCGGAAGTAACGGGAATTAGCATAGGCGAGATACTGGAGCTCGCCAAGCTCTCCGACCTGTCGCGCGTAAAGTGGGTTGGGGTAACCTTTGCCCGCATGCTGTACGAGCTGGGAGTCGACACGGTGGAGAAGGCCACCCAGGCCGATCCTGTTGCGCTACAGGCCCACCTAAACCAGCTGAACAGGGAGAAGAACTTCTACAAGGGAACCATTGGTCTAAACGATATTAGGATTTTTGTGGAAATGGCCAAGGAGCTGCCGCTGGAGATTGAGTGGGAGTAATCTCTCGCCCGCATTCCGTCAACCCCCTCAACCTAAAACTCTCAACCTTTCCCGCACATGCTATTACCCGGTTAGAAAGGTAAGCTAAATCTTCTCTTCGCGTCTATTCCCAGCATATCATTTATTGCCCCCTGTGCAGCCGCTCTCAGATTAATATGTGAGAATAAGCCCGATTCTGAAGCAACAGCAGTCTCCACCTCAATTAAGCGAAGCGAAACGGTGTACTCGTTGCTCACAAATTTTACGGTAGCAACGCAAACCATATCGGCACCCAGCTGCTTACCCAGCTCGCTAACCTGGCTGTCGTTAACCATACCACTGGATTGATACTTGTTCTCTTTTAAGACGATATCGATCTTCTCACGCTCCAGAACAGCATACACCGAAAGATCTTTTTCGTTCTTAACCTTAATAAGGGCATTCTGTATCATCTCACGAACCACATCTATTACATCCTTATTGGGCATGCCTGTAGGATCGAATACGGCAACCTTACGGGGCTGGTGGTTCAGTATTGCCTCACGCTCCTCCTCCTCTTTAATACGCTGAGTCTCCTCCTTCCTTTTCCTCTCCTCCTCTAACATGCTCTTAAATGCCTGTGAATTTTGAGCTTTTAGTTCCTCCTTTTTATACTTCGCCAGCTTCTTCTCGTCCTCCTTGCGCTTTGCCAGCTCTTGCTTTCGTTGAGCAGCATCCTGCTTCGCTTTAATCTGTTGTTCCTTAGCAAGCTGCTTGGTGTTTTCAGCATCCGCTTTGGCTTGTAGCTTGGCGTTTTTCGCATCCACCTTGGCCTCCTCCTTTCTAATTTTGTTGGCTTCCTTTTCGAGCTCAGCACTTATTTTAGCCAATTCCCCCTCCTGCTTATCGAGCTTTTTCTGAATCTTGCCTATTTCGCCACTCACATCCTTAACCTCTTTCTCGTAATCCTTTATTAGATCATCGTTCTTTTTCTTCTCCCTTTTAGATGCGGGAACAATTTTTCGAATGGTCAAAATGGCATCATTCTTTATGTCAATCAGCTCTTTATTCTGGGCTATCTCTCCATGTAAGGCTTTTATTTCGGCCTCAAGGTTGCTGATCTCCAGCTTTAGCTTCTCCGTTTTCTTATTATCGGTATAATCCTGAGTGGTATTATCCTGCAATTTTGAGTAGCTAATATTATGGCTCAAAGCAGGTTTTGACAGGATAAGCCCCAATAGTATTAGGGTAAATACACTTTTTTTCATACATTCAAATTTTTATCACCATTAAACTTTTATCTCATATCCCCTTGTCTTGCTTAAAAGAATGATGTTACCTTTTCCGCTATTTGATCGGATGCCAGCTCATACGCCTTGAAAGCGGCCTTGTGAAAATCAGAACCTCCTCCCTTAACCTGATACTCGTTGCGATAAACGTTTTGGTTCGTTTTTGCTTTGGATAAATTCACAATAATATCGGCATAGGAGAAAAAAATGTCGTGGATACTATTGAACTCCCTTGCCGTTGCCGTTAGCTCCAGAGCCCAATCAGCTCGTGATTTATCGTCGACAAAGCTGCAACCCTTGGCAGATAGTATGCCTTTAATCCTATTCTCTAGGATCATTGTTTTGGCTCCGAAAACCTCCGCATTGCTTGTAATATATACAGTAATCCCCTGCTCCAATTCACTTAAAGCACTCGCTAAGCTGTTGTAAAGAGAGTTTATCTCTTCAACCTTAAAACCCGTGTTACTATTTGATCTATCCAAAGCAATTATGTATCCTTGGTAGTACTCAATCTCTCTAAAAATTGGAATGGTTGATAGGTAAGTCTCTTTAGCCTTAACCTTTTCCGTTTGGACGAGATACTGCTTCGCCTTCGCATTTGAGCTCTCAACCTTTAGAATTAAGGAATTTATTAAACCCTTGTAGTATCCTATGGCCTCAAACCTGTTGAGGACAGCAAGTACGTATATAATTGCATTCTCCTCATCGTAATAGGATTCCAGCTGAATTCCATTTACCTCCAGGTTGGCCTTTGTTGTTATCTGCTCCTCATATTTTTCATTAAACTCCTCTTTCCCTTGGGTGAAGCTGCTATACGTGTAGCTTTCAGAAGTGCTGGTAATGCTAACCTTAATGCTTTTAGCTATGGATGAGCGGGCAATATCCTTTAGGTTATCAATTGCTAAGGATAATTCCAGGGTCTGGCTCTTTTCCCCCAGAACCAATTCGGTTAAAAAAAACTTTTCAGGGTAAGCCGTTTTAATGAATGCTGGATCTGTCCACTCTGGCTTTTGAGCAAATACCTGAATGGGGAGAGACAGACAAACCAATAACGTGATTAACATTAACCTTAGCACAATAGATGAGGTTTTTGAGATTACCTTTAAAAATACTGCTAGTATTGATTTTCAATGCTCACAGCACTAAAACGAAACAACTTTAAATCAGTGTTTTGACAGTATTAAACTAATAATTTGAATATTTGTTCAATTTTTAGTTTTAGTTTTGGGGGTGCAGTCAGCTTATTGGGTTTTAAGCCCCATAAAATTGGCACAGAACGGCATCAGTTGCGTGTAGAATGTTTGTATCAAAATAAAAAAGCACTTGCAAAAAATTCGTAAGTGCTTGATTTTGCTGTGGGTCAAGTAGGGATGCCTACTGAGGTAGGGGCTGAATATCGGTAGAAGTTCAACTTAGGTGCAACCTAAGCCGAATGGAGGGGCATTAATACGTGTTCAGCAAAAAACGATATTTGCAGAATGAATTAGACAACCTGAGAAGCAAGCTGGAGAAATAACTCCCCCGAATGCAAACAAATACGAATATTAATCGTTAAATTTGTAGTAGTCAAAACAATGAAAACCATGAATCTAGTCGAGAAAAGGGACTTTATACACAACCATTTGCACCGTGCTGATGAAAGGATCATTGACGAGTTTTATGAGACACTTCGAAAATCCAATATTTTGAAGGATAGGCTGGAAAGCAGGGCAGAAAAGGCTGAGGATGATATCCGCTCTGGGAGAGTTTTTTCAAGAACGGAAATAGAGCAACGCACTGCATCCCTTGGACGCTAATGAAACTCATTTACACAGAACAGGCTCTTTTTAGCCTTGAGGAGGCTTTAAAATTTATTACGCCCAAAGTACCCCATGAAAAGCTCATTGAAATCCGTGATGAAATCCTAGATGGCGCAGACACACTGCTTATGCACCCATTGCAAGGACAGGAAGAACCGTTATTGGAGCACTTGGGCCTAGGACATCGCCGCTTGGTGGTAAGCCACTACAAGATAATCTACAGAATTATTGAAGAGTCCATTTACATTACCGACATTTTTGACTCTAGACAAGACCCTGACAAAATGAAGGGATAACCTCGGTTCGCCCTAGGGCACAGCCTCAACCGCATATATCTCGGCAGGCTTTGCCTAATTTGCGAATATAATGTTTTTGTCTTTGACGGCAAGGATAGCAGGATCAGCCTGCAAGATTACTTGGACGGCGGTGCAATCGCTGCCCAACCTCAGAAAAAGTGTCTGGTATTTCTCCCCCTTAGGCCTGCCTGCAGACAGGGACTAAAAAACGGTATAAGATTAGATGAAAACCAGTTGAACTGTGCCGTGGGTGAGATCAAGATTTTTCTCAGGCGATACAACCGAACATAAGGGAATTACTGCTATGGATAGGCCAACAGGTTAGCCCACGCGGGCAATAATCTCCAGGCACATGCGGCCATTGTGGTAGGGGCATTTCCAGAAACCCGCCTTGTCGTCGTGGCGATTTACCGATCCATCGGCCCGGATGCTCCAGTACCACTCCCCGTTGGCCTTATCTACCAGATGCTGCTGAATATATGCGTAGGCATTTAGGGCTTTGGTGAGGTAATGATCCTTACAGGTAAGCTCAAAGGCGTTGTAGAAACCCACCACCGCCTCGGCCTGCGGCCACCAGTGGCGATCGGCGTCGGTATGGCCAGTGGCATTGTTACGCTCGTTAATAATGCTACCATCGGGCTGCAAGCCCTCGCTGGCAGCATTTACAATGCTTAGGCAGATTTGCTTAACTTTTCCCGTGAGCATCTCATCGCCGAGGAGATTAGCAGCCTCGTAGAGCAGCCACGAACACTCAATATCATGCCCGTATGAGGTGATGGTGGATCTGCAGATCCAATCCTCGTTGAAGAAGAGGTTGAGGTGCGAGGTTTGGGGATCGATTATTCTATCGGTAAAAAGGTAGATTAAGTTGCGGAGCTGGTTTCGCAAGTCGTTATCCTTCCAAACCCGGTAAAGATTTGTGTAGGCCTCGAGAATATGCAGGTGGGTGTTCATGGTTTTCTTCTCGTTGGCATCCTTGGCGCTAAGCCTAAGATCATCGAGCAGATGCCAGTCGCGGCTGTATGCCTCGAGGTATCCACTACCACTAACATCGAAGCTATACTGCTCGATTAATCGGTAGATTTTTATTGCCTCCTCGAGGCACTGGCCATCGCCGGTGGCCAAAAAAAACTCCGTAAGAGCATAGATAAAGAATGCCTGCGAGTATATCTGCTTCTTAGTGTCGAGAGGAAATCCCCTGTGATCGAGGCTCCAGTATGTTCCTCCATGCTCCCTGTCGATAAAATGGTTTAGGATGTAATCCCTTGCCCTTATGGCGATATCTAAATACTGCGAATCCCCCAGCTGTCGGTATGCTGCCGAGAATGTCCATAGAATCCGGGCGTTAAGGATTCCTCCTTTGGGTGCAAGCGCATTTACGGTATTATTCCCATCAATTTGCCCGTAAAAGCCGCCATTCTCATTGTCCACCATCCTTACCATCCAAAATGGGAGAATGTTTTGGGTTAACTCGTGATGCAGATCGGTGGCCAGCTGCTGGGCAAACGTATTGGTCATACTTGGCTATAGTGTTTGTTGAAGCAATCGGGAGAAAAGATTAATCCCTTTCGAGCTTATCCCGCTTATGATTCAGCTCCTGAGTAATTTTTGCCAACTTTTTCTCATTAAGCGGGTAAAGCGAGATAAATACTGCCGACAGCAACGCGCCTATGGCCGGGAAGATGCTAATCATTAGCCGAATGCCATGCTGCACATCGGCAGTTTGGATAACATTGGCCTTAAAGCCATAGTAACCAAGCAACCAGCCAGTAAGGGCTCCGCCCAGGGTCCATCCAAACTTCTGCGACATGGACGAGGATGAGAAGATAAGCCCAGTGGCCCTGCGACCAGTTTTCCACTCGGAGAAGTCCGAAACATCGGCATACATCGACCAGAGTAAGGGAAAGATGCTGCCAGCGCAGATGCTAATTAAACACTGAAGTACTAGTATTGCCGTTATGCTGCTGCTCTGTAGCAAGTAGAACGCCAAGCTGAACACTGTAGCCATAAACATGGCTCCAAGGAATGTTTTCTTCTTACCAAATCGGTTCGACAGAGGGGTAACCACAACAATTCCAACAATGTTGAATACCTGACCCAAAACCAGGTACAATGTAGTTAATGTAAGCGAAGTGCGAATAAGGGGAAGCTCAAAGTTTTCGCCATACTGCACAAAATACTTGAAGTAGTACACCGCCACGCCGTCGCGCACCGAGTTGAAGATAAGCGCGGCAATTCCGGCACCTGCAAGTATCCACCAGGGATTGTTGCCCAGCAAATCCTTAATATCGCTCTTTAGCGATTCGCTCTTCTCCCTTATGGGTTTTACGTGCTCGCGGGTTAAAAAGAAGCAGCCCAGGAAGAACACCACGCAGAGCATGGCAATCACCATTACGCCAAGGGTCCATCCTGTTTGCACGCTGCCCGTTGATTCCTGAAAAAATGTAACCAGCGGTTCAATGAGCAGAAGCGCAATAAAGCTGCCGATAAAGGCAAACACCATACGAAACGACGACAGGATATTCCGATCCTTAACATCGGGGGTCATAACGCCCAGCATCGATGCGTAGGGCACGTTGATAAGGGTGTACACCAGCATCATTAGCGAGTAGGTTACGTAGGCGTAAACCAGCTTCCAGGTGGTGCTTAGGGCTGGAGTGATAAACATTAACGTACCCACAATGCCAAAGGGAAGGGCAAACCAGAGGAGGTAAGGTCGGAATTTCCCCCACTTTGAGCGAGTTCGGTCGCTAAGAATTCCCACCATGGGATCGGTAAGGGTATCCCAAATGCGCGTGATCAGGAACATGGTTCCCACCGCCGCTGCCGGAATGCCAAAGATATCGGTGTAGAAGAAGAGGAGGTACATCCCAAATATCTTCCAGAACATCGACGAGGCCAAATCGCCAAAGCCGTAGCCAACTTTCTCTTTAAGTCCTATCCTGATAGCGTTCATAGGTTGGTTTTAGGGTGTAATTTAGATAATTTTTCGAGTTTTACTTCGATTCTACTTCTTTAGAAAAGGCATATTTCCATCGATTAGCTTAGTAATTGACGCAACTGACGTTGCAGATCGATATCCATCGGCAGGAGTGTGCAGGCAGTAATCGATTAGCTTATCGACACTCGAAACGGCCACGTGCATGCGGGTATCGGACGATGCGTAGTAGATGTAAACCGTGCCGTCGGGGTCGGCAATCCAACCGTTGGCGAAAAGTACATTCGACACATCGCCAATGCGCTCAATGCCGCTTGGCGCCATAAAATACCCGGCGGGCGAAGCGATTACCTTTGATGGGTCTTCAAGCGCGGTTATGTACATGTAAAGCACGTATCGTAAGCCGGCAGCGCACCCTCGCACGCCATGCGCCAGGTGGAGCCACCCCTTTGGGGTTTTAATTGGAGCAGGCCCCTCTCCATTCTTAGTCTCCTTGATGGTATGATAGTGCCGGTGATCGAGTATTTGCTCGTCCTTAACCACCGGGTTTGTAATATCGTCGATTAGAGCCCAGCCAATCCCGCTGCCACTGCCTGCCTCAATAAAGCTATCCTGTGGGCGCGTGTACAGCGCATATTTCCCCTTTACAAACTCCGGATGCAGCACAACGTTACGCTGCTGGCTCTTCGCCTTCAAATCGGGCAAACGTTCCCATGTACTAAGGTCATGAGTTCGAACAATGCCTGTGGCAGCAATAGCCGAACTTAAATCGCCCTTCGGGGCGTTGGGGTCCTTGCGCTCGGTACAGAAAAAACCGTAAATCCAGCCATCCTCGTGCTGAGTGAGCCGCATGTCGTACACATTGATATCGGGATTCTGGTTCTCGGGTAGACTTATGGGATAGTCGTGAAACCGAAAGTTGTCGACGCCATTATCACTCTCGGCCAAGGCAAAGAACGA
Organism: Tenuifilaceae bacterium; assembly: GCA_034003245.1. Classification (GTDB taxonomy): domain Bacteria; phylum Bacteroidota; class Bacteroidia; order Bacteroidales; family Tenuifilaceae; genus Perlabentimonas. Next base: position 12,718 of record JAVEYY010000033.1, read on the forward strand.
TTTCCGATCAACCCCCTCGACCCGGGCAACCAGAAAATACCTGTTATTAAACTTTATGGCCCCGGAGTTGAAAACGGCGTTTATGCCAATTCGCTCCAACATCAGCGGATTTGTGGCTGGGTTAATGTCGTAGCGCCAGAAATAGGGTGTGTGATCCTTAGTAAGAACAGGGTTCTCAAAGCGATTAAACACACCATTGCTTTTTTCAATCCGCACGTTTTTAGTGGCAATAAGCCGCTCGTAGTCTTTAACTATCTGATGCAATCGTTGAGAAAATTCTATATTCATTTCGTCCTTTTATTGAATTGATATGTTATTAATAAGCTATTTTGCAATATCCTTGAGGAAGAGGGTTTCGGGCAAACTGTAAAACGCCTTAAAATCCTCCTCGCTGGCCTGTCCTGGGTAGGGTGCATAGTAATGATTTGGCCTGTTGAAGGCATTTCGCCAGAAAAGAGCGTAGCTTATGGAAAAGTCCTTAACCGATGGGTAAAACACCTCTGTCCACCAGGTTGGATAGGGAATCTGCTCAAACCCTATTTCGGTTATGGCTGGCAGCTTACCTCTGGAGGCAGCGAATTGGGTTATAATATTTAGGTTTCGGGCAAGGGTGGAGGCAAAATCGCTGTTCTGCTGTTCGGGCATTTGGTATAAATCCACACCCACCATATCGACATACTCATCGCCAGGATAACGATCGGAAAACTCGCTGGAATGTTCGGGTATTCCAGCAGTAGAAAAGGAGTAGATAAGATTATTCACCCTCTTTGTCTCGGTAAGATACTTAAAGGTGTACTGCCACAGCTCGATGAACTCATTGGAAGCGCAATGGTTGTAACCCCACCAGAACCAGCTGCCGCTTTGCTCGTGGAAGGGTCTAAAAATTACGGGAATTGCATCGCCCTTGGAATCGAGCAGTGAGCTAAAAAAATCGGCCAGCCTGTCGAGCCATAGGTTGTATTCCTGATGCTTTACCCCTCCCGGCAGAATGCTACTCACTACACCTGGAGTGCCAATATCCCAGGTGCTTCCCCCTGTAAGGGGATTGTCGCAATGCCAGCTAAAGGTGTTTATGCCACCCATGGAGTCGACCATTATGGCAAATTTTGCCATACCGATAAAGGGCACAGAGTCGAGGTTGTGGGTTGATCCAAGCTCCAGGTGACCCAAATCCCACCCAAAGACTGCGGGATAATCTGCGCATACAGCAAAAACATCCGATTTGCCGTTGGGGGCACTCCAGCCAACACCATAGGCTAAATCGTCCTGATGACCAAACATTACGCCCTTTCTCGCCAGCTGCCACACTCTTGAGTATAGGTCCTGCGTTTTTGCCGATGCTGAAGGATCGGCCAGGGTGTGGGTGGGCTTTTGGACTCCACTGCAAGCCATAAATGCCAATGGTATTATAAGCATTACGCAGTATTTTCTCATATTATTTCTATTTCTTTGAATTACAGTTCGACAATTTGCTGCTGTACTTTGCAATTAAGGGCATGGTTGTATCGGTGTCGAAAACAGAGTTAAGTCCCTGCTCCTCATTTGGCGGATCGCCCAGATAATCATCTCCCTTAACCCAGAACTCGTGCGCGGGTCGTCCCTCCCCTGCAAATGTCCAGAAGTTACAACCAGCGAGCACATCGTTGTTTTTGCAGTGCTCAACAACCAGTCGGAAAGCGTTCTCGTAGTATGCATCGCGGCAGGTTGTGGGCTCGGTAGGCGAATAGCCATGCGCATCGCGTGGCAAGCCAAACTCCTCAAAAACAATTGGCTTTCCAAGCCTTCGGGCTACCTCAATGTGCCTCTCCATGTACTGGTTGGTATTTTCGATGCTCACCTGAAGGGTTCCGGGAATATCGCTAATATCGAGCCAGCCCCAGTTTTTTGGCCAGATGTGCATGGTAAGGTAATCGATGTAGGGCTGCCCATGAATTCTCTCGAATACCTCGAGCGATTGCTCACACCCATGCTGCCCCTCGGTTCCGGTTGTAACCAGGTGATTTTTATCGATGCTCTTGATAAGCGTTGCGGTTTCCTCAATAAACTTCTCAAGGGCTGGGATGTTCTCGGTAGAGAATGCGCGGGGCTCATTGGCCACCTCCCAGGTCATGATAGTTGGATCGTTGATGTACTTAACACCCGTATAATGATTTGTTCGATTCAACATGAAAGAAACATGATCAAAAAACTGCTGTTTACACTGCTCACAGGTTAAGAACTGACGCGAATAGGCCATGAACTGCTGCCAGGTGTTGGGCTTTACGTTTGGGTAGGGAATTGGCCCGTATCCATTCCAGCTTGCATACTGAGCAAAGCCACCCGACCAGTCCCAGCTATTGGTAAGGAATAGAATTGCATGCTGGCCTCGTTTGCCCATTTCGGACAGGAGAAAATCGAGCCCATCGAGCAGCTCATTATTGTACTTGCCAGGAGAAAGCAGCAAGGCTGGAGTTACTCTGAATGGCTCATCGTCAGGTCCTTCGGCACCAACCATAATCCGAAGGTTTGTAATGCCCTGCTGCTGCATTAGATCCAGCTCACGCAGTAACCGCTCCCTGTTTCCGTAAGTACCCGACGAAGCGATTATTGCTCCGTACCAGTAGTTGGTGCCAATAAAGTAGTATGGCTTACCATTTAAGTAATACTGGCCATTACTTACCGTTACGAAAGACGTTAATTTGGGAGTTTCGCATCCCGATACCCACATTAGAGCACATAGTATTGCTACAATTCTTTTCATATAGACATTAAATTACTGTTACTTAAGGGTACGTGCCTGATGAATCAAAACTTTTCTGAAATTCCAACCGTCTTGTAAATATCACACCAAAACTGCATATATGAACAATATTATTTTACCTGATTAAGGTATTTTTTAACTAATAATTCTGTGCAACTGTGTGTGCAAAAATTTTTATTAATCTATAAATAAATTAGATATAGAATTTGAAAATGAGATTTAATATTACTATTTTTATATCCCATTACATGTAAATATTTGCCATTTTTTTCTCGACAACATTGTCCTGAATCTTTACAGAAAACCGAAACTAACAACAACTAACGCCCAACAAGATGTCAGAAAAGATACTTCGCGAAATAACTCCGCTTACGCAAGCCGACTGTTTTACTGTCTTCAAAAGGAAAAAGAAGGACTTCGATTTTCCAGTTCATTACCACGATGAGATAGAGCTTAACTTTGTGATGAATGCCGTGGGCGCCAAAAGAATTGTGGGCGACTGCATTGAGGAGATCGGTGAACTCGACCTGGTGCTTATTGGCCCAAACCTTGAGCATGCCTGGCTGGGCGAAGAGTTCCATGGAGCAGAGATTACCGAGGTTACCATACAGTTCCACAAGGATTTCTTTGACGAAAAATTTCTGCGGCGAAATCAGCTAAGCTTTATCCGCAATATGCTTGAGAAATCGTCGCGTGGAATACAATTCTCCGAAGCAACTACCAAACAACTTTCGCAGCGAATTCTTGATTTGCCCACAAAGCAGGGTTTCGACTCGGTGCTGGAGCTTATGTCGATACTGCACGACCTTTCCATTTCGCGAAATATTCGGCTGCTAAGCGATTCGGGGTTTAATGCCAACGAAAAACGCTCGTACAGCAGCCGACGAATTGAAAAGGTGATGCAGTACTCCAACCAAAATTTCTACAAGCAGATTACCCTGGCCGAGGTGGCCAAAATCACCTTTATGACCGAAACGGCATTTAGCCGTTTTTTCAAAGCACAAACCGGGATGACCTATGTTAACTGCTTAAATGAAATACGCTTAGGCCATGCCTCTCGAATGCTGATCGAAACAAACCTCTCCATCTCCGAGATTGCCTACGATTGCGGTTTTAACAACATCTCGAACTTCAACAGGATTTTCCGCAAGAAAAAGGGCTGTACTCCAAAGGAGATGAGGGCTAGCTACGAACAGGGAACCCGGGTGTTCGTGTAGCCCTCAAACACTCGCTGCTACTTTGGTAGCGTTAATCCCAAGGCTTTTATCAGTGGGATATTAAGATCGCTGGGAAACTGCTCCTGCGATCCTTTGGTGAAAATACCAAAACCGCCCCTGTAATCCCAGCTAGTCCATGGAATCGATTTTCCCTCAAGGTACTCGCGGGTAATCTTATACCAGTAAACCCGCTCGGAGTCGATGCTGTTGTCCATTAAAACCCCAAATTCTCCGCAAAAGATATCAACCTTGTGCTTATCCCTAAACATTACGGCAATGTCGATAAGTGATTTCACAAATTCAACATTACCCTCCTTTGGATAATTCTTTAAGGCCTGTTCCATCCATGAGCCTTTAAGTGCAGGCGGGCACTGGGGCATACGATCGGCCACGTAGGGGAAAGGAACATTGGCCAGGGTAACCATTGATGGAGTATTCCAGCTTGCGCCCTGGTGCGTGAACATGAACGGATCGTAAAAGTGAAACGTGTAGATAAGGTTTGGATCGGAGTAAATGGGCATTTGCGCCAAATCGTTGTAGCTGTTAAATCCCGATGGGCCAACAATTATGGTATGTCTTTTATCCTTAGCCCGAATGGCCTCGATTACCTTTCCCTGAATCTTTCCCCAAATATCGTTGGCAATGCCATGGGGTTCGTTTAGCACCTCGTAGATTACAAAATCCGATCGGTTCTTGTACCGCTCGGCCAGCTGCGGCCAAACCTTAAGGAGAATTCCCTCAATCTCGGGACTAGTGCTAACCGACGGGTTAAACGAGTGGTTATCGATGATTAGGTATAGATTTAGGGATTCTGCCCAGCTGATTGCAGAGTCGAGATATGATAAGAATACTGGGTCGATGGTGTATTCGGGAGCCCCTAATGTCATGCCATGCAGGTTAATGGGTAGGCGAATCACATCGCAGCCAAGACTTTTGATGTCTGAAAAGTCCTTTTTAGAGTAATTACCAAACTTTATGGAACTCACATTACGAGCCTGTAACCAGCCCGTTAGGTTTACCCCTTTCTGAAAGGGAATTTGTGCCTTTGCTATACTTAAGAAGCAAAGCATCAGAAGAAAAACTAGACCTTTACGCATAATTTATGGATTTAGGATTTAACTAGTTTATTGCCTATTGCGGTCTTAATCTAAGTAGAATTACATCGTGAGGCTGAACCACCGCTTTTAGGGGTGTTGCCGTTGTGCCAATATCTTTCTTTATCCAACAGTCGCGAAGAGTAAATGTGCTCCTATAGAAATCGTAGCTTTTACCCGACAGACCATCGTTTATAGAGTAATCCTTCCAGTTAAAGTTGATGTTGATTGGGGTTTCGCCCCGATTAAGAAAGCAGATTGCCACCTCGTTATTGCTCAAGGGTTTTGCAAATATCTCAAGGTTTCCCTGCTTATACATCTTGAAGCATTGTACGCCCAGCGAATCCTGATTGATAGCGATTACCTCCTTATTGGTAAGGATATCGCGAACCTCCTTGGTCATGTTGCGGATATCATTTCCGGCCATAAGCGGTGCGGCCAGCATACACCATAGCGAGAAGTGGGCGCGGTTCTCGGACAGGCTTAGGCCATTGCCAACCTCAAGCATATCGGGATCGTTCCAATGGCCGGGGCCAGCATATTTCCTGAGATTTTCCTGCTTGTCGAGGATGCTCAGCACACCAAACTTAGCCCATGTGCCAAAACCCTGCTCGCAGTCCCAGCAGTTCGTAATATCGCCGGTGGTTCGCCATAGGTGCCCAATGGCACTACCCCACTCCCAGGGTTTATTATCGCCCCACTCGCAAATGCTGAAAACCATTGGCCTACCGGCTGAGTAAATGGCATCGCGCATGGTCTTGTAAGCCTCGTCGGCTTTTAGCCCAGCGGTGTTGCACCAGTCGTACTTAAGGTAATCAATCCCCCATCTGGCGTAGGTAATGGCATCCTGGTACTCGTGGCCACGACTACCAGGCCGGCCTCCGCAGGTATGTGTACCGGCATCGGAGTAGAGTCCAATTTTTAGCCCTTTGGAGTGAACGTAATCGGCAAGTGCTTTCATTCCCGAAGGGAAACGGGCAGGATCCTCGTGGATAAACCCAAGGCTGTCGCGAGAGCCGTGCCAGCAGTCGTCGATATTAACGTAGATATACCCGGCATCCTTCATCCCGCTGGCCACCATGGCATCGGCTGTTTCGCGAATAAGCTGCTCGTTGATATCGCAAGCAAAGGTATTCCAGCTGTTCCAGCCCATGGGGGGTGTTTTGGCCAAATCGAACTTCTGGGCAAAGCCCAGCTGGCTGATAGTAATTAGCCCTAGAATAATTATCTTTTTCATCTTTGAAGATTTTGATTTTTAGCCTTACTCAAGCTGATAGTAAACACTGCTATTTTACCCTAAACGGAACCACTGAAACCTGTGCAGAGTTTGGCCCAATCATTACCTCATACTCACCTGGCTCAACAGCCCGCATCATTTCGTGGTTGAAAAATTGCAGCTTTTCGGGCGTAATAGTAAACACAACCGTGCGGTTTTCGCCAGGATTAAGGGTTATTCGGGCAAAATCTTTCAATTCCTTAACTGGTCGGGTAACAGAACTCACCTTGTCGCGGATGTAAAGCTGAACAATTTCGTCACCTGCAACAACGCCCTCATTGGTAACAACTACCGATGCAGTAAGGCTTTCGCCTTTCTCAATTTCCGATCTGCTCAAAACGGGATCTCCGTAGCTAAAACGAGTGTAGCTTAACCCATACCCAAAGGGGAACAGGGGAGTCATGTCGGAATTAACGTAACTCCTATCCCGCGAGGGTTTTTTATTGTAATATGCTGGAAGTTGACCTATGTTCTTGGGAATGGTGACGCTGAGTTTGCCCGATGGATTTACCTTGCCAAAGATAATATCGGCAACGGCGGTTCCCGTTTCTTGTCCTAGATACCACCCTTCGAGTATGGCTGGAACACTATCAACTAAGTAGTTAGCAGTAATTGGGCGACCGTTTATAAGTAAAGCCACAATGGGTTTCCCTGTTTGCACCAGTGCCTTAATAAGCTCTTCCTGTCGGCCAAAAAGGTTTAAGCCATCGCGGTCGCCACGGTGGTTCTCGCTCCAGGCCTCGCGGCAAATCGATTCGTTCTCGCCTATCACAAGCAGTACCACATCGCTCCTTGAGGCCAGGCTTTTTGCTTCTGCAATAAGCTTTCGATCTGATAGCTCATTGTTCATCTCGGTATTGTCGTTGTCCCAAAACGAACCAGGAGTAGTTGTGATTTTACATCCCTCGGCGTAAACAACCTCGAATTGATCTTGTGCAAACTGTTTAATCCCCTCCAGGACCGATATCCCAACCCGGGGCTCAATGGAGTAGCCTCCAAAATGTACATTGGCAGCATTGGGGCCAATTACAGCCATCCTTTTAATTTTCCTTGGATTGAGCGGGAGTAAGTCTTTGTTGTTCTTGAGCAGAACTGCCGATTTATGAGCAGCCTGCAACGCTAACGCTTTATGCTCCGCGCTATTGGTAATGGTTTTTGCAGCCTCGAGATCGGCATAGGGCGCCTCGAAAATACCTACTCTAAACTTGTTGAGCAACACTCGGCGCACGGCCCTGTCCAAATCTTTCTCCGATACGACCCCACTCCTTACCAGCTTTGCCAGTGAAAAGTAGTAGCTCTCCCGATCCATTATCTCGGAATCGACTCCGGCCAGTAACGCCATTTTGGTTGCCTGCTCAGGCGTTTCGGCCACGAAATGCTTCCGGTACAAATCCTCAACCCCGCCCTGATCGCTTATCACGTTACCATCGAAACCCCACTCGTCTCTCAAAACAGTATTTAAAAGCCACGGGTTTGCATGATTTGGAATAGCTGCCCACTCGTTGTACGATGGCATTACGCTTAGGGCGTTAGCCTCTTTAACAGCAATCTCGAACGGGTACATATGGTTTTCGCGGAGGTAGCGTTCGTCGCACACAATGGGCGAGGTATTGTTACCCCCCACGCTTTCGCCATGACCCACAAAATGCTTTAGGGTGGCAATTACGCGATCCTCACCAAGAACTTTTTCGCGCCCCTGAAAGCCCAGCACGGCGGCTTTTCCTATTCTAGCTGTAAGGTATGGATCCTCGCTGTAGGTCTCCTCAATTCGTCCCCACCGGGGCTCGCGCCCCAGGTCGATTACTGGCGACAGCACCTGCTGGAAACCACGAACCCTTAACTCGCGGGCGGCAACACTGTAAACCTGCTCAATGAGCAATGTATCCCAAGTGCATCCCAGGGCAATGGCTTGAGGAAAAACGGTAGCTCCTACGCCCATAAACCCGTGCTGCCCCTCGCCAACGAAAACAAGCGGAATGCCCAACCGGGTTTTCTCTACCATTATCTTTTGAAGAGCATTGTTTAGAGCAATGGCTCTATCCATAGGCATTTTAACCTGTGCAAACGAAACGGAACCTATTCCGTCCTTAAAGGAGTCAAGCACCTTTGCCTCGTCTATCTCGCCCTGTTCGTTCAAAATTAATTTCTCAGCGTTGATAATATAGCAAAGCTGAGCTGCTTTCTCCTCAACAGTCATTTTTGCTAAAAGCAGATCAACTCGTTTCTCGGGCGATTGCGACGAATCCATATGGTCGGCTTGTTTTGCACAGGAAAAGAGCGTTAGAGCTGATATTAGTATAATGGAATTCTTTCTCATGGTTGATGTTTTCTTATGGTTTCGACGGGGTGATTATTACAAGTACATTACGCCTCGATTTAAAGAACGATCTCTCGGCTTAGCTCAATTTTATTGGAAGCAGAGCCTACAAGGATCTCAAATTTTCCAGGTTCTAAAACCCAACCCCCAACTTTGGGATCGTAGTACTGAAAAGCCCTTTGATTTAGGGTAATTGTTACTCTTTTAGATTCGCCCTTTTGGAGATTAACCTTAGCAAATCCCTTTAGCTCCTTAAGTGGGCGGGGCAACTTCGACTCCGAATCCCTTACATAAACCTGCGCCGACTCTTTGCCATCGAAATTACCGGTATTCTTAATGTTGAACGAAACTGTGCAGGTTAAGCTCTCGTTAGTTCCTGATGTTTTCACTGAAATACTATCGTAAGCAAAGGTTGAGTACGAAAGCCCAAATCCAAAAGGAAACTGTGTTTTAATATTCTTGGTGTCGAAGTAACGGTAACCCACGTAAATATCATCATTATAAACCACCTTACCATTGGTGCCCGGATACTCGCCAAGCGAATGAGGAGCCGTATCTTCGAGCCTTACAGGTAGCGTATAAGGCAACTTTCCTGATGGATTTACATCACCAGCAATTATGTTGGCCAAGGCCGTTCCAGTTTCCATACCCAGGTAACTTGTGTAAACCAGTCCTTTTGCATTGGGGAGCCATTCGTTCATATCGACAGGGCTACCCGCAATCATCACGACAACTGTATTGGGATTGGCCTTAAGAACCTCTTTTATTAGCTCATCCTGTCCGTAAGGAAGTTTCATATCCAGCTTATCACTTCCTTCGCAGTCGAGGTTGGTTTCGTGATTTAACCCGCCAACAATGATAACAGCATCGGAAGCAGCTGCAACCTTTGTAGCCTGTTGAATTAGTTTTCGATCAACTTCTTGAAGGTCCTTCGACTGATTATAACCTTGGGCAAAGTTTATTTTCACAGAATCACCAACCTTTTGCTTTAATCCCTCAAGCGGAGTAATCTCGTACTTTGCTTTAATGGTGCAACTCCATCCACCGTAGGCGTGCTTGCGGGTAGCATTGTCGCCAATAACTGCAAGGGTTTTAATCTTGCTAAAATCAAGTGGTAGAATGTTCTCGTTTTTAAGGAGCACAACAGCCTCCTCGGCTATATCGAGTGCAACCTTTGCACGCTCGGGGGTAGCCAACCGCTCGGCCATTCCTACAGTATCGGGTTCGGATTTACCAAAGAGATCGAGTTTAGCCATCAGGTAAAGAATTCGCTTTACCTTATCATCAACCACCTTGGCATCAATTTTCCCGGCACTTATGGATTCGAGCAGGCGTTGACCCAAGTAGTAATCGCCCTGAACGCCTTCAACGGGGTACATCTCGAGATCGAGTCCGTAGAGAGCCGCCTCCAGGGCGCTGTGCGTGCCACCCCAGTCGGACATGTAAACCCCGGGGAAGTGCCATTCGCCTTTTAGTATCTTATTTACAAGATACTCGTTGTGGCAGCAGAATTGCCCCCTAAACTTATTGTAGGCGCCCATAATGCTGAGCACTCCACCCTCCTTTACCGCTGCCTCAAATGCAGGTAGATAAATCTCCCTAAGAGCGCGTTCCGACATCTCAACATCAATGGTGTTTCGCTCGTACTCCTGGTTGTTAGCGGCGTAGTGTTTTGCACAAACAGCAATGCCCTTCGACTGTGCAGCCTGTATAAACGGAACCGCAAATTGCCCGGCAAGGAATGGATCCTCGGTCATGTACTCCCAATTCCTTCCCCCAAGGGGTGTACGGTGAATATTGATCCCAGGTGAAAGCATGATATTTTTCCCTCGCACTAAAGCCTCCTCGGCATAGGCATGGCCAAACCTAACGGCTAGCTCAGTGTTCCATGTGGCAGCAAGCGAAGTTAAAGCTGGGAAATAAGCCGAAGAGTCGTTTGGCCAGTGGGCAATATCCCAACTGTGAGGCATATGCTCCTCGCGCACCCCGCATGGGCCATCGGAGAGGTACAGGGCAGGTATGCCCAACCGGGGAATTGCGGGAGTGGTAAAGAAGGTGTTCCCGTGAATTAGCGATACTTTCTCCTCAAGCGTTAGCTGCGATAGGATGTGATCAATCTTCTTATCCATTGTGTTCGATTGGTTACATGAGACCAGCAAAATGGCCATAATTATTAATAATACCTGTTTCATGGTTAGTGGTTTTAGGATGATTACTCAGATTTACTGCTGATTTACTCCAAGCTTATCGCGTATCCATTTCATCTTCTGATTATGAAAATCCTGTGGTAATGAATGGCCTGAAGTGGGATAAACAATGTAAGCCTTTTGGGAAGTTACCTGATTGTAGGCAGCAAAGTTTATGTGAGGTGGACAAACATCGTCGACCAGACCAACACCCATAAGCAAAGGTGCCTTTATCCAGCTGGCTAAATTCTTAATATCGATATAGCTGAGCGTTTTGTAAACCTCTTCCCAGGTTTGTTGATGTTCTACCTCAACGTAGTTCATAAACTCGTTTCCAGGCCAGCCGGCCACCTTAAAGTAGTCCTCGAAATCGGATAGGAAAGGTACTTGCGGTACGCAAACCTTAACCCGCTTGTTGTCGAGCGCTGCGGCGGCAAAAGTAAGGGCTCCGCCCTGACTTGCCCCCTCAACGGCTACACGCGCGGTATCAACCTCGGGGCGGGTGAATAGGAAGTCGATGCCCCGGACACAATCCATGTAAGCACCTCGGTAGGCGTACAGCTCTCTGTCGTTAAGGAAATGCTGAAGGTAACCAGGGAATCCAGGGTTGAAGCTATCCTTGCTGTTTCCATGCCCACGGATATTGAGCCCAAATCCTATTAGATCGTCACCATAGTCAATATAGTGAGGGTTAATAGTGCTGGAGTAGCCCGGAACCTGCATTACCACCGGGTACTTACCCGGAGCAGTGGGAACCGAGTACCAACCGCGAATTAGGATATTGCCCAGCGAACGCATCTCTACTAGGAAGATATTGCGCTTAGAGGTACAAAGTGAATCAATTCTTGTTAGCTTATACTGAGGGTCAACTGCTGCCAGCTCCTTTTTAGCCCTACTCCAATAGTTTTCAAAATCGATTTGTGGATTTGGGAGAGAAACTATTTTCTCGGGTTCGTAACCTATCGTAAAGGTTTCGGATTTTGTAATGCCATCGGCAACAAATGTGAGACTAACCCTGTAAAACCCTGGCGCTACATTAGGAATGAGAAAATTACTACTTGTTTTCTTGTTGCTTTTTAAAGCAACTTCCCTTTCTAAGAAAAATATATCCTCTTTAAAATCAGAAACCACTTTAAGCTCCAACTTCCCTGAAAAAGCTTTTTTGGAATTGTTACTCAGGTTATACTTGAGCTTAATACTATTCGATCCTTTGAAAACCCGATCGGGGCTCTCGAAAAGAGGTTCAATTACTATCTTATCGGCCAATCCAAGCACCGATAGCTGAATTGGCTCAGAATAAATTCCACCATTACCACCATTGTCAAAAACTCTTACGGCAATGGAGTTAGTTTGATCCCACTTAACCAAAGAGACGGGTATAGTGTACTTGCGAGGCTCATCGTACTTGCAGATATAGTTTGGAGGAAACTCACCCATTTTACCAATCAATTCTCCATTAAAGTAGGTGTAATCGGCGTCATCAATTTTGCCCAAATCTAGGGTTAAACCACCATATTCAAGGGCATCTTTTTTAACTTTTGATGGGATAATAACGCTCACCCTATACCATGCGTAGCCATCGTAGCCAGGTAGCCCTTGTTGTTCCCAAACAGTGCCGGGAACAACCTCGCGCCACTGCGAATCATCAAATGAATGGGAAGCCCAGTCAAGGTTATCGCCTGTTGTGAACTGCCACTTGGTGGGCAGAACAATCTGCGAAATCCCGTTAAGCAAAACAAACAGGAGAACTAGAGTTGTTATAAGCCTTTTCATTTTTTGTGTTTTGATATGCTATTTACAATACTTTGAAAGATCGATATTTAGTTCCTTCCCCGAGTAGGTTAGGGTTAAATCGGGTTTACCATCGATGTCTAACTTTTTGGGAGTTTTGGGGGTAATCACTACAATTCTTAGCTCGCGCTCGGTGGACATTCCATCAAATTCACCTTCTCTCTGAGCAATATACAAACTTTTTGATTTGCTTGAGTAGCTAAAGTGAATTGTAGAAAAATCTCCCCGCTCGTAGTTGTTGTTTACTCCCTCGTCCTCGTATAGAGTAAAATCTCCATCAGCACCATCAAAAACAAATATTGATAGTGGTGCGTCGGGTTTTTCCATGGTATGCTGAATGGCTGGCCCAACGGGAATAATAGATCCCGCCTTTACAAAAACAGGAATGCTGTTGTAGGGTGCTGGTGCTTCAATTGGTTGTCCTCCAGTAAAGTACTCTCCAGTGCTAAAATTATACCAGTCAAAACCTTTGGGTAGATAAACTCTTCTGCTCCGTGCCTTATACTCATAAACAGGATTTATAAGCAATGAGGGCCCAAACATAAACTGATCGTCGATATTAAACGTATTGGCATCACTGGCAAAATCCATAGGCAATGCCCGCATAATGGTGTAATCGGTTAACCAAGTGGCCCCCGATAGCGAGTAGATATATGGCATTAAACGGTAGCGCAGCTTATTGTAATCCACCATCGATTTGTAAGCAGGGTGGCTTTCAGGTGCAATGTTGAAAATTTCTCTAAATGGGTATTGCCCATGAACCCTGAATAGCGGAGTAAAGGTGCCGAACTGGAACCATCGGGTCATCAGCTCGCGCCACTCATCCAAATCGCTAGCATTGGGCTCGTAGTAACGGCTCTCCACCGCAAAACCGCCAATATCCATGGTCCAGTAAGGAATTCCCGATAGGCAAACATTTAATCCACATGGAATCTGCGCCTTCATATCGTGCCAGCGGGCAGCGATATCGCCACTCCAGTTGGCCGCTGCAAACCGCTGCAAACCGGCAAAAGCCGATCGGGTAAGAATAAAAACTCGTTGATTAGGGCTGGTTTCCCGTTGCCCCTCGTACACGCCCTTGGCCTGTACCAGCGAAAAAGCATTGAAATACTGGGCAGCAGGACCAAGTGCAGTGGGATGCATTAATGCCTTGCGCTCGTCCATGGGCAGATTTGAGGTGATGTCGGGCTCTGTAGCATCCATCCACCATGCATCCACACCAATGCTAAATAGCTCTGTATTTATTTGATTCCAGAACTCCCTGCGGGCATCGGCATTAAAAGCATCGTAAAAGGTCGACACGTAACCCAGCCAATCCTTCCTCTGCAGCTCTATGTTACGCTTGTAGAGCCAACCGTTCCTGTCCATAATATCGTAGTTTGCTGTTCCCTCGTAGTACTTTGGCCAAACCGATATCATTAGCCGGGTATTCATATCATGAAGGGAATTCATCATCCCTTTGGGGTCGGGAAAGCGTGTGGAGTCGAAAGCATGATCGCCCCACTTATCGATTGGCCAGTACTGCCAGTCAAGAACAATATTGTCGATTGGAATTTGGCGCTTGCGATACTCCTTAACCACATCCATAAGCTCAGCCTGAGTTTTGTAACGCTCGCGGCTTTGCCAGAAACCCATTGCCCATTTGGGCATCATGGGGGCTTTGCCGGTAAGTGTTCGGTAACCGCTAATCACCTCGTCGAGATTGCTGCCCGCAACAAAGTAGTAATCTATCTGTTGTGCCACCTCGGAGTAGAACGAAATGCGATTCTGTTCCTCAGTGGGCAATGGGTCGAGATGATGTAAAGCAATGAACGACTCACCACCATCGGGAATCCACTCAATCGCTAGTTTATAACGCTTCCCTGCCTCCATGGGCAAATCAAATCTATTCGACGAGGTATTCCAGCACACTCGCCAGCGGTCGAATAGTAACTCTCCATCTATCCACAGCTTGGCGTAGCCAGCAGAGGTTAAAATGAATTTATGCAAACCTGAAACATCTGATTCAAACGATCCCTCCCAGGTCACTGCACCTTCGTTTAAATCAAATCCTTCGGGAAGTTTTGTGAGATCGGGGATAAACTGATAGTTAATTTCTTGCTCAATCCGAGTGGTGAAAATCTTACTTTTATCGTTCTTATTTGAATAGATTGCGGTAATTCCGCCCTCCTTTCCATCCTTGTCGTATAGCTTTAATGAATTAATATTCTGCATTTCGCGCGAATCGCCAAACATAGTTCTAGAGTTGTTATCCCATAGAATGCCGAAATTTCTTGTCGTTACCAGGAATGGAACAACAGCCTGCGTATTATATTGGAAAAGGTCGGCATCCTTGCCCTTAAGGTTAATGTATTCGGTTTGGTTTGCCCCAAGACCGTACAGACCTTCGTTTGGAAAAGACTCAAACTGCTGCTTAACGGCCAAAAAACGTTCCCCCTCAATGGTAATGGGATTAAAGGATTTTCCTCCGCCTGCCTTCTCTGCAAGAATTGTATTCCCCACTAAATCGGTAAACAATACTTCGCCTGTCGATTTAAGAATATGGGCGCGAATGGCCGTTGTAGAAAGGCTCACCGTATCGCCCTGGATTGAAACCGCAAACTCGGCTCCAGACTTCAAACTCTCGTTTAGCATTAAGCTGGGTGTCTCGGGAAATTGGCTGGTTGGGGTTGCTGAAACTCTAACAATATTATCGGTTACCACCTGTAGACGAATCTTGTGGGCAGCTTGGTTGTGGCTTTTCTTTACGCTTACAACAATGCCATTTTCAACCTTTTGGTATGGAGTTTTTTGACATGAGCCCAAAATGAGGAACATGGCAAAAAAAAACATTATTGAGTTTTGAGAGTGGTATCGATTTTTCATAGATCAGCTGTTTTAGTTAAAAAGGATGACGCTTTAACCATGGGACTTAACATTTAAAAGAAAAATGCCTGGCTACGTATGGATAGTTATTATACCATAGCCAGGCAAAATTCCAATTCCTCCTAAACCTACTTTATGAAAACTATGTTATCAAAATAAAAAGTCTTATCTGCCCCTTTAATCTGGAATGTAACATTATTAATTGAGGTTAAGCCAGCCCACCCGGGTATGGATGCTAAATCGTATTTAAAATAGGTCCATTTGCTCGCGGGTATGGTAAACGACACCCACTCTGCCCAGTTCAGGGTAACCTGAACGTCAAAGTCTTCTGCAGCACCCTTAGCCCAAAAAGCAAACGACTTACAGCCAGTAATGTCGAGCGATCCACCATTGCCAAGCTGCATACCGCCCCAGCCTCCCGCATCAAAAGCAGCCCTCATGGAGGAGGTGCCTGTGACAAACTCGTTGGTTGATGGGGCATAATCGCCGCCCCACGACCAACTCTCGAACCCGTTAACCAGCGCATCAACAAAAACTGCTTTGGCCAAATCGATGTTTACAAATGTAGCAGTGGTAACGTAAGGCCCCGAAAGGTTGGTAATTCTCAACTTCCCTTTTTCCGTAGTTGAAGCAGGCATGGTTATTACTAACGATTTACGCGTTTGTGACACAATGGTGGCGGCATCGGTTGTACCGTCAATTACAACGCTACTTACATCATCTAAATTATTACCTGTAATGGTAACGGTCGATCCGGCCTGAAAATCGGTTGGGAAAACTTCAGTAATCACGGGTAAGGCAATTACATTGAAAGGAACCTGAATGCTATCGCCGTTACTATTGATTAGCACAATGTTCTGATCTCCACCGTATGCCTCGGTTGGAACCCTAAATATTACATGTGAACTGGTATTTAAGGTCGACATAATAGTTGTTGGAATCCGATTCTTAGAGAAAATTATACTTCGGATGTCGCCAAGGCCGGTTCCGGTAACAGTAACTACTGAACCACCAGCCCCTTCAACTGGCGAAACGCTGGTAAACACAGGATTACCCGGTTTGTTCTCCGGACTACCATCGGTATCCTTCTCGCATGAGGTGTAAACAAAGGCAAGCGCAAGAAGAAGGATTGGTAAAAAGGAGAATCTGAATGATAATATCTTTTTCATTGTCATCTTCTTTTATGATTAGTAGTAAGGAACGGGATCCTTAGTAAGTTCAGGATCTTGTGTAATCTCCGACAGGGGTATTGGAAGATACATGTGCTGTGGAGAGAAGGTAACAAAGTTGGGCGAACCAAATGTACCACGGTCTTGCGCCTCTATAATTTGTTTGGCTTTGGCGTAACCTTGTCGTTTAAGGTCGTACCAGTAATCACCTTCAAAGGCAAACTCAATGCGGCGCTCCTTAAAGATATCATCCTTGGTAACAGGGTTTTTCTCGGTTAAGCCAGCACGCCTACGAATTTGATTAAACGCTTCAACAGCAGCTGCATTGGTTGTTGATGTTCCCGTTCCAATAATTGCCTCTGCATATATTAGCAGCACATCGGCGTAGCGAAGCACCATAAAGTTTTGACCTGTGTTCATGCCAATTACCTGCTCACCGCCAAAAGCTGCACCTGGACCAACTACGTACTTGGCAATGTTAGAGCGGGTTCCATTCTTTTGTCCTCCCTGATCGGTTGGCTGAATAGTGTCATATACATAGCCATTAGCCATAAAGGCATTGTAAGCATCGCTAGCTGTTCTGGGCTTCCAGTTGGGCATTGACCAGCCATGCTCCATCACAATTGCCTTCCGGCGCCTGTCGCCTGGTTCAAAATCAGCAAGGAAATTAAGGGTTGGGATATATAGCTCCCACATACTCGACTCGGAGGTGTTCAGGTTATTTGGCCCCCTATCGCACTGTAGTTGGTTTCCCGAACCCCATGGGTTTTGAGTAAGCTGATGCTGTATGGCAAATACGGATTCGATGTTGTTGTTCATCGAGCTGGAGTTGAACATAGTCTGATACTGCTCGTAGGGAACAAGGTCGTATGGACCATCGGTCATAACTTCCAAGGCTTTTTCGGCAGCCTTTGCGTACAGCTCAGCATCATTGTTAACCGATGCTAGGAATAGGTAAAGTTTGGCAAGCATTGCCTTAGCCGAGTACTTGGTAACGCGTCCAGGAACATCTGTTTCGGGTAAACCAGCTTCGGCTTTAAGCAACTCATTTTCTGCAAACTTAAACACATCACTTTCGATGTAACGGGGAATATTGTAATTCCCTTCTATGGCTACTTTACCTGGGTCTTCGATTATTGGAGCGGCTCCCCATGTACGGGCAACGTAGAAGTATACCGTGCCTCTCATGAAGTGACACTCGGCAATGGCGGGATCGAGAAATGATGCATCCCCACCAAGTGTTTTTTTCATTTCTAGCGCGTGTAGCATAGCACCAGCCCATCCGCCCACCTTGTAGAGCGATTTCCAGCTATCCTGCACAAGAGCCGAAGTAGCCGAATGAGTAAAGTTAATAAAAACTGCCTGTGCAGCATCGTAGGAGAATGCGTTGCCACCCATTACGTCGCCGACATCGTCCATGGCCCTGCTAAGGAACCCGTGCCAGGGTAAGCCGCTGTACAAAGTGCTTGTACCGGCTCTAACCTCATCGGCTGTATTGTAGTAGTTGTCGAGTGATGCCCCGTCGAGGCTGGTGCGAACAGTAAATTCCTCCTGACACGACACCAATGTTAACAGCGCAACTGCAACTATATGTAATATCTTGTTTTTCATCATTTTAATTTTTGAAATTAACAACTAGTTGGTGTTAGAATTCGCAATTGATGCCGAACGTGAAGATGCGCGGATTGGGATAGTGCCCTAGGTCAACGTTCATCAGGGTGATGGTGTTGTCGTGTGAACCAATCTCGGGATCGTAACCAGAGTACTTAGTGAATGTATACACATTCTGCATCGACATGTAAACCCTTAGGTTCGCCAAGCCCACCTTACGGATTAGGCTGGCAGGAAGTCTGTACCCCAGCGAAATATTTTGAATGCGCAGGTACGATCCATCCTCAACATACCTTGAAGAGATATAGGTATTGTTGGTATTGGTGTTGGTGAATCGGGGAAGGCTTCCCTCGGTGTTCGTGTCGCTGTACCTATCAGCAACAGTAGCCAGCTGGTTGTAGTAGGCGTTATCCATTTTCTCCAGCTGCCACTTTAAGAAGTTGAAAATATCGGCTCCATAGCTTCCCTGTAAAAATATGGAGAAGTCAAAGTTCTTGTAGGATAGGTTGTTTGTAAAACCGAAGGTGAAATCGGGAATTGGGCTGCCAATGTAGGTCAAGTCGGCTGCGTCTATCTTACCATCGGGTTCTCCGGTAAGATCGCCATTGGCATCATACCCGTTAATGTCCTTATACCTAACATCACCAAACCATGTGTGGTCGGGGTCAACCCCATATCCAAACTGTGGAAGGGCGTTATCCAAATCCTCCTGAGTACGATAAATTCCATCGTAAACTAAACCGTAGAAAGATCCAACGGACTGCCCCGGAGCAGTATGGGTAACTGTATATCCCGAATAGTAAACCCGACCATCTATTGATGAGGTCTCGTTCAGTAACCTGTCGAGCACGTTTTTATAGCGTGACACGATTAACGAGGTGGTCCACGAAAAATCTTTCTGAACGAAGTTGTGACTTGTCAGGCTCACGTCGAAACCAGTGTTGGTCATCTGCCCTACGTTTCCAATGGGAGCTTTAAGGTCGTCCCAGTTCGAGCCAATACCCAGAAATGTGGGCCCGGTAGTAAAGAGAAGCATGTCGGTTGTTACCTTCTTGTACACATCAACACTTGCCTCAAGCCTATTCTTCAGGAATCCCAAATCAAGTCCAGCGTTGGTTGTAATAACTTTTTCCCATCCTAAATCGGGGTTGGCAATCCCATTGATAAAGTTGGAGCTGGCCGAACCAACGGTTCCAAACCCAACAGGGCCTTGCCAGAACATAACGCCCGAGGTATAGGGTGGACTTGCGGCTCCGCCTGGTAAATTCTGGTTACCTACCGAACCATATCCTAACCTAAGCTTAGCGTAGGGTAAAATACCATTAAGTGATTCCATAAACGCCTCGTTGGTGATAGTCCATCCAAGCGATACTCCGGTAAAGTAACCCCACTTATTGTTGGGGCCAAAATTTGATGAAGCATCGGCACGATAGCTGGCGGTAATGGAGTACTTGTTATCGAACATATAGTTACCCCGAGCAAAAAACGATTCCATTGCCCAGTTACCCTTGCCCCCGCCAAGTTCCCAGGTATCGCTATCGGTACTGCCCGCATTAAGGTCGAGGATGTTATTTTGTAGGTCGAGCTTACGTCCATTGATTGACTCCCAGTAGGAGTACTGCGCCTCGTGACCAGCAGTGGCTGCTACAAAGTGCTTACCAAATGTTTTGTTGTAGTTAAGGTAGTTTCTAAGGGCCCAATAGTAGCTGTTTTGGCGGTTATCAATCATGGTACTCTTTTGAATACGAGGACCGATGTTGGCACCATACTGGTAGGCTAAGTTATTCTGTAACCCGAGCGTGTAGCTAACCTCACTTTTGAACGAAAAATCTTTTAAAAATTTGATGTCAGCATAAAGATTCCCGAAAATCTGGTTCTGGGTCACTCTATTCCCCCGAGTTTGGCTCTGAGCCACAGGGTTCTCCTGGTAGTATAGAACATCGCCAACGGTTTGCCCGCCACCCCACGATCCATCTATATTCTTAATAGGGGTTAGTGGACTTTGAATGGCTGCCAACCAAATGGTTCCTGAAGGGGCGTTGTCGGCCAGGGCAACATTCTGCGTGCTTCGGGTAATGTTCGATGTCATTCCAATGCTCATCCACCTTTTAACCTGATGATCGAGGTTAAACCTGGCGGAAAAACGTTTGAAGTCGGAGCCCTCAAGGGTTCCCTCCTGATCGAGATATCCTGCAGAGATATAGTACGAAAGATTATCGCGGCTTGCCGAAAAACTTAGGCTATGATTCTGGGAGAATCCATTCTTAAATATTGCCTCTTGCCAATCGGTTCCTTCGCCAAGTATTGATGGATCTTGAAATTCAGCAACTGGAGTATTTCCAATAATGGGAAGAACCTCGTTCTGGTACTCGGCAAACTGGCGTAAATTCATCAGTTCAAGCCTTCCTGCCTGATTTGAGAAACCCGAATAGTGATCGTAGGTGATTTTTCCTTCGGCCGCTTTGCCCTTCTTGGTAGTTATCATTATAACCCCGTTGGCAGCCTGCGAGCCATAAATAGCCTGAGCCGAAGCATCTTTTAAAACGTCGATTGTTTCAATATCATCGGGGTTGATGTTGGCCAGGAAACTATTTCCGGTTTGGCCTCTTCCTCCTCCCAATCCATCGTAACCGCTACTTGAAACGGTGTTAGAGGTGAATGGCACTCCATCAATTACAATTAACGGATCGTTGCTGTTGATAGTAGTTAAACCCCTAACCCTTAAAGCTACACCTCCACCGGGCTGACCGCTGTTATTTGTTACTGTCACCCCTGAAAGTTTACCCTGTATAGCTTGATCGATACCAGTAACACGAAGGTTCTTAAGATCCTTCTGATTCACTGAAGAGATTGAGGAGGTAACCTGACTCTTCCGAACCGTTCCATATCCAATGAAAACAACCTCTTCGAGATCGGTACTGGACGCCACCAAGACAATTGTCATTGGCTCTTTTGAAATTGGCACCTCAAGGGCTTCCATGCCCACAAAGGATACCACAAGAAACTTTGCAGTAGCAGGAACCTGGATAGTAAATTTTCCTGCTTCATCGGATGTTACCCCAATAGTTGTTCCTTTTACAACTATTGATGCACCCGTTACTGCTGCATTGGACTCGTCGTACACCACACCTGTTACGGTAATGGTTTCCTGTGCGAAAACTTGTACGAAAACACCTAATGCAACAAAGCAAAGTAACGCAACTCTGATTAGTATTTTCTTATGCATAGTTTAGGTTTTAGTTACAATCAAAAATACTCTAGCTACAAGCTTTATAATAATACTATATTACCCTATATTTGCCTTAATTTGATTACACTACCGTTTATTTGTCCATATTAGTACTCTTCATGCTCATCGCATAATCCTGTTTAATAAGTTTATACAAACATTTATACGTTTTAATAAATTAAATAGTAAACATTATACTAAATATACTTACTTCTTACACCTATCGGTTTATGCGAGTTTTAGCAATTGAACTGGAAATGATTTACTACGAACTTCTTTTGTTAGACAATAATCAAGGACAAATTCGTGATATGTATTTAACTTTCAATATGAAACAATTACAATCGGGGTTCTTTTTTTGAACAAGCACACGCTAATCCTGTTATTCTGCCAGAATTTTTATTCTTGAGGGGAGCAATCCGTCTGCAACTGCACCAATTGCAATTTCGCCTTTCTCACCAGTGCTCCTAACAATTATTTGTGCCAAACCATTAAATACTTTACATCTCCACTGGAGAGGGGGATTGTATACCTTTAGAGTGCCAGGATTGGTATTGATCTCCTCCCACTGCGTTTGCTTAACAAAGGGTATTCCAGCAAATACTACATCATTTACTCCTTCTTTTAGAATACTATGATCTAGTAAAAAAACCTGATTAGGATCGTCCCTCTTGATCTCTGAGCCAATTAGCTTACCATTCACGAATAATGATTGGTTTGCGGCCAAACTTTTGGCATAGAAAGTAATCACCGTTTCGGTGCTTAGGCGGTTTAAGTTAAAGGTGCCCTTAAAAAGCGCAATTCCCTCTTCGGGATAAACTCCATATCCTCTCTCGAATGCATTAGCCCAACCCGAGGAAGACAACACGGATTCCAATTCCTCCTCGGAGGGAAATTGACTTTCCATTCTATAAAGTGAAACTGAGGGGTAAACCTGCTCAACCGATTCGATGTATTGCTCGGGATCGTGCGAGGCGGGATCGCCATTGCCCACTCCAATAATTCTTCCTGGGCCCGAAATTGTTAAGGCAACCTCGTTCATGGCGTTTGGAACCAGATTCCCCTTGCTATCGTTTACCTGAACAGTTAAAACCGCCACATCCTGCCTGTCAGCTGCAATAATGTCTTTCGACGAACCTAGCATCAACCCAGCGGGCTTACCAGTGGTAACCAGCTTATGCTTCATGGTTGTTTTTCCATTTACATAACCGTAAGCCTCTAATGATCCTGGGGTAAATGGAACCTCAAAGTCGAGATGCCCGTTCCGGGGCATTTGCTTTCGACCCAAGCTTTTCCTGTTGAGCCTTAGCTCAACCTCATCGGCATTACTGTATATGGGTAAACTAATATTTTTACCCCTATGCTCGTCGGGCCAATTCCAGTGATTGGCAATATGCAGAACAGGTTCATTTGTCCACCACGATTTTAGGTAGTAATAAATATCCTTGGGGAAGCCGCATAAATCCAGTATCCCGAATTGTGTGTTTACCTGTGGCCAGTATAATGGGTGAGGCTCACCATGATAATCGAATCCGGTCCAGAAAAAAAGCCCGGCCAGAAATGGTCTGGCTAAGTAAAAACGCCAGCCATACTCCGTTCCCATGCTATCGGCATAATGCTGAATGGCCGCCATGCGTCCATTTACTCTGTCATCAACATAAACGCCACGGGTGCCAATGGTATTTGTCTCCTCGGTGCCAATGCCGCTTTGCCAGGGAAATTTGCGATGATGCTCGTCTATATCGCCATGAAAAATATAGTTATACCCAATAACCTGAATGGATTTTCCGCTTCCCCAATCCCAGCCTCCGGAGAGGGCAACCGTAAATGCCCTTGTAGAATCGATTTGGTGGGCAAAATCCTGCATGGTTTTAGTTATCTGGGCTCCAATATCGTTGCCCTCAATTCGCCACTCCTCATTTCCAAGCGACCAAATGAAAACCGAAGGGTGATTCCTGTCGCGGATCATAAATCGTTTCAGCAAATCAAGATGTACCTGGTTGATCCCCATAAGCCTATTCTCGTTGAGCACAAGCATTCCCAACCTATCGCAGATGTCGAGCAGCGCTGGCGCTGGCGGATGGTGCGAGGTACGAATGGCATTGCACCCCATCTCCTTAAGCTTTCTTATCCTAAATTCCATAAGCGCATCGGGTACGGCAACTCCAACACCTGCATGATCCTGATGATGGTTCACCCCTTTAACCATTACCCGTTCACCATTCATAAAAAAACCGGCATCGGGGTCGAAACGAACCGAGCGAATTCCAATGGTGGTGTTGTAATTATCTACTAACTCTTCATTCTGTAGAATTATAGTTTCAACCCTGTAAAGGTTTGGGTTGTCTAACGACCATAGTGCGGGCTTATCTACTCTAACCTTCTGAAAATATGTTTTAACTGTGTTGCCCCTGAGATTAAGGTTGCTTTCAACCATTGCCACTTTTTGGTTTGCTTGATTGTAAACAACGTTAACCAATTTGAACTGTTGCTCTTTATCGTACTGATTTTGCAGAGTGGTTCTTATGGTTAAATCTGCATGGTTATCTGTTATTTCGGAAGTAATAAATGTTCCATGCTCGGCCACATGCAGTCGATTGGTTTTGTTGAGCCACACATGCCTGTAAATGCCGGCTCCCTCGTAGTACCAGCCCTCCTCAATACTGGCATCTACGCGAACGGCTATCACATTCTCATTACCATAGTTAAGGTAATCGGTTAAGTCGTAGCTAGTACTGGCGTATCCACTTGGCTCTGTTCCCAGGTAAAACCCGTTTACCCAAACCGATGCATCACGGAATGCACCTTCGAGCTGAATAGATATTTTGCGTCCAAAATCTTCCTGCGGAATATTAAATCGTTTTCTGTACCATCCAACCGATGTTTCGGGATACTGCCACCCCACCGTGCGGTAACCGTGTGTATGGCTAGCCTCTTTGTTGAAGGGTAGTTCAGCAGCCCAGTCGTGGGGAAGATCCACTTCGCGCCAGGCTCTATCATCGAAGTTTGGAGCTGCTGCACCATCGCCATAACCTGCCTTGGCAAAGTGAGTAAAGTCGCTGGTTCGGTGGTAAAAATCCTTGCTAAAGTCCGAGGCATAACCAAAAGTAAAGCGCCATCCAAAATCCATTAGGATTTTTTCTCGACCCAATGCATGGCTGAGTTGACCCTGTGGGTAAGAATTCAGGACAATGCAAGTGATTAGCCCAATGAGGAGATGCTTCTTTTGCATGGTAATCAGTTTTAGAGTGTATGTAAAGGTGGCTTACTCATTACCGTCAACCACCAGAATAGCAGCCCCTCGGGCAGGAATCCTCACCTTGATTCCATTTTGGGTGGCCGCTTCGCGGGCGCTTAGCGTATGGTATCCGGCTGGTCCACCAGCGTCGCCAGCGGGGCCAATTCCGTTTACAATTACCTTTCGCGAAAACTCTCCGTTATCCAATCCGCCCTCAAGTGAGTACCAGTAAAATTTGTCGCCTTTTCGAAAGTTTTTGGTTTTTATCTCCACATTGAAAGGTGCAGATGTGGTGTTAATTAGCGTAATATTTAACTCGCCAGATGAGAATGTTGAGGCAAACGCTTTGATATCTGTGTTGCTAGTTGCCTCCACCATTCGGTCGCCTAACATCTTTTGAAAAAAGTACAGGTAGTAAAAGCTGGGACGCGGACTCCACTTATTAACCCCGGGCTCATCGCCAGCGCTAAAAAGCCCATGGTCGTTGCCATTGCTCCAGCCATTCAGTAAATCCCAACGGGCAGCCATACCGTACTTGCTCTTTATGGACTCGCCCAGCACGAGTAGTGCAAACCCACCACTCACGTTCGATACCTGCTGCTTTGAACCCAGCGCCCACATGTTCCACTCATCTAAGGCTATGGGTTTGGGCTCCAGGTTATGAGCTTGAAATTGTTGATGAAGATAACTCATCATCTCCTCGGGAACAGTAGATGCTGCACGGAAAATTGCCGTGGCGTTTGAATTCTCGTTGTAATTCGTAAAGTAGTTGTGAACCACGTAAAAATCGGCCTTGTTGCCAATATTCCCGAGTAGACCCTGATTCCATGCCGAACCAGCTCCGGGTGACTCGGCCAAAACGGCTCCAATGTATATTTTTGCTCCAATCTCGTTTGCCGCCTTTTGCATGGAATCGGCAAAAACATGGAAATGCTGCGCATAAAGCGCACCCGTAATGAACTCGGGCTGATTATCCTGATTTGCACTCTTATCTATCCGATAACCCCACTCCCAGCTGCCAAAATTCTCATTGCCTACCTCCCAGTATTTAGTTCTCCCGTTATCGTACCGAACCCACTCAGCTGCCAGATGAGCCGCTGCTGCTACAGGATTGGCGCTGGTTCCATAGCGTGCATAGCCATAGTTTACTGTAAGAATTCCCTGATTCCCCGTCTCGGTAAGCATGGAGTAATAATTGTCGAGCGAGCAAACCCAGTTGTAGCTTGACATGCCGTACATGTAGCCTGGTGCCTCCTTCTCGCCATTGGCGTTGGTAATCCTCTCGGGAACATCATCGGGAATCACTCCGTGGGTCTTATTCCAAAAGTACACATCGCTTGAACTCCCACCAGGGAAACGAAGAATATGGGGTTGTAAATTCTGGATTGGGGTAATAAAGCTTGACAATCCCGCAACCGGGCCCATCCACCACACCGCATTATGCCCTAGAATAGAGCGCGGTATTTTGGTTATGATCTTTGACGCATCAACGGTAAGCGTATAGGATATAACCGTTGGCGGGGTGTACGCAATTGTGCTGGGCTTTTGAAAAGCCCTCTCTTCCCAGTCGTCCAAGAAAAAACCGATAGTTTTGGCTACCTCAGGATCGACACCCTCAACAAAGGTGGTGTCGTCATCCTCGGGATCGGGTTTAACAACCTCATCTTTACAAGAAATTAGCAGGGGAACAAAGGCTAAACAAAGGAGACAAAACTTAAATCTATTCATAAAAAGACATTTACATTACCCAAGGATTTCTTTTGGCAGAGCCTAAGCCGGTGTAAAAAAACTCATGATAACTAATAGTGCTCACTTGCAGGTTGCAGCAAATCAAACCCTTTTACCATTTTCAAATGTATGGCATTAAGTAGTTAAAAGCATAATACTATTTTACCCTAATCTTGATATTGCCTTGTACATTAGCCGATTCATGCTCCATATAAATCTCAATATACCCTTTATAAAAAGGTCTTACAGGGGAATAAAATTCTCGTAATCCTATGGCCATTTTATTGAACTTATTTTATCACATCAAAATTGATTGGGCAATTTATGTAGAATAATAAAGGAGGTCCTATCTTTTTAAAACTTAACAAACATTGCTACCAAAACTATACTTTAAGTGCAGGAGATGTCCATAAGAGATTTTGTAGGAAGGAATAATTACCCGCGACAAGGTTGGATCGACCGCCCAACCTCAATTGCTATTTACAGCCTCGGTTCAATGGGGGAATTTTGATATGACCAAAGAGCATTTAAAAGTAATAGAAAAGTGGATGAAAGGAAACGGAAAAGCTTGGCTATTATTAGATGGGAAAATAAGCCCTTTTGTTTGTAGAATGTTTGTATATTTTTTAAAACTATAACATAAAGGTAACCCAATGAAAAAGGTTATTTCAGCAACAACATCTATCGTTTTAGACCAAAGAATTCAGCGAAAAGATGGCACTTATGCCATAAAATTACGAATTACTTTTCAAAGACTGTCCAAATACTACCCCATTGGGATTTTTCTTTCATCCGAAGAATGGGAAAAGGTAAACGGAGAAAAACCAAGAGGGGATTTCAAGGATTATAAAATCTTACTCAATAGGATTGAGCTAAAAGCTATTAGCACAATTCGATCCTTACCCAGCTTTTCATTCGAAGCATTCGAAAGGGCATTCAACAAACAGTCTGACCTTAGCAAGGATGTCTTTTCCCTTTTCGACAAGTACATCTCGGAATTAAAAAAGAAGAAACAGTACGGCACTTCCGAAAGCTACGAAAACGCAAAGAATTCGTTTCTAGCCTATATTAAAAGCAAGAATAGAAAGAGGTTAAATTTTGGGGATATAACACCTGAATGGCTGCAAATGTATGAGGACTGGATGCTGTCAAAAAACAAATCTATAACTACCGTAGGGATATATAATCGTTGTTTGCGAAGAATAATAAACAAAGCAATTGAGGATGGTCTGTTTAACCAGGAGTTCTATCCATATGGGAAGGGTAAATACCAAATACCAGGGGGTAGAAATATTAAAAAGGCTCTTTCGCTTCAGGAAATTCAATTACTCCATGCCTATGTTCCCAAAAATGAATCGGAAGCAAATGCTCGAGACCTATGGTTTTTAAGTTACCTGTGTAATGGGGCAAATTTACAGGATCTAGCCAGACTTAAATACAATGATATTGGTTCAAAATCACTTGTTTTTATACGCCAAAAAACTAAGCGAACAACCAAACAGGATATTCAACCAATTATTGTCAGCCTTATCCACGAGAGCAAAGCACTCATTAAAAAGTTTGCCGTACCCTCTCAGGACAAAAATGATTATGTGCTGAGCATAATAAAAGGGTCTGAAAATGAAGAGACTCAAAGGGAAAGGATTAAACAAGCAACCAAAGTTGCCAATAAACACTTAAAGAGAATAGGCGAAAGCATAGGCCTCGAAACAAAATTAACGCTTGGAGTAGCAAGGCACAGCTGGGCAACAGTTATGAAAAACCTTGGAGCCAGTGACGAGCTGGTTGGCGAAGGATTAGGGCATCAACTCATAAGCACAACAAAGAACTACCTGGGTAGCTTCGAAGATAAAATTCGTGAAAAATACCAAAATCAACTTCTAAAGTTTTAGATTATGATTAATCGGCTTTTTAAAAAGAATAGCGATTCTGAGGTTATAAATTATTCAACAAAAGGAGTTTGCTTCAATCCTGCTATCAACTTACAAAAACATTATACCGAATATTTTGAGGCATATCATGATGAAGCTGTTTTTTTCGAAGAACTCTTTGAATATCTAGATCCGAAATACGAAGAACTTAACTCTGAGAAATGGAGCTTGCCAGAAAACCTTTTAGCTCAATTCATAAACAATGAAAAGGTTATCACCACTTTTAAGAGTATTGAGGACTATCGATTATCTGAATTTCATAATAGACTTGTCTCAACATTTAAGGAGATTAATAACAAGAAGATCAGAAATCTAATTTCTAATAGCGCTTTAAATGTTACGTCGGATGACTTAAGGGAGGGGATTAAAACACAATTTTCTGAGTGTTTTAATAATACAATACTCAACATCTCGAGACACCTTGACATTGTACTTAATCACGATATATTCTCCGTTGGTAATTGTAAGAGAATTCTGTTAGACTTAATGGATGAAACAATAAAACCCGAGAGATACTCTTCAAACTCGTTTAGCGTTAACAATGGCTCAACAGGAAATTTTCTTGACCCAGTGTACAAAATAGCAATTAAACACACCACATTTGCGTTAGACAATCTATCTGTTGATGATAAAATTGCACTTATCCCTACACTTGAAAAGCATTTGCATAACGAGCAAAACTATAAGATTGCCAAGGGGCACAAATACAAAGGGATTGATGGGCTAGAAGACTTTTATCAACTTTATTTCAATCGATTTAAAGACCTTAAAACAGTACGGGCTGAAAAGGTAGAACAGCCACTCTGCTTTAAACTAAATATAAGGGGCAGCAAAACAAAGGACCAAATAGAGAAGGAAACAAAAAAGAAAGAGGAGGAGTTTAAAAATGTTTTCAAAGGGCTAAGTGCTCACTATTTCAATAACTTCAGAACTAACGACTTTGAATCTCTTTTCAATACAAATGCTAAAGCCATTTTAAAGTACAACTTTAAGGGAAACCTATACGAACTTATGCTTGTGATTAGCTTTTTAAAGAAAAAGGAGATAATCACCCAATATAATCTATGGAATACTATCAAAGATAGATTCCTTATCAATGATAGAGCAATAACTGAAGAGAATACTCTCTTAATAGAAGAGTTTCGTAAAGTTGAACTTGATAAAAACTCAGAAATATATAAGCTTATGAACAAGTACCTTTAGATTGTAGGTGAATTACTCTTCAGGATTTTCACTAAAATCTTCTGTAACCGCTATTTGTTGTCTGAGTGGAAAAATACGCAACTCAACCCAAATGCATCTTACCTAAAAGCTACCAAAATGAAAGCCATTTTGCCAAATAACTATAAAACCGTTATCTACTTGTTTCACTGAATCCCTTTCGTTTACTAATAATTCTCTAACAAGAACTTCAATCCAATTACCATAGCCAACAGGGGGAGGCTCTGGTGGGTCGGTTCCACCATCTTGATTATTCGCTATCGCTTATGAGATAACTTCGCTAAGTTGCAGTTATGAAAAGAACATTTCCCTTTACTCACGGCACACCGTGCGGGAGCGGTGTCACGTACTTACGCCCAACTATGTCTTGCAATTGCATTCATCAAGCGTAGTAAACTCCACCAGATCGTGCTAGCCTAAACCAGGTCACCCAAAAAAACGCACAAAACCTGCCCAAAAACTGGCGGGTTTAGATTTTCCTTCCCTTTGCTTCGTTACCACACGATAAAATCGTGCGGTAGCGGTGTGGGTTTTTAAATGTCAACGCATACCCTTATTACCTGTGAGAACTATAGATTAATGCTAGTATTGCCAATGCAAAAAACAATACAATCATTGATATGGCCAATAGGTTAATAATTTTAACCTGTTTTTTCAGTTCCGCATTATCTATGGTATCCGTTTTAATGATAGAAAGCGCGTTTTTGGATATTCTACCAATAAGATTTTGATCTTCCGTCATCTGTTTTGCTTTGCTTTGATAGTAAAGACGCAATAGAAATATAAGGACGAATAACGCTACCAAAACGTGTAAATAAATTTTACTCATATTATAATCATTTTACCTTTTACCAAAAATTGTATAGCCCAAACTACTTTGATATTCGGAACTTATCCGCATATAAGTTGATATTGTTTTACGTAAATCTAACGAGAACGAAACGTCCCCTCCAACGCCGTACATCCAACCTGCTGAAAACACTGTAAACCTTGGCGAACTCTCAGAACTCAAAGCTAATTGCAGAACATTAACATTAAGGCTTGAATTATATAAATTAAAACTTCCTTCTAAACCAAAATAACCTGCCATCGCACCATAGTTCAGATTAAGACCACTAAAGAAACTGTGTTGAACACCATTACTATTTATAGATAATGAAAAATAGTTTAACGAGGCACTCTTTGTGTTGGTATACCTTAAACCCATTAGACTTGCCCTTGTTTCAGTACCAATTCCAAACTTTAAATTAAAATCTAAACTAAAAAATGGGTTGTCAGGTTTAACATTAAAGTATTTATCAAAATCTGGTGTACACCCATCTTTTTCTGGTTTCCTTTTAGGTGGTTTTTTCCCTTCACCACCCCCAGCAGAATACATGTTATGACGTTCATTAGGAATTAAATCGCGCTTTTTTCCCTCATTAGCAGGAATAGTATAAGAGGAGTCATAATCATCCATCCCCCACCATACATATAAATTAGCTAAGAAAACATGAGCATACGGTTTATCTCTTTCATCTCCAAAATCATAATCCACGGCATATCTTCCATCGGGATCGATAAACCGTATGGGATTATTGTAAGCATAGGCAAAGGGGCTCCACCGCCTGTTCTTTTCGGCCAAGGGGTCGTGAGCACTCCACCGGGCAATGGTGGGATCGTAGAACCGTGCCCCGTAGTCGTACCAGCCCAGCTGAACGCCGTTAAGGCTGGCGTCCTGCAGCTCTCCCGATGGCTTGCCGGGACTTCCGCTGCGCTGCAGCTTGCCATTGTACTTCACACGGTTGCCCGAAGATGCCGCTCCTGGTTCAAAGAACGTGGTGCTAAGGTACAAAATATTTTAATGGGCAAAGTTTTGGCGGCGACTAGCCCCGTGCTGGTTAGCCTGAAACAAAGCGAAACCTGCCCAAAAACCGGCGGGTTTCGCATATTATTTTCCTTGCTTGCTTCGTTACCACACGATAAAATCGTACGGGTGCGGGGTCTTAGAGGGGGTTACCTGTTCTTTGAAGGGTGCTGCCTCGTGTCAAAAACCCTGTTTATGTAAATAAGGGGCTTGGAAGTGCTCAACCTATAAGTAATCTTGATCCCCTTCTCTATCACCTTCTTGTACTGGTGCTTTAGGTGTCTGAAGTCCTCATCAACAGCTCCCATCCTGACGAACTTCGCGTTAGAAAGGAGGTCAACCCTTTCAAGGACTTTCTCGATAATCTCGAAGGCCTTGTCTTCCCCGATGGTTTTCGTGTAAAAGTCATAAAGCCTCCGAAGGTCCTTCTTGGCGCGTGATGTCCAGCTTATTTCGTAGGTCTCCAAGCCTGAACCTCCTGTTTAAATGCAGCGTGCGATGTAAGATTCCCCTCTATAATATCATCCTCTGACTCACGGATCAAGGATTCATTGAGGTAGGATACCATCTTGCTGTACAGCTCATCAATGGCGGGTTCGTTGATTTTATGCAGATGGCTATGGATGTAGTCACGCTTCTCGATTGTTTTCATAATTTCCATCAGTTTAACACTACAAATTTAACGATTTTTCTCCGCTTTTGTTTCTGTTGTTGCCGCAAATGTGTTCCCCAAAACCTCTCACCGGGTAACTGCTTACCATGCATACAGTCACTCCATGAATAAAAACGCAACAAAACCTGCCCAAAAACAGGCGGGTTTTGATTTTCTTTTGCCTTGCTTCGTTACTACACGATAAAATCGTACGGTAGCAGTGTGCGAACGAGGGGCAAGAGCCTCAATCGAACGGGACTCTTTCATTTTATTACCTCAAACTGGTGGTAAAAGAAGTACTCGTTTATGTATGGGTGTTTTACATATGTAATTGGACCTTGAATATTAGACTTATATAGTTTAATCTTACCTAGAATTAGATTATATCCATAGTTATAGTCCTTAAATTCAAAAGACAAATCTCGACCCGTACTTTTATAAAGAATTACTTTTGACGAGTCCGTAAAGGCTAAATCTTTATTAAAATCACCTAATTGTAACTCGTAATCAATGTCATTATATAAGCCCATTACAAATTTAATTGTTATCAACAACGGTTCACCTGCTTTTACTTTTTCTTCAGCATTAACAAGAAAATAACTCGACATTAAATCAACCAATTCCCCTCTAGTATTGAATGAAAGTGAACCAAAAAAAGAAAGAGTATCATTTTCCTTTTCTAAATGAGAATAATAGTAACTAATACCACTTAGTGTATCATCAACAGAACCGTAAATGGCATGTGTAATTGGTTTTCCTTCGATATATAGTATTTCTTTAGTTAGAAATCCGCTATTCTGGATATAAAAACGAGTTAAACCATGTTGCTTACCATTTTGATAATGACTTTTCACCTTAACCATATTGTTAGGATAGAAACCTTTGTACAGACCATGTTGGGCATTATTTTTAAAATCACAAATAAGCAAAGTGTCTCCATTTTGTAAAAACTCGATAAGCCTAAATGTAGTTGTATCATACTTTTCAGTATATTGAATAATTTGTCTTATACTTCCATCTTCATAGTATAAATGCTTTTCTTGTAAACTTTGCTCTTTACATGAAAGCAATGATAAAATGGCTAGTAGAAAAACTAATCTTAATGAGCTATTCATCGTTTTTTTTATTTAAGGTCTTTTTTTTTTACTTGACAAGATAGTGGTATCATTCCCTTGATAAACTTTTATCACAATAGAATCGTTACTCCAAACTTCATTAATGACTGTAGCCCCATTGCCATATATGCTAGTGGAAGTATCCGGTTTTTCCACAAGAAATGGATCTTTTGAATTTTCTTTTTTCCCAGACGATGTCGAAGAACTAGAAGAAGTTTTTTTTCCTCCCATCAATTCAGGCAAAGGGGCTCCTCTGGAAAAAGGGGTTCCATCTAGTTCTACAGGGGGGGCAGGGTTTTCTGCTTCAGGTAGGTTATCGTTCCATTTGCCGTCTCCTGAACCTTCACCGAAAAACTGCTTTCCGCCTTTTTTGGTTTCTCCCTCTGTTGCACCTTCTTTGCTGTTACTTCCGAATAAATTGTTAACCACTTTCTCTCCTTCTTCGTTGAGTTTAAACCCAAAAATACTTGCAATAGCATTAACAACCTTGACAACTGTGCTCTGCGGTTTCTTTACATCTCTTTCGTCACCAAAATCATAGTCTATGGGGTTTCTTCCATCGGGATCGATAAACCGGATGGGGTTATTGTATGCATAGGCAAAGGGGCTCCACCGCCTGTTCTTTGCGGCCAAGGGGTCGTGAGCACTCCATCGGGGCCTATTAGTAGCTATTTACAACGATAAGTTGAGCCTACCAAGGTGTTTTAAGATTTAGATATAGTAATCTCAGCTTAACGGGTTGGAATATTTGAAGATTCAAGATATTTCTTACTAAATTTTACTGGAGTATAAGAAATCTTATAACCTAAGAAGGCCTCATATTTTTCTAAAGTTAATTTCTTAGAAATAATTGAGTCTAAAACAAACTTTTCACCTAGTTTGTAAATTACTACAGGGGAATAATATCCGCTATCACAATCTCTACAATAACCCTCAATATCGCTAAAACCGCCAATTTCATAAAAACCATCATCATCTATGTCCCCCAAAATGTTTGCAAATGAAGTAAACGTTGAAACTATCCCATCTCGAATATGAATTACTTTATATTTTTCACCAAATAAATTATCAATATCTTTTAATAAAATATAATTATTGTTAGTATTAATATTCAGGACTTGAATGCTTGAACATGTTATTTTGTATGCATCGTCATTTGATAATTTAAATACTATTCTTTTACCAATAATAATTTCGGGAGAATAAAAAACACTATCTTCTTTAGTATATCCATCATCAATCTTAAGGTTCTCCTGTTTCACTCTAACAAATAAGGTGTCGTTTTGATGTACCCCAATGGCAAATAATAGTGCGCCATTCTCTGAGAAAACGATTGGTTTAAAAACGTTATCCTTAGAACTATTACAACATATTAGTAAAAACAATGATGTTGCTAAAAAAGAATAAACAGGTTTCTTCATGACATAAAGATTTAGTATAAGTTGTATATCAATTTTATAATAAATGATAATTATTAAAACACGTTTATAATTCAATGAAATATTGTCTTAACAGTCCAATCTCTTTCGGGTTTCTTTAAAATACCTTCTTCATTAATACTTCCATTCAGCGGATGGTATTGTATTTTCTTTAACCTTTCGGGAGCTATCCCGAAAACTCTAACTTCTTCTATTGGTTCTATGGGTAAATATACCCTTTTGTCAATAATGTCTTTATCAGTTTTTGAAATAAATAATTCAACGTTTCTTTTTCCAAATGTTTCCCCAAGTGTTCCAAACTTCTTTGGAGTACCCATATTATAAACACTAACGACCATCCTGTTGCCTTGATCACGTGATGATTTTAGGCTAACACCTGGTGCAACAATTGCCAAATGGCCCGGTTCTGAGCCATCAGATACATAAGAAGCGATTACAGTCGCTCCTTCATTGGCATACCATAAGGCATCTTTTTGTGATAATGGAGTAAAGTTACTATTTTCTTCTCTTAGAATATTACCTATTTTATTGGCAGTTAAGCCAATATCCTTGTAATCCCCAAGCGTATAATCATTTGATTGATTCAAGATCAAGACAGCATATCTATTACAATATGTGCCAGATTGATCTTTCTGAACGTACGAATCATTTAACCCATTTTTCAATGCTAGATTAAACGCCTCAATTGAAGAGAAAATTCCTCTTCCATCAGGATCAATAAAATAAACTGGATTGTTAGCAACGTAATTATATGGAGTTAGATGAATATAGTTTTCATCATCCGTTAGGGGATCTATAGTGTGCCACCGCCCTATCTGCGGGTCATACATCCGTGCCCCGTAGTCGTACCAGCCCAGCTGAACGCCGTTAAGGCTGGCCGCCTGCTGCTCTCCCGATGGCTTGCCGGGACTTCCGCTGCTCTGCAGCTTGCCATTGTACTTCAGACGGTTGCCCGTGGATGCAGCTCCTGGTTCAAAGAACGTGGTGCTAAGGTACAAAATATTTTAATGGGCAAGGTTTTGGCGGGGACTAGCCCCGGGCTGGTTAGCCTGAAACAAAGCGAAACCGGCCTAAAACCGGCGGGTTTCGCTACTCTTTTCCGTTGCTTCATTACCACACGATAGGACTCGTGCGGGAGCGGCGTTTTAAACCCCCACAGCGGGGAAGAACACCTAACTATTTTATAAGCTTGTTGCATATACAAAAAAAGCAATTGTAAGGGTGACATAGGTGTAAATCAACACAAGTCCAATACCGTTTTGTTTTTTAGTAAATGATGAAAATATTTCTTCTATAGTTAAATACCTTTTTTTATAAAAAAAATAAAAAATGTTCAACAAAAGGATACTGAAACCACTTAATAAATTGCTTATATTATTTAAAATAATTAAAGGGGATAAAACTTTATTGGTAGTCAGACATATTGAAACAAAATTGACATAAATAAGACAACTTATAATAACAGTTGCAGCAAATGCACTCTCGTGTTTACTGTACGTTGTATGATGCCTTTTGAAAATCCGATAAAACAAATAGTCATAGGGGTTAATCATAAGGAGTTAGTTTTAAATTTTTAGAATTTTAAAGCAGTCCCAGAGGGCAGTATGATAAAGTTATGCTCACGATAAAGGGTCTGATTGTCATCTAGGAAGTTGTAGAAAGGATTTAGCTGTCCAGCAGCATCCAAAGTTGTTATTCCGAATCCAACAAGTGTTCCAGGGCCCGGAAAGGCCAAAGAAAGGCCTATGGACAAGCCGCTAACTCCAAAACGACCATAATTACCCCATGTCGGGTTATTCACAACTGCATTAATGTTGAAGATTGAACTTGTTGCTATGCCAACCCATCCAACATATCTAACCCCTGCGCCAATGCTTTTAACAATGCCAATTGACGGGTCTACCTTAAAAGACCTTACATTTTCACTTAGAGCATTTATAGCACTTCTTTCAACTAATGATGATGCCAATCCAATGAATCTAGAGAAAACACCTAAACTACTCCCATCACCCCCTCCTCCTTGGGGTTCACCCTGCGAAGTTGAACCATCACCTCCCCCCATTACCAAGTTTCCATCACCATCCATTCGGCCAATCTCTTTACCTCTTTCATTGAACGCCTTGCCATCGGAATTAACCAAAACCGTAATAGTTCTATTACCAACCTTGACTTTAACTGCTGACAACTCACCACTAGAACTAAATGAAAAACTTTCACCCCCTTGCCCACCAGATATGGTAAATGAATCGACAAGATCCCTAGCATCACCAAAATCATAATCTATGGGGTTTCTTCCATCGGGATCGATAAACCGGATGGGGTTATTGTAAGCATAGGCAAAGGGGCTCCACCGCCTGTTCTTTTCGGCCAAGGGGTCGTGAGCACTCCACCGGGCAATGGTGGGGTCGTAGAACCTAGCACCGAAATCGTACCATCCCAGCTGAACGCCGTTAAGGCTGGCGTCCTGCAGCTCCTTGCCGTTGTAGAGGTAGGGGTTGCTACCTTGGGCATTTATCTCCTTAAGGGTAAGCCCAAAGGGGTAGTAGAAGCTGCTGGTGGTCACGACTCCGCTGGAGGCGGTGGCCACGCGGGTGTTGCCCAGGTGATCCTTGAGGTGGTACTCGTAGGCAAAGGTGTTGGTGGCGCTGCTGAACACGGCGCGCCCCTCGCCGGTAAGGATAAAGTCGAGAGCCGTTCCACTGTAGATAAACCCGCCCAGGTAGTTGGTGGTTTCGGTTGCCCCGCCGCTGTAGGTAATCTGTGCCAGCTTGGCGCCCGCGGCATCGTAAATATACCTCACGTAATCGGCTCCCGAGGTAACCTTACGGGGCAAGTTTAGCATGTTGTACTCCACCTGAAGCGCCCGGTTAAGATCGGTGACCATATTCCCGTTGGCGTCGTACTGGTACTCCACCCCCGACTGTGATACCTCGGTGAAGAGCACGTTGTCGTTGGCCGCATCGTTTACGCTGGTAAGCCTGTTGCCCTGGTAGGTGTAGGTTAGGTTATCCTCTACCACCCCTGCCTTTCTTCGGGTAAGCGAGAGGATGTTGCCGTTCAGGTCGTACCCCCCAACGCTCTCGTTGTACAGATTTTTGTTCACGGTTCCGGTTGCGCCTTGGGCGTAGGTGGCGGTGAGCATCCGGTTCATCCCATCGTACGCGTAAGCATACCCCTGAATGCTGGTGCTTATGGCACCTGTGCCACCGGGCGAGCGCCACTGCATGGCGCTAATGTTGCCGTTGTACTGAGGTAGTGCTCCCATACTGTTGGTCTCGTACTGTAAAGATAAGGCAAATTGCCTTGCGTTGGTTGGGGTGGAGCTAATATTGTTTATGGATTTTAGCCATCCCCTGATGTTGTAGGCGTGATCCATCTGCTGCACCCCGTTGGCCACCTTCTTGGTTTTAAGCTGCCCCAGCTCGTTGTACTGGTGTTCGGCCAAGGTTTCGGTTTTGGTGGCGGAGCCCTTGGATACCGTTTGTACCGTTTTGGTTAGGCGCCCGGCGTGATCGTAGGTATTCACATTGCGCTGGGTTGCTGTCCCCAGCGACTGGTACACCCTTGTCTCCAGCACCAGGTTGGCAAAACTGTACTTGCTAGAGGCGTACTCTGTGCCCGATGGGTAGGTGTTCCGCACGGTTTGGATTACCCTGTACTTATTGTCGTAGTACGTTACGGTGCTAAGCCACTTGGCGCTGGTGGTGTGCTCATTCCCGTCGAGCACCTTCACCCGTTGGCCGGTGACCTGACCCTTTACGTGATCGAAGTACCCATTGGTAGTGCCATCGGTATCCACATATCCGCTAATATTGTGGCTTGAGCTAAAGCCCAAACCCGCAAACCCGTTGGCGGTGGTTATTGCGTTGTAGCCATCATAGTAGGTAACCGAAATGTACGATGTTAGCGTGGAAACAAGAGGGAATGACTTGTTGGTGTAACCCAGTACGGCGGTACCCTCCTCTTCGAAGAGTTTATTGGTTGTAACTGCATAGAAATCGTTTACCACAGTTTGCATCTGCTCCTGAGACAGTGAGTTAGAATGGGTATAGACACCAGTGAGCACAGGTCGATTTAGCGCATCGTACTTGGTGAAGAGCCACTTCTTGTCGGGGCGCATATTCCCATCCTGCGTAACCACCAACCTATCGCGCTGGTCGTACACCATATACACGGGTTCGGCCCCGGGGAGCTGTTTTACCACCAATCTTCCTCGTGTATCATACATATAGTAGTAGGCAAATTCCTTAACTAACGAATGGTTAGGTAAAAATTGTTTGGTTAAACCCATATTCTGTATAAACATTGGCGAAAGGACATATCGTAGCTGTCCATAATCATCGTAAACATAGTAAGTCTTGGCCTCTGTATTTTGGTCTAAACTTACCGATCTTAGAACCAACCTGTCGTATTTATCCTTATACTCTCTGGTTCTATTACTATCCTCGTCAAAAAATTCCGAAAGCCTTAACTCATTCGCAACATAAAAGTTATTGTACTTTAGCTCATTATTCTCCACCTGCCAGTATATAACCTCATTGGTATTATTGAATGTATAGTTTGATTTAACTGTATGACCACTTCCAGTAATTGAACTACTATATGGTTGCCAGGGAGCGCCAGGAGCACCCTGTTCCACTACCCTACCTCCCGGCATACTCTCGTATATCAGTTTAGCAAAAGGGTAAGCATCAACAACTACATCGGAAGATGTGTTTAGATAAAAATTCTGCTGCTCGGCCGATGCATATATTCTATAACCTCCAGTTGCCTGGTTGGTATATGGCAGGTACTTGGTCGACTCCCTACCAAAATTATCGTATGCAGTAACCTGAATCACATCCTTGCCTGTTGGGCTAGAGGCAAAATTCACAAGCTGCGAGGGGCGTCCTAGCTTGTCGTAATACTGAATTGCACTTGCAATATCTCCTTTTTTCAATGTTTGAATAGCCGAGCCTCCTGTTAATGCCGACCGGAGAGTGGAGATATCTATTTCCACCTGCGGAGTAATCTGATGTATGTAGTTAGATGTACTTGTTGCTATTGGTGCAATGTAATGATCGATTGTTACATTTACTAGCGTTCGTGATGTACTTGTACACCCTGATGTGTTAATCTTGGATCCAGCATAGTACTTGCCATTGGCAAGTATTGTTCCCGAAGGTAAGGGATATCCACCAGATGCAGAGGTGAACCACTGAACCGAACACCCACTTGGAGGTGTAGCTGCTAAGCTCGAAATTGTTGCACCAGCCAATACAACCTGCTGCGCTGGGGCAGATGGGGGTGATGGAGGTGAATTAACTGTGACACTAACAAAATATGGATTACTAGCACAGGCTCCCATATCCTGATGATTAAATGCAATAACTTTATAGGTATTAGTTGTTAAAAGTGTGTTTTCTGTTAAAAGTTGATCACCCAAGAACCACATTACTCCATACACTTCAGGCCCAACCAGATAATCTATGCTGGAAACGGTAGCTCCACTGCAAAAACTCTGAGGTGACACCAATTCAATTTGTGGGAGTTCAAAAGCAACCGTATTCACAGCTGTGCGGGTAGAGCTAACACATCCTGTAGTAGTGTTTTTCGACTGAGCAT
>JAVEYY010000034.1:0-52502 GCA_034003245.1 Tenuifilaceae bacterium
GCGTTAATGTAATAGCTTCCCGCTGAGGATATGTCGAAGGTTTGGCTGAGTGTATAGGCTATCTTATCGCCAGTTGTGAACTCCTCCGAAAGGGTAATGGTTTCCACAACGGGTGTGCCGGAGTTAACCTGAACCTGAACTTGAATCTCCTCACCCGAACTGTAGGATTTAAAGCCAAAATTGGTGATTTCGACAGAAACCGTTTCGGTTGCTGTGAGCGTGCAAGCACTGAGGGGAGAGGTAATTGCTGTAACCCCCAAGTTTTGTCCCGCTTCGGCGGCTCTAATGCTACCGTTTGCAAGTATAGCCCTTGGTACACCCTCGTTTAGCATTATGCTGTTAATGGTGAGGTATGTTGTGTAGTTGACCAGCAACGAAGCCTTAAGTTGAAATCGTAACTTTAAAAGGGGTGCTCTACCCACTATACCACTAGCATCTATACTATTAGCGCTGGCGGCAGATAGTTTAAGGCTATTCCCCGAAAGGTTTGTTGCTATGCTCCACCCGTTAGTAAGGGTATTCTCCGATACCACCTCAACAAATTCAAGGTAAGTGTCATCGAAAATAATGGTTCCCTCTAGTGATGATACTGTTTGGCTTGCAGGAAATTTGTTGATAAAGAGCGGAATGTCGAAAGCGGTTTGTTCCTGAGCTGCTGTGTCTGGGAAAAAGACCTTGGTGTCGAATACATCAAATAGGTTGGAGGTTATTTTAGCTCCCACATTATCGGTTGCAGTCACATAAACTTTCCCACTCCGGAGAGCCGTTAGGTTGCCCTCTTCCGAAATTGATGCAGCAGTCTCATCACTTACTGTCCAGATGTAGGGTTCAACGCCATTACTGGCGTTTATCTTAATTTCCTCGCCGGCAATTAGGGTTCCCCCATTGGGCGAGAGGCTAATCGTGGCAAAGTTTATTGTGGTAAAACTACCATCCTGAATAATTGGCTGTAGATCTTCATTAAGAATCGCATCAGTAATGCTGAGCCACGAGTAGCCTGTATTAACTGACGAGATATTAAACCGTACATATACAAGAGTTCCTTCACCCGTAAGAGGCGTTGAACCAGCAAAGGCAATGGTTACCTTGCCTTCGCCCCAGTTTACCATTGGCTCTTGGTAGTTCTGTAGAAGTGTTCCATTGATTACGATTTCAGCAGGGGAAAGAACACTTGGGTTGTATGTTAACGTAAAATTGCCCGAATTTACATTTAAGCCATCAAGGCTTGTTGTATTTATGGGGATGTCGATGGTTGCTCCCTGCCACTCGCTTAGGCCATTGGGTATGCTTAGGCTGTAGCCGCGAACTTCAATCCGTTGATCGGTTTGATCGGTTAATCCTGCATTGTCTGTTACCTGCACCTTGGTGAAACCTACGTTTGATCCGGTGAAAATTCCTGCCTCATCGATGGAGCCAATGCTGTTATCCTCGAGTTGCCAGCTGTAGGGTGGAGTAACATCGCCCGATACAGAGAACGCCAGAGGTTCACCTCGCAGAACGATCCCGCTATTGGGTGAAATGGTTATGGATGGAGCTGGCGAAATGTTAACCTGTCCAGTTTGAATAGATAAAGTGGGAGATCCCTCGTTGAAGTAGCTAATGGTTGATCCCGAAGGGCCTACGTATGCTGTGCCCCACACGTTAGGGTAGGGGTTAAAGCGAATTTTAATGAATACATCCCCCTTTTCGCCAACAAGCGGAGATGAACCAGCCCCGGCTAGCGTTACTTTCCCGTTGCCAAAGTACACGGCAGGAGTTCCAAATGCATCGCTTACTGTTTCATCTGTAATAATATCAATGGCATTTAGGAAGTAGTCGCTGTACTCGAGGGTAAGGGTGTAAGCGAATATGCCCTGGCCAGTTATGGTGCTGTCGGTATATACGGGCAGATCGAAAGGCTGTCCTGCAATAACATCGATATTCGAAACTCTAAGGTGAACCTGTGTTGTAGCAGCCAATGGTAATAGAAGGAGTAGCTGCAGGATGGCTATTAAGTAATGTTTTCTTTTCATGGTCAACAGTTTTGATGGGTTGATGTAGTGAAATTCCATCGGAACCATTGGTTCCGATGGAATGGCTTCACAATTACACTACTTGCTTACCTGTAGCCTATGTGCACTGAAGTTATTTCCAGTCCCAACTTTCACCAGGTAAATACCTGGTCTTAAATTATAAGCGTTTAGGCTGAAGTTTAACGTGTGGTTTCCTGCTTCAAGCCTCTGGTTGGTAAGCACCGCCATAGTTTGACCAATAATTGAGATGATTTCAACCCTTACATTTTCTGATTGGTTTAAGCTAAACCTTATATTAATTGACTCTCGTGCCGGATTAGGGAAAACCGATAAGGATGTAATCTCTTCGATAGGCTCAATTGCTGTTTGAACAGGGGTTACCGTGATTTCTCTTCCCTGGCTTAATGCTGTAATGTTCCCATCGTTTACGTAAACATTGGCAAAGCCTAATGCTGTTGTGGTCGCTGATTCCAGGGTTGTGGCAGGCTCGAGTAGAATATATGCGAATTCACCTTCCAAATCTATTGCCGATGCGTTTGCGGCAGCCAGGCTGATAATACCTTGCTGGCCAAACTCTGCGGCTTGGGTAAACCCTTTTATGGTTTCACCAAATTCAACTCCCTTCACCTTTACCACAAGTGGATCGTATGTAATTTGAGCCTGCAATGAATTTGCATTATTAGCTTGGATGTAAACAGGAATTTTGAGTAGCTGGTTCTCTTCGCTTACAGGGCTTCCAATACCCATTGATCCTTCACTAGACTTTTTGGTTACCTCTGGTTCAAAGTAGTTGATAAGACCCACAACGTATTGTAGTACTTTTGAGGCATCGTATGCGGTTATCGAACCATTGCCGCTCACATCTGCTACTCTGGTTTGACGGGTATCAAAGGTTAGACTTCCCACAACGTTCTGAAGTATTTGGGATGCATCGAATGCTTGGATTTTCCCGTTTAGGCTGGGGTCGCCAAGGGTTGGGCTAAGCATACCATTGGTGGCAAAGGGAATGTAGTTAACAGCATCACTAACTACAACTCCGTCTCCGTTTGGGTTGTTTGCATGAGTTGGG
The DNA here is from genome assembly GCA_034003245.1 of Tenuifilaceae bacterium. Lineage (GTDB taxonomy): Bacteria > Bacteroidota > Bacteroidia > Bacteroidales > Tenuifilaceae > Perlabentimonas. Next base: position 3,082 of record JAVEYY010000034.1, read on the forward strand.
CCGGTATTGTTTCCCCACCAGCTATTGGTTGCCTCAATGGTAAAGGTTTGGTCGATATTGTTTACCCCAATATTCGTAATCTCCAGGAAATCGCAGCCAGAAATCACGGGATTAGACGAGCCAGCAACTGTGATGCCATCAAATCCTTTGAAGAATGAAGAGTTACTGATGGTGGGACTGGCGCTTTGAATCTCAATGGCTCCTCGATTCCATCCATGGCCGGAATACCGGAAGATGGCATGATCAATGGTACACGACTGATCGAGCGATTCGTTGTAGAAGGTTATGCCCCTCCATTGACTCGATTCGGCAGAAGTGACCATGCCGTCGGAATTGGTATCACCACCATAGAAATCGTCTGTTATTGAGGTGAAAACAATTTTCTGATCTAGGGATTCTCCTCCAAGGGCAATTAGTCCCTTGTAAACATCAATATAGCCATAGTATTCGAATTTAATTATTACACCCGGATCAATTGTTAAAACTGCTCCGGTTCCAACAGTATAATAGCCAAACATGTAGGGGATGTTTGTTGTCCCTCCAAAATCCCTCTTAGGTAGAGTTATGTCCTGCGTTAATGTTTCGTCGTTGATACGAATAGCCTTGTAGGTGGTTCCTGAAATGGTATTTCCTGTTGCTGTTGTTGGGTAGGCAACCAGCGACAAGCTCATGGGCGTTTTGGATAGGTTGTGGAAGGTGTTGGTTGTTATGTTTGGTTCCGATACGCCTGTCATCACAATGCCGTAGCTCATCCCTTCAAACCAGCTGTTTGTGATGGTTGGGGCTGCGCTTTTGAGCTCAATACTATTCCCTCCAATTGACTTGATAATTGCGTAGTTAATCGAGCTTTCATCGTTGCTCACATCGTTAAATGTAAACCAGTTATTGCTGATGCCTGTTGGCATAGGGGTGTTACCATCATTTCCAATATCGGTTGGATTACCGAACAGGTCGTCGTAGTAGTGAGTGAACACAACTGGGTTTTCGGCAGTGCCTTCAACCAGAAGTTTTCCGTTAACCGTAAACTTTGCTGTATGGTATGAGTAGCTATAGTAATACTTGTTCGTTTTAAAGACTGTGCCAGCTGGTATTGTAATGGTAGTGCCAGAGTTAACGATATATTCGCCCAGTAGATAGTAGGTTATGTTATTGTATCCGGCAAAACTGCGCTGGGGTATGGTAGCATCCTGCGAGAAGGTCTCGGGCTTGATGCTAATTGCCGTAATGCCTATATTGGCCATGGTGTTGCCCTCAAAGGTAGGGGCAGCAAACATGCTCATGTACACGGGTGTTTCGTTGATGTTGAAAAGTTGATTGTTCTTAATAACCGGATTCGAGGAGCCAAAGATCTGAAATGCATTTCCCGACGACAGCTCAATGGTGTTGTACTCGGTATACGCGTAGCTATTCTCGTACTGGACAGTGTAATTTGCGTATCGAAGAATTGAGTGAGTAAGGCTATTGGTTGCCGCAATTCCACTTGCCCTGAATACAATTCCATACCAGTTGCCCTTATTGGGCACAGTGGTATTCCCGTCGTCGTTGGTATCGCCTCCGGCGGAGTCATCGGCAAGGGAGGTAAAGATTATCTTCTGGCTTTCGGTACCATTGGCAATAAGCGCTCCATCCACATAGATCATGTACTCCATTTTAATAACTACGCCAGGATTAATGGTAAGGGTAGCATTCTCTGCAATGGTTAAATTCCCTACGATATAGGCAATATTGGTTATCCCTGCCACATCGCGAGAAATAAGGGTTGCGTTCGACGAGAGTGTTCCCTCAATAATCCTAAGCCCCTTGTTGCGATTGGCTGTAAAGATCATGTTGGCAAAGCTGGGGTTTGAGGTTAGCGACATGGCAACAGGCTCAAACGAACAGTTTTGAATGGTTACTCCGTCCATAATTATTGCTGAGTTACCCTTTAATGATATACCGTAGTTATTGCTCTGCTCAATAAGCACGCTCTGTATGGTGGGCGAGGCGTTAACCGTTTCGATAATGCCATCATCGTAAATGCCGTATGGGTAATAATAGTATCCCCCATACTTTAGCTGTACATTGTTGAATGTATTATAAGCATCATCGCTTGCAGGTTGAAAAGAGATGTTAATCCAGTTTCCCGCAGCAGGAGCCGTAGCATTGCCATCGCCATTGGTGTCACCGGGATTTCCAACGTTATCGTCGCTTATTGAGGTGAAGACTATGGGCTCACTAAGGGTTCCAACCGCTTTAAACCCACCATTTACAACAATCTTTTTACCTTCGAGCTTAATCACCACGCCTGGCTCTATGTCGATGTATGTATTCTCTGCAATGGTCAGATTGTGGAGCAGCACATAGGTTATGTTTTCGAAACCCGAAATGGTTCGTTTACGAATAGTTCCGCTTAAGGTCATGTCACCTCCAATTAGCCCAACGGCATTCCATCCACAGTTGGTGAAAGTGTTATTAGTAAATGCGGGATTTGTAGAAGGAGTCACTCCAAAGGGCGTGTAGGTGATGTTAACCATGTTGTTGCTGCTGATGGTAGGTTCAGAATTCTCGTATCCCCATATACCATGGTAGGCATTCGATATTTCACTGTTGGTAATGGTTGGGCTAGATTTTATTACAACCACAGATGCATTTCCTTCAAACCATTTGCTGCCACCTGAGGTGAAATTTATGCTCTCCCCCTGAGCGCTGGAGTATTTTGTAATAACGTTTGACAGGGTGGAGAGGCTGCTCCCTTCGGCCAGGAAGATGCCTCCAAAATTGCCAATCTGAGGTGTTGTGGTAGTTCCATCCTTATTGGTGTCGAGAGGATTGCCATGGTTGTCGTCGCGAGCCGAGGTAAAGACAATTTTCTCCTCGGGCGTTCCCTCTGCAATGAGAGTTCCGTATACAACTATGTTGTAATTCGATTCACCTTTGATAACCACACCGGGGTCAATGGTGAGGGATAGACTTGAAGGAACGATAATCTTTCCCAGCATTAAGTACGATATATTATCGATACCGGTAAAGGAACGTTGCTTGATATTGGCGTTTGCGGTTAATGTTCCCCCCAGAAGGCCTACGGCATCGTACTGGTTATCGGAGAAGGAAAGCACGTTGTTGGTGAAAGTTGGATTCGCCTCAAACGACATGGCAATGGGTGTCATTTGGCTTGAGCCAATGGTGGTGTTGCTAATAGTTGGATTTGATGCGTTGTTTAGCACAATACCGTAGTAGCTGTTCGATATCTCGCACTGGTCAATTGTTGGACTAGCATCAAACATGGTAATTCCCCCGTAGTACCCAGCACCAGAATACCTGATTTTTGCTCTGCGAATTACAGAGTTTGCATCGTTGCTCGAGTTGTTGAATACAATGCCATACCAGTAATTGGGGCTAGGGAATGAGTTGGAGCCATCCTTGTTAGAGTCACCACCCCAGTTGTCGTCCGAGATTAATGTGAAATAGATAGATTCTCCCTCAATAGCCTCAGCTACAAGTGTTCCATTCACAGTTAACGAGCTGCTATTGGCAAATTTTAAGATATTATTCGATCCAATAGTGAAGCTATATCCCGTATTAACAGTAACAGCATTTTGTATGTGTACTGGAATAGGATATGAGGGTAGGGTCATGTTTATGGGGATGTTGTAAAATGCTATGTTGACAAAGTTGTTGGTGTTATCAGTGAAAGAATTTGTACCCCCAAGGGTAACATTGCTCGCTTCGGCGTAATGTATTGGATAGCCAGTAAGTGAGATGGTAGCATCCGTGAGGTTCAGCTGAGAGTTCTGCCTTAGGTAAATGCCGTATTGCGATGCACTGGATATGCTGACAGAGTTCAAGTTTGCGATTGCATCAGTTTGCAAGTTCAATCCTGTGGGAGTGCTGCTTATAGATCCATTGCTGTAGGTGAGCTCAGCAAGATTATAGACCACAACTCCATTGCTTGCGGCGTTCGAAATATTTACTCCATCGAGCGTAGCAATCGATCCGTCGCTAAGGTACACACCCGATTGCCCTATTCCGCTAATATTTCCGCCAGTCATGCTGAGCGATCCGTCGGCATATACTACAACACCATTTTGGCTTGAATTGCTGATGTTTGAGTTTGTCAGGGTTGCTGTTCCTCTTTCAACTCGAAGGGTTTGGGAGTACTGGATCTCACAGTTATCAAGGGTAACAAAACCCTCGTGTGTGCTATTCCCAACCTGTATGTAACCCCATATACCCGATGCCGGAGTGGTGTTGGAGGCTGTAAATACTACATTATTAGCATCAAGTGTTCCTAAAGCAAATAGGTATTGGTTATCGTTAAACTTCACAGTTACCCCGCTCTCTATTGTAAGTGTCACATCATTGTTTATGGTTATACTACTAGTTACAATGTAAGGACTTCCTGCTGAGGCCCATGTTGTATTTGTTGTAATTATTCCCGAAACATTTGTTTGGGCAATAAGGGTGAAAGAACTAATCAGTCCAATCAGTAGGAGAGTAAATAGTCTTTTCATAGATTTTTGGGTTAGAGTTAGTAGTGAAATATTTTTCATTTTTCATAAAGCTTATTTAAAACAAATAAAAATAAACAATTGTTTAGCTCAGCTTAAATTTTAATCATCATCATTGGTTGGTTGAATTATGTGATGGGAGAGTCAACGCTTAACGTAAAGGAAAAGAGGAACTCTTCAATGAGTTGAAACAAAGATAAGTTGCCAGATTTTTACTATCTTTGTCCAAAAAAAATGAATATCCCTATTGAAAATTGATGTATCATTATTTCGTAACTCCTTCGTTAACACTTTTTTTGATTTTCACTTAACACAATAAACATTTGAATTTTAAAGATTTTGGTTTCCAAGATGCCATTATGGATGGCATTGAGGCTATGGGATTCGATATCCCCACCCCGGTTCAGGAACAGGCTATTCCGCCTATAATGAAAGGGAAAGATGTAATTGCCTGCGCCCAAACCGGAACCGGCAAAACCGCGGCTTTCATTCTGCCAATCCTCGATAAACTTTCTGCTCTGCCTGCAAGGCTTAACTACACCAGCACGCTGGTGATTGTTCCAACCCGTGAGCTGGCCATGCAAATCGATCAGCAGCTCGAGGGATTTGGCTATTACGCTCCAGCCAGCTCCATTGCCGTATACGGCGGAAACGATAGTGTTAGCTGGGAACAGCAGCGGCTATCCATACAGAATGGCGTTGATTTTATAATTGCCACTCCCGGTCGACTCCTTCAGCACATCAGCATGGGCTACGTATCGCTCAACCGGGTTGAGCATCTTGTACTCGACGAGGCCGATCGAATGCTCGACATGGGATTTTTTGATGATATAACCGAGATTGTAAAGTTACTTCCCCAGAAACGGCAAACCCTGCTATTCTCGGCTACTATGCCCCCTAATATCCGGAAGTTGTCAAAGAAGATATTGACGAATCCAGTTGAGATTAACATCGCCGTATCGAAACCAGCCGAGAACGTTTTGCAGGGCGTATACGAGGTTGACGACAATCAAAAAATCGATCTATTATCACATCTGCTCAAGGGGAAAGATCATGTTAAGAGTGCCATTGTTTTTGCGTCTACCAAGTTGAAGGTTAAAGCCATTGAGCGAGCATTAAAAGTGGAGGGGATGAGTGCGATGGCCATTCACTCCGATTTAGAGCAAAAGGAACGCGAGGATGTGCTGCGCAAGTTTCGCAACCGCAAGTTTCAGATCTTGGTAGCCACCGATATCATTGCCCGGGGCATCGATATTGAGGATATCGACCTGATTGTAAACTACGATGTGCCCAACGATCCCGAGGATTACGTACATCGCATTGGGCGAACAGCTCGTGCACAATCCGATGGCGTAGCCCTAACCTTTGTTAACAGTAAGGAGAAGAAGCAGTTTGCCCAAATTGAGCAGTTTTTGGCCATGAAAATCTTTAGAATTCCCATGCCCCAAATGGCCAAATAATCGAATCAAAGGGTTAAGGTTCATATTTACAGTGAAATATCCATCTGTTTGCGAAAAAACAGATGGATTCTTTATTTTGTAGCACAACTGTTTGAAAAACAGTATATGTTACACTTTTTTTATCAAAAAGCTATCGTTTAGCTACCCATTATTACGAATGATTTACTAACGTTGCAGCTGGATTTTACCTGTATTTTTCATGCTCAGGTAAGCCTAAAATACTAACCAATAGAGGAATATTATGCCTTTAAAACGAAAAATCTTAGAGCTTCAAAAGCGAAAGGAAGAGATTCTTCAGGGTGGGGGCGAGCAGGCCATTGCTAAACAGCAGGCCATGGGTAAGCTCACCGCCCGCGAGCGTGTAGTTGCTCTTCTCGATGAGGATTCGTTCAACGAGTACGACCTCTTCGTGGAGCACGAAGCGCGTGACTTTGGAATGGAGACCAAGGTTTTACATGGCGATGGGGTAATTATCGGAACTGGTACCATTTACGGTGCACCCGTTGCTGTTTTTGCACAGGATTTTACTGTTGCTGGGGGATCGCTCGGGCTTATGCATGCCCGTAAGATTACAAAAATTATGGACTACGCCCTTAAAATGCGTATCCCGCTAATTGGTATTAACGACTCAGGTGGTGCTCGTATTCAGGAGGGTGTGAACTCTCTGGCTGGATATGGCGAGATCTTTTTCCGCAACACACTGGCCAGCGGCGTTATACCTCAAATTTCAGTTATACTTGGCCCATGCGCTGGTGGTGCGGTGTATTCGCCTGCTCTAACTGATTTTGTATTTACCGTCGATAACATCTCCAAGATGTTTATTACTGGCCCCGAGGTTATTAAAACCGTTTTAGGCGAGGAGATTTCGATGGAGGAGCTTGGTGGTGCACGTGTTCATGCTGAGATTACCGGAAATGCCCATTTCTTTGCCGAGAGCGAGATGGAGTGCTTTGAGCAGATTAAAAAGCTGATTACCTACATTCCCTGGAACAACACGCGCAAAGCACGTAGATTTGAACCTAAGGATCCGAAACCTGAGTTTAACATCGATGACATTGTCCCAGGCGATCCTAAGCAACCCTACGATGTGCGCGATGTGATTCGTTCTATTGCCGACGACTCCGACTTCTTTGAGGTGCAGGAGTACTGGGCATCGAATATTGTTGTAGGCTTTGGCCGCATCAATGGCGATACCGTTGGATTTGTGGCCAACCAACCATTGGTTCTGGCTGGAGTTCTCGATGTGGACTCATCCGACAAGGCAGCCCGTTTTATCCGTTACTGTAATGCATTTAGTATCCCTCTAATTACTCTAGTCGACCTTCCTGGGTATCTTCCCGGGGTTGACCAAGAGCATGCTGGGGTTATCCGTCACGGAGCAAAAATGCTTTACGCCTACAGCGAAGCAACTGTACCCAAAATCTCTGTCATTTTACGAAAAGCATACGGTGGAGGCTATATTGCCATGAACTCACGCCACTTGCGTGCCGACTTTGTGTTTGCTTGGCCAGGCGCCGAGATTGCTGTAATGGGTCCAGAGGGTGCTGCTAATATCATTTTCCGCAAGGAGATTATGGAGGCCGAGGATCCCGAGAAAATGCGTCGCCTGAAGGTGAAAGAGTACAAGGAGAAGTTTGCAAATCCATATGTGGCAGCGGCTAAAGGGTATATCGATACTGTTATTGAACCTACCGAAACCCGTAAGCTAATAATTCATGCCCTCGAGGTTTCGGTGAATAAGGTAGTTGATAAACCTTGGAAGAAACATGGAATTCCTCCATTCTAAAGAGTTGAAGCCATGGTAAAGGAAAATAAAACCAAGCAAAAAGCTTCAAATGTTATTGCCGATCCCTCCATTGCTGAGAATCCTCTATATCGGATTATGGTGGTTGAGGGGGCCAAGTACAGGACGCTTTCCCACCGAAAAAACGAGTTGCGCGTTAAGTGGGAAACTCCTAAACTAAAGGAACTTAAGTCCTTCATCCCCGGCACCATTATTAAGGTTGCGGTAAAAGTAGGGGATAAAGTTCAACCTGGCGATTTACTTATGATTTTTGAAGCAATGAAAATGCAGAACAAAGTTCTGTGCCCATTTCCAGGCGTGATTAAGGCCATTAATGTGAAGGAAGGCGAGAGGATTCCCAAAGGCTTTGTTATTGCGGTTTATGAGTAGCAGAAAAGTCGGGGAGTTTTCCCCGACTTTTTTTTTGCAGTTCATAATTATATCATAAATTAGTTTTGCTATTTCTGCAATGCCCCTGTTAACAAGCTGCGAATAAAAACATCGGCTAAATACCAATAGTATCCCATATTGTTACTATTTTTGGCTCGGATTTAAGTTAATAAAATAAACAAACACCATGGAAGTTACCGTTGAAATTGCCAAGGAGTTAGGCCTTCTGCCTGAGGAGTTTGAGATGATAAAGAAGATTCTTGGGCGTGTTCCCAACTTTACAGAGCTAAGCATTTATGCCGTTATGTGGAGCGAGCATGCATCCTATAAGAACTCAATCAAATGGTTGAAAACCCTACCCCGTAAGGGCGAAGCAATTCTGGCTGAGGCAGGAACCGAAAATGCCGGCTTGGTTGACCTGGGTGACGGTATTGCCTGTGCTTTTAAAATCGAATCGCATAACCATCCCTGCGCCGTGGAGCCATACCAAGGCGCCGCCACTGGCGTTGGTGGTATCAACCGCGATATCTTTACCATGGGCGCTCGCCCAGTGGCGCAGCTCAACTCGTTGCGTTTTGGAAATATTAAGCTCGATAGAACAAAATGGCACATAAAGGGCGTGGTTAAGGGCATTGGCGATTATGGAAATGCCTTTGGTGTACCTGTAGTTGCTGGTGAAGTTTTTTTCGACGAATCGTTTAACACCAACCCGCTGGTTAACGCCATGTCGGTAGGTATTGTGGATAAAAATCTTGTAGTTTCAGCAATATCAAAAGGAGTTGGTAACCCCGTTTTTATTGTGGGATCATCTACGGGTAAGGACGGAATTCATGGTAGCACATTTGCTTCTGCTGATATTACAGATGACTCGGCTGACGATATCCCCTCAATCCAGGTGGGCGACCCTTTTATGGAGAAGTTGCTGCTGGAGGCAAGCCTAGAGGTAATAAAAACCGGAGCCATTGTGGGAATGCAGGATATGGGTGCGGCAGGTATTATCTGCTCAACCTCCGAGATGTCGGAAAAAGGTGGCTGCGGAATGAAGGTTGACTTAAGCAAGGTGCCCTTGCGTCAGCACAATATCGAGGCTTGGGAAATTCTTCTTTCCGAATCGCAGGAGCGAATGCTGATTGTGGTTGAGAAAGGCCGTGAAGCCGAGGTTGAAGCGGTGTACAGGAAATGGGATTTGAACTGCGTTCAAATTGGCGAGGTTACCGAGGGTGGCCGTTTGGAGTTTTTCTGGAAAGGAGAGTTGGTAGCCAATGTGCCCGCCGAATCGCTAGTCCTTGGTGGTGGCGCACCTGTTTACGAACGTGAGTATCGTGAGCCAGCATACTATCAGGAGTACAAGAAATTCGATATTAATTCAATTCCAGAGCCACAGGATTTGCAGGAAGTGGCCCGCATGCTTATAAATCATCCTAATATTGCATCCAAGCGATGGGTTTACGAACAGTACGATAGCATGGTGGGAACCCGCAATATGGGTACTAACTTTCCCTCGTCGGCTGGTGTGGTAAACCTAAAAGGAACCAATAAAGCAATTGTGCTTAGCGTCGATTGCAACTCGCGTTACGTGAAGGCCAATCCAGAGGTTGGCGCCATGATAGCCGTTGCCGAGGCTGCTCGAAATATTGTGTGTACTGGAGGAAAACCTTTAGCTATCACAAACTGCTTGAATTTTGGAAACCCCTACAAACCCGAGATATACTGGCAATTTGTGAATGCGGTTAAGGGCATGGGTAAAGCTTGCGAGAAGTTTGGAACACCAGTTACTGGTGGTAACGTTAGCTTTTACAATCAGTCGACCATAGGTGGTAAGGACGAGGCTGTTTTCCCAACCCCCACCATTGGAATGCTGGGAGTGCTCGATAACAAAAATCACCATACAACACTTGCATTTAAGGAGAAAGGCCATATGATATTCCTAATTGGCCACTCGCGTAACGATATTGCCTCGTCGGAATATCTTTATACATACCACGGCGTTAAGGCTTCGCCAGCTCCATACTTCGATTTAGATGAGGAGCAAAGGTTGCAGCAGCTGGTACTTCAGCTAATTAATCGAAATCTAATCCAATCGGCCAACGATGTATCCGATGGCGGTTTGTTCATAAGTCTTTTCGAGTGTGCTACACCTCGAAACCTTGGTTTCGACATTACAACGGATGCGGAGATAAGAACCGATGCGTTCCTATTCGGCGAGGCTCAAGGACGGGTTATCGTTACTGTTTCCCCATCACGCGAAACACATTTTATTGATCATATGATGGAGAGCGGAATTCCATTCACTGCACTTGGTCATGTTACCAAGTCGGAAGTTAGGATCGATGATGTTTCCTTTGGCTTTATTGCAGATTTGAAGAAAGAGTACGAAAACTCATTGGGAGAACTTATTGTTGGAAAGTAAAGATAATTCATCAAAGGAAGTGAAAAACTTTGCCGTTAGGGAGCGAGAGGTTGAGGATATGTTCAACGGCATAGCTCCAAGTTACGATTTATTGAATCATCTCCTAAGTTTTGGTATCGATAAGCTGTGGCGCAGACGACTGGTGAAGGGCGTTGCTAAGCAAAATCCAGCTATTGTTCTCGATGTGGCCACAGGCACAAGCGATTTGGCCATTGCATTAGCTTGTCGAAGCAAAAGTGTTGCTATTGTTGGAGTAGATATTGCCGAGGAGATGCTTGCCAGGGGTAGCCAAAAGTTAATCAAACGCAACCTAAGTGATAGAATAACCCTTCAGAGGGCAAGTTCCCTAAGTCTTCCTTTCAACAGTAGTTACTTCGATGCCGCAATGGTGGCCTTTGGCGTTCGAAACTTTGAGGATCCTCTTAAAGGGCTTACGGAAATTGGGCGAGTTATTAAACCCGGTGGAACAATTAGTGTTCTGGAGTTTACAACACCCAAATTTGCCGTTATCCGATGGGCTTACCTTTTTTACTTTAATCAGGTTTTGCCTTGGATTGGGCAAAAAATATCGGGACACAAAACGGCCTACACCTACCTCCCCACCTCTGTCGATGCATTTAAGGAGCGCGACGAATTTGTGGAATTACTGGTTAAAGCTGGTTTTACTGATACCTCGTACTCGCTTCAAAGTTTCGGCATTGCCGCAATTTATAGAGCAAAAAAGCTGTAGCAGCTATTAATCCTCAAAATCGATAATAATAATAGGGAGTAACCGTTAGCATTAGGACTTACCATAATTATGAGAAGATCACTCATCTTATTGGCGTTTATTCCCCTTGCATTTTGCCTTACTATTAGCGCTTATGCTCAGCTTAAGCCGCATCCTATTCTCAACGATCCCGATTATGATTTCGACAAACGCTTAAGGTTTGGTTTCTCGCTCGGTGTTAACTTTATGGATTTTCAGATAGTTAGTAACCCGGTGCAGTTCGACTCGTTATACGTTGATAACAGCAGAATTTACCCCGGGTTTAACGTTAATGTGGTTACCGATTTTCGAATTGTTCCAACCCTTCACCTTCGATTTTTACCTGGGTTAGCCTTTGGGCAACGCGATTTGTATTTCTACAATAAAGATGAGGAGCTAACCACAATGCAAATTGAATCATCTTTCATTGAAATGCCATTGATGATTAAGTATGCAGCTGTTCGCAAGTGGAATACTCGTCCATATCTGATTGCTGGCACAAATTTTCGGATCGATATGGCCGCCTATAAGAAGTTGAACATCGAGGAGGGTGTTTACATTAAACTCATCAAGGGTGATATTTACTACGAGTTTGGCTTCGGACTCGATTTTTACCTCACATACTTTAAGTTTTCCACCGAGCTTAAGTTCTCATCGGGATTCAGAAATGCCCTAGGGGCATTTGATGAGGATCAGGGATCTCAGTACGCTAGTGCCATTCACCGATTGAAATCGCAGCTGGTTACCCTTTCGTTTCACTTTGAATAGATTTGTGGCATGCCCACCGAAATATCCATAGAGCTTAGCCCAGCGCAGGCGTCGTCTCAGGAGACGATAAGGTTTTTAGCAGCCAAAAAGTTGGGTGCTCATCCCTCGAAATTTGGTGATATTCGTATCACCCGAAAATCGATTGATGCGCGCCAGGGGCGCGTTAAGGTGAATATGGGGCTTAAGGTGTATAATAGTAACGAGAAGCTAACCGACGATTACCCCGAGTTTAATTACCAGGTTGTTTCCTCAAAACCCGAGGTAATTGTTGTGGGCGCTGGACCAGCCGGGCTTTTCGCAGCGTTGAGGTTAATCGAGTTGGGCCTAAAACCCATTATTGTTGAACGAGGAAAAGACGTGTCGAGCCGAAAGCGAGACGTGGCTCTGCTGAATAGGAATATTAGCCTAAACCCCGAATCGAATTTTGCGTTCGGCGAGGGTGGTGCAGGTACTTTTTCCGATGGAAAACTTTACACTCGCTCACGAAAACGTGGCGATATTGGCCGAATTCTCCGAATTCTTCATCAGCATGGTGCACAGGACGAGATTCTCTACGAAGCACATCCCCACATCGGAACCAATGTTTTACCTAGGGTTATTGCAGCAATTCGTCGAACTATTGAGAGTTTTGGTGGTGAGTTTATCTTTAATTCGCGGGTCGATGAGCTAATAATTAGCGCTGGTTCTATTAGTGGCGTTAAGCTGAACGATGGCCAGCGATTGCTGTCGAAGGCGGTTATTCTGGCCACAGGTCATTCGGCCAGGGATGTTTACCAAATGCTTTGGAACCAGAATGTGGTGCTCGAGGCCAAACCATTTGCAATGGGTGTAAGGGTGGAACATCCACAGGCGCTAATTGATTCAATTCAGTATCATGGGTTAGATAGGGGCGATTACTTGCCAGCTGCCAGCTATAGGTTAGTTCAGCAGGTTGATGGTAGGGGAGTTTACTCGTTCTGTATGTGCCCCGGTGGCTTTATTGTACCTGCGGTTTCAGCGGGTAACGAGATAGTGGTTAATGGTATGTCGCCCTCGTTGCGAAACTCTAAATGGGCCAATTCGGGCATTGTGGTGGAGGTAAAACTTGACGATTTAGCCCATCTCTCAAAACATGGACCATTGGCAGGTTTACATTTTCAGCAGCAGATGGAGCAGCTCGCATTCCAGAATCGCGATAGGAGCAATGTTACCGCTCCTGCCCAGCGTCTCGATGATTTTGTTGCTGGGCGTGCGTCAAGCAAATTACCAGTTTGCTCGTATAATCCTGGCGTCACCCCATCGTCGCTAAATAGTTGGATGCCCGAGTGGATAGTAAAACGTCTGCAGGAAGGATTCAAACATTTTGATAGAAAAATGAGAGGCTTTATAACCAGCGAGGCGCTGGTTGTTGGGGTAGAGTCGCGAACCTCTTCGCCAGTTAGGATTCCGCGTGATTCAGAAACCCTGGAACATATTAGCCTCAAGGGCCTTTTCCCCTCAGGCGAGGGGGCTGGCTATGCCGGAGGAATTGTGTCGTCGGCTGTTGATGGCGAACGATCAGCCGAAGCGGTGGCCATCAACATTTTTGGAGTTACATAGTTCTTCGCCTAAACTCGGAGCAAACAATGGCTGTGGCCATGGCAACATTCAACGATTCACTGGTTGGGCCAAATTCGGTAAAGCTGGGAATAGTAATCCGTTGGGTTATCCGCTTCGATACTTCATCCGAAATCCCATTCCCCTCATTTCCCAGAACCACGATTCCATTTTTTGGTAGATGTGCGCTGTATATGTTATCTCCATTTAAAAAGGTTCCAAATACTGGGGTTTTTTGCGCTGAAGCATCATTCAGAAAAGGAATCAAATCGGCATAAATTACCTTAACCCGAGCAATGGCTCCCATGGTTGCCTGTACTACCTTGGGCGCGAAGGCATCGGCGGTTTCGGCCGAGCATACAATTGTTCTAATACCAAACCAGTCGGCCAGTCGAATAATTGTGCCCAAATTCCCAGGATCCTGAATGTTGTCGAGTGCTAGAGTAAGAGAGTTTTTGATTTGATTAATATCTAACGAATTTTCGGGGATTTTTGCAACGGCTAATACCGAGGTTGGCGTTTTTAGCCCGCTAATGCGGGCCATATCCTTTGCCGAAATCGGGTGGAACCTATTGTCCACAATTTGCGAATTATTTTCCCATTCAGTTGTGTAGTAAACTTGATCGATGCTAAGTGATGACTGTAGCAAATCGCTAACCAGCCTCTGTCCTTCGGCCACAAAGCGTCCCTCTTGATTTCTATACTTCTTTTGCTGGAGCGATTTAATGAGTTTTATGGTGTTTGCTGTGAGCATAGGCTAATGTTTACGCAAACCTACAACATTTTAAAGAGAAATCCATTAACCATCCACACGATGAATTAGGAATCGCATTCCCCAATTATTCCAGCATTAAATTTTGATGAATAGGCAGTTTATGATGATAGTTGCTTGGTTTTTGAATATATGTTTTACTGCATTGGCACACTAGTTGTCAAAGGGAATTACTATCTTTCAGCCCTAATGGGTCTCTGGTTATAAGTTGTGCTATATTTTATGTTGATGTCAATCTTCAAACTACTACCTCGACAAATGTTGGCTAAGAACACATTGCCTTTCCTTCTTTTTTTACTTGTTTTTGCCTCGTCGTGTAGCATAACCAAGAAAGTTCCCGAGGGTAATTTTTTGCTCGATAATGCCGATATAGTTATACAATCCGAAGACAAAAAGCCCGAGATTAAGGAGGGCGAACTCTCCCGGTATATAAGGCAAAAGCCAAACAAGCGAATTCTGCTTTTTAGGTTTCACTTGCGGCTTTACAATATGGCAAATCCCAAAAAAGATAAAGGGATCAGCAAAATGCTAAAGACCATTGGCGAAGAGCCAGTTTTGCTCGATACCTTTCAGACTAGCCAAACCACAGCCAACCTCCTGCGTTACTTGCAGAGTAAGGGTTTTTACAGCGCAACGGTTGCCGATACAACCCTGTTGCAGCGAAAAAGTGCAACTGTTCGATATAATATAAATACAGGCACTCCACACCGGATAAAAAGCATAAGCTACCTCATTGAGGACACCCTAATCAGAAGGTTAGTTTTAAACGATACCATTAATCGTATTGTGCAGCGGGGCGACAGGTTCGATATTGATATTCTGCGCGAGGAGCGTAAGCGCATTGAGGTGAGCCTTCGGGAGGCGGGCTATTTCTTTTTTTCGCGCGATTTCATCACCTTTAGTGCCGATACTAGCGTGAACAATAAAAAAGTCGATCTGGAGCTGGTTATTCGGAATCGTTTTACGCGTAATGCATTTGGTGAACGTATTCCACAAAAATACAGGAAGTACGAGATTAGCAATGTGTACGTGTACACAAACTACGATCCAGTTGAGTTTTTCTACCTGCAGGAGGAAAAGATGCTCGATACCATGGTGCTCGATAATCAGCATTTTATTTACTCCTACAAGCCCAACATTAAGTATCGAACGGTTAGCAATGCAAATCTTATACGGCCCGGGCAAATTTACTCCGAAAGCATTACCCAGAAAACTCGCGACAACCTAAACTCTTTGCGGTTATTTAGAGCCGTTAATGTGTTCTTTAGGCCCGATGAAGCATCCGAAAAATCAGCGTTGGAAGATGATTTTGTTCTTTTTAATGCCGATAAGGATAGCGATTCCACCACCTATGGCAAGCTTAACTGTTACATTCAGCTTACTCCACATACCCTTCAGAGTTACCAGGTCGATTTTGGCGTTACCAACACCGCCTCCGATATTGGTATGGAGGGTAACCTTAACTATCAGCATAAAAATATTTTCAAAGGGGCCGAGGTACTCGATACCAAGCTGAGAGGGATGGTCCAGTTTTTAACCGGTGAGCGTTTTTCGGCAAGTTCTATTGAACTTGGAGGATCGGTGGGGCTTAGTTTCCCTCGATTTGTTAGTCCTTTTGCGGGGCAAGAGTTTGTTAATAGGTATAGCCCCCGCACTCAGGTTGTAACATCGTATAGTTTTCAGCAGCGCCCTGAGTATACACGTACCCTGGCTGGGATGAATTTCAGCTACATTTGGCGATCGGAGAATAAGTTTACGCACACATTCACCCCTGCTGAGGTTAGCATAATTAACATTTTCCAAATTTCCGATGTTTTCTGGGATAAGATAAAGAACACCTACGAGGCCAATAGTTACCGTAACCAGTTTGTTACGCTTACGGGTTATGGCTTTATCTACTCCAACCAGTCGGCAGCCAAAAGGAGTTACTCTGTGGTTAGGTACAACGCCGAGGTGTCGGGGAATGCGCTTCGGGGGCTTTTTACCGCGTTGGATGTTGATCAGGTAGATGGTTCGTATCAACTTTTTAGGACCAACTTTTCGCAGTACGTGCGCAACGATATAAACTACGTTTATAACCAGGTTGTAGATGAGAACAACACCTTTGTATACCGTGTTTACGCGGGCATAGGAATTCCTTACGGAAACTCTGCGGCTCTCCCTTTCGAGAAGAAGTACTTCTCTGGAGGATCCTCGGGAGTAAGAGCTTGGCCAGCGCGGGGCTTGGGCCCTGGTTCCTACATCGAAACTCAGCTGAAGTTCCCAAATCAAACGGCCGATATCAAGCTCGAGGCTAACCTAGAATATCGCTTTAAGCTTGTTTGGCTCCTCGAGGGCGCTCTGTTCCTCGATGCTGGCAACGTTTGGGCAATAACCTCTGCCGACGATAGGCCCGGGTCAGTTTTCTATCCCAAATCCTTTTATAAGCAGATAGCTTTAGGAACGGGGACTGGAATTCGAATGAATCTTGGATTCTTTACCCTCAGATTCGATGTGGGCGTTAAGGTTTACGATCCAGGAATCTACACCATTAATGCCGATAATAAAGTTATTGTGGAGAACAGGCATCACTGGATTCCCTTCGACCGACCCTATAGCCGCGAGCTCAAGGATTTTGCCATCCACTTCGGTATCGGTTACCCGTTTTAGGCAGGTCTTATCAAATTTCTTGTTGTTAAGGCTGATTCTTAACATGTTTTTTTGATGTTAGGTACACTTGACTTTTACCATTAATAGCCATAGCTTTGTGTAAACCTAAAATCACAATAACTATGGATTTCAATAAAATTACCGATCTCCTGGGTGATAGGGCAAAGGGTGTGCTCGATCATAAATGCCAAACACTTCCCAAAGAGCATCTTCATTTACCCGGCCCCGATTTTATCGACAGGGTGGTTTCGCAGTCAAACCGATCACCACAGGTTATGCGCAGCTTGCAGTCGATGTTTAGCCATGGCCGGTTGGCCAACACGGGGTATCTCTCTATTCTCCCCGTCGATCAGGGTATTGAGCATACTGCTGGGGCTTCGTTTGCTCCAAACCCCATCTACTTCGACCCCGAGAATATAGTTAAGCTGGCGGTTGAGGGTGGCGCCAACGCTGTTGCATCAACCTTTGGTGTTTTAGCCTCAGTGGCCCGTAAGTATGCCCACCGCATCCCTTTCATCGTAAAGCTAAACCATAACGAGCTGCTTACCTATCCCAATAAGTTCGATCAGATAATGTTCGGAACAGTTGAGGAGGCTTGGAAACTGGGCGCAGTGGCCGTTGGGGCAACCATTTACTTTGGTTCCGAGGAGTCGAACCGGCAGATTATTGAGGTGGCCGAGGCATTTGAGTATGCCCACGAGCTGGGCATGGCCACAGTGCTTTGGTGCTACCTGCGGAACAACGGATTTAAAAAGGAGGGTGTGGATTACCATGTGGCTGCCGATTTAACCGGACAGGCTAACCATTTGGGCGTAACGCTGCAGGCCGATATTATCAAACAAAAGCTGCCCGAGAACAACGGCGGTTTTAAGGCCATCAACTTTGGCAAAACCCACGATAAGGTTTACAGTCAGCTCTCGAGCGATCACCCAATCGATCTTACCCGGTATCAGGTTATCAGCTGCTACAATGGTCGAGCCGGATTGATTAACTCTGGTGGAGCATCGAGCGGAGCCAGCGATTTGGCCGAAGCCGTGTTTACAGCAGTTGTAAATAAGCGTGCCGGGGGCATGGGCCTAATCAGCGGCCGCAAAGCCTTTCAGCGACCCATGGACGAGGGCGTAAAGATCCTCAACGCCATTCAGGACGTGTACCTCTGCAAGCAGATAGATATTGCATAATCATCCTTTGCTCGTACCCCAAGCCCCTGCTGAAAAGTGGGGGCTTTTGGTTTGGAAGAGTAGGCCAGATATAGAGGCAGAGAGCAGAGTGCGAAGAGCGAAGAGCACATAGCAAAGAGCTAAAGACCAACAGCCACAAGCCAAACGAAACCAAGGAACGGTCGAGCAGCCTTAAGGAATGGCCCAGCAGTGTCAAGGAATGGTTGCGCAGCCCTAAGGAATGCATGCGCAGCCTTAAGGAACGCTTGCGCAGCCCTAAGGAATGCTTGTGCAGCCTTAAGGAATGCTTGCGCAGCCTCAAGGAATGGTTGCGCAGCCTTAAGGAATAGCTCCGTAGCGTCAAGGAACGGTCGAGGGGTTAAGGAATAACGCCCTTAGCGAGAGTGTAAAGTAAATAGTGGAGAGTGTAAAGTAAATTGTGTAAACTAAGATATCAATGTCTGCATCGGTCTTCAAATATAATTAAATATTGATTAAGGATTAACCCCCAGTTAGGGATTTGGTGGCTTAGCGTTCAGTTTAAAGGCTTAGGGCCAACATCCAATATCCAAAAGCAGAACACCAACGATCAACAAACAACGATCAACAACCGCTAAACCATCTCCCCAAAAATCACTCTAATAAACGTTCACCTATTTGGCTTTGCCAACAATTTTTCGCAATTTGGCGTGATTTTTTGTGAAACCCATTAACCTACTAGTATGCCTACCAGTTCAACCGTTCGCGATAGCTTTGGAAGCAAGTTTGGAATAATTGCCGCAGCAGCAGGATCTGCCGTTGGTTTAGGGAATATTTGGAAATTCCCCTACGTGGCCGGCGAGAATGGCGGAGGCGCCTTTCTGCTGATTTACCTTTTCTTCGTTTTCCTCATTGGTGTGCCGGTTATGATGTCGGAGTTTGCCATTGGCCGCAAGGGCCAAAGGAATGCATACGGTTCGTTTAGCCTAATTGCTCCCGGCACGCGCTGGAACCTTATTGGTTTTATGGGCGTTGTGGCAGCGTTCTTTATTTTGGCATTCTACAGCGCGGTGGCGGGTTGGACCCTCGAGTATATTGTTCATTCGGTTACCCATCGATTTGCCGGACAAACCCCTGCCGATTTGGAGGCTACTTTCAGTAGCTTTATAGCCAATCCTGTTCGTCCGGTAGTTTGGCAGCTGGTGTTTATGGTGCTCACGGCGCTAATAGTATTGGCCGGAATAAAGAAAGGAATTGAGAAGTACACCAAGTTGCTGATGCCCTTACTTTTTATTTTGATAGTGTTACTTTGTGTTCGCTCTGTAACCCTCGAGGGCGGAAAGGACGGTTTGGCTTTTCTTTTTAAACCCGATTTCACCAAAGTGACAGGCAAGACAATTCTTTACGCCCTGGGACAGGCGTTCTTCTCGTTAAGCCTTGGAATGGGTGCACTTATTACCTACTCCTCATACTTTGGAAAGAAAGAGAACCTTGCGGTTACTGCTGTTGAGGTGGCCATTTCCGATAGCGTAATTGCTATTCTGGCGGGGGTAATGATTTTCCCCGCGGTTTTTGCCTTCGGCATTGCCCCAAGTTCAGGCCCTAGCCTTGTGTTTATTACCCTTCCTGGAATCTTTCAGCAGATGCCCGGTGGCGATTTCTTTGGCGCCATCTTCTTTGTCCTTTTGGCCATTGCCGCTCTTACTTCCACCATATCGCTGCTCGAGGTGGTGGTAGCCTATTTCTCGGAGGAGTTGAAAATTACTCGTCGCAAAGCTACAGCTATAGCAACTATAGCAATCTCTGCTCTTGGCGTATTCGCATCCATGTCGTTTGGCCCACTAAAAGGTTTTACCCTTTTTGGAAAGAGCATATTCGACCTGCTCGACTATACCGCATCCAACGTGTTGCTGCCGTTGGGCGGACTGCTGATTGTGCTATTTGTAGGATGGTTTGCCGGGAAGCGAATTGCCCGGCAGGAACTCTCCAACGAGGGAGCACTCAAGCTACGTTACTTTTCTATGTTTAATGTTATAGTGAAGTTTATTGCCCCCGTGGCCATTGCTGCTATCTTTATTTACAGCATTTTTTGGGGAGGGCTGGGGTAGCGATCGGTAAAAATCAAGATGCATTTTCTCCTATGACGATGAGATAAGTTTCCCGGCTACAAACCCAGTGGTCCAAGCTGCCTGTAGGTTGTAACCACCCGTTATGGCATCAATATCGAGTACCTCGCCGGCAAGGTAAAGGTTTTTGCAAACCTTGCTCTCCATGGTGTTCATGTTTACACTCTCGAGGCTAACACCGCCGCAGGTTACAAACTCCTCGCGAAAGGTCGATTTACCTTTTGCCTCGTAGATATCGTTGGTGAGAATTTCCGTTAACCGATTTAATCCCTTCTTGCCTAATTCACTCCACCGTTTTTCTGGGGCTATATCTGCTTTGCTTAGGAGAAAAAGCCACAGCCTTTCGGGCAGTTCGTAGGGGCGAGTATTTGCAACTTGCTTTTTGGGATTTTCCGCTGCAATTTGTGTAAGGGTGTTAGTCACCTCTTCATGGTTGGCCTCATCGGCCCAGCAAACCTGAACTTTAAAGTTGTAATTCATTTCGCTAAGCACCCGTGCTCCAAACGACGAGAGTTTTAGTATTGCAGGACCACTCATGCCCCAGTGTGTGACTAAAAGGGGGCCAGTTGCTTTAATCTTAGTGCCCTGAATGGCCACGCGAACATTCTCAACCACAATACCCATCAGCTCTCTAACTTTCTCAGTGGGCATGTTAAAGGTGAATAACGATGGAACAGGCGGTTCGATTACGTGATTTAGCTCCTCTATCCATCTTAATCCCTCCTTTTTAGGCGACCCTCCCGTTGCCACAATCACCTTATCGAAACTTTGGGTCATCTGGCCATCGCCAAAGAATAGTTTAAGTTTTTCGCCAGCAGGAGTTAGCGATTTAACCCCCATGCCCGTTTTAATGGTTATATTAAGTCTTTTTGTTTGGCGCAAAAAGCAATCTATTATGCTTTGTGAATCCTGTGAGGCCGGGAAAACACAGTTATCATCCTGTATTACCAGTGGAACGCCCCGCTTTTCGAACCACTCAAGAGTGTCGGCAGTGCCGAATGCCCCGAATAGCTTTTTAAGCTTTTTCCCTCCGCGCGGATAGGCCGAGCAGAGCTCCGAAATTTTTGTGCAGCCATTGGTTACATTGCACCTTCCCCCACCCGAAATCTTAACCTTTGAAAGTACTTGCTGGGATTTTTCGAAGATAGTGACAGTGGCGTTGGGATGATTTTCCTTTACCGCAATGGCAGCAAAGAAACCTGCAGCACCACCTCCAATAATTGCAACTTCCATTTGGTTTAGTATCCGGTTTGCTAATGGATTACGAGTGCGGCAAAGTTAGTGAAATCTGTGATGTTTTCCTTTCTGTATCCTACATATGGATTGTGTAGGTTTTTTCAATGATTTCAATTGATATTAAATTCATAATCAATGTTCGCGGCTCTAAATACTGTGTAATTAATTATCTTCGTCTTTTGAAAATATATAATACAGAGTTGCAGTTGATTAAAATTCATGTAAAATGGAAATCGCAATTATTGGAACCGGTGGAGTAGGAGGCTACTTTGGAGCTATGCTGGCCAGGGCGGGGAATAGGGTTACTTTTCTAGCCCGCGGAAAACATCTCGAGGCTATGCAGACCAATGGACTTTTAGTTAAAAGTATTGCTGGCGATTTTTTGGTAAGGGATTTCCGGGCAACTAGTACCATAAGCGAAATGGGCTTGGCCGATCTGGTTCTGGTGTGCGTTAAGGCATGGCAGGTTAAGGAGGTGAGGAGCGAATTAAAAACAATTTTACATCCTCAATCTATAGTAATTCCCCTTCAGAATGGTGTGCTAGCAGCCGATGAGCTAGTTGAGGTTATCGACAGGAAACATGTAATTGAGGGTTTATGTCGTATTATCAGTAAAATTGAGTCTCCTGGCGTAATTAACCATTTTGGTGTAACACCCACCATTGTGTTTGGCGAGTTCGATGGCACAACTTCCGACAGGTTGCTGGCGGTTAAACAACTTTTCGACAAGGCGGATATTAAATCGCAGATATCTGCAAATATTCAGGCCGAAATCTGGAAAAAGTTTATATCAATCTGTGTTAGTGGATTGCTTGCCATAACCAAAACTAACTATGGTGAGCTAAGGGAATTGCCTGCCACCCGACAAATGATGGTTGACATATTTAACGAGGTTTTTCTGCTATCGCAGAGAATGGGTATTGGCATTGAGCCCGGTTTTGTTGACAAAACCGTGTCGTTTATCGATTCGTTCCCACCCGATACTACCTCATCGCTCACCCGCGATGTGTGGGAGGGAAAGCCCTCGGAGATAGAGTACCAGAATGGAACTGTTGTTAGGCTGGGTCAAATACATGGCGTAGAAACGCCAGTTAACAGGTTTGTTTATAATTGTATACTTCCTATGGAGATTAAAGCACGAGGTTTGTCGTTTTCAAATACGTTTCCTGTGAACTGATGAGTAGGATAGTCGTGATACTGCTGTTTTTTCTCGCATGTGTGTCGTGTAAAAAGGATACCATCGAACCCATCTTTTCCGATAATCTTACGTTTATCTCGGCCGTTGATATCTCATCATACCCCGAAATTTCTGCTACAGATCCTGTTTTTTACGATTTTGATGGGAAGCCAAAAGATTTTTTGGAAATCCTCAAGGAAAACGGGGTTAATGTAGTACGACTTAGACTTTGGGTAAATCCACCCAAGGGTCATTCTGGCTTTGAGGAGGTTAATCAGTTTTCGCAAGTCTTAAAAGCAAAGGGTTTTAAAGTTTGGCTGGCCCTACACTACTCCGATACGTGGGCCGATCCCGGACAGCAAGTTATTCCAGTGCTTTGGCACGATTTAGGTTTTACCGAATTAAAGGAGCGAGTTTATACCTACACTAAGCAGGTTGTGGATGAGATTAATCCCGATTTTATTCAAATTGGCAACGAGGTAAACTCGGGGTTCCTTCATCCCATTGGCCACATCGATCAAAATTCGCAGAACTTTTTGGAATTGCTCAACTCGGGAATTCAGGCTGTTCGGAACAATTCGCCAAACACCAAGGTCATTATCCATTACGCCGGTATTGAGGGTTCCGATTGGTTCTTCAATTTGGTAAAGCAACTCGATTTTGATATCATAGGGTTGTCCTATTATCCAATTTGGCATGGAAAATCGTTGGTTCTGCTTAAGCAAACAATGGAATACTTAGGCCACGCCTATGGTAGAGATGTTTTAATTGCCGAAACCGCTTACCCCTTTACTCTCGATTGGAACGACTGGACTAATAATATTGTTGGCCTTGAGGAACATTTGATTTTACCCGATTTTCCTGCATCAATGCAGGGGCAAAAAGAATTTGTGAAGCAGATTAGAAAACTTTTACAGGAGGTTGATGCTGGAATTGGATTTTGCTATTGGGGTGGCGAGTTAATTGCCTGGAAAGGCTATCAGTCAACAGATGGTTCTCCTTGGGAAAACCAAGCCCTTTTCGATTTTCAGAATCGGGCCTTGCCCGTGCTGCAAGAGTTTTAATTGATTTTGTTAGAGTATTTTTCATCATATTTTAGTAATCCTGTCGAAATAAAAATTTCCTTATGATTGGTCTAGACAGCAGAATTAATGAACTCTTTCAGCCTATTGTTAATGCGCTTTCGCAGGTGCTGTTTTGGGATCCGATAAAAGCTCTGGGTATAGATATAGGCGTTGCCGCCCCAATTGTTGTGCTTTGGCTAATGATTGGTGGAATATTCTTCACCTTAAGGATGAAGTTTATCAATATTCGGGCCTTTGGGCATGGATTGGCGCTTGTTTCGGGGAAGTACAAGTCTAAGAAATGCGATGGAGAGGTGAGCCCATTTCAAGCGCTAACCACAGCGCTTTCGGCCACTGTTGGTTTGGGTAATATTGCTGGGGTTGCTGTGGCCATAAGCCTAGGAGGGCCTGGAGCTACTGTATGGATGATTTTGGCAGGATTCCTTGGCATGTCGCTAAAGTTTACTGAGTGTACGCTTGGCGTGAAGTATCGGATTGTTGACTCGGAAGGGCGCGTATCGGGTGGTCCTATGTATTACCTTAGGCAAGGGCTTGCCAAGCAAGGACGACAGCGTTTGGGCAGTTTTTTTGCTGCTCTTTTTGCCATCCTGGTTATAGGGGCGTCGTTTGGGGGTGGCAATATGTTTCAAGTAAACCAAGCTTTTGCACAGTTTCAGTATGTAGTGCCACAGGCACAAGGCTATGGCGCTTTGTTTGGACTTGTAGTAGCATTTCTGGTGGGCCTTGTAGTAATTGGTGGAATTAAGGGAATTGCTAGGGTTACCAGTAAGCTGGTGCCATTTATGGCGATTTTGTATGTTGGAACAGCACTTTTTATAATTGGGGTGCATTTCAATCATATTGGCGAGATGTTCGGGTTAATCTTTCGAAGTGCTTTTGGAATAGAGGCTATGGGAGGTGGTTTCTTTGGTGCACTATTCGTGGGATTTCAGCGTGGGGCATTCTCCAATGAGGCTGGCATTGGTTCATCCCCAATAGCACATGCAGCGGCTAAAACCACCGAACCCGTGAGCGAGGGTATGGTGGCATTGCTCGAACCGTTTGTCGATACCATTGTGGTATGCACCATGACTGCACTTGTTCTAGTTTCAACGGGTTTTCATGTAAACCCCGATGGCCTCGAGGGAACCCAACTCACCGCCGCTGCCTTTGGCAGCGTTTTGCCTTGGTTTCCATATATACTGGTGGTATGTATCTTCCTATTCGCCTTTTCCACCATGATATCGTGGTCCTACTATGGACTCAAGGGGTTCAACTACCTTTTTGGGAAGTTCTTCTATAAAGCAACAGGCAAGACAAGGGCTTCCGATTTAGCATTCTACATCCTTTTCTTAGCATGCGTTGTTATTGGCTCATCGAGTAGTTTAACCGCAGTTATCGATTTTTCCGATATGATGATTCTAGGAATGGCTTTCCCTAATATCATAGGTTTGATGTTTCTCACAGGGGAGGTGTCGTGCGATTTAAAGGTTTATTTAAAACAGATTCGCAAGTAAGAATAGCTGCGGTGCCTAAGGTCATAGTCTATATTGTTTTAATACATTCACTTTTATTTTAGTATATTTGTCGCCATATTACCAATTCAAATTCTTACCAGCATGAGATTTTTCATTGATACAGCAAATCTTGATCAGATCCGCGAGGCCAACGACCTTGGCGTTCTCGACGGCGTTACCACTAACCCTTCGCTTATGGCCAAGGAAGGGATTAAAGGCGAAGCCAGAATTAAGCAGCACTACATCGATATATGCAATATAGTGAAGGGTGGTGATGTTTCAGCCGAGGTTATTGCCACCGATTACGAGGGCATGATCCGCGAGGGTATGGAGCTAGCCGCTTTGCACGAGCAGATTGTAGTTAAAGTTCCCTGCACCAAGGATGGTATTAAGGCCATTAAGTACTTTACCGATAATGGTATCCGCACAAACTGTACTCTGGTTTTCACCCTCGGGCAAGCCTTGCTTGCAGCTAAAGCTGGTGCAACCTATGTTTCGCCATTCATTGGTCGTCTCGATGATGTTTCCACCGATGGCGTTGCGCTTATTAAGCAAATTGTTGATGTTTATAATTACTACGAATATGGCACACAGGTTTTGGCAGCATCAATTCGTCATACCATGCATATTATTCAGTGCATGGAAGCTGGTGCCGATGTGTCTACTTGTCCTTTGAACGCAATTCTTGGACTACTAAACCATCCTTTAACCGATAGTGGCCTAGCCAAGTTTTTAGAGGATTACAAGCGGGTAAACGGTTAATCTACCCAAATAGCATTCAAGGCACACTACTCGGATTTTCGGTGCAGGTGTGCCTTTTCTTATACCTTTCGTTATGGCAATGTTTCTGAAGATTTACCCCGAGAACCCCAATCCCCGCGATCTGGATACTATCGTTAGCATATTGCGCGATGGGGGTGTAATAATTTACCCCACCGATACAGTTTACGGCATTGGCTGCGATATTACTAAGCCAAAGGCTATTGAACGTATTATCAAGATTAAGGAGATGAAACCTAAGGATGCCAAGTTCTCGTTTATTTGCAGCGACTTGAGCCATATTGCCGATTTTGCCCGTGTCGATAATAGCACTTTTAAGCTGCTAAAACGCAATTTACCCGGGCCATTCACCTTTATCCTACCAGGTTTAAATAGGGTTCCCGATTACTTTATGAGCAAGCGGAAAACGGTGGGTATTCGAATTCCCGATCATTCCATTATAGTTGAACTGGTACGCTTGTTGGGTAATCCAATCCTTACCACATCGCTAAAAGACGATGATGAGGTTATAGAGTACACCACCGACCCCGAGCTAATTTATGAAAAGTATGAAGATTTGGTGGAGGTGGTAATAGATGGTGGTTTTGGCAACAATATCCCCTCAACTATAGTCGACTGCACCACCGACGAGCCCACTGTGGTTCGAGAAGGAAAGGGAGAGTTGATCTGGTGAAATGTTTCGGGTGACTAGCGGTGGTTTGTTTCAACCGTATTCTTCATAGTTTTATCCCAAAATTTAAAAACCTCGCCATTATCGGTGAGGTTTTTTAATTGTTCTGATTATGCTTTTCGGAATCAGGATATTTTAACCTTATATGAGGCATTAAATTTCCCCTTCGAAATTGCCGAAAGTTTACTTTTAAGAAGCTGTCGGCGAAGCGACGAAACTTTATCGGTGAAGAGAATACCTTCCAGATGATCGTACTCATGCTGAATTATCCTGGCGGCGATGCCGTCGAAACGCTCTTCATGTTCATTAAAATCTTTATCAACGTAACGAATAACAATTGATTCAGGTCGCTCAACATCCTCGCGGATGTTGGGAATGCTCAGGCAACCCTCGTTGTAAAGGGTAACTTCTGGGGAACGCTCAACAATAGTTGGGTTAATGAAGGCTTTCTTAAAATCTTGAACCTCGGGATGATCTTCCGATAGAGGTGATGCATCAACAACAAATAGCCTGATAGGCAACCCCACTTGTGGAGCGGCTAACCCAATGCCATCGGAGTTGTACATGGTTTCGAACATATCCTCAATCAAACCGCTCAGGTTTGGGTAGTCTGATTCAATTTCCTTGGCTACTTTTCGTAGCACCGGCGAGCCGTATACGTAAACAGGTTTAATCATTTTCACTTTAGTTTGTCAAAATCAACACTCTCTAGGTACGATTGTAAAATAATGGTTGCACTTATGGTGTCAACCAGCGCTTTGTTGCGCCTATCCATCTTCTTTAGCCCTCCATCTATCATTGCCCGATGGGCAAGCTTGGAGGTAAACCTTTCGTCAACCAGTTTTACCTCCATGGTGGGGAAAAGTTTTCTTATCCTGTTGATTACGGGTTCGATGTACTTAACAGCTTCGGACGGCTCATTGTTCATTTGCTTGGGCATGCCCACAACTATAAGATCTACAGAGTTTGTGGCCATGTATTTTGTCAAAAACTCAATTACCTGACTAGTTGAAACGGTTCCAATCCCATTGGCAATAATCTTTAGCGTGTCGGTCGCCGCAACTCCGGTCCTTTTTTTTCCAATATCCAACGATAGTACTCTTCCCAATTTAGCATTTTTTGTTAGCCATTCCCTTTCATGCTGAGCTTTTCGAGCTGCTCAATAAGCTTGTCCTTATTATGCTGATCAAGTGGTACCGAAATATCACCCTCCATTATAATACTTCCATTCCCCCGCTTATCAATTTTCTCAACGCGGTTTAAGTTGATTAAAACCCCGTTTTTCAGCGATATAAATCCCTTGCTTACCAAAGTTTGCTCAAGATCGAGGCACCCAATTGGGCATTCGCTTATGGTTCCATCAACCAGGGTAAATGTGTGCGTGTCTGCGTTGGTTGTAAGTATAACAACATTAGTAAGGTCGATATACTTAAATCCATTAGTTTGTGGTATAACCAGTTTCCGGGGCAGTATTTCCTCAATATTCTGAAAAAGGGTAGCATATCGCTCTCTAGGACTAAGCCGCTTCTTTCGAAGTTCGCTAACCTTTTCCACAGCTTTAACCAGCTCATCTATATCGATAGGCTTGAGAATATAGTCAATGGCGCTGTACTTAAAGGCTTTTACAGCATACTGATTGTAAGCAGTAATAAATACTACCTCGAAGTTTAGCTCCGGAAGCTGTTCCAGAAGTTCAAAGCCGTTTGCCTGAGGCATTTCAATATCAAGGAACACAATATCGGGATTATACCGTTGTATTAGTTCTAATCCCTCTTTAACCGACTGCCCTTTGCCCACAATTGATACAGTGGGACAATAGGACTGAATAAGCAGCTCAAGTGACCTTTGAGCCGCTAACTCGTCATCAATAATAAGGGCTTTAAGCATGGTTGATATTATTCGGGGGCAAAGTTACAAAAAAAGGGCAGACGATGTTACATTTCCCCCAGTTGACCGGATTCGTCTTCAATAATTCCCTGCGGTATGCGAATTACAACACGCGTACCAGCCGATCCAGTTCTGCTCTCAAGATCAGTGTATTCAATGTTGAAACGATCTTTGTATAGCGAATTGAGCAGATCAATTCGCTGGGCAGTAATCTTAAACCCAAGCGATTTGCGCTCGGGATCCTGCTTGGCTCTTATCTCCTGTGCCGCTTTGCGTCCAACTCCATTGTCCTCAATAGTGCATATTAAAAAACCATTCTTGGCTTTGATTGATATTTTGACCCATCCATCCTTTTCGGGCTTTAGCATTATACCGTGCCAAATAGAATTTTCCACAAAGGGTTGAATTAGAAGAGTTGGAACTCTTGAGTCGAGCAAATGCTCGTCCTCAACATCTATACTATACTCAAATCGTCCTGATAAACGGATCGATTCAAGCTCGAGGTAAAGCTTTAATGCCTCCATTTCGTATCGGAGAGGAATTGACGAAACCTGAGAGTTATCAAGGATTAATCGCATTAGCTTGGCAAACTTGGTGAGGTATTTATGCGAGCTTATGTGATCCTTTTCTAAAATGTAGAGTTGTATGGAGTTAAGCGTGTTGAAAATGAAATGCGGATTCATCTGCTGGCGCAGTGATTTTTGCCGGTATATATTAAGGTTATTTATCAACTCATTACGCCTTTTAATGCTATTAATCCTTAAGCGATACACCACAAAAATAAATAATGTAAATCCGAAAGCCAGTATGGCGATAAACCAGTATGTTTGCCAAAATGGTGCCTTAATTGAGAAGCGAAGTCGTGCTGAATGGCCCCATAGGCCATCGGAGTTTTGGGCCTGCACTTCAAAGGTATACTTTCCGGGACGGAGACCGCTAAGGGTGGCTGTAGTTGCTCGGGTATTAGTCCAGGTAGAGTCGTATTTAACTAATCTGTACCTATAGTTTACTTTCGACATGTTTTTATACGCCAACCCAATATAGTTCAGGGTTATAAAGTTTTGGGAATAATCTAGTTTTATGGGTTGTTCTCTGGTTAATTCAGATACAAATCCATTAGTTTTTAGGCTGGTTATTTTTGTTCTAGGTAGTACATTATTTGGTTGGAACTGATCGATATAAATTAACGATAGCCCTTTGGGCGATGCTACATAGGCAATATTTCCTCGAACAAAGATGTTGCTTATTTCATTGGTTGGCAGGCCATGTGATGTGTTTATGTTTTGAATGGTGAACATTTCATCTAGGTTGGGTCTTAGCAGCGAAATACCATTACTGGTGGCAAGCCAAATTCCATTTTGGGCAACAAATATTTTGTTGATATAGTTGCTGGGTAGCCCATCGGCTTCGGTAATCCGAAGTATTGTTTTCCCCCTGAGGATAAGCAATCCCATACCTTTGGTGGCAAAAAGGATTTTACCGCTAGCGCATCCAGCAATATGCCTAGTAGAATGGGCTAGTAATGGATTTGACTCCCCCAGGTACTCAAAATTGCCATTCTTGTATATCCAAACCCCATTGTCGGTTGCCATCCATACGGTTTGGGACGAATCCTGATAAACGGAGTGAACAGGGCTGGAGAATTCATCCTTTGCCCTAGAGCTATACGTAAACGCTTGTCCATCAAATTTTCTAATGCCCCAGCTGCTGGCAATCCAGAATCCACCTTCAATTGCGGGTATGATTTGCCTTGGATTGTTACCCTCTCGGATAGATTCCTTAATGTAATTTTTAATACCTCCGTTCTGAATCGAATGAAGATGGGTTATCGATCCCACCCAAACTTGATGGCTTGTGGAGTCGATTCCCAGATACCGAATTGGTAGAACACCTAGACCCTCAACGTGGATTTTATACGATTGAATTTTTTTGTTATTTATTTGGCTTACATTACCGTTTTCATCGCCCAAAAATACTCCATCTCTATTTACAAAAACGGCGTTTATTTTGTTGTCCGGCAATCCGGTTGCATTGTTGTAGGTAAGAATTCTTATGTTAGGGGTGTAAAAAATTCCATTTGCTAGTGAAGAGAACCAGTAGCCTCCCTCGTTGTCTTGGCTTACAGATGTAATTTGATAATTTTGCAGCATGTAGATATTCTCAGGGCTATCTAAATCGCTTGTTTTTAGTAGATGAACCCCACCCTCAATTGGGGCAATCCATAGGTTTTTTTTCTGATCTAGGCTTATCCAAATTATTTCATTTCCATACCTTTTAGTAAAAGTGGTTTTCCCATCCGTTAACCGATGAACCCTTCCTCCAAAGCTGGTCAGTATGTTTTTTTGCGATTCAACCAGGGCAAAGAAGTGAAATGGATTGGCGTGGTTGTGGTTCAATAGCTCAAAAGAGTAATTGTTCATTAGGAACAGGAAGTGTTTTTTATCTTTGCTATCCCAGTTGCTCGATATTATTAAATGATCCTTTTTGATTTCTTCTACAATTACGATATGCTTCTTATGTATACTGTCCATTTGGCTTATAATACCCTCGGAGCTTATTATAACTCTCCCGAAGCCCTTTAGGGAAAGATGAACATTATCTAACGAATCAATAAAAAATGATTTTTTTACTGTACCCCTGGATTTAGGTATAAAATCATTTAAACGATGGTTGTATGGAAATGGAGTTATTTTGTTATCCTTGAAGTAGGCAAGCCTGCCTGAGCTGGAGATAAACCATAATCGCCCTTTATAGTCGGGATATATCTCATGAATTGTGCTTTCCACTAGGCCATCGTCTATGCCGTAGTTTTTAAAGGTAGTGCCGTCAAATCGGCTAACGCCATTTGCTGTAGCAATCCACATATAGCCTATGGAGTCCTGGATTATATGGTAAATCTCATTAGATGGCAAACCATCATCTATGGTGAAATTCTTAAATATTGGCTCAGGATTTATGGGTCTGAGTTTAGTTTGGGCTGGTAAAGGGTTTGCTGTAAGAAGAATGCAGAGTAAGCAAATTGCAAAATGCAACATCAAAGCAAATAGGTTGGCCAGTAATCGTATCACAAATTCAGGTTTTAGCCGCGAAATGGGCATGTCTGCTGCAATTTACAAATCATTATTTATATTTCACTAATGTACAAAAAAAAGGTGTCGATTATCGACACCTTTTTTTAAAAAGTCAGGCACTGCTCTTACTTGGTGAAATCCATGGCAGCAAGACGTGCATATGAATTGTACCTCCAGCGGGCATTCTCCTCGGCAGCTTTGAATAGTTCAACCGCTTGCTCAGGGAACGACATTTGAAGTGAAGTGTAACGAACCTCGCTCTTCAGGTAATTCTGGAATTTGGTCCAATCGGGCTCCTTGGAGTCGAGTTGGAATGGGTTCTTACCTTCGGCCTCAAGCCTTGGATCGAACCTGTACATTTGCCAGTAACCAGCCTCAACAGCCAATTTAGTTTGCAGCTGAGTTGCGCCCATACCGTTGCGTAAACCGTGGTTAATACATGGTGCATACGCAATAATTAGAGATGGTCCTGGGTACTCCTCGGCTTCCTTAATCGCCTTAAAGTACTGGTTTTGGTTTGCACCCATGGCTACTTGAGCAACGTATACATAACCGTAACTCATGGCCATCATACCCAAATCTTTTTTACGGATACGCTTACCCGATGCGGCAAATTTTGCAACAGCAGCAATTGGGGTAGACTTAGATGCTTGTCCACCAGTATTCGAGTAAACCTCAGTATCAAGTACCAGTAGGTTAACATCCTCGCCAGAGGCGATTACGTGATCCAAACCACCATATCCGATATCGTAAGCCCAACCATCACCACCAAAAATCCATACCGATTTCTTAATAAAGTACTGCTTAAGGGCAAGAAGTTCTTTGGCTAGGTCGTCGTTCTCTTTTTCAAGAGCCGCAATTAGTTTAGCCGATGCAGCTTTAGATCCTTCGGCATTTTCCTTATTCTCGAGCCATAATTTCATGGCTTCTTTAGTTGACTCGCTATAGCCGTTAGCTAAGCCTTTCTCAAGACGCTCGGCTATGCGATTACGAAGCTTGTTGGTTCCGGTTGCTATACCAAACCCATACTCGGCGTTATCCTCGAAAAGTGAGTTAGCCCAAGCAACACCATGACCATCCTTGTTCGCACGGTATGGAGTAGATGGTGCCGATCCACCATAAATTGAGGAGCAACCTGTAGCGTTTGAAACAATCATTCTATCGCCATAAAGCTGGGTGATAGCCTTGATGTAGGGAGTTTCACCGCAACCTGCGCAAGCACCGCTGAACTCGAATAGTGGCTGAGCAAACTGGCTGTTCTTAACGCTCTTGCTCTTTTCAAGAACGGTTTCCTTATAGCCAACTTTCTTATCCATGTAGATATATCGATCGGCTTCGGCCATTTGGCTTTCGAGCGATTTTAGCTCAAGTGCTTTAGTTTTTGAAGGACAAACCTCAACGCAGTTGCCGCAACCAGTACAGTCGAGTACGCTAACCTGCATGCGGAAGTTGTACTCCTTAGTTCCACCTGTACCCTTAACGGTAACAGTTCCTTCTGGTGCATTAGCAAGTTCCTCGTCGGTGAGGAGGAATGGACGGATTGCAGCGTGAGGACAAACATAAGCACACTGGTTGCACTGAATACAGTTGTCGGCTATCCACTCAGGAACGTGAACTGCAATACCCCTCTTCTCATACTCGGTAGTTCCTGCAGGGAATGTTCCATCCTCGCGACCTAGGAATGCGCTAACAGGAAGGTCATCGCCACCCAAATGGTTGATAGGAGTTACCACATTGTTCACAAAATCGGGAGCGTTTGGATTGGTGTGCTTCTGCTCTGGCTCAAGATTAGCCCACTCAGCAGGAATCTCAACCTTAATCACATCACCACCACGATCGATAGCAGCGTAGTTCATCTTTACAATTTCCTCACCCTTGCGGCCAAACGAGTGGTCAACAGCATCCTTCATCTCCTTAACGGCCAATTCGTAAGGAATTACTCCAGAGATTTTGAAGAATGTACTCTGCATTATAGTATTGGTACGGTTGCCCAAACCAATCTCCTCGGCAATTGCAGTAGCGTTAATAATGTAGAAGTTAACCTCTTTTTTTGCTAGTACACTTTTAACCGAATTTGGCAGCTTAGCTTTGGTTTCCTCAACATCCCAGATGCTATTGAGCAGGAATGTTCCTCCCTTACGAATTCCCCGAAGCATATCGTATTTTCCAAGATATGCAGGAACGTGGCAAGCCACAAAGTCGGGAGTGTTAACTAGGTAGGGCGAACGAATGGGCTTGTCGCCAAAGCGAAGGTGAGAGGTAGTAATACCTCCAGATTTTTTGGAGTCGTACGAGAAGTATGCCTGGCAGTACTTATCGGTATTCTCACCAATAATTTTAATGGAGTTCTTGTTTGCACCCACGGTACCGTCGGAACCTAAGCCGTAGAATTTTGCCTGGAAAGTTCCTTTATCGGCAAGATTAATCTCTTCGCCAACAAGAAGTGACTTAAAGGTAACATCGTCAACAATACCAACGGTGAACTGATTCTTGGGCTCCTTCATCTTTAGGTTATCGTACACCGCAATAATTTGAGCAGGAGTAGTGTCCTTAGAGCTCAAACCATAACGACCACCAACGATAATTGGGGCATTCTCCTTTCCGTAGAAAAGATCTTTAATATCAAGGTAAAGAGGATCACCATTTGCGCCAGGCTCCTTAGTTCTGTCGAGAACTGTTATGCGCTTAACGCTTTTAGGGAACGCTCTAAAGAAATGCTTTGCTGAGAAAGGACGGTATAGGTGAACTGCAATCAATCCAACTTTTTCGCCTTTTGCTACAAGGTGATCAACAACTTCTTTAATGGTATCGGTAATCGATCCCATGGCCACAATAATATTCTCTGCGTTAGGATCGCCGTAGTAGTCGAAAAGATCGTAGTTGCGTCCGGTTAGCTTCGAAAGCTCCTTCATGTACTCTTCAACAATCTCGGGAACTGCATCGTAGAATTTGTTTGCTGCTTCGCGCGACTGGAAGTAGATGTCGGGATTTTGTGCAGTACCGCGAGTAACAGGATGCTCGGGGTTTAGCGCGCGATCGCGGAAAGCCTGAAGGGCTTCACGGTCAACAAGGCCGGCAAGCTGCTCGGTTTCGAGTACTTCAATCTTCTGAATCTCATGCGAGGTGCGGAATCCATCGAAAAAGTGTAGGAATGGAACGCGCGACTTAATTGAAGCAAGGTGAGCCACTGCGGCTATATCCATTACTTCCTGAACGCTACCGGTTGCCAGCATGGCAAAACCAGTTTGGCGAGTGCTCATCACGTCGCTATGGTCACCAAAAATTGAAAGCGCTTGGGCAGCCAAGCTACGAGCCGAAACGTAGAAAACACCGGGTAGAAGCTCACCAGCTATCTTATACATGTTGGGAATCATAAGTAGCAATCCCTGAGAGGCAGTATAGGTTGTGGTAAGAGCACCAGCCTGCAACGATCCGTGAACCGCACCAGCAGCACCCGCTTCCGATTGCATTTCGGTTACCTTTACGGTTTCTCCAAAAATATTCTTTCTGCCAAATGCAGACCACTCGTCGATGTACTCGGCCATGGTTGACGAGGGGGTGATGGGGTAAATGGCAGCAACTTCGCTGAACATATACGCTATGTGCGATGCTGCATAGTTACCGTCGCAGGTGATAAACTTCTTGTTTTTTGCCATTGTTTAAGTGTATTTCGTTGATAAATAAGGTCTTGAATAAAAATGTCAGCGACGCAAAGTTAAGAAAAAAAATAGAATCTAAAATGTTGTTAAGCATTTAACACATCGATAAAAACGGCATTTGTTGTGCAAAATACCCTTTTTTGTTGCGCATTATCACCCGTTAAAATGCAGTATAACAGTGTATTGATGCGTTTTGGGGTTATGGTGCTTCTCCTTTTTTTGAATCGTTCTAATCTAGAGGTGCTTTCAGCAATCGATTGCTGGTTAAAATGGCTTTTTGTAATTTCGCCTGATCTTGATCCAGTGTTACAACTACAATCTACGCGAATTTTAACCATATCTGCATTATGAATAAGCATTTTAAGATAGGATTACTAAAAGAGACTAAAACACCACCCGATAGGCGTGTAGCTATTCCACCAATGCAAGCAAAAGCACTGATGGAGCAATTTCCAAATGTGAAAGTTGTTGCCCAACCAAGCGATTTGAGGTGCTACAAGGATTCAGAGTATATTGAGGTTGGTGTAGATCTTCAGAACGATTTGAGCGATTGTGATCTGCTGATTGGGGTGAAAGAGGTGAAAATCGATTCGCTTATCCCGGGTAAACCCTATCTTTTCTTTGCTCATGTAGCTAAAAAACAACCCCATAACCGAAAGCTGTTGCAGGCAATTGTGGATAAGGGAATCACGCTATTGGATCACGAGTATATAACCAATTCTCAGGGTGAGCGTTTAGTGGCTTTTGGTCACTGGGCTGGAATTGTTGGCGCATACAATGGCATACTTGCTTACGGTAAGCGAACCGGCCTGTTTGATTTGAGAAGGGCAAAGGATTGCCACGATTATAAGGATATGCTGGAGGGATTAAAGACAATTAGGTTGAATTCAGCCAGAATCCTTATTACTGGCGGAGGCAGGGTGGCCAGTGGTGCCATGG
The DNA here is from genome assembly GCA_034003245.1 of Tenuifilaceae bacterium. Lineage (GTDB taxonomy): Bacteria > Bacteroidota > Bacteroidia > Bacteroidales > Tenuifilaceae > Perlabentimonas. Next base: position 39,389 of record JAVEYY010000034.1, read on the forward strand.
AGATTTTTAGGGCTATTGGCGTTAGTTCGGTTGAGCCCGAGCAGTTCTTGACTCAGCAGTACAACGAACCGGTTATGTGTCGACTCGATCCTTGGCATTACGCCAAACGTAAAGATGATAAACCCTTCGACTGGCAGTACTGGGTGAGCAACCCATCCGATCATGTTTCTACTTTTTTACCCTACACCAAAGTGACGGATCTTTTTGTAGCTTGTCATTACTGGGATTTCCGCTCTCCCCACTTCTTTACAAGGGATGAGATGCATGCAGACGATTTTAGCATTAAGGTGATTGCCGATGTGAGCTGCGATGTTCCGGGCCCAATACCATCGACCTTAAGGGCTACTACCATTGCCGAACCCTATTACGACTACAATATAGAACTTGACAAGGAAGTTGTTCCTTTTAGCGGCGATAAGCATGTTACCATGATGACCATCGACAATCTTCCAGGTGAATTGCCCCGCGATGCCAGCGAATTCTTTGGAAAGACATTAATAAACAATGTAATTCCCCATTTTCTTGGCAAAGATGAGGAGGGAGTGGTTAATCGCGCTACAATTGTTAAGGATGGCAAGTTAACCCCTCGTTACGAGTATTTACAGGATTATCTTCTGGGTAACGAGTAGCGTTATTATATTAAACGAAGGCTGTCACCTCAACCTCTATTAGCGCTCCGTAATGCAAGTTGCGGGTCGGTATTACGCAGCGCGCAGGTTTGTGATTTCCAAAGAATTCAGCGTAAACTACATTCACGGTATTCCAGTCGTCGATATTGGGAATGTAAACTCTTACCTGCAGCACTTTGTCTTTGCCGCTCCCAGCCTCTGAAAGGATGCGTTCAACATTTTTGAGAACCTGCTCAGTTTGCTTTACAATGCCCTCGGGCATTTCGCGAGTGTCAGGCTCAAAGGGTAACTGCCCCGAGAGGTAAAGAATCCCGTTGTGCTCAATACAGTGTGAGTAGTGCCCATTTCTTTTTGGCATACTAGGGGTTGAAATTATTTGCATGTTCGTTGCGTTTATGTTTCAACTCTGGCAATTTACTGAGTTAATACCACTTGCCACCATCATTAAATCGGCTAGTGCAATAGCGGTAATAGCTTCAACTACTACGGGAACCCTGAGCGCAATGCAGGCATCGTGTCTTCCTTTAACCACAAGTTCCTCAACTTTGCCCGACTCAATACTAAAAGATTTCTGCTTTATGCTGATGCTTGATGTTGGCTTAACGGCAACTCTAAAAACCAACTCGTTGCCGTTAGTTAAACCTCCTGTAATTCCACCAGCATTATTTGTTGCTGTCCGCCCTGTTTCGTCGAGGATTGGGTCGTTGTGCTCTGACCCCTTCATGGAGGCTGCACCAAACCCCGATCCAAACTCGATTCCTTTTATTGCAGGAATTGTGAATGCCAAATGGCTTATTGTTGATTCAACTGAATCGAAGAAGGGTTCACCTAAACCCAATGGAATGTTAATTGCTCTACATTCAACCAAACCACCAATGGAATCGCCTTGTTGCAAGGCTTGGTCAATTGCCCTGAAAATATCGGCACTTCCACCTGCCTCAATCAACTTAGCCGATATGTTTACTTTCCCAAATATTTTTTTTGCTACCACACCCGCAGCCACCAAGGTTAGGGTAAGTCTTCCCGAGAAATGTCCGCCACCTCTATAGTCGTTAAATCCCCCAAAACGTTTGTGTGCAGCAAAATCGGCATGACCAGGACGAGGGATTTTGGCAATATTCCCATAATCGCCCGATTGAGTGTTGGTATTGCGAAAAAGAAGGGTGAGTGGTGCTCCTGTAGTAAAGTTGTTAAACCATCCCGATACTATTTCCGGGGTATCCTCCTCAACCCTAGGGGTGGTTCCCATTGCACCGGCTTTGCGGCGCGAAAGGTCGGGCAAAAAATCATCTGTCGAAAGTTTTATGCCGGGTGGCACACCATCGATGGAAACTCCAATGGCTTGTCCGTGCGACTCGCCAAATACTGAAATCCGGAAAATTCGGCCAAATGTATTCATGCGTAGGATCTAAAATTAATGGTTCGCAATTTACTCAATTTTCCGTTTAATATCGATTTGCTGTAAACCGTAAAAGCAAAATCCGCAAGCCAAATGCATAGCTTGCGGATTTATTTTGCTCAGTAAGCGAGCGAAACAGGTTGTTTTAATCGTCAATTCCAGTCCAGTCGGACCATCCTGTAACTACAATCATATTAGCATCATTACTCCATACAATTGTTGGCGAAACAGTGCGCGTGTCTCCTCCCCAATGTGTAATGGGCAGGTTATCCATTCCACTGTAGTTAGTCTGCTCGTGCAGCATAATCTGATTGCCCTCACCATCATCAACTCCAAGTCGGTATTCCGACCAGTGTCCCGAGGGGATATCGAGCGTAAAGAATACATGTCCACCTGGGGGAATGGTCTGGTTGGCGGTGAGAAGATTACTGCTCCAGTTATCAGTGGGCGTTTGCTCTTCCATTACAGGCCCCCTGGGCCTTATCTGGATGGTGGTAATGGTGTACTGCGAAGCTGACTCATTCATAAACTTAACGTAAAGCGTGTCCTCTTCCTCCTCTTTGTCGGGGAAAAGCCCTTCGCAGCTGGTGAATGATGTGGCAATCATTGTTGCCAATAGCAGTATTACAGGTTTAGCAATCCATTTTTTCATAAAATGTATGTTTTTGGTTGATGTGAATTTAAATCAAAATTCGTTCCAATGCTGTTCGAAATTGACGATTTACGCAGTACTGGTGTTGAATGGGGGAGGAAATTTGATAAATATTTTCGATGGCTATTTCATCCATTGATTTATCATTTCGACAGGTACACCCATTAGCTTCGCAATCTCCGCTTTACTGTATCCTGCAGCCGAAAGTCTATTCGCAGTGCATTCCAGCGTTTCTCCTACCTCTATGATATTCATATCGGGATCGTAGAATCGGATTACTCGCTGTTTCCAGGGTTGCTCGCGGAGTGGGTGAACAAGTTGCACTTGGTTCAAAGTCAATTTGTTCATAAATTTTTCCAAATCATCGTCTTCAAAGTAGAGTTCAAAGCTGTTACTGCCCTTCTGGATAGGTTTGCCATCAATTAGCTGGCTGAAGTGGGTATCGAGATGGAGCGCAAAATCTCCCTCAAAGGTTATATTTTCACCATAGTCGGACTTAACCGTTTGTCCTAGGATCTTCTCGTAGAAATCACAGGAGCATTTAATATCCGAAACAGTTACTAAGGGGCAAATGTACTTCATTGATGTAATTTAATGTTATGAGTTCACGAAGGGAAACCAAATGAGAAACGTTGATTACTGGTTATAATCTTCAGAAATTATGGTCATTAAATCTTTGAAGAATTCTGGATAAGATTTCCCAACTGCTTCGGTGCCTTCAATTTCAATATCGCCATCTGCCGCCAGGGCGGCAACTGCGCAGGCCATGGTAATGCGATGATCGCCATGCGATAGAACCATGCCCGAGTTCACTTTCCCTCCAAATATCCGCATTAGTTCCCCTTCAATATCAATTCGAACGCCAAGTTTGGCAAACTCTTGCTGAAGCGTTGTGGCCCGGTCGCTCTCTTTTACTCGCAAACGGCTTACACCCAGTATTCGACTTTCCCCTTTGCAATGTGCTGCCAGTGCAACCAGTGGAGGGAAGAGATCGGGGCAATGGGTTGCATCAAAATGGAATGCGTTTAGTTCGTGCTTGCTTACCTCAATAAAATCTTTCTGAATAGAAATCCTTGCGCCAGCCCACATCAAGGCCTGAATAATTGCCCTATCGGCTTGCTTCGACATTGGCAAAAGGTTATCAACCCTCACCTTACCCGCTACTGCTCCTGCCACAAGCAAAAAAGCTGCGCCGCTCCAGTCGCCTTCAACGGTGAAGGTGGCTGGTGAATAGTTTTGATTTCCGCTAATGTGGAACTTCTTATAATCGAGATTTTCCACATTTACGCCAAATGCTTTCATGGTTTCGATGGTCAGGTCGATGTAGGGCTTACTCTGCAGATTTTCAACTAGGATTGTTGTGTCGGCCTTTGCCAATGGCGAAGCCATAAGCATTCCGGTTAGTACCTGCGAGCTGACCGAACCATCAACCTGTGCCAAGCCGCCTGTTATTGGTCCGCAAACGGTAATTGGCACCCGCCCATTCTGCGTGCTGCAGCTGGCTCCCATTGCTCTTATCGATTGTTCAACTATTCCCATTGGCCTTGTGGCCAACGATCCATGTCCCGTTAGGGTTACCGGTTGATTTAGCGTGGCTGCTATACACGAAAACATTCTGATTCCTAATCCCGACTCGCCACAGTTAAGCGTTTTTGCTGGAGCGGTTATGTCACCTTTTATTACTAATCTATCGTTCAACTCCTTAATATCTGCGCCTAGTTCTCGGCATACTTTAATGGCAGCAATAACATCATCGGAATTGCCCGGGAAAATAATTTCCGAGTTCCCTTTTGCTATGCTGGCAAGGGCTATAGCCCTTTGGGCAACGCTTTTTGAGGCAGGTGCTCTTACAGTACCATTAACCACCGAAGGCTTTACTAATCTCTTCATTTATAATTGCCTTTACCTGTTTGCTTGTTAAACCCTTAGACGATACAAGGAGGTTAACATCTTTGAATGAACTAACTGTTTCAGATGCACCCAAGAATTCCTTGGCAACAACTTCTTCTTTTTTTAGATTTTTTTCGAGCGCCAACTCCATAGTTTTAATTGGTGGCACATCACCTAAATATAATCTGAATGCTTCAACAGCCTGATGTAGGAGCCATCTTTTACCGGGGATAATTCTTGAACCCCGCTTCTGCGCAATCTCACTTACCCTTGAGGGTTTGTATGAAGCATCAAAAAGATTTTTAAACTCTAGCAGATCGAAAAATGGAGGAAGGGCATCAGGGACTATGGTTGATACAACAACATCAAAGCTGGCCGATGTGTCGAAATTATCCCAGCTCATCACCTCGCAACCAAAATCATCGGCAATAGCTTTGGCTTTGCTAAAGGTGCGATTGCAAATGGTAACATGTGCTCCTTTATACTTTAATCCGTAAACAACCGAACGGGCTGCTCCGCCACCGCCTAAAACCAGACATTTGGCATTTAGTAGATTTATTTCCGCTTCCTTTAACGATTGGGTTACTCCGTAGTGATCGGTATTATAGCCAATTAAACGACCATCGGAATTCACAATGGTATTTATCGCACCAATCTCCTCGGCATCGAGCGACACAATATCCACCAGCGAAACCATCTCCTCCTTGAATGGCGCTGTAATATTGGCTCCGCCAAGGGGTAATGTGCGAACTATATCGATAACATCACTGGCCGATTGTGGCCTGATGCGGGTGTAGTATGCGTTTAAACCAAATTCGTCGAAAACTGCGTTGTAGAGTTGAGGACTTTTGCTATGTAGAATTGGGTTGCCGAATACGGCAAAAAGTTTTGTTATACTCATGTTTTATTCAGGAATAATCGTAATCAAAGATTTTTGATGTTCAAAAGCGACTCAATCTCGTCGTAGCTCATCTGTCCTGGAGCAGTTTCATTCCCTTTTACAGATGCGTATGTAAACGTTGCACCCATTTGTATAGCCTCAATGCGTGAGGGTTTACCAATTTCGCCCATGGCGAAGGCAACAAGGTTTTTGTAGTTTGAATAGAGTGCTAAGACTCTTTTAATATCCTCCTCATTATTTGCCATGCAGGCAATTTTAGCAATCTCGGCTCCCTTGCTAAATAGATTGTTAACAATTTTATTTAGCTGTTCGGCACTAGGAGTCTCGATAAAATTATGGTACGATAGGATTACCTTGCACCCATTCCTGCGGGCTTTGTCAATCAATGTTTTTCGGTATTGCTCAGGGGTGTTTATATCGATATCGATATAGGCACAGCCATGCTCAATGGCCACATTTAGGTTCCAAACCATAACCTCAAAATCACCCTTTGTTGCTCTGTGGGTTGCAATTAAATTCTTATGAAGGTTGAAAATGGATTTTAGCTGGTCAGAATTAAGATTAAGAAGATCGATGCGAATTTCGGCCAGTGCAACTCCTTCTAGCTGTTCTAGAATCTCGCTATAGTTTATGTTTCCTATGCTAAGGCAAATATCTTCTCTCATGTTTTTTCAATAAAACGTTTAATTTCGCTAATGCTAATACGTTCCACAATTGAATCGCCAATGCCCAGCATAAAAATAAAATCGATGGAGTTGGCCGTTTTCTTTTTATCCATTGTTAACGACTCAAATACTTTTTTTGGACTAAGCGATGAGCATATTGGTAGTTCCAAATCTCTAAGGAGATTTATTATTCGCATGTAATCACGATGTTCAAGCAATCCCTTATGCATTGAGAAACGTGCCGCAAACTCGAGCCCAATGCTAACGCTTTTGCCATGGGGAAAACCCGATTCTTTTTCCACTGCATGCCCCCATGTGTGGCCTAAGTTCAATTTCTTGCGCTCAGCTTTTTCCCGTTCATCCATTCCAACAATTTTGGCCTTAACCTTAACCGAATGGTTTACCAGTTCTCGAAAAATATCTAAATCAAGATTTTTTATTTTCTCAATTCTCGCCTCAATATAGCTAAACATATTGCCGTCGGCAATTAGGGTGTGTTTTACAATCTCGGCAAGCCCATTGGTGAATTCCTCTTTGGGAAGAGAGGTGAGCGAACCTATATCGCAGATAACAAATTTTGGTTGGTTGAATGTGCCCACAATATTCTTGTAGCCATCGATATTTACTCCATTTTTCCCGCCAACGCTGGCGTCTACCTGGGCTAGGAGCGAGGTGGCTACAAACCCAAAGTCAATACCACGCATAAAGGTTGACGCCACGAAACCAGCCAAATCGCACACCACTCCACCGCCAATTCCAAGAATAAAAGAGGAGCGATCGGCCCCATTTGCGAGTAACCAACGGCTAACAATTTGCACTTCAGCAAGACTTTTTGAGCCTTCGCCAGGCTCAATGGTGTATGTTGGGAAATTTGGAAAATTCTTGCCCTGATGGGAAAACACGTTGGTGTCGGTAATTATAAAAACACCCCGATTGGGAATATAATTACCAATATTCGAAAGTTTTTCACCAACTAAGACTCTGGAAACTCCCTGAATGCCATTAATAAGTATCTCTTCCATTTGCATCTCTCTTTGAGCACCTAAAGTTAGCCCGTTTTTTTTCAATTTATACATTTTCGGCAATCTGTTGCTGCTGGAAATTACACGATTCCTTATGGATTCCTAGGAATAACTTTTTAATAAAGTTGGGGTTTAATCCCTTTTCGCCTGCAATTCTTGCCACATTTTTTAGAATTGACTGGTAGCGGTTATTCTGTAGAACATCTAGGTTGTGCCTTTTCTTAACCATGGCAACCTGCTTAACAAGATCCATCCTATTGGCCAAAGCGTTAAGCAGCTGCTCGTCGAGAATGTCAATTTCCATCCGTAACTCTGTGAGCAGGTCATTGGGCGATTGGTCAATTTTCTCCTGAAGCAAAATATCTAGCATTTCGGCGAACTGCTTGGGCTTTAGCTGCTGCGATGCATCGCTAAGCGCCATGGTGGGATTTGGGTGAACTTCAACCATTAGCCCATTAAAACCCAAATCCATAGCTCTTTGTGCAACCATTGGGACAAGGTTTTGGTTACCGGTAATGTGACTGGGGTCGCAAATAACAGGGATTTCAGGCATTCGCCTTCGTAGTTCCTGTGCTACGCTCCAATTGGGGAAGTTGCGAAGGGTCGATTTTTCCTGTTGAGAAAAACCTCGGTGAATGGCACCAACCTGTTCAATACCCGATCGCCGAAATCGATTAATTGCCCCTTCCCATAATGCTATCTCGGGGCTAAGGGGATTTTTTACCATAACTGGGATATCCACCCCCCGAATAGCTTCCGCAATCTCCTGAACGGTAAAGGGATTACTCACCGTTCTTGCGCCAATCCACAGTAAATCTACTCCGTGCTTCAATGCCTCGTAAACATGCTTTTCGGAACCCACTTCGGTGGCAATGGGCAATCCTGTAATGGTTTTAGCCTGGTTTAGCCATTGGAATCCTGCAGTTCCTGCACCCTCAAACATCCCAGGGGATGTTCGGGGTTTCCAAATTCCTGCCCTGAGGTAATGCACCCTACCATCGGCTGCTAATGCCTTAGCTGTGTCTATTACCTGCTCCTGCGATTCGGCGCTACAGGGACCGGCAATAATTAGTTTACCCGATTCCTCGAGTATTCGGCATAACTGTTTCTCTTTTGTTAGAGTTTGAACCGTTGTTTTCATTGGTCTATTTAGTTAGGATAGTTAATTCTTTTGGTTGGTTTGTTTTTGCTTGTTCCTCTTCGAATCTTACCCGTGTTTTTCTTGCCCTTTCCATTTGGGCTATTAGGGTAGAAGTGTTTTCGTCGAGCAAACTGTATGTGAAAAGTTCAATATTCTGCGTTAATAATCTGAGTGCATTTATCAAGCAGTCTTTGTTTTGAAGAAGAATTGGCATCCAAATACCTGGTGTGCTCAGGGCCAATCGGGTTGAAGAGTCGAATCCGCTGGAAGCCACCTTTGACCAATTCTGAAAATCATTATTTTCAAACTGTGGTAGTGATGCAAAAGCAAATGCTAATACCTGTGGAAGATGCGAAATCAGAGCAACAGTAGAGTCGTGCTCCTCGGGTGCTAAAAAGATATGATCCAATCCAATCTCTTCAAAAAGTTCTATGGCCTTCGATAAGGCAGCTTGGCTCGATAGTTCTGGTTCGCATATTACTACCCGCTTGTTGACAAAAAGATTTGGTTTTGCCGCTTGTGGGCCTGTTGTTTCGCTACCAGCCATTGGGTGCGCAGCCACAAAGGCGTTCCGCTTGGCATGGTTTCTTACCTTCTGGCATATTGCTTTCTTTGTCGAACCTATGTCGATTAGTACGGCATCGCTTGACATATTGTCAAGTACAAATGGAATTATTTCAATAATTGTATCTACAGGCGTTGCAAGAATTACTATGGATGATTGCAATACTTGTCGGGCCGGTAGACAGTTTGCTTGATTGGATGACTTGCCCGATGGCAGGCAAGGATGGCTTGTGGCATCAAAAGCATTAAGTTTTTTAGCTTCTTCAAGATTCTTTTCGCTCCTATCAAATCCAACTACAAAATGACCTTGCTTTCGAAGTGCCATTCCTAAGGATGTGCCAATAAGCCCCGTTCCAATAATTGTGATGGTTTCCATATTTCATAAATTAAAAAAGGCTCCCTTTTGGGGAGCCTTTACTGTTTTTACTTATTATTCCGTATCCGATTTTAAGTACACAACAATTCTGGCTCCCAATGTTTTTGGTAGTAGTAATAGTATAAGCTGCTGTATAAATTACTGAATGTGTGCATTTTGATATTTATTCTTATTCGGTTTGTAATTAAAGAAAAAGCCCCGCTTATGCGGGGCTTTCAGTATTTTATGGTTTTATTCTCTTTTTTTTAGTCCATACCACTGCTAAGCCCCTTTATTGCTAAAGAAGTAAAAGTAGTAGGGGTAATATGATTGTCTAGGGTACATCTTGTCTTTTTTCTGACTGCAATGATAAGAACTTTTTTTTAAGAAAACCTATTTCAAGATTAGAAATTTTTATGGTTTTAAATTTTCTATATCTCCAACCAGCTCCAAACCAGCATTTTTTGCTGTGCCATCGTAAAGAATTTTGCCGTTCTTGTCTTTTAAAATAACTCTAATTTCAGCATCAATACTCTCGTGAATGGTTCGCGACATATCACCAGCCACAGGGGCGAGCAATTCGCCACGCATCCCTTTAAGGCCAATCAACTCGATGGTAAAATCCCTTTCTTTGATTATAACCTCAATTTTATCATCTTGTCTGTCAATATTTGAAATCTTTGCACCAGTGTATGTGGCAAATCGGTAAAGAGTATCATTTACCCATAAAAAGCCAAGAAAACCTGTAAATGATCTTCCTATCCATGGAATGTTGGCAATGGAAAGCATAAAGGATGTGTTTGAGCCATCATCAAAGGTGTTGCTCTGGATCCAAATCCATGCCGATGGCATACTCTTTCCCCAATCCTTTTCAATGTAACCTTTCCCATTCTTAAAGGATATTACTTCATTGTTAATAAAAAAATCGCCTGAAACTACATGATCGATGCTTACCACTCCGTGAAAGCACTCCATAAATGGTACAAATCTGTACCAACCCATTATTCCTGGTGAAAATGGTTTTACAGGGTATTCAACTCTATTAGAAATAACACCCTTTCCTATGATTTTTTTATCTCCTCGCCCTAAATCAACAAAAAAACTGTCGGCGCTAAAAAAGTTGGGGCCAACCCAAACGGCAAAGCGGGTGCTTGAGTAGTAAAAGTCGTTAATACCAAATTTGTAGTATTGAGTTTTACCCGTTTGCCCATCGATAAACTGTACAAAAGCATGAGCATCTTTACCAAGTGAAACTCCAGGAATAAAGGCAAATCGGTGTTCCCCATCGGCCGAAACCATTTTGAAGTACCAGCCCTCGAAGTAGCTGTGCTGCTTGTCGTATCCCTGGAACCATTGTGGATTCCACAAACTCTTGACTCCATACAACCCACCTGGGTTATCTGAAATACGATTGAACCTTTCCTCCTGACCATTAACTATCAAGGGGATAATTAGGAGTATAAAGGTAGCTGCTTTAAGTAGTTTCAAGTTTTCAAGCTATTTGCTTTGCAAAAAATTAATTATTTGGTAAAGGCTTTCCTTCAGCCTAATCAGCTCGTTAACTGTCATTTTGCTATCAGCCAATCTTTCAATAAGTTTTTGTGGAATTTCTGCAGCCTTACTTTCAAGCATTTTCCCTTTCTCGGTTAGCTTAACTATCACCTTTCGCTCGTCGGTACTTGAACGTTTGCGAGTGATGAGCCCCTGTGTCTCCATGCGCTTAAGCAATGGAGTAACAGTATTGGTGTTGAGTATCAGTTTCTGTGTTATCTCATTTACCGATATTTCATCGGTTTCCCAAAGCACCATTAGGGCAATGTACTGGGGGTAAGTAATTCCCAATTCATCAAGATGAGGCTGATACTCTCTGGTAATCAGCCTCGATGTTGCGTAAACGGGAAAGCAAATCTGATTGCTTAGCTTAAGCTGATCGTGCGCCATTACAGCTCGTTTTTTTCAATAAGTTTCACAATATCTGGAATAATCTTTTCGGGTGGCGTCATGGGGCTATAGCGTTTTACTGGAATACCATTTTTATTGATTAGAAACTTGGTAAAATTCCATTTTACACTTTTCGAGCCAAGCAACCCAGGCGCTGCCTCCTGCAAATATATGAACAAGGGCGATGCTCCCTCACCATTTACCCTAATTTTATCGAAAAAGTTAAAGGTAACCCCGTAATTCATCTTGCAGAAATCTGAAATCTCATCGCCATCGCGAGGTTCTTGATTAGCAAATTGATTGCTAGGAAAAGCAAGCAATTCGAAACCTTTTCCGCCAAATCTTTCATGAATATTCTGCAAGCTTCCAAGTTGCTTGGCAAATCCACACATAGTTGCGGTGTTTACAACAAGTAGTACCTTACCACGGTATTTTTCCATTGATACCTCGCTGCCATCCTTTGCTTTTACTGTAAAATCGTAAATGCTCTTGTTTATCACTTCTGTTCTCATAACTATATAAATTAATTGATTTAAATATCGAAAAAGATAATATCGAACACGATACAAATATACGGATTAAATATTATATTGCAAGCGATATAAGTGAAGAGTTTCTAAATACTTTTTTAATATGATGGTATTTAGAATATTAGCGTACGTTTTTTTTAAGAATATCCTTTGCCAAGTAGTAAAATATTCTATTCATCATAAATTATGTGACGAGTTATATCAACGCCTGACAAAAATCATTGACATTTTGCAATTTATAGTATATGTTTGCATTTACTATACTCCATTCATATGGCTAATAGCAAATCAATATCAACGTTATACCACAACAACGGCAAGGGGCTTTACGCTTGCTGGATTTGCTAGATTGTTTCTCACCACATTCTACAATTAATACTTTTCCTATTTGGGAATGGTGCATTTGCACATTAATTTTAATACCAATCAATTTCTTGTATTAACCTTCAAAGAGTTAGAGCATGTTTGAGAAGATTATACCCCATACCCCCAAACCCGAGAGGTTAGCTTCTACTGAGAGTAATTTTAAAGGCCAATTGGCTAACAGAATTGGCCCAGGAATGAACGAACGTATTCAAAAACTACGTAAGCAAAGCGTTGAAACACAACCCTCCCTCTCAATTGAAAGGGCTTTGCACGAAACCGAGTTTTATAAAGAAAACTACGGAAAGTACTCTATCCCAGTGCTAAGGGCTTTAAACTTTCTGGATCATTGCAAGCGAAAAACCATTTACATTGGTGAAGATGAACTTATTGTGGGCGAACGTGGCCCAAAGCCCAAAAGCGTTTGCACGTTTCCCGAGCTCACCTGCCATAGCGTTGACGATTTGCATGTGCTAAACACGCGCGAACTTCAGCGATATACCATTAGTCAGCAAGATATTGACCTTTACGAAAAAGAGGTGATTCCATACTGGCAAGGGAAAACTCAGCGCGAAAGAATTTTTAGCCATGTGCCCAGCGAATGGCGTGCTGCATACGAAGCAGGCCTGTTTACCGAGTTTATGGAGCAGCGTGCCCCGGGACATACTGCGCTCGATGGAAAGATTTACCGTAAGGGAATGCTCGATTTTAAAAAGGAGATTGAGGAGAACATTGCCAACCTTGACTATCTAAACGATCCCGATGCAACGGATAAGGCCGAGCAGTGGAAAGCGATGAGCATATCGTGCGATGCCGTAATTGTATTTGCTGAGCGCCACGCCCAACTTGCCGAGCAACTTGCAATTCACGAAAAAAATCCACAAAGAGTAAAAGAGTTACAACGCATTGCCGAGGTATGCCGTTGGGTTCCAGCTCATGCTCCCCGCAACTTATGGGAAGCAATACAGATGTATTGGTTTGTACATCTTGGAACCATAACCGAACTTAATGGCTGGGATGCTATGAACCCAGGCCATTTCGATCAGCACCTAACGCCATTCT
>JAVEYY010000035.1:0-52093 GCA_034003245.1 Tenuifilaceae bacterium
CTGAGCATCTCGATTTTTGACAAAACGCCAATAAATGAACTACTTACAAACTTTTCAAAGAACAATGAAATCAAAGATATCTATAATCAACTGAATTTATTCGACTTATAACGCAACACTAGTGAATTGGAACAATTATTTACCTTGTTATTGGGGTTTGGCTCATCTTTTTCCTATCCAAGCTAATCAGCCGACTTATCGTTGAGCGTTTGCTCAAGCGTTACGGCACCGAAAAGGGTGTTTCGCATGCCATTGGCACAATTTTTAGGTATGTATTTGTATTTGTGGGCCTGGTTATAGTCATCCAATCTACGGGAATAGACCTAAGCGCTCTAACCGTATTGGCGGGTGCACTGGGTGTTGGTATTGGCTTTGGCCTACAGAACATGACGAATAACTTTATCAGCGGAATTATTATTCTATTCGAACGGCCCATTAAGATTGGCGACAGGGTTGAATTGCCGGAACTCGACAACCTAACCGGTGATGTGGTAAACATTTCGGCTCGAAGCACTACCATAATCACAAACGACAATATCGCGATCCTAGTACCAAACTCAAAGTTTATATCCGACACGGTGATTAACTGGAGCTACAACAACTCCGAGGTGCGGTTTAATATCCCTGTAAGTGTAGCCTACAAGGAGGATCCTGAGGTGGTTAGGGAAATACTTGTTGCAGTGGCTAAATCACACCCCGGAGTGCTACAAAATCCGAGTCCCGATGTGCTTTTTGATGAGTACGGCGATAGCAGTCTAAACTTCCTGCTACGAATCTACACCGACGAGTACAGCCGTAAGCCCCGGGTTCTTAAAAGCGAGCTTTACTACGAGATTTTCAAGAAGTTTAAGGAGAAAGGAATTGAGATCCCCTTCCCTCAGCGCGATGTGTATATCAAAGAGCATAAAAAGGGCGAAGTCGCCCCTTCGCCCTAAGAATACCCTCAAAAAAAAGACTACACACAACTAGATTATGCCAGCTTAATGGCTGCTGCCTCAATGCGGCTAATTGTTTGGGCCTTGCCCAACAGCTCACAGATATCGGCAACACCGGGCCCCTTCGACTCACCGACAAGGCTTAACCTTAAGCAGTTCATCACCTTGCCCATGCCGTGCCCCTTATCGTTGATGTAGCTCTTAATGGCTGGTTCAATATTCTCAGTAGTGTAAGGTTCAACCGCAGTAATAACCTGGGCAACCTCATTCATAATGGCCGGGCTATCATCTTTCCAGAATTTCTTTACAGTGATTTCGTCGTATTCCTTTGGTGCCTCAAAGAAAAACGAAGCCTGATCCCAAATCTCATGTACAAAGTTTACGCGTTCCTTTACCAGTCCCACAATCTTTTCGAGCTTTTGGCCATCGAATGCCACTCCTTTTGCTTGAAGGATATGGGCAAATGCCTTTGATATCATCGCGTTATCCATTTTCACCAGATACTGGTGATTAAACCACTTAGCTTTTTCAGGATCGAATCGGGCGCCACTCTTATTCACCCGTTCAAGGCTGAATAGCTCAATTAGCTCATCCATCGAGAGGAGTTCCTGATCATTTCCGGGATTCCATCCCAGTAAGGCAAGTAGATTTACAAATGCCTCGGGCAGGTATCCATCCTCACGATATCCGCGCGAGAGTTCTCCCTCGGCCGATTTCCACTGTAGCGGAAAGACTGGGAAGCCCAGCTTATCGCCATCGCGCTTGCTCAGTTTGCCGTTCCCGCTGGGTTTAAGCAGCAGCGGAAGGTGAGCAAACTGTGGCATGCTTTGGGTCCATCCCAGCGCGCGGTATAGCAACACATGTAGCGGCAGCGAGGGAAGCCACTCCTCGCCACGAATTACATGCGATATCTTCATCAGGTAATCATCGGTAACGTTGGCCAAATGGTAAGTTGGCAGCATATCGGCGCTTTTAAAAAGCACCTTATCGTCGAGGGTTGATGTGTTTACGCGCACCTCTCCACGGATAATATCATTCATCACCACCTCCTCGTTCTCGGGCATCTTAAAGCGTATCACCCACTGCTCGCCGCTGGCAATGCGCTTTGCCACCTCATCGGGACTAAGTGCCAGCGATGTTTGCATGCTATTGCGAATTTTATAGCCATAAGTAAAGGCTTCGCCTTTGGCCTCGGCCTCCTTTCGCATGGAATCCAGTTGTTCTGCTGAGTCGAAAGCGTAATAGGCGTTTCCGGTTTCAATCAGCCTATCGGCATACTGCCTGTAAATGGCCTTGCGCTCGCTCTGGCGGTATGGCCCATAGGGGCCACCCTCAACCACACCCTCATCAATCTGAATACCGCTCCACTTAAGGGCCTCGTTAATATACTCCTCGGCGCCGGGAACAAATCGCTGGGAGTCAGTATCCTCGATGCGAAGAATAAAAGTCCCCCCATGCTGCCGGGCAAAAAAGTAGTTGAAAAGCGCGGTGCGCACACCGCCAATATGTAGTGGCCCTGTTGGACTTGGGGCAAATCGAACCCTAACGTTTTGTAGTGACATAACTCAAATATTTTGAATTGCAAAGATAGGGAATATCTATGTAATTTAAATTTGTGCTTTCTACTCATAATAAAATCTTGCTCTCGCTATATTTGGAACAAAACCTTACCGCCCTCTTTTAAGCGATTCAACTAAACCAATTATCTTTTATACTATCAAACAAATGCACAAAAAAATATCCCTATGAAAAAGCTACCCTTACTCCTACTCGCCACTATGTTTATGGGCGCTGTGAATGCTCAGGACAGAGTAACCGGGCACAACTTTGCCACCCGCTCGGAGGTGATTGCCCAAAACGGCATGGCAGCCACCAGTCATCCTCTGGCTACTCAGGTAGCCATTGATATTCTTAAAGCAGGTGGAACTGCTGTAGATGCAGCTATTGCAGCCAATGCGGTTTTAGGGCTAATGGAGCCCACAGGCTGTGGCGTTGGAGGCGATTTGTTCGCCATTGTTTGGGATGCAAAAACGCAAAGATTACACGGGTTAAACGGCAGTGGTCGCTCACCCAAAAGCCTTACAATAAATTACTTTAAAGAAAATAATCTCACTAAAATACCATCGTACGGGCCACTGCCTGTTACTGTTCCCGGTGCGGTAGATGGTTGGTTTGAGCTACACAAGAAATTTGGGAAACTACCCATGAAAAAAATTCTTGACCCTGCAATAGGCTACGCACGCAACGGTTTCCCAGTTACTGAGCTAATTGCTTACTACATGGAGCGGTCGGTAAGAGTTCTGGGACAGTATCCTAACTTTAAGGAGACCTATATGCCCAACGGCAAGATGCCTGCCAAGGGAGAAATCTTTAAAAACCCCGATTTGGCCAACACATATGAGAAACTTGTCAAGGGAGGGCGCGATGCCTTTTACAATGGGGATATTGCCAAAACAATCGCCAGCTACATAAAAGAGCAGGGTGGTTTCCTGAGCTACGACGATTTTGCTACACACCAATCGGAATGGGTTAACCCAGTATCAACAAACTACCGCGGGTTCGATGTTTGGGAGTTACCACCCAACGGACAGGGAATTGCAGCACTGCAAATCCTCAATATCCTTGAGGCGTACGATATTGCCTCCATGGGCTTTGGCAGCGCCGAGTACCTTCATCACTTTATCGAGGCTAAAAAGATTGCCTACGAGGACAGGGCACATCACTACGCCGATATGCAGGTTGCCAACGTTCCGCTGGAACGTTTGATATCCAAGGAGTATGCTGCTGAACGCAGGCAACTACTCAACCCAAACCGCGCTGCGCGTAGCTATGAGCCCGGCAGCATGGATACGCCCAGCACAATTTACCTAACCGTGGCCGATAAGGATGGCAATATGGTGTCGCTTATCCAGAGTAACTACCGGGGAATGGGCTCGGGTATGACACCCTGGGGCCTGGGCTTTGTGCTGCAGGATAGAGGCGAGGGATTTAATCTTGAGGAGGGATTTTTAAACACATACGCTCCGGGCAAGCGTCCGTTCCACACCATTATTCCCGGATTTATCACCAAGGATGGCAAGCCCTACGTAAGTTTTGGGGTAATGGGTGGTGGTATGCAACCACAAGGGCATGTGCAGATTGTGGTGAATATGATTGACTTTGGTATGAACCTTCAGGAGGCCGGCGATGCGCCAAGGGTTCAGCATATTGGCTCATCGGAGCCAACGGGCGAAAAGATGAGGGATGGAGGAACGGTACTACTTGAATCAGGAATCGACTGGGAAACCATTCGCTCACTTATCAGTAAAGGGCATAAAATACAGTGGGATCTAGGCGGGTACGGAGGCTATCAGGCCATTATGTGGGACATGGTAAATGGCGTATACTACGGCGCATCGGAGTCGCGTAAGGATGGTCATGCTGCCGGATGGTAGGTTTGGTATAATGTAAAAAAGGCTTGGTTTTTGATGTAAGAGTTGAGTGGATGAATCTTTGTTTAACATCTTTTGTTAATTGTTTCTAAAATCGTAAAAATATTTTTAGCTGCAAGTAATTTATATCAATTATTAATTTGGGATTACTATATTTGCCAGTGAAACTCTCAACTATTTTTTGTTTACCAAACTGCATTTTTTTATGAAAAATGTATTTTTTCTTTTTAGTCTGATGCTAATATCATCAGGGCTAACAGCGCAGGAAACCATGGAGCCTGAGCTGATCTTTGAGGGTAACGCCCGAATAGTGTTTAACGACGGTACTGAACGCGAGGGCACAGCGGTGTACTCGTGCGTTACTGTGAGTCGACTAAGTTTTTCCAATGGTAATGCCAGGCCTGAAAGCATTCGTATGAACGATGTTAAGGAGTTTTACATCAACGACATGCACTTTGTGAAAATTATACCCCCTGGCATTGCCATAGGCTCCAGCGATGTGATTGCCCGTAGGCTTAACCCTGCAGGTTATAAAATCTCGCTTTACGAGGTTGTCTCGCAGAGTGCCATTGGCACAGGTGATGGCAACGGGAATATTGTTCACAAAACCGATAGAACGGTTTACGCGGAATTTCCCGGTATGAAATCGCCCAGAGCCATTCAAGATCTTAGCTTCTCGCCCTTCCATAAGAAGGTGAGCAAGCTGGTGGACGATTGTAAGGATCTGAGCAGTAATATTGCCAGCAAAAAGGATGGATATAAAATTACCATGCTCACCTCCCCTGAGCAAAAGCTCGATATATTTCAGCGTATAGCCGAGGAGTTTCAGAACTGTCAGTAAATTGAAGTCCCAAGAGCGGGGACCATTTTGCCTGGGCAAAAAGGTCCCCGATTTGCTATCTCCCCATTTCTTGCTAGATTTACTACGCTTAATGATTTTAACGATGAATACGACGAATTGCTACCGCGGTGATGCAGCGGTTTACGAAACGCTTTCGCGCCTCAATATCCCCTTCGACTACCACGAGCATCCTCCCGTACCTACGGTGGAAGAGGCGGCAAAGTACTGGGCAGGGATCGAGGCGGCGCACTGCAAGAACCTGTTCTTCCGCAACCACAAGGGCAATCGCCACTACCTGGTGGTGTTCGACCACAGACAAAGCCTTAACATAAGGGACTTAGAGCTTAGGCTTAAGCAGGGAAAACTCTCGTTTGCCTCACCCGAGCGCATGAGGCGCTACCTGGGGCTTGAGCCGGGCTCGGTATCGCCCTTTGGGCTAATTCACGATGTGCAGAACCACGTTCATCTTTTTATGGATAAGAACCTCGAAAAGGCTCACCATATCAGCTTCCATCCCAACCTGAACACCGCCTCGCTGGTTATCGCCCTACCCCACTTTACCCGTTACCTCGAGGATGTGGGCAACAGCTACGAGTTTATAGAGCTGTATGATTAACGTGTTTAGCGGGTAAAGGTAAGGGTTAAGTCAGCGTTTGGGGGTGATGAGGCGGCTGTGTCTCAGCTTGTCGCGGATCTCGTCTTCATTGTTGACGAGAAACAAGAGAAACCGACGCCTTTGGGAGGTTGACGAGAGGGTGCGTTGATATCGCCCGTTCGCCTCTGCGCCCTATCGCCTTATCGGTTAGTTGCAACCAAAACCCCCTTAGCCAAATTCTTCACTCGCTGCCACACCAGCTCTTTATTCCACAGTGTTACACTGTGCTATTTCTTGGTCGCAGAGTTACACTCCCGCCAAAGAGCGGCGGGACAGGTTGTGGTTAGTTGTTTCTACTATCTATACCTAACTAAAGCCCTTTTAAGCAAATTCTTCACGTTCTGCAACACCAACTCTTTTACCCACGGCGCAGCCGAGTTGCTCTAGCGGTGGTAATGATGATGCGATGATGCGACATGTCTCAGCTTGTCTCGTAAACCGATGCTTTTTGGAGGTTGACGAGATAAGACAGCCGTACTCCCGCAAAAGTACGTGCGGGACAGGTCTTGGCTGGATGACGAGATGATGCGATGATGCGGTGGGAGTTTTTGGATTTGAAGGGGGGAATAGAGGAGGGGTGCGCGTAGAGTAGTAGATATAAATGATAGTTGGCGTTCATTGTAAGACCGAAAATCTCGAATCGATATTCTGAATAGATTTCTTTTCCTTATATTTGAAATTCAATAACAAGAATGAATTTATGCCTGAAAATCAAAATATTGAGTGGAAAGAATCTTGGAAAGATGAATACCTGAAATGGATTTGTGGTTTTGCAAATGCCACAGGAGGTAAATTAATTATTGGAATAAACGATGAAGGAAAAGCTATTGGTGTTGAAAACTCTAAAAAACTGCTCGAAGATATTCCGAACAAAATTCAAACCCAATTAGGAATAATCTGTAATGTTAATCTTATAGAAGAAAACGCATTACAAATAATTGAGATTGATGTAAAGCCTTATGATATTGCTATATCCTTTCAAGGGAAATACCATTACAGAAGCGGTAGCACTAAACAGGAACTGAAAGGGAAGGCGTTAAATGAGTTCCTTTTAAAAAAGTCGGGAAGAACTTGGGATGACGTTATTGAAACTAGAGCAACCCTAGATGATATTGACTCAAAGGCAATTGATGCATTTATCAAATCGGCTGTGAGTAGTAAAAGAATGCCTTTCATCGAAAATGAAACAAATGCAGAGATAATTCTTGACAATTTATTATTGAGGGAAAATGGAGGCATAAAACGTTCTGCAATAGTTTTATTCGGGAAGAATCCTTGCAAATTTTACATAAATGCCTTTGTGAAAATTGGACGTTTCGGAAAAACTGATGACGACCTGCTATTTCAGGAAGTAGTTGAAGGGAATGCGTTTCAAATTGCCGATAAAACACTTGAAATGCTAGATAAAAAATTTCTAATTTCCCCTATTTCCTATGAAGGACTTTATCGAGTTGAAAAATGGGAATATCCCTATAAGGCAGTAAGAGAAGCAATTATTAACGCAATAGTTCATCGTGATTATTCTGGAGCTCCAGTTCAGATTAGCGTTTATGACGACAAGATTATGATATGGAATGAAGGCAAACTACCTGAAGGCATATCAATTGAAGACTTAAAACAAAAACATTCATCAAGACCATACAATCCAACAATTGCAAGCGTTTTCTTTAAGGGAGGTCTAATTGAGGCTTGGGGCAGAGGAACGATTAACATTGTCAGCGAATGTGTAAAAGTAGGACTTCCAGAACCTATTTTTGAATCAGTTTTTGGAGGAATTTCCGTAAAACTCTTTAAATCGTACACAGAAAAACAGTTGATTGAAAAGGGTTTGAATGGAAGACAAATTAAAGCAGTTTTTTATTGTAGAGAGAACGAATTTATTAACAATAGCACATACCAATTAATTTGTGAAACCTCGGAAAGAACTGCAACCCGTGATTTGGAATTTTTAGTTGAGGTTGGGGTTTTTATAAAAATGGGTGAAAAGAAGGGAACAAAATATAAACTTTTTCGTGCCTGATAAATGGCGGTTATTTGGCGGATAAAACATAAGTTTGGCGGAAATATGGCGGAAATAAACAACGAAACGCCAACAAGGGGTGTAGTCTTGTGAAGGTGTTGACAAGATGGGTTGACATTGGAACTTCGGAGCGGTTTCGCCCGCTCGGGCCCTGCCTGCCGAAACGCCTGCCTGGTAAGAGACAGAGCAGTACAGACAGGGTTTTCGTCGGGGGACGAAAACTTAGGCTACGCACTCCCCCACTAGCCACAACCCTCAACCGTTAGCTCTATCTAATAGTGGAACTATTGGGGAGTATTGAGCATGCTATGCTTGTATATCAAAAGATCTTGCTTAAGCAGAGGAATATAATAACTTCGCATAACAGATTCGCCGCTAAAGCCCTCAAATTTAAGCTATGCCTCATCGGTTAGTTACAACTAAAACCCCCTTAGCCAAATTCTTCACTCGCTGCCACACCAGCTGTTTATTACACAGTGTTACACTGTGTTCCCACCGTGTTACACTGTGATATTTCTTGGTCACAGAGTTACACTCCCGCCAAAGAGCGGCGGGACAGGTTGTGGCTCATTGTTGAATAATCAAGTCTAAATATGAATTGCTATCTAAAACCAATTATAACCCGCTTAACCAAATTCTTCACGTTCTGCAATACCAGCTCTTTTACCCACGGCAAAGCCGACCTACTCCAACGCTGCGGGTGAACTGTAATCATTATCTTACTGGATAACTTACCACTGCTGGCGGCTTTAATTATATCGGTTGTTTGATATGGTATCGCTTGTACATTTATACGCAATTTACTCAATGTGATGAGTAAAATTACTCAATGTTTTGAGAAAAAATTATGAAGTAGCTTAAAAAAAAATGCCCCGTAGGGCAGTTTAAATTACTTAATTTACTGTTAGGTAAAACCTATACTTTATAGGCAAACCTATATTGGTAATCGGGATTCTCTCGCATTATCTTTTGTAATGTTTTCACATAATTTTCATTAAACTATCGTAAATTTCAGCGTATTTTAAACTGATTTTTTCCCAGTTGTATTCGTTAACTAGTTTTTTGTATGCATTCTCGGCTTTCATATTCATTTTTTCTAAATTATTGAAAGCAAACGTAATCTTTGATGCAAGGTCATTATAATCATCAACCTTAAAGAAAAGCACTTCATCGTCTGAAAAAATATCCTTATTTTCAACAATATCACTACATATAATAGGGGTTTGAACGGAGGCACCCTCCAATAGCATCATAGACATAGCCTCTAGTGATGATGGATAAATAAATAACTTAGCGCTTTGAATATAGTTAAGGAGTAGATTCTTTTCTTTTATTAATCCAAGATACTCTGTTTGAATCCCCTTGCTAAGTTCTAATAGTTCCTTTTTGTATTCTATATTCTGGTCAATATCGCCTGCAATTAGTAGTTTCCCATTATAATTTATTTGATGTAGAGCTTTTAAAAGGATATGTAATGCTTTTGTGCGAATTATACGACCTGCCCCAAAAAAGATATAAATACTTTCATTTACATCCGGTAATTCACTTAGTGAAATTGCTGATATCCCGTTAGGTATGTATGTAACATCTAAGCCTGTCTTATCCTTAAATTTCCGAACCTCGTTGAATGAAACGCAAGTCACCCTATTTGCAAAACGTATAAAGTAGCGTTCGTTTAATTGAAAAAACCACTCATATTTTTTCCATTTATCAGTAACAACAAAACTATTATGTGTTGTTACAACAACTTTATATCGGATCCTTAACAATGGTATTATGAAAGCAGCATCCCGATGATGAAGATGGATTAAATCGTATTTAGAAAATAATAAAGCATGAAAAGCCGAAACTATATAGTAGTAAAGTGTATTTAACTTTTTGAACGGAATTTTTTTAAATACAACCTGTTTGTAACCGCTATATACCCCCGTTTTTAAATGCGTATGTGAAGATGTTGAGTAAACGGTAAATTGGTAGTTTTCCTTTAGCTCATTTATTAAGGCCTCCCCCACCGCTGCCGCACCGCCATATGCTGGGAGACCTTTTAAACCAATAACTGCTACCTTGGGATTATTTTTTTTCATTCATTAAACTCTCAATAAGATTGATGTACTTATTTGTAAATTCTTCAATAGAAAAATTGCTTTTAATATGATTGTACCCGTTTTGTCCAAAATCCCCTCTATCTTTTGGATTGTTAATTAAGTACACCAATTTATCTGCTATTAAGTCAACATCTTTGGGAGGCAATAAGAAACCTGTTAGACCGTCTTTTACCAGTTGCTTATTATCTCCAACATTTGTTGCAACAACAGGAAGACCAAAGGACATAGCTTCCATTATTGAGTTAGAAAGCCCTTCGAATGTGGAGGTAGAAAGGTAGATGTGAGCCTGTTTAAAATACGAGTCAACTTCGGTTGGATTTATAACGAATTGAATATTTTGTGATATACCTTCAGATAGAGCAACCTGCCTTAACTCTTTTTCTAAGTGACCCTGACCAACAATTATATACTTAAAATCACACCTTCCGTTAAGTAAACTTATTGCCTTTATGGCAGTAATATAGTCCTTCTGTTCTACAAACCGGCCAACAGATAGAATGACTATGGGATTAGGGCTAATATTAAACTTTATTGGTACGGGAACTTCAATACAATTATGAATTACAACGCCTTTTTCGGCATTGAAACCATTACTTGAAAGTATTTCATATCCTACATTATTGTTGAACACAGAAAGGGTGAGAAAATGATTATGTAATACTCTTTGTAACGCTAGTTTAAACCAATTGTATTGTGAGTTTCTGATGCCACCAATTCGAATTCGCACACCCGCTAGTAAGCCAATAAAAGCATTAATTGCATTAGTCGTTGCAAGATATGAAACACAGATCGAGTCCCTGTTTTCTTTAAAAAGTTTATACAAAAACAATGCTTTCCTTGCATGGCTACCATCTAAGTAAATAACATTATGCTTATTGTAATTGTTAACCACATTTAGCATTCGGGAATCAACCTGATCACCATAGAAAACAATCAGGTTAACCTTATACTGTTCACATAGTGTATTAAAAAGGTATATACTCTGTTTTTCTGCCCCCCCTGTTTTAAGAGTGTTTGTTAGTATGAAAATACTGTTAGCCATTCATTCATTATTATTTAAATACTCGATTATTTGATCCCTTTTTTCAATAGGATCCTTAGTATTAATAATACAAGACTTTTTTAGAATACTTTCCTTATATTCATCAATGGATTTAATT
Organism: Tenuifilaceae bacterium; assembly: GCA_034003245.1. GTDB lineage: Bacteria > Bacteroidota > Bacteroidia > Bacteroidales > Tenuifilaceae > Perlabentimonas. Next base: position 11,148 of record JAVEYY010000035.1, read on the forward strand.
ATCCTAGCAGGAACACCGGCCGCAACTACATTATCAGGAATACTCTTATTGACCAAAGAACCGGCACCAATTACCACATTATTACCAATTTTTACATTTGGAAGAATTATTGTGTTTATGCCAATAAAAACATTATCGCCAACTGTAATTCTGCCGTAAACATTTAAGTTTGGATACTGGTTACGAAAGATAGCCGCACCGCCATCGTGATTTACAAAGCATACCCCTCTTGTTATGGTAACATTATTGCCAATAGTAATTAGATAGGGTTCGCTTCCAAACCTTGGGTAATGCAATATTCGGACATTCACACCAAAGGTTACTCCTAAGTACTTATTGTAAATGAATGCTTTTTTATTAGCATTAGCAATAAATAGCAATAAATACATTTTAATTCTACTAACAAACATTACAGTGATTTTATGTTATCGATTATTTGTTTAGCTCTTTCTTGCCAAGTATAAATACTAAATGCTTTCTCTCTAGCACATAAACCTAATGATTGATCTTCTAAATTTAAAGCCACTTTGACTTTCTTCCTTAAGTCTTCGAAATCACCAGGGTTAACAAGCAATGAATCAACACCATCTGTAAGGACTTCCTTTATAGTAGGATAAGCGTGAGCAACAATAATTCTACCCGATGCCATATATTCAAATATTTTTAAAGGAGAGCAGTATTTAATTGTAGGCACCTTACTTGACCATAAGGCTAACAAGACATCTGATGAAAAGAGATATTTTGGAACAAGAGAATAGGGTAGATGCCCAGGAAAGTGAATATTATTTACTGCATTTTCAGAAGCTATTTTACTATAATAAATTGCATTTTCATTTGGACCACCTGCCACTATGAAACAGGCTGAGGGAAAATGTTTTGCCAATTCAATAATTACATCAACCTCACGATCTAAATATAAACTACCAATGTATGAAACAATTTTTTTGTTTTTTTGCAGATTAAGATCTGTTCTGGCATCATTTCTTGTTATTAAGTTTTTAAAAACGACTTCATCAAAGCCGTCATGTAGGCTAAGAACGTTGATATTCAAAAAGTGTTCTTTCCAATAAGCCTTTAAATTTTTACTTATGGCAATAAAAAGTGTTTTATTTAAAAAGTATTTTTGAAAAACTACTTTTCTAAAAAAGTAATCTAATGTTTGACTTTTATAAAAGTGATTGTTGTGTAACTCAAGGCATATACTCTTCGCCTTCCTTCTAAAAATAAGATAAGGAATCTGATGACGAGTAAATACAATATCAAACATTGTAATTAGTTTTCTATTCCCTTTTTTCTTGGTAAAAAGAAACAGACTAATAATTGTAGAGATGGTAACGCTTCTAAAATTAGATTGTCTATAACATACTATGTTAAATAAAATTTTTGATCCTATTTTTTTTTCTAAATCATCTTGAGTTATTATTCTAACACTACTTGTGGGTATTAGCAGGGTTACTTCACACCCAGTTCTACAAAAAGCATTACACATACTAATTACTTGAATGTTATTAGCCGTATTTTCAAGAATATCTTTATGATGAATAAAAAGAATCTTTTGCATAAAATATTTGTTAGTTAAGTAGTTATCAGTTAAACGTCTTCAAAAAAAACGAATTATTCCTTGTGCCAATAATATAAGCAAACAAGAAAGATGCTGCATTGATTTTAAACATAACCTGTGAATAGCTAAAAAAATCTAAAAAAAAGATAAATAAACAAGAAAGACCAAGGAGAAACTCGAACATCAATTTTGAATTGTTATTAAAGTATAGTAATTTACTATATAATGATTTAAACTGGTTTATGAAAAACCAAACAAACAAAATGCAACCTAAAACACCAATTTGAAATATTATGTATAAAAAACCAATCCTTCCACCATACCCAATTCCATATTGATTGATGAATATTTCTTTATCAGTTCCAAATTCAGAAGGTTTCAATGAAGATGGTATAAGGATACCTGGCCCTAAACCTGTGAGAACTTTACTAGCCCCAGAATCATATAATCTATCGTATATTGCCCTTGGGGCAACAGCTCTTCCATATCCAATAACATCGTCTTTACCCTCCTCTGTTACATAGTCAATTATATAATTTTCTGCATGTTCAAGGTCAATACCAGTGCTCGTATCTGGATTAAGAGTACTATCATAAAATAAGATTGCAATTAATGAAAAAAGTAAGAACAAACTAACCATAATTAACTTATTAAATGAAATTATGTTCACATTTTTAAACTTTTTCAAATAAATAAATATTATGAAAAACGCTAGAAGTGGTATATAAAGTAATGGGGCTCTTTTCCCTCCAGAAATAATGAACACCAAGAAAGCCCCTCCCGCAAATAGGTATTTATTGTCTAATTTTTTTAGGTAATAAATCAGAGAATAAGCGATTGCAATTAAGCCAAAATTAGTAGTAATACTTCCTTCTCCAATAGACATCGTCCCAATAAAGACTTCTGCCACTCCATAGAACAAAAGCTTTATTACACTTACAATTGGTTGATACAATACTAATAAAACAAGGAACTGCTCCAATAGAATATTTTCTTTCCCATAATAAGATTCTTTAAAATAAATAATCATAAAAAAAATAACTGATATTCTTCTTAAAAATAAAATATATTCCAAAAACGAACTGTCATTTAGCAAATATGAAAAAAAGGAAACTAAGTATAATATAATGATTGGTTTTAATACTTTAGGAATTCTCTTAATATTTACAAATAGTCTAAAAAGCAAAAAAAGCACTAGAAGTTCGGATATAAAATTAACAATATTAAAAGATAATAGATTCGCATACTCTATAACACCCCTTAAAAACTGGAAGGCAAAGATTAGATAAACAGGTAGAAGCCTCCAACTTGTTTTGGATATAAAGTACACTGATAGCAAAACTATAGGAATACCAGTTAATTCATAACCTGAAAAGAGGTATGTTTTCAATTATGATAATTCTTTTATGTTAATTGAAAATAAATAAAGTCTTCTTTGTTTGGTGTGTCCTGATTCAAAAAAAATAGATCTACTATCGTTCCCCCATTTCGGATGTAGATCAATGCGTTTTTCCTTATTGTACCTAAGTGGTTGGAAAAATTGGCCTAAAAGAATTGTCTCCGCATTTTTAATATTATAAAGGTATAACTCGGAAAATCTGGATACGTCAGGATATGTATCTGTTACAATCCATTTGCCATCAGGAGAGAGAGATGGATGACCGTCCCTGTTGGGCATATTGGCCATTAAAAATGCTTGATTGTTATCATCATCAATAAACTTAAAGTACCCGTTTGATCCATTAAAATTACAGTATGAAAGGATATGATTATCATCCAACCAACAACTATGAGATGTCATAATGTCACCATTTATGATTCTAATTTCTTCACCATTAGAGTTCGCTGTTAAAAGCCTCATAAACCTCCCATGTGATCCTTTCCATCTATGTAAAAACATAAATCTTTTGCCCGATGGATTAATGTCAATATGATTAACTTTATGTTTTGCCTCTTCCATAGTTGGTGACCATGAAAGGCGTTTGAGTTCATCAAGGGAAATAATCAAAAATACATTCCCTGAATCCAAATCAACTCTCCAAATACCATCTTCCCTTTCGTTCAGTAGGATAAATTCCTTCTTATTAAAATAACCATAATCTGGTCGCATTTGAGCTAATCGGCTATAATCAAGCGTTAGCGCATAGGATCCACATTTACTAACATTATAAATGGGATTATTATAAGTTTTAATAATTACCCCTTTTGAATTAATAATTTTTGATATATAACGATCATTCGCTTCGTCATAATCGTTAAATATCAAGTATTTACAATTTAATGGAAGCCATTGAACCATACAGCCTTGTTGCCAATTCCATGAATTCGTTTCTGCAATTTTTTGTATTGCTCCATCAGTTTGTTTAAGCATAATACTTGCTGGCTCATGCAAACTTCCTCTAACTTCTTCTTTTTCGACTTTTAGGAACAATATATCTCCTCTTTCATTAATTGGTGATAAATTGTAATACCCGAAGAAATTTACTCCGGATGAAACTGACAATAAACTAGAATTGACAAAGGTTTTAACGTTCAAAATCCTTCTCTTTATTACATACCTTGTAATCCAGTATCTTATATAAAACAGAACTGGTGAAAAAGGACTTCTTTTTAGTATCTTTTTAAGATTCATCAATCCTTTCTCTAATTGTTTGAACCATATCATAATAAACGTTACTTATGTCGTATTTTTTTGCTTCGTTTGCAGCATTTGCACACATCTGATTATAATAATCCTTGTTTTGAAATAACTCCAATATAGAGTTTGATATTTCTGTAGAATCCATATTCAATACCAGTCCTGTCCTGCCATTTTCCACATAGACAGAATGTGTTTGAATTTTATTACATACTACAGGTTTTCCAGCAGCAAAATACTCAATAATTTTTTGAGGCGGTGCCATTTGGAAACCAGGCACATCTACATCCCAAAAACTTAGACACAAACTTGAAAAAAACAATATTCCAGGGATTAATTCTGCATCAACAACACCATAATTAATTATATTATTATGTAGTTGATTTTTTTTCTGGTATTCTAAAATTCTTAAGCTAAAATCTTTATCAGCACCAGCAATGACCAGAACAACTTTTTTGTTGTGGCGGGATATTTTATAAATAATGTCCATCATTAAAGAAAAACCCCGATTCTCAGTTACCCAACCTGTATATGTAATTATTAAATATCCATCATTAAACAATTCTTTTTGCTTTTTGTGAATATCCGTAATCATTGGGCTTTTAAACTTGTTTATATCTATTGCATGTGGAATATATTTTAATTCTTTTATCCCCTCGTTCTTAAAGAAATCTATTAGGAAAGTAGAAACAACAAAACTCATCTGAGACTTCTTTAACCCTCTAATTAACAACATGTGATTAAACTGCTCTTTAAAAAATTTTAAAGAATCTTTAAACGATCTACTGTTTTTTGCTGACCTTTTCCCATACTGATGTATATATTGGAAAACAGCCTTATTAACCCAAATAGTTGATGGTGCATCATCGTGGAACATAAAAACTCCATCTGAATGAATTAAGTTTATTTTCTCTCCTAAGTATTTCCAATATCTAATGTCTTCATATAAAGAAAACTTTAAATTCTTCTTCCCTTTAACAGACACTACTTCTTGATTCGGAAAAAGCTTTTTGATGAATTCGGCCTGATTGGTTATAATTATGACGTTAAAATAGGAAAGCATAAAATTAACCATATCTAATCTACATGCATTCCCAAGCGTATTTGCATGTGTTGTTGTAAAAACTACACATAGGGTACTCTTTAACATGCTATATCATTTTAAGTTTATTAACCAATTAAAAGGATTTATTTTTTGAAGAATGACTTTTTTTAAAGTTCTTGTTACCTTGTTACTAGTATTAAAAAAAAAGAATTTCAATATAAGAGATGACCAATATTGATAAAAAAAGTTTGACCTATGCAACCAATTAAGGTGTGGGTAAACATAAATCTTACGTAGTTCCTCATTTCTTAAAAAAGAAGGCTTTATTAGATACTTTTGGGTAGTATTATAAACTGCATCTGCATGTCTCCTATGCTTAACTGTAACTATAGGCATAAAGTATAGTTTAATACCTGCACTAGTTAGTTTAAGCCACATTGGGTAATCTTCTATTAGACTAAATCTCTCATCAAATAACCCCACATCATACAATGAATCCTTTTGGATAAAAGAAGTAGAGGTAAATCCTATTCTATCCTCTATGAGTAATTTAGTATACTGTTCTCGAGGCGTAATCGTATCATTAAAGAAAAAAGTAGGCGTAGATCTTGGAATATATCTTAAAAAACTGTCTTCGTGAAAATTATTCAAATATTGAGCCTTTATAGAGAACAATACTTTAATATCAGTATTTTTTACAATATGGGATATATTATGATGAATACAATCCTCTATTAATAAATCATCCCCGGCAATAATCTTTACCCATTCACCGTTTGCACTCTTTATTCCACGGTTGCAGTTAGCTGGGATTCCTGTATTCTGAGGGGATGTAACAATTTCTACATTAACAAAGCGTTGCCTATGCTCATTAACCCATGCTCTGCATATTTCAATCGTACTATCTGTTGAGTAGTCGTCAGTAATAATTAGCTCAATGTTATTGTAGGTTTGTGCCTTTGCACTCTCCAACGTTTCGAGCACATACTTTGAGGAGTTGTAAGTTATTACAATTATACTAACCAAAGGATTTGGGTTAAGTTTCGTCATTTCCTTCTTGCAATTTTACTGAAAATCAACTGCACTTCCTTCATCTCTTCAATTTTCATAAAGTGACTTACTGTTAAGAAACTGCTTATACCAACAAATCCGCCAATTAGCATTTTTAAAATGTTACTATCTAATAGGAATATGGATGCATAAACAAGAGCAGCCATAATGCCAGTTGCAATAAAAATGGGGATCATATCCCTAAGTTGTTTTAGCGCACCATACCCAAATAGTTTACCCGGCATATATGAATTTATGAAAAATGAGATGAAAGAGGTGACAATATGACCAATTACAATTGCCTTAACCCCAAGTGGTATTGTAATTATTAAAACCAAAACTATTACAGGGAACTTTGAGAGGTCAACCTTTAAAAACAGATCGGATCGGCCCACAGCATTTAATATATTCATATTCAATGCACTTATTGGGTAGAATATTCTAGCAAAAGCCATCAATTGTAACAGCACAACTGCTGGAAGCCACTTTTCTGTTAAGAAAAAGAGAACGAAGGGTTCGGCTAGTAACGCAAGCAGAGTCATAGCAGGAAAAACAAAGAACGCGGTCATCCTAATCAACCGACTATATACTGAAACCATACGATCCCTATCGTCCTGTAGCGATGCAAGTATGGGATATGTAACCTGCTGGAGAATGCTGGTAATTGTGCCATTTGTAATATCGACAAAGCTGCGTGCTCTTGTGTAAAAGCCCAACTCAGCGGCTTGATAGAATTTTCCTATTGTAATATTGTAAACCTCCTGAAGGGTTCTTGCATATAGCCCTGCAATTAGCAGTTTGGATCCAAAACCAAAAAGATTTTTGAACGATTCCTTTGAAAAGACAAGGGAGGGTGCCCAGCGGCTAAGAAACCATAGCATTAATACGGCTATAGCTGCTCTTACTAGATTTTGGATAACCAATGCCCACACTCCCAAACCAGAGTAAGCAAAGTACACAGCAACTATACCACTAATAAAAACAGAAGCCACATTAACCTTTGCAATGGTTTTAAAATCGATATTTATTGTAAGCTTGGTGCGCTGAACAATGGCCAGCGAGTTGATTATAATGTTAAGGGATAGCACTCGGGTTAGCATAACAAGCTGCGGCATACTGTAGAACTGCGCAATAAGCGGAGCAGAGAAGTAAAGAATAAAGTAAAACGTAACGCTAACCGCTAAGTTGAATACAAAAACCGTTGAAAAATCGTGATTTGATCTATCCTTTTTTTGAATTAACCCACTACCCATACCGCTATCGATAAAGGTTTGCGAAATGGCTATAAATATTGATAGCATTCCGATTAACCCAAAATCCTCGGGCATCAGCAAACGAGCCAGCACAATGCCAATGGCAAAGTGCCCTGCCTGCACCGCAAATTTATCGAGTGCACTCCAGAGCATACCCTTTGTTGCCTTTGATTTTAAGGTGGTACTGGTCACAAGCTAAACTAAGTTGATATGTTTTGGGAAAAACTCGTAAAAAGTGAGTGTATCATTTCTAGGCTACTATCGGAAAGTTCCAAGGGGTCAAGGGATGGTGGCTTTGGCCAGGTTTTATCATAGTACTTTATACCAGCCAATAAAACAGGACTTTCATATCTAGGTATTATATGATAATGAACCTGATTGTCAACCATCATTAAAGCCAAGTAGTTTATTTTTTGAGGTTTAAACGAATTGCCTAGCAATAACTCTACACGCTTAAAAGCCTTAGCTAGGTCTATTGCCTCTAGCTCGGTTATACCGCCAAATCGGTTACATTCCCTATTTAATGTTAATACAAGAGAACCGATGGTGGGCTGTTGCGGTCTTAGACTGATAATCCACGAACCAACAAATTCTACCACTAAACGATTTAACTGAAATTTATTTACAAATTCTTCGTTAAGTTTAAACATAATATGTTATTTATAACTTTTCGAGAATACTCCTTAAAATTGAACTTGATGTATGCTTGGTGTAGGGGAAATATTGGATAGTAACACCGTAAGGCTTAAATAAACTCTCTAATTCCTCACCTTTTGGAGTGTTTTTCCAGTCGTCGCCCTTAAAGAAAACATTAAAATGAATCTCCTCAAAAGCCATTAGATTATTTGTTGATGTTTTTGCAATAGCCTTATCCACGAACTTAATGCTTTCCACTATTTCAATTCTTTCTGCGAATGGTATTATGGGTTTTTTCCCTTTCATTAAAGCTGCGACTTCATCAGTAGTAACCCCAACAACCAAGAAATCACAAAGACTTTTAGCATTCTTTAGAATATTTAAATGCCCTATATGAAAAAGGTCGAAAACACCGGAAGTATAGCCTATTATATTTTTATTTTTCATATCTATTGATTATTCAAAAAACTCATTTACTAAATAATTAAATATATTTTGCGATGCACTATTATTGTTGGGAGGCTTAATTATGTCGTTGAAAAAAACTTCTCTTTCCTTCTTTAAAAAGTCTTTTCCATTAATAACTACATCATCAATAAATTTTAATACTCCATTTTTGTTGTTGGCGAGATAAATTACATTTAATGCCATATTACCTACTTCGTTAAAATTATTCTTTACACTATCATCTCCTATTAGGAACAATTCGGGTTTGCCGGAGTAGAGATACTCAATAACAAATGAACTGCTGTCGTGTATTAGCCCGTCTGAAGTAAGAAATAAATCGAAATAGTCTGACTCACACAAAATGCTATTATCTAGGTTAGCCCACTTATTGTAATAATTGTCCGTTTTTTCTTTACCCCAAACATCGTCCCTGCTAAGTTTTGCCCTTAAAATAGGGTGCGGTTTAAATGCAAATTGTACTTTATCTCTATAAGAATCGGCTATCTCGAACATAATGTTACAATAATCGAAAAAGGTTGAATAATCGAGGGTTGCACCAAAACCAGGTATTGTATGATGTGGTGCCCAAATAATCCTTTTTAATGGTTTCTCTTTAATCTTCCAAATGTCTTTTGGTTGGAACCCTTTCTCTATAAACATATCCATCCCAGGGTATCCGGTGACAAGGGTATTTGCACTATTATTCCTTGAGTACTTCTTAGATAGTTTTTTATGAATTTCAGTTTCTAAGAAAAATTTCCAAACAAAGTTTTGTGTTTTTTTGTTGAAATGTGCTTCGTACAGGTGCGAGTTTTTAAAGCCATACGGCACATAGCATGTTAATGTATTTAAGAAGTTTGAAATTAAATATTGTTTAAGAGTTAGTTCGTGGGGATTTGTAAAACATACTAGATCTGGGTTAAGTTCTCTTTTAATATCTAACCAATTACCATTTTTCTTTAGGGTTTTAACTACTTTATAACCTTTCTCTAAAAAACTATTAAATGCTTTGTTAATTTCAAATATCATAATGTCTTTGCTGTATGCCGTATAAGGGCAGATGGCTATTATGGGGTCAAATCTGTCATCTTTTTCCATAAGCCTATAAACACCCTCGTATTTCCACACCGAATCGTGTATAAGCAGAAAAACCACCTTAACCTTGTTCTTTTGCCTTACAACCTCTAATGCTCTTTTGTGGTTTCGTCTAACCTTATGGAGTTTGATTTTGAAAAAAATGTTGTTGATATATTTATAAAACCCCTTCAGCCATTTGTGAGTAAAATCTGGTGTTAAGATTTTTACAATATTTGAAATGGTCTTTTTCATCTGTTAATTTTTTTAATTTTCAAAGGTACAGATGGAGCTCGCCATGATTTACGAAGCGAGCCTGATGGCCTAAATAGTTCCAAAAATAATCATTGGAATGTGTGTTTTCCGCCAATTGGCGGATCATGGCTCGGTTCATTTCAGCAATTAAAATTTTGAATTGTTTATTGCATTAACTACCTCGTACATATCTGTTTCCTTAAGTGTAGGGTATATGGGTAGACTAACAACTTCGTTATGAAGTTGTTCGGTTGTTGGCAAGTATGTGTTGCCATAAGTCGAATAAGCGTTTTGCTTGTGAGGCGGTATAGGGTAGTGTATTAGGGTTTGAATGCCATTATCGCTTAAATACTTTTGCAGCTTATCGCGGTTTGGGTGGCGGATAACGAATAGGTGCCAGACGTGATTGAATGATTGAATGATTGAATGATTGAATGATTGGTTTGGTAGTATAATTTTTTCGTTCTTTATGTTCTCGCAATAGTATTGGGCTACTTCACGGCGGCGTTGGTTTTCGGCATCGAGGTACTTTAGCTTAACTGAGAGGAAGGCGGCCTGAATCTCGTCTAATCGGCTATTTAAGCCCTGATACTCGTTAATATATTTCTGCTTACTTCCGTAGTTTCCAAGCGCACGAACTACTTCGGCTAACTCATCATCGTTGGTTGTTACTGCACCGGCATCGCCAAGAGCTCCGAGGTTTTTGCCGGGGTAGAAGGAGAATCCCGCAGCGTGGCCTAGGGAACCAGTTTTTTGCGTTCGACGTTCTGCGTTCTGCGTTTTAGGTTCTGCGCCGTGTCTCGTAAAATCTGCGTATTTTGCTGATTTGACGAGATTCGACGTTTTGTGTTCTGGATATGTGTAAACTGCTCCTATGGCTTGGGCGTTGTCCTCAATTAATTTAAGATTGTACTTTTGTGCAATTTGTTCCAACTCCTGGCTCCAGCATACTCGTCCGTAAAGGTGAACAACCATTATGGCTCGGGTGCGTTCGGTTATATGTTGCTCAACCAATGATATGTCGAGGTTGTAGGTGTTAATGTCGGGTTCAACCAGCACGGGTTTTAAGCGGTTGTCGGTAATGGCCAGTATGGTGGCTATGTATGTGTTGGCGGGAACAATCACCTCATCGCCCTCTTTCATGGTTCCCAATTCAATGTAGGCTTTAAGTATTAGCCTAAGGGCATCGAGTCCGTTAGCCACTCCAATGGCATGTTTTACGCCGATGTATTCAGCCAAGTTTTCTTCAAACTCCTTTACCTTATTGCCAAGTAGGTACCATCCCGATTTTATGACACTATCATAGGCTCTATCGATTTCGGGTTGGTATACATCGTTAATTTTTTTTAAGGGCAGAAACTCGATACCGCAATGCACTCTTTTGATTTCTTTTAATGCATCGGAAGGGGTTATGGCGATTTCTGATAATTTTATGAAAAGCTTATCAGAAGTAATGATCTTTGCATTCTCAGTAGTAGCGGAGAGTTCAATTAGATAATCCTCAATATCGGCTTTTGCCAATTCGCTAACCGAATCAATATATGCTGGAGTTTTAATAACCCTTAACTTCGATTCAATTTGAAAGTAATCGGATTCGAACTGCTTGTAGTGTTTTGCAATTATATACCTTAGGTTGTGAATTTGACTTGATGAAATAGCAGCTCGCTTTGATGATATAAGATAATAAAAAAGTTTGAGATGCAGAATAGGAATATCCTTACGGCGTGTAATAATATCAATAACAAAATTATTATCGAAAAAATATAACATTATGGCGTTTGGCTTTTATATTCTACTTAGTATATCCTCAACAGAATTTATTCCTTGTGATCCAAGGATTTCATCAATATCTTGTTGGTAAAAAGCTATTGGATCCTCAATAATCTCCCTGTTTTTCTTTTCCTGGTAACGTCCCTTAACCATTGCACTACGCAATGACTTATAGTCCTGCTTCTGCTGCTCCTTATCGGGTAATTGGATACTAATCTCAATTTTTTTATCTGGTGAGCTCCCTAGCCCCGGTAAATTGATAAGGAACCAGTCATCGTATTGGTGTATTGCTGTTGTTTTCATACCAATTATTATCTATTTGTTATTATGCTTATAGGACTATACTATACGAAAATGAAGTTCTATATGTTACTTGTCTTGCAATTACTCCGCTAACTCTTTTATAGGTTCATTTTGTTCTATCAAATATTTATTTCCTTCTTTATCAGTAAGCTTCAGCGATATAATAGTACCGCTCTTTGTAACATAACCCCTATGTTTTGCAGGGTTACCATACCACAATGTGAATGGTGGTACATTTTTAGTAATAACACTACCCGCACCAATCATTGAATACTCACCAATTTCAATACCAGCAATAATTGTGGCATTCGCTCCAATACTTGCCCCTTTTCGGATGATAGTTTGTAAAAATTTATCGGGGTAATTTTTTGATCGGGGGAGCAAATCGTTGGTAAAAGTAACATTTGGCCCAATAAATACATTATCCTCAACCCTTAACCCATCCCAAATTTGTACGCCCGGCTTAATGGTTACATTATCGCCAATTATTACATCGTTCTCTATAAAAACATTGCAGTTAATGTTGCAATTAGAGCCAATTTTTGCATCCTTAAGAACAACACAGAATTGCCAAATAGTAGTCAGTTCTCCTATCCTGTTTGTTTGCACATCTGAGGTAGGGTGTATTCTATTCTTCATTCCTAAAAACTAAAAAATCTTCAAATGCTCTTATGTAGTCTGTTTCCTCGTACTTACGAGAAGCCAAAACTAAACAAATTGATCCAGAAGAGAAGTTAACTAATTCTCGCCAAATGCTTGGTACAATATGAAGCCCATTAAATGGCCTGTCGAGATGAACTGTTCGCATGTTCTCCCCGTCATTAAGCACTACATCAAATGATCCACTAACGGCAATAATAAACTGCTGTAACTCCTTGTGGGCATGGCCACCTCGTTCTTCGCCTCCTGGTACATCGTATAGATAGTAAACTCTTTTAACCTCAAATGGTACTGTTAAATTATTTTCCAATGCTGTAATATTGCCAGCCCTATTGTGAATTTTGGGTAGCTGAACAATGCGACAGTCGTAAACGGTATTTAATTCTCTTTTATCCAATTGGAATAGTCGTTGAGTTCACGAATATAATCATTCTCATTGAAAAAAGTAGATGAGAGTACTAGTGCAACGGAGTTTGTGCTGAAATTATCCATGTGTCGCCAAAGACCGTTGGGGATGTATAAACCATAATACGATCTGTTTAGGTGAAACCTATTCTCCTCTTTACCATCAGTAATTACAACATCAAAGCTACCCGAAAGGGCCACAATAAACTCCTTTTGCTCCTTAAATGCATGGCCTCCGCGGGTTTCGCCACCGGGCACATCGTAGATCCAGTAAACGCGATTAATCTCAAAGGGAATATGGTTTTGCTCCTCAATAAAGGTTAAGTTACCGCGGGGATCTTCTATTTTGGGGAGGTTAAGGATTGTAACCTGTTGTAATTTGGTCATATTATCATTTCTTATTGTCCACAGATTAGGTTTTTTGTCCACAGATTGGCATCTCTTTTTGTCCACAAATTTTCACGAATTATCTCAAATTTATTATTTGTGCTAATTTGTGTAATTTGTGGATAGTCTTTGTGGATAAATAGTCCACAGATTGGGTTTTTTGTCCACAAATTTTCACGAATTTCCTCAAATTTTTTATTTGTGCTAATTTACCTTCGGTGAGCTCGCAAAGTGCGCTCGGTTGTGTAATTTGTGGATAGCCTTTGTGGATAGTCTAAAGTATTACCCTTTTGTACTGCAAACTTTTCGCTCCAAAGTTAATGATTAGTCCTAGCTTTTTGCCTGTTGCTTTTAGGTAGTTAATTACTTGGGCTAGATGGTCGGGGTGGATGGCATCCAAAGCCTTAATTTCAAGGATTATCTCGTTAAAGCAAATAAAATCGGCAACATACTTCTTTTCAAGCACTGCGCCTCGAAAATTTATTTCAAGCAACTTTTCTCTTTCGTGTGGGATGCCATTTTCTGTTAATACAACGGATAGTGCCTCCTGATAAACAGGCTCAAGAAACCCACAGCCCAACTCATTGTGCACCTCCATCGTGCAGCCAATTATTTGGTAGCATTCGTCCTTGTAGGGGTAGTCTTCCATCTTTTGGGCCACAGATTAGTCTTTTTGTCCACGGATTGGGATTTCTTTTTGTCCACAAAATGACACGAATTTTCTCAAATTATTATTTGTGGTAACTTGCCTGCTGGCAAGCAGTTTTGTGCTAATTTACCTTCGGTGAGCTCGCAAAGTGCGCTCGGTTGTGTAATTTGGCTATGTTACTCCCTGTCGGTCGTGAGATCGCTACGCTAAGTTCGCCGAGCCTGCTTGCAGATAGGCAAGCTCGCAAAGTGCGCTCGGTTGTGGATAGCCTTTGTGGATAGCTTGTCCACTGATTAGCTCTTCTTTTTTGTCCACAGATTAACACAAATTTACTCAAATTTCTTATTAGTGGGAATTTGTGCTAATTTGTGGATAAGCGTTTGTGGATAGTCCTTTGCGGATAGTCCTTTGCGGATTATGAGTTTGTGATTTGCCAGTGCTAGGTTTTGGCTGGGCTCAGGATTTGGGACAACTAATTAAAGAGCAGATCTTACCTCATCAATAATCCTTGTTGCATTTGTTTTAGGTATCGATGTTTGTAGTGAAACCCTAAGCATATCTTCTACATTTGGCTTTCCATTGCCCGCAATACTAGTAGTATGCTCACCGTTTAAACCATTGCTGGGCAGAATGTCGTATGCAGGGGAGCATTTCCACTTGTTGTCAGTATAGCTAAATGAAAAATTCTTTGCATGATCGTCCTTATTGCCAATTAGCACATTAAATACCATAAGGCGGAACATCTTTTCAACCTCATTCTCATCTCTCGTTATAGCTCGGGTTGCTTTAATTAGCTCTGTATAGTCGAGCGAGGGTAACCGAAAGTCGGCATGAAGCAATCCGGCAGCAGAGTGTATGTGCACTCTTTTGTTATTAGCAATATCAAACCGTTTAACGCCAAAGAATTTACCCTCAAAAAGTTTGGTTTCGGGCATAAGTAACCCTGCCTTTCGGGCTAAAATAGAGTGTTGGTATTCCACTGCACCAATATCGTTAGAGTCTGTTGATGAGGGAAACTTCACAAGCCAATGCTCGTTATCGTGCTTAATCATAACTTTTGGTCGGGCGCCAGCCGATGAACCTGCCATAAACCATAGTTTTTCCAATTCGCTGGAGCTCTCCTCTTCCCCAAGAATTTTTTTTACCTCAACGGCAAGAGTGTTAAAATCATTTGAGCCTATTGGGCTTACTAGGTTAAATTCTGGTTCATAGCATAGGGCACCCATTCTGTTACTACCCACAATGGCAAGCCTCTGAAGCAAATTTAATGATGCAGGATTAACATGGTTCTTTTTAAGCAGTCTATCGAGTAACAGGTTACCCCACCCGTCGGGCAAGCTATCGGCAAATACTCCAAAATTACCATAAAAAGGATGCTGTTTTGCTGTAAATACTCCTGGTTTAAGTGGCAGGAAAAATGGTGAAATGGAAAAACCGTTGGCAATCCAATTTTTATCATATTCAAAAGCAGCAATGCCTTCGGGTGTTAGTGCAATCCTCCCAACAATATCGTCATTTAGCCTAACGGTAATTATGTCAATATCTTTAATCTTCACTATTTCTTGCTCTCTGGCGTTTTTTAACCTTTTGGTGTTTTACAACCTCATCTATGGAGTTGTAACTAGTGCGGGCAAATAGTTTTGTGAAATCATCAACTGCATTAAGTGTAACTGCAATTCGAAGCAGATTTTGTAGTGATATTAACCCAGTGCTCTCAAATCGCTTTATTGACCCATGGCTTACACCCGATTGCTGGGCAAGCTGATGCTGGGTGATATTCACTGCTAATCTAAGCTGCTTTGCTCTTGCTGCAATGGCTTTGGCCGCATTATCGGGATTGTACCTATCTAGTATGTTATATATATCGTTCAATATATTGACTTTTATTTATACTATTTATATGTTATGGTTAATATGTTGTCTTTTAGTTGTGTATTATTTTTGGTTCACAGACCCGCCCTGCCTACCGGCCAGACAGGCTGCTGCGGGCAGGTTAACACAAACCTGCTTGCCAGCAGGCAAGTTTAATCAAATTTCATATTAGCGGTAAATTGTGTAACCTGTCTACCGACAGGTGGATTTGTGGATAGTCTTTTGTGGGTGCTACCCAAAGAACCGCCTAAAGAACCCGGTTACCTTGCTGCCGTTCTCCTCGTCGGTGTAGTACCCCTGCCCATACTTGTATCCATCGGTATAGCCGTAACCGTAGCTGTAGGCATAACCGTAGCCATAGTTATACCCATACCCATAGCCCCGTGGTCGCTTAAAGTCGTTGAGCAGCAAGGCCATATTTTTAATGGTTTTTGATTTGGACAGATCGTCGACCAGCTCCAGCACATTGCGGGTGGTATAACGATGGCGCAGCACAAAGAGCGTGGTGTCGCAAAGGCGACTAATCAGCACGGCATCGGTAACAATGGCTACGGGAGGCGAATCGATAATTACCATATCGAAGGTGTTACGCAGGTCGGCTACAAGCTGCTCGAGCCGTTCGCCAGCCACCAGCTCAGCGGGGTTTGGGGGTATAGGCCCCGAGGGGATAATTGTGAGATTTGGAATATTGGTATCGACTTGTATGGACTCCAAGCTATCGCGTCCAATTAGGTAGGTACTCATTCCCCTGGAGTTATCAATTCCAAAAAGACTGTGCACCTTGGGTTTGCGTAGGTCGAGACCAAGAATTATGGTTTTCTTCCCAAGCATGGCCATGCTGATTGCCAAGTTGGAGGCCACAAAGGATTTGCCCTCGCCGCTTATGGTTGAGGATACCAGCACCACCTTGCCCTGGCTGTCGCCCAGCATAAATTCGAGATTGGTGCGAAGTGCCCTAAACGATTCGGAGAAAGATGATTTGGGCTTATCGTAAACAGGCAGAAAACTCTCGTAGGGATTGTGCCCGATGGTACCCATAAGAGGCACCTTGGTTTTTTGACCAATATGGGATATGTCCTGAATGGAGTTGTTAAGCTGATCGAAAAGCAGAATAAGCCCCACAGGGATTAGCAGCCCAATAATAAAGCCCATGATGTAGTTCATCTTTTTGTTGGGCTTTACAACGGAGGCCATATCGGCACGGGCCTCGTCGATAATCCTGTTGTCGGATACGCTCGATGCCTTGGCAATACCAGCCTCAATACGTTTCTCCATAAGGTATGTATAGAACTTCTCGTGGATACTGAACATCCGCTCCATGTTAATGAGCTCACGTTCGGTTACGGGGAGCAAACGTAGCTGCTGCTCCTGCTCGGTTACACGGCGATCGATCTCCCTTATCCTGATGCTATTCACCTTGCGCATACCATCGAGCTTTTCGAAGAGCAGGGAAATAAGACTGCTGATATTCTGATCGATGGTGGTTACCCTGATATTGTCGGGACGAATGGACATAAGCAGGCCATCGCGCTCCAGGGTGAGACGGTTAAGGTCGTTCACAATGGTGGAGATGCTGGCGTCGTCGATTCCAATGGAGGCGGGAGCCACCAGCCCCTTTAAGTCTTTTTTCTCCTTTAAATAACCCTCGAGATACTTAAAGTACTCAATCTGAAGGGTGAGCATATTCTTCTCGGCGTGGAGGCGTTCTAGGCGTTCAAGCAGCGCGCGCCCCTCGGTGCTGAGGTCGATAATGCCCTTGCCCATGCGGAAATTCTGTAGCAGCATCTCGGCCTTGCGGAGCGAATCGGAGATGCCCTTAATCTGACCCTCGACAAACTCAATGGTGTTCTCAGCGGTTTGCGATTTATCCTGCAGATCCTTACGGATATACACCTCCATCAGCTTGTTGATAAAATCGGCTTCCTGCTGCGCCACAAAGCCCTGCGACGAGAGGGTAAGCAGACTCCCCTGCTTGTCGTTGAGCTCGAGGCCAATCTTGCTCATGTACGATATGGCCTGGGAATGTGGATTGTTAATGGTAAAGTAGTACTTATTGCTCTGACGGCTTAGCTCAAAGGTACTGGAATCGCGGAGGGTGATGGTAAAGGAGAAGCGATTATCGGTAAACTGCTCGCCAAATTGTTTGGTAACATCACTCTTATCGTCGCCAAAACTAAGCTCGTAGTGGGTTTTAGAGATTATATTGATATAAACCGGGTAACCTGTAATATTATTCTGCGAGGTGTCGATACTCACCACAAAAGGTGACCGATTATAAAGCTTGCTCTCGGCAATACCCCGCCGGCCAACATTCACGTAGGTAATGCTGAAATCGGGCAGCTCGTCGATGGCTATGCGCGACAGGGAGTAGGACTTAAGGATTCCCATCTCGTTCTCAATACGCTTCTTGTCCTGCATAATATTCATCTCGCGCATAAGCATCTGCACGTTAGGGCCAACACGCCGGCCATCGGCATTGCCCACCAGCAGCGAGGCTTTAACCGAGTACACCTGCTCGGAGTAACGGTTTACCAGGTAAGACACAAACAGCCCTGCAAATACGCAGATAGCTATCCAGTACCACTTTCCGAGAAAAAGGAAGAAGTAGCGTTTTAGATCGAGTGTTTCCTCCGGAATATTTGGATATGAATTTTGAGTTTCCATATTATGGGTTATGGGTTACGAGTTATGGGTTACGAGTTATGGGTTGCGGGTTGCGGGTTAGGGGTTGCGGGTTGCGGGTTAGGGGTTGCGGGTTGCGGGTTAGGGGTTGTGTCAGTCGAATTTGCTTCCCTTAATAGTTGACTTTTTTAAGTAGTTAATAAAACTGCCAATTCTTTTTCCAAGTCGTTCTGTACGATCGATTAGATTATTTAACTCTTCTTGCTGAATATAGCCAAAGTCAAACGCACGAAAAGACTGAGATCGAGTCTCTCCACACGATCCTTTAGCTATGCTTAAAAATTGTATAAACTCTCTTCTTCCATCACGCTCAAAACCCTCTGCTATGTTGTCCATTACTGATCCGGAAGAGCCATGTATTTGATCACGGAGTTTGTAGTCTTTGGAAAAGGGTTCTTTCGTTGTTAATGAAAATATGTACTTACAAAGATCCCTGGCTTCTTGCCAGATTTCGAGGTTTTCAAACTTTTCAACTTTCATTCTATTAGCAACTTTTTAATCCTTAACATACTCGTAACCCGCAACTCGTAACATTTAAAGCCTAGTTATAAAGTTATAAAGCAGAATTATTGTACTAATCGACGAGAGCGTTAGGTTAACGTAGGGAAGGTTCATCTGGAATACCTTGTTGCCGATGGGTTTAACTATTACCACATCGTTGGGGAGCAGGTAGAAGGCCTCGGAGGTTAAAACCGACTTGTCGCCCAGATTTATGCTAAAAGTTTTATTACCCTGCGCGGTTTGCCTAACCACAAGCACATTCTTGCGGTCGCCATTCTCGGAGATATCGCCAACGGTGGCAAGGGCCTCAAAGATAGTGAGGTTATCGTTGAAGTTGCGGAAGTTACCGGGGCGGCGCACTTCGCCTAGGACGGTAATCTTGTAGTTGGCCATCTTCACAATTACCGAGGCATCCTTGTAGATGGTTTCGGTTTTCTCCTGAATAACGGCTCGGGCCTGGTCGAGGGTAAGCCCCTTAACATGGGCTTTGCCCAAGTAGGGCAGTGTTAGGTTGCCCTCATCGTCGATGCTATAGCCGGTAAGGTAGAGTGAGGCCTCGTCGCGGCTCTGGCTGGAGTAAGTATTCCCCGACGGGTTGTTGAACATACGGCTAATGTCGGGATTCTGCGTGATAAGCTGGATAAATAGCACATCGCCCGATTTAAGCAGGTAGGGCGGTGGAGTTGCGATCGGGAGATCCTGATCGCTGGTAATGTTATTCATATATAGCAGCTGCGCACGGCGGTTGCACGAGGCGAAAGCCATGGTTATGGCAATTACTATAATAAATGGTTTAATTCTCACGGGTATATTTTGTTTGTGTTGTTGGTTTCTTTGCTATCTTTCGTCATTGCGAGGGAGCCGTTCTTTGGCGAACGAAGCAATCTCTTCTATGCTGATTATACTGTATTACAATGGAGCACTATCTGCAATTCTCGAAGCAGATTGCTTCGCTCCACTTCGTTGCGCTCGCAATGACGGTAGGTTTTCGTCATTGCGAGGGAGCCGTTCTTTGGCGAACAAAGCAATCTCTTCTATGCTGATTATACTGTATAACAATGGAACGCTTTCTGCAACGCTCTAAACAGTTTGCTTCGCTGCGCTCGCAATGACGGTAGGTTTTCGTCATTGCGAGGGAGCCTTTCTTTGGCGAACGAAGCAATCTTTTCTATGCTGATTATACTGTATAACAATAGAGCACTTTCTGCAACGCTCTAAACAGTTTGCTTCGCTCCACTTCGTTGCGCTCGCAATGACGGTAGCGAATGCTGATCAGATGATTGCCGTGCTACACAGCTTCGCCCGGTAACCCACAGGGAAATTTTTGCGGGAGATGGCGATTAGTTTACAAATTTAGCGAATAAACCCCAATATAAACAAAATGTAGCGGAAATAGCTCGCAGGGGGAAAAACAGCAAGAGCATGTGTAGTGAGCAAGAAGACCGAAGACCGATGAGGCGAAGGGCAGGGGGCGAAGAGTAGAATATCGAACAATGAATTTTGAAGTTGGAAGACCGAAGAGACAGGCAATGGCAAAAGGCTAATAGCCGCTTTAGCGGTTTTGTGCCTTTGCGTTTAAAGTGCGGAGCTAGAGCATGGTTCAAAAAAAAGACCCGAGCAATACGCTCAGGTCTCTCCTTATTCTCGATATTTACTACTCCCCAAAGGTGTTGGGGATATGGTACTGTGGCCCGGTTTCGGGGATTTTCCAGACGGTGACGGTAACATTAGGTACCGGGTCATTTACACAACCATCTTTTGTGACTGTTACACCATATGAATAAACCTTTCCAGGATCTGTACCGTTCCACTCCATAGACGCATTAGTATATTCAAACGGATTAGCTGTTTGGTCATCTGCGGCTTCATTCACAATACTTACAGCATTTTCAGTTATTAAAATGCTGTATAAGTCAAGGAAGGTGGTAAAGTTAACTGTCAGTGTAAATGGCTGACCATCGCATATCTGTTCAGCTGAACCCAATAGAGTTATTTCGGGCTTAGGTTTTATAATTGCCTGTACGGCAGTACGGTTACTTTCGCAGCCAGATGTTGCGTTATATATTGCAACATAGTAAGTGGTTGTAATATTGATATAAGGAGTTATATATGTTGCATCATCTTCCTGAAGCATTGTTCCCCCTGTTGCTGCTGTGTACCACCTGTAATTTTCGCCTGCAACAGCACCGCTTGCTTCAAGGGTAACTGAACCGGGACCACATCTTGACACATCACTTGCTGTAGGGGCAACTGGAGATTCATTCACAATAAGTGCTTCTGCATTATCAACCGTGCCTCCCTGCGGTGTACCATTAACCCTATACCTAAAACTTGTCAATCTGTAGGTTCCTGGTTTCCCCGCTGTGGGTATCCCAGGGTAGGGTAAGGCTGTTATTGTAACGGTTGTTTCATCGATATTGTTGATTGTATATTTTATTTCGTAGTTCAGATCAGCTGCCACTACACCTGAAAAAGTAACAGGAATAAGGGTTCCCTCACAAATATCATCTAAAGTAGCAAATCTAGCACGTGGAGTAACAGTTGTTACCGCCCCCAGTGTATAATACTGGGGATCCCCTGTGTTTTTGATAAAAATATTTGCGTCTGTTCTAACAGTTTGGTTTACATCATCCACAACGGTAGTTTTTTCGACCCAATTGTTGCCATCAAACTCTGCAACTCGCATATTAGCTGAGCCTCCAGCAACACTTGTGGGATTAATATCACTTAGTCCATCCCAACGCAATCTCACTGTGGCTTGCGATGTTGTGTTATTAGGAGCAATAACCCTCCAGTGTTCCGATGAACTTACAGTGGTAAGTGGGCTTATAACATCTGGGTCCACATATGCTGAATTAAAATATTCAACAGTCCAGTCGTCATTTGATGGACTAATTAAAGCCAACTTGCCATATCGAGAACCCATTCCAACAGGGAAAACAAAATCCGAACCACCCATAACCTTCTTTCTCATAGGGCCATCGACATACGAGGTTGACTTACCACCCTCAGGAACAACAACCTTGCCGCCACCATCGTTTAGCATATAAAGTAAGTTAAGGTCTGTTGTTACAATTTTCCCACTTGTAAGCTTTAGGTCTCCTTTGAAATCTATTTGACTACCAAGGGCTAAGCCATCGGGGTTATCAATCTCTAGATTATTGAGAGGACTGCCTGTTGAAGTGTTAAATCCCGACAGGAATTGTGGCGCTATACCATTAAATTTAACGGTTGCTCCAGCTCCCGTTCCTGAAAGAAAAGTACCATTGTCCCTATTCATTGCACCACCTATGGTAAGCTGCCTGTTATACTTATTATCAACAATTGGTCCGTCTATTCTAAACTCATCGCATATTACCCAGTCTTTATCGGGTAACCAACGGGTACCTGATCCAACAAAATGAACAAACCTTAAGGTCTCTATCCTGTCGGAAATAATATCATAATCATCTGTTCCACCATACTCCAAACCACCCCCGGCGCAGGTTAAGAAATTTGTAAAACGACCTGCCGGTAGATTTGGATTCTCAAGGGCCAATGTTCCCGTTCCTGTTACGAGACCGAGATTGTGCCCATAAGTATCGCCAACCTCTAACCTTCCATTTATTGCAGTTCGATAGGCAAAACGTCTATTTCCATTTGTTACGACCGTACTACCACTGGGTATAACCACTATAAAACCACTTGGTCCACCAGCAGGAGCAACTGGGTCCCAGTGATTAATATTATCCCAATTCCCAGAACCAGCCTTACTATAGTATGTAGGAATAACATTGGGAATATCATCAAAGTGACCTGCCGTATATTCGCCACCCATATTATTTACACCCTCAAAATTGAAGTAAACTTTATTAAGGGATTCATCAACATTGTCTGTTCCAGACCCTTCCAGCGCCTTACTCCATTGATCCGATCCCTCAATAACCCTTGCAGCAACATAGTTAACCTCGTCTGAATCAAGTTGCTTAACATCTAGCTGATCGTACTTCACGTTAATTTCACCCCAGAAGTTTGTTACAGAACTTTCAACCTCCCAGTAATACTTGAGTACCCTCCAAGGATCTGTGGTTGCGGGGTGTCTGTCGTTAATGCTATTTACTCTAATAAACCCAGCATCGGTTGAAGTAATGGTTACAAGTGCTGGTGTATATTTGTTTGGAGTGCCAGTTACACCTAGGGGGAAAGTAAATGTGGTTTCACTTGCAATCGCGTTAAAGTACTTTCTAATCCCAACATTACTATAAACCCCATCGGGTGCAATCATTCTATTGGGACCAAATTCTGCTAATATTTCAATATAGCTGTCCTCCCTAAGGGTAAGCAGATACTGATTAATATTAAGTATTCCATTGGTCAAGTAAAAGTTCTTTGTTAAGGTGATGTTGTTATTAAGCCTTGCCCCATCGTTATTGTCAAGCTCTAAGTAGCTATATGTACCCGATCCGTATATATTCTGCTGGCCATTTATTCCATTTAAGATTAACCTTCCATCCGAAGAACTATGGGTTGCATTGTTTGTTAAGTTACCTTTAACCTCTATATCATTCACCCCGGTTGAAAGCGTTCCTCTCTGTATTTCTAAATTGTTCTCAACAATTATGTCGCGGCTTAAAGTAACAGAAGTGGTGGGGTTTACAACCAAATTATAAGGCGTAACGGCATTTGACCCATTAATGAGCTGTACGTTGCCATTGAGTGTTGTTGTGTTAGTACCCGGAGTATATGTACCATTATTAGTTAAATCGCCCTTTAGGGTAACATTTATGCTGTTAGCATCAAAGGTGGTATTTGCACCAATGTTAAGGGTACCATTTAACACCAATGGGCTCACCATTAGCTGAGCATTGTTTGATGCAGAAGGGCTCACAATGCTTAGGTTGTTCAGGGCAGTACTGGCATCAAACTTAAATGTTTGATTATTTACAGTTGAACCTATATTGATTGTACCACCGGTTACACTTCCAGAAGCGGGCCTGAGGTATAAATCGCCAAAGGTTGTGCCACCTCCACGAACAATGGTCAGGGTTGAGTTATCGGACATTGAGAATAAACTGCCAGCATTGACAACCTCCAGCTTG
This sequence comes from Tenuifilaceae bacterium, assembly GCA_034003245.1. Taxonomy (GTDB): domain Bacteria; phylum Bacteroidota; class Bacteroidia; order Bacteroidales; family Tenuifilaceae; genus Perlabentimonas. The sequence continues at coordinate 35,414 of JAVEYY010000035.1, forward strand.
GCTCGGGTTTGATTTACGCCATTACCAAAGATCGTTGTCTGGCTTGATCCACTCTGTGTGTACTTTAGCACGCCATTTGTTTGTGCAGTTGAGCGCCGAATTTGAGAATTTACACGCAGTACCGAATTCTCTAACAACTCTATTGCTGCATTTCTCGATCCCGAATACTCAATGTAATAATTATTGCCGTTCCCACCATTTCCGATATTTATCTCAGATGATCCTTCTGCTCTTAGCAATCCATCAAGAAAAACGCCAGTGTTATTAGCAGCAGTGTTTGGTATCTCCACCTTAGCACCACCCCTAAGTATTAATGCTCCTGTTTGTGGTATTGTAAATACCCCTCCGCCCGTTGTTAGGGTGATATTGGTTGATGGATGCTCCAGAATCAATGTGCCTGTGTTTAGCTGGAGAGCTTTAGGCGTTGTATTGGTTGCCGCGCCAAGGGTAAAGTTATTCTGAAAGTAAACATTATCGCTTAGTGAGCCCTTGTTTACTATTAAACTATTTAGAGTGAAGTTGGTAGTTAAATTTGTTGTATTAGTAATTGTAGTGTTACCTGACCCAAATAGGTATAAATCCATTTGGTTTGAGACTCCTGCGTTATAAAAGGATAGCAGTGATCTTCCGCTGGTTATGGTACTACCATAGAAGTTTAGCTTGTGTGTTGTACCAGCCCCCGAGGTAACCACGATACCATTTACCTGATCGGTGCTATTGTACATAAAGTTTATATCGCCATAGATATTTATAGTTTTTTGGCCTGTGGTAGCGGGAATAGTTAAGCGACTGGCGTTGGTTTGCTCTAAATTGCCATATACAGTTAGCGTTCGGGCTGAAGTACTGCTGTTAAGGGCAAGGTTGCTGTTAGTAAAGGTTGAGTTCATCCTAAGATTACCCCTTACCAAAATACTGGCATCGGGTAGGGTTTTGGTTTGGTTTGCTGAGGTGCTGGTGATATGGAGGTTGGGATAAGTATTAATGGCTGTACCTATTGTGTATGCCCCCCCAGCATATTCAAAAACAGCAGTTTCGTTATTACAAAAGTCTTCGAAGTCAGCATCGGGTGTGTTGTTATCAAACTGCTGATAACGACCGCCACCACTAACAGCAGTTAAAATATAGGCTGTTGCACCTGCAGGCTTAATAAGTGTTGGGGGAGAACTAGGATTTGTTGCGCTCTTAATTTCAACTCCGGCAACCCTTGTCAGCGACGTGGTCATAGTAATTTGATGGTCAACACCAATAACTAATCTGTCAAAAACTCTTGGGCCTTGATTTGTACTTCCTCCAGTATGGGTATCATTCTCTGTCCAGGTTCCTTTTAAATGCCAATCTCCATTAGTTAAACTATATAAAATCCTTGGTTTATTAAATGCCGACTTCTTCCCAGCAGTAAAATCCGTAGAAATAAACCCTAACCCCGTGCTGAAAGTTATTGTGCTGTTACCTTGGTCAACTGACCCTGATTGTACCCATCCGTCAGTCGAATTGTAATCAAGATACGAAGCTGCGTTTTGATTATTATTTATAGTGCCGTGGTAACTAAAAAAGTATTGAAAGCCTGTTGGTGTTGCACCAACAAAACCTGTTGTTTTAATTGTCCAGTAGAAAGGTATAACATCACCGGTTTTGGAAACCGTCGAGTGATATTCATTAATTGGGACAACAGTAATAGAACCAGAAGTAGTTCCAGGGTTTCCTGGTGTAAGTAGTGTGAATGGGTCATACCTGTTTGTTCCAACATCAAGCACTCCAACAGGGAACAAATAATCTGGTGAAGTTGTTCCTGAGAGGCTAATATTTACCTTCAACCCTCTTGCACCAATTGACCCATTCGTTCTAACCATTTTAGTTGGCCCAAAAGCCAGAGTACCTGTTGAAGAAATAACTCCCCCAGTTATGTTAAGCAAATATTTTTGAATGTCGAATATACTATTACCACCAATATCTGCATTGAGTGTTAATGGACCTATTGTTAAGTGTGATAGAAGCCGAGCCCCAGGGTTTGAATTATTATTAAGTTCTATGTTTCCAAGGCTTGGTTCACCTAAAACATCCGCCTCAATAGTTTGGGCGGATGTTCCATTCAGCACAATCTTCCCATCCCCAGTATGTGTGCCACCCACATAGATATGCCCAGCCACATTAAGGGTTTTGCCCCCATCATCGAGTGTTCCTTGGGTGATAATTAGAGAGTCGCTAACTGTATAGCTAGCAGGGTCACCCGCAAGGGTAATGGTGCCGCTGGGCTTATCAACTTTTAGTACGTTGAAATTTCCGGTAATTGTTCCCCCTCCAGTAAATGTTTGCGTACCCGAGCCATTAAAGGTTGTGCGGTTAGTACCTGGGGTGTATGTGTTACCAGTGGGTAGGGTAAAGTTCCCTCCAACCTTAACCTCATAGCTGGAGGCGTTTAGGGTTGCACCATTACTAAGCGATAGATTGTTTAGAACAACAAGAGGGGGATTTAAGCGCTGTGTTACCCCTGCTTTAGTTGTTGATGGAGGTATTATTGCAGGTATATTAGTTAGCCTTACGGGTTGAGCTCCGCTAACCCTATCAATGGAAACATTGTAAAGTGGCGCTGATGATACAATATCGTAAGGATAATCGGTGCCTCCACCTGATGTTGGTTTAATAACAATATTCCCTCCTGTAACGTTGTAATAAGCGGGTAAAGAATTTACTTCTAACGCTCTGCTGTATGGTTTAGTGTCTATTATAACTTCCCCACACACATCAAGAATTTCAATAGTTCCCCCTGACATCTCAAAGATATTATCGTCTCTATCGATATTGAAAGTGCCAACTTGTGCTTGTAGCCCAGTTGTATTCCTTGATGAGGTGTTTACAGGAACGCTCCTCAGGCTGGCAACATCTATAATTGTTGCAGCTGTAATGGTTTGTGTAAATCTACCGCGCAAACTTAATATCCCTCCTGCTTGCCTGTAAGCGGTTAAACCTCCCGAACTGCCAGCCGTTCTAAGCTGTCGCGCATCAACAGTTCCTCCGTTGATCAGTATTTGCCCTGACGATGAGCCCCAGTAGATAATGCCGCCCGATTGTCGTGTGGAAAGGTACCCCTCATTAACCTGAAGTGTTCCGTAAACCGATAAAGAAACAGCACCCGTTCCAGCGTCATTAATACCAACATCCGTGTTGGAGGTAGCACTAACTCCATATGCGGCATTTATTTCTAGATAGCTAACAGCAGTTGATAGCACAACAACATCTGGCCCCTCAATAACAAAACCAGCAGTAGATGGGATATAGTAATCTGAATTAGGCGTACCTGATTCTGCTCCTTCAGTTAGGGAGGGAATAACCACTTCGCCATAAAGCCGCAAGGTTCCATTCCTTATCCATAGGGCTTTTTTAAATATTGACTCACCTGACAATGTCTCTCCAGCAGCACTATTGGCACCAAAAAGACGAAAATTGGGGTAATCGGTTGAGTTGATGCTGAGCTCGTAGGTTTGATCTATTCCCTTATCGAGTATTAAATTGTAAAAATCAGTCGTTCCATTACAAACCAATGAGCTGTTGGTATTGCCCATAAAGTAAACTGATGCAGCACCAGATGTTGCCGTATTTAAAAGAGGAGGAAAGGCATTGTAAACAGGATAGTTCAGGTTGGTGAATCTTACAGTACCATTATTGGTAAAATTTCCATTGATCACTACTCTGTGAAACTTTTCGTAGTAGTTCATAAAGGGTGCGGTTCCCCCTGTTATACCATGAGGAGACGTTACATCATTGGTTGAACCATTACCAACAGTTATTGAACCTGCTGAGCTAACGGAAACATTTCCGTTTATGGTTAGCTCCAGCTTTGTGGTGGGAGTATTATCGTTAATTCTGAAAACTCCCTTTGTAATACTTAGGTTGCCATTAAGAGTAATATTCCCCAACATAGTTGCCATATTAGCTGCTCCACCTAAGTTAAGCGTGAGGTTGTTGTAGGTAGTTGCGGGTAGGGTAAAGTTGACACTATTGTTAAATTCTATGGTTCCACCGTTTGAATCAACAAAAGTGTTTGTGCTTGCAGTTGGGAGGGAAGTATTATTCAGCTTCAGAAGCCCTTGCCCTGCGAGTTTTTCTAATGGCTCTGTGAATACCTTTTGCCCCATATTGAGGGTTGCGCTACTATTAATTGTTACGCTAAGTTGTCCTTGGGTAACATCTTCTGTTAAGGTTACTGTTCTGCCCTGAAGAATAACATACTTTGCCCCATACCTTGGTGAGTATGTTCCCACTAGCGTTGTGCCACCGGGGTCGGTAGTCCAGGTATCGGGATGATTCCACTCAGCTGTTCTGTATGAATACCAAGTGATTAGTGTAGATGAGTAAGTTGTCCAAATTGGGCTGCTTTCGGCAGCCGTTTCATCTCCAGTAGGAGTTAAGCCTCCCAGAACAGGTGTGTCGTCAAAAATATAAGCAGCACCATCCTTTGATATTGAGCCATCAGAGGAGAAATTTCCGGCAAAAAGCATTATAGCGCCGACATTGTTTGCAATTGCGCCTCCTGTTTTTGACAAATCGCCCTTTACAATAAGCTCACCGCTATTTGTTATAATTCCTGAACTTAAAGTAAGGTCTCCTTCAATAATAAATTTTCCAGAAACTCCAATGGTAAGGTTACCTCCACCTATAGACAAACCAGCAGCTAATGAGTATGTGCCATTTACAACTAGTTCAGATCCTACAGCATCAATAACTAATGTTTGAATACTGTATGAGGGTGATACATCTAGCGTTACACTAGTGCTTGCTTGTATGGTTGCAGTTCCAACTTCTGTAATTTGTCCAGGGTAATTTGTTGCAACAACCCAGCTTGCCCCATTGTAAACTTCCCAGTTTGCCACTGTTGTCCAGCTCCAGGTGCCCGAGGCATTGGTTCGGTAATCGCCTGTGGTTTGCCCCCACGCCCCACTCCCGGCAAGAGTTAGAGCAAGAGCAAGAATTAAAGTTTGCAGGGTGGTTGATTTGAGTATATGTCGTATCATATTGCTATGGTTTTTTCTGAAAATGGTTGTAAAAAATACATCTTTTATTATGCAATTATTGCGACATGGGGCACAAGCAGCAATTATACAGGTGTTTAAAGCAAGTTTGAATCCGTGTTAAAAAGTAAAATTGCCCGAAAACGGTCGTTGACTATTTTTTCGAAATCTGAAATAACTCTACAAGATACGAATTTACAGGGGATTTGTTTACGACATGGGAATTGTTTTTGGCGAATCCTGCATATTGCTTGATGGATAGCCCCAAAAAACCTTTGGAGTAAAATGGATAATATAGTTGCTATTGAGGAAAAGGGTTGATTCCTTATGGTTTTGAGACAGGTTCCTCTTGCCACAATCGTACACACGAGAAACTATACGTGTGTTTTACTATTCAGCCTGCTAGCTACTTGTACGGTTGGGCATAATATTTGGTTTTAAAAGGTTGTTTCAAATGTTTTGCCCGAATACGGACAAAGGGGCAGGCTATTAGTCAGCGTAGTTAAGCTATTTGCAGCAACTATTGGCCTGTTTGTCAATAATCCATAAAAGTGTTAGGATTTTGATTACTTTTGCCCGTTATTTTTAGCATCAGATTTCAATTTAACCTCTGCTGCACAACAAATTAAAAGAGTAGAATTTTCACAAACCCATAGTTTTGAAATAATAGTATTTATCGCCTTATAAGATACCGCATGAAACCAAGTAGCATCTCCCATCTCATCACTTCCCAAGGCCTTTTAAAACTGACAAACCCGCTACAACGCCTTAAGGTGATTGTTTTAACTCTTGCTCTAACTCTTACTCTTGCTAGTACTGTGGCGTGGGGGCAACCCAATACCACAACCTACAATACTGTTGGTACGCACACCTACACCGTACCCGCTGGGGTAACTGAGGTTACTGTAGAGGCATGGGGTGGTGGCGGCGGTGGAGGCACAAGAACCACTACTGGTCGAGGCGGTGGAGGTGGTGGCGGAGCTTATGCCAGAAGCGTACTTAGTGTTATTCCGGGTACAGTTTACACCAATGGCGTTGTGGTAGGTTCTGGTGGTGGTGGAAGCCAGGATGGTAGCAACTCATCTTTTAACGGAACTACAGTAGTTGCTGCTGGGGGTAGTGGTGCTCCTCAAAATAATAATAATGGAGCATCTGGGGGCACAGAGCCAAACTCAACTGGAGATGTTATATATGCAGGTGGAAACGGAGGAAATGCATTTACTGGAAACCCTGCGGCTAATCGAATAACAGGTGCTGGGGGTGGTGGTGCAGGCTCGAATGGTGCTGGGGGTAATGCCACAAGAGGGACAGCAGGAACAGGTACTGCAACAAATGGAGGTAACGGTGGCGCAGGTCATAATACAGATAATACTAATGGAAATCCTGGCCATAATTATGGGGGAGGAGGAAGTGGTGCGAGAAGAAGTAATGGCACAAGAACTGGCGGGGCAGGCGCCCAAGGTCTAGTAATCATAACCTACGCCACAAAATACTACTCTACAGGCTCTGGTAACCCTGCCCTTACCTCGAGTTGGAATACCCAACCCGATGGCAGCGGTTCGGCACCAGCCAATACAACTGGTGTTTATCAAAAGTTTATAATCCAGAACGGCCATACCATGACCACCGCAGGGGCATGGACGCTAGGAGAATTCTCGGGCATTCAAATTGAGGATGGTGGCTTACTTAATACGAATAATGCGATTAATATTGCAGCCAACGGTGTGCTTCGGATTGAGAATGGAGGAGCACTCAATGTAAATGTAAACTCCATTGCCCTTTTTAATGGTCTCAAAATTCTTGCAGAGAACTCCACGGTTAACTACAATCATAATGGCAATCAGCCCGTAGCAAGTGCGGATTATGGCAACCTAGTAATTAATGGCTCTGGTAACAAAACTTCAGCCAATGCCTTTACAGTTGCAAATAGTTTAACCGTTACAGAGGGAAACCTTGTACTTGCGGGTACCGGTGCAAACTACACCGTGGCTAATAATCTAACCGTATCAACCAATGGCACATTAACCCATAGTGTATCCTGGGATGGTACTGGGATGCTTCTTGGTGTAAGTGGTAATATTAGTATTGAGGGCACCTACGATTATAGTACGGCCGGTAGGGCACATATACAAATGACCGGTGCGGGCTCAAAAACTATCAGAACAGGGACAACAGCCCTAAGTATTCTAACATTACAGAATGGGGATTACTCGGCAAATGGGCCTGTTACTGTTAATGATAATTTTTGGGCTATGTTCGGGACACCCGGTTCGTTCAGCACAAATGGACAGGTTGTTACTGCAAATGCAGGAGTATTAATAAATGGGGGTGTAGTAAATATAAACGGAGGAGAACTGAATGTTACAGCAAGCATTAATATTGGAATTGGAGGAAATAATGGGCAAGTAAATTTTAGTTTGGGTGCCCTTAATACGGATAATATAACTCTCGGTAATGCCCCACAAACAGGCACTTTTAACCATTCTGGAGGCACAGCCAATATTAGTAATAATATTAATTTTGCTACAACAGGTACGTATACCGCCACAGGTTCACCTGTTCTAAATGTTTCAGGAGCAATCACTAATGGAGGAACTTTTAATGCTGGCGAAGGTACAGTAAACTATACAAATACTGGCGACCAACCAGTAGGAGCATATAGCTACTATAATTTAACTCTAACAGGAGGGGGAAACAAGACCATACAGGGTCATATCAGGGTGAATAATTCCCTTACCCTCGACAACGGAAACCTTGCCACAGGCTCGGGAACCAATAACATAACCCTTGCCCCGGGCGCAACCCTTACCGCCACAGGCGGTTTTAATAATACCCGAATGATAGTGTGCAATGGCGATGGTAGCCTTATAGTTGAAGGTACAGATGCTGCTGGTTTTGTTCGGGTTTACCCGCTGGGGACGGGCACCTACTACACTCCCTTTGCAATAACCTCCCTAACGGCAACCGTAACGGGTACGGGTACAGTATCGGCCAGGGCAGTGGCTGGTCAGGCCCCCGATGTGAACACAAATGATCTTAACAAGCACTGGATTATTGGCGCCAGCAACCTATCGGGGGTTACCACCAGTGCCTCGTTCGAGTACAATGCTGCAGAGGTACTGGGTAATCCATCTATCTATAAACTGAGTTACTACAATGGAATAGAATGGATAACGCCATCGGGGATTAGTGGCGAGGGGATAAACCCAATGACCATTACAGGGTCTTCCGTCCTCGATGGTACGTGGACGGCCAAGGAGCCCTTAGTTACGTACTATAGCTACCAGTCGGGAACCTGGAACGACCCCAATACATGGACCACCGATCCATCGGGAACCCTGTCGAGGAACAGGGGTGTACCCACTCTAACAAATCGCGTTGTAATCCTTAACGGACGAACGGTTACCATGGATATTTCTGGCGAGGTGTACTCGCTACAACTGAACGAGGGGGGTGTGCTGGATTTGGGCACTATTGCTGATCACAACTTTACTTTGGTTACCGGCAAGGGTCTTTTAAGGTTAAGCAGCAACTCGTTCCCCTCAGGCAATTTCGATGGCTTTGTGGGGGCCAATGGGGGTACGGTGGAGTACTACAATAATGCCGACTTTTCTCTTGGTAGCGCCAATCAGCTGGTATATAACAATATTATATTTAATCTTTCCACCAGCGGAACTACAGCTACAATTCTAGGAAACTTAGATGTTAATGGGGACCTTACAGTACAGCAGGGAACATTTAGAATTAACGACAATACTGCGACTACGCGGCTCGATATTGCTGTAAAGGGAAATGTATTGGTTGAAAGTTCAGGATTAATAAGGCTGGGAACTGGCAATATTGGTACAGGAAACAACAATGCACACCGTTTTATTGTTAGGGGTGATTTTACTAATAATGGAGATGCCTGGTTCACAAACCTCGTAGCGGCTGTTTATAATAATGTCAACCACCCAAACAACCGGGTTGATGTAGTCTTTGATAATCCTACCTCTGACCAGTCGGTTCTACTAAATGGCCCTACACGATTCTATCGAATTGAGATTGATAAGGGTTTCGACAAAACCTATGTTCTTAACATTGATGCAACAAACACAAATTATTTCAATTTGTGGGGGAAAAACAACCTTGACCCTTCGGGAACACCACCCAGTATCCCTAATCCACAGGCATTAGGGCTTCTAGCAGGAACTGTAAGGCTGGGCGCGAATATTACCTTACCCTCACTTGCTGAAACTGGGGTATACAATATTGATGAGGATGCTATGCTTTGGTTGGATGGTGCCAATGTTACATACTCAACTGTAGCTAACACCGCCAATGGTACAACAATAATAATTTATGGGGGCCTTAGGGTTTCGCCAAATTCAATTTTAAACGATAATAGTAAGCAGGGTCTTGTAATGAGAACCACTTCATCACTATTGATTGAAGGGGGTACTATTAATACTGAATGCGTAAGAACATCATATGAAACTGGAGTTCATAGGGGTGCATTTACAATGACTGGAGGATCATTAACTATTAGAGCGGTGTCATTACCAAATCTAACTGGAATGAATACTTATGGGGCGTTTACATTACCATATCCTGATAACACAGTTAGTATAACTGGAGGTGATATTAATATTCTCTCCCCTACCCCAATAGCTGGTGGTTCAGGTAGTAATTTCAGCATAGTATTTGGTTCTGATCCCAACAATATAAGTATAACTGGCGGGGTATTTAACATAACAGTACCAGCAGCTCGCGATGCATATATTGCTTCTCGCGCTCCATTTTGGGATCTAAATATTATTTCGGCTGTTACAAACAGATCGGCTCAGTCTCGAACCTACACAGCAAATGATCGTGTACCAATCGCTATCCCAGCTCAACCTCTCATAGTAAAAAACAATTTATCATTACAAAATTCTGCGGTTCTTACATCTGGACCAAATGTTGTTAACGTTATTATTGCCGGTAACTTTAATATCCCATCAGGTACTACATACACCCCCGGTAATAACACCACCATCTTCAATGGTTTGGGTAGCCAGCAGTTTAACAATGCTGGAACAATTACCACGGGTCTATATAATTTGGAGATTACAAATTCCAGCACTACGGCAATTGCACAGAACCTAACAATAAGAAATGATTTAACCATCGATACTGATTGTGAGCTGCAGGATTTGGGTAGAACCATATCGGTTGGGGGAAATATTATCAACTCGGGTTTGCATACAAGCCAGGCTGCTGGCTCCATTACGCTAACCAGCGGCGTGGCGCAAACCATTGGGGGCAATGGCAATGGCGCATTTGGTAACCTTACCCTTAACAAAACGGGTAATACCACATCGTTATCGGCCAATACTACTGTAAACGGCTTACTTCGCCTAGGGAACAACGGATTGCTTAATGCGGGTATCTACCGTCTATCGCTTGGCGCTGCCAGCCGAATTTACGATGCCGCCACAGGAGTAGGGACTTCCTTTACTGGGACCAAAATGATCCGCACCGCAGGTAATATGAGCGATGGAGGGGTTACTAAGGAGTACGATGCCGCCAACACTACATTCCTATTCCCCATTGGTACAGCTGCTGATTACACCCCAGCAACTATAAGCATTGGAGCGTCCAATACTAAGTGGGGCTCGGTAAACGTAAAACCTGTGTCACAGGCCAATCCATTTATCACCTCCTCGAACTCGCTTACCTACTACTGGAAGGTTACCCATACAGGCTTTGAAGAAATACCAACCAACTCTGTTTCGCATACCTATCGATACGTCGACTCCGACCTAAGGGGAACCGAGAACCTATATATCCCTGGTGTGTATAACCCATACAGCTGGGCTTTAATCAATGATGTTTCGCAGGTTGTAGATGGTACAAATAGTATTCTATTCAACAATGTCAGCTACCTTTCGGGCGATTACACCGCCGGTTACACCGATGCATTCCAAGCCGTAAAGGTTTACTATAGCATTAAGGATGGTCCCTGGAACGATCTTTCCACCTGGTCCAATACTTCCAACGCCGGCCCTGCTGATGCATCTGTACTCCCTGAAGCTAATAGTCCTGTTGTAATTGGCAATGGAACAACCCATAACCATACGGTTACAATCCCAGCTGGTGTTAATAACATAACCGTTGGGGGGTTGCAGATTAATACTGGCTCAATCCTCGATATTACCACCACAACAGGGCATAACTTTGGAGCAATTCCTGATAGTAAGGTTACCGGTAATGGAACCCTCCGTATTTCATCGGCTGTGGCTACTGCTGCTTTCCCTGCTGGCGACTTCGGTAATTTCCTCTCCACGGGTGGCGGAACGGTTGAGTACTACAACACGGGTACAACTGATTTTACCCTACCAGCAGGCATTACTTACTACAATAACCTTTCGCTTTCGCCAGCAAATGGACGCTGGATCCGAATGCCGAATATCAATATGACTATCTATGGCAACTTTACCGCTAGTGGAACAGGTACAGGCGTTGCCCAGCTTAACTCCGCAGCAGCCCGAACGCTTACCGTTGAGGGTGATATAACCGTTACCAGTGGTACTCTTAGGTTTATGAATAATACATTTGCCCAAACGGTTTATGCCAATGGCCATGTAATTCTTTCCGCAGGAGCAAATTTCGATGTTTCAACAACCACCAATGCAACAAACAGCCTTTACATTAGGGGTAGTTTAAACAACATGGGTGGCACATTTGATATGTATGGAGCAAATACGGCTAGGGTTACAAACATTTACTTCATCGGTAATACTAATCAGGAAATATCTGGTACTGGTGGTACCAATGAGTTCAACTACCTGTATGTTGATAAGGGTACAACACGCAATACTATTCTCGATGTTACCGCCGATAACCTCACACTTCAGGGTGCTGGAACAGCACTTGTTCTGTATAATGGAACATTCCGGGTGTCGAACGCCTTGCTGAACTTTACTCTGGCTACCACGTCGTCGTTTACCATCCCCAACTCGGCTGCGCTATCGGTTAATCTGGGAACGATTAATATTGGAACTACAAGCAGTAATGGCGACCTGGTGCTGAACGGAAGGCTTGAGGTGATAAATCAAGGGGTTGTTAATATCGGAATCCAGGGACAAAACCTTAACAACGACATAGAGTACGCCTCTGGAGGAAGCCCGGAGATAATTGTGAACGGAAATGCAACCCTTTTCGTTAATGGGCAAATTCGCAGACCTACTACCATCTCATCGGGTTCACTGGTATACTCTCAGGGAGGAACCTCAACCGTTACCATCGATGGGAGGCTTGCTCAGAACTCAAGGGCCATGCTTGAGATATTGAACTCTGGGAGCCGCTTTACCATGACTGGAGGAACGCTAAATATTTCGCGAACATTTAACAATGCATTGTACACTGATTTGTACCTAACACCCGATTCATCATCCATTACAGGGGGCAGTATTGTTTTAGGATCGTCAGCAGTTACCAATGGATCAAACATCTATTTTGCGACATCAACACCTCTTTGGAACCTTACTGTTGATGCCACAACAACAACCAAAACGGCCAATGCACGTATTTTCCCCATAAATGTACTCAACAACCTTACCATCGATGGTAACTCTGTTTTCAATGCCAACGGGCTAAATGTAGCCATTGGAGGAAACCTGATGAATAATAATATTGATGGCGGTAGCGGAATTAATACTGGCGGGTATAGACCGGGGTCACCCACTCAGATTACAACATTTAACGGGGCAAACCAGTCAATCCAGGGAAATGGCACAAACCTTACCAATTTTGCCAATGTGGTGGTAAACTCCTCAGGAACGCTTTCGCTTGGTGCCTCATCAAACGTAATGGTTAACGGTAACCTCTCGCTTCAAACGGGTACGCTACACGATGGGACTAATACCATAACCGTAATGGGTAATGTTGAAAACCGCAGCGTTCATACCAGTGGTGCTGGAGGTAAACTGATGCTTAATGGTTCGGGAAAGCAGTATTTAACTGGGATGTATGGCACATTTGGTAACCTAGAGATAGATAACTCCAATGGGGTGGAGATGACCACAAATCTAACCATTAACGGTACCCTTACTTTCACCAACGGTATTTTGTATATCGACGACTACCTACTAACACTTGGTGTGAATGCAACCATTGCGGGCTCACCCGACGAAACCCGAATGATAATGCCCAACGGGGTTCTAAGCGACTATGGCGTTAGAAAGTTGTTCCCGGCAGGAACCTCTCCAGCATTTACATTCCCCATTGGGGTAACCGAAAAGTACACTCCCGTTACCTATACAGTGCATAATACAGGTACCCCTGGGTCAATTACTGTAAAACCCATTAACAATGCCAATCCAGCAGCTACTGATGCTCTCGTTAACGAGCTATCGTACTACTGGAGTGTCTCCTCTTCGGGTTTTGATAATCCTGAAGTATCGCACGTATACCAGTACCTCCAGGGAGATGTAAAGGAACAGGGAACTGATACTGAGACAAACTATGTGGCTGCTAGTTTTGACTTTACCACGTATCTGTGGACTATTCTTGGTGATACTCCTCCAACTTATGTTGACGAGAATGCGAATAGAATTATACTATCCAATGTTAGCTATATCGATGGGGAGTATACCGCAGGGGCTTCTACCAATTTTGCCCCAACGCAAATTCTTTACAGCCGTAATGATAGACCTAACAATAACTGGAATGGCACTGATAACTGGTCTACCACCGGACACGATGGAGCTTCGTGTGGCTGCACCCCCAATGGCAACCCGGTTATTATTGCCAGTGGGCACACCATAGTGCTTAATGCGAATAGCGCATACTCCTATTCGGTGGAGATAAACGGAACCCTCGAAACGGGTACTACAACTTTTCATAACTTGGGTCACGTTCAGGGGGGCGGTTTGCTAAGAATCACTTCAACCGCTGGTGGAATGTTTGTGTTCCCTGGCGGTGTGTACGATTCGTTCTTCGATAATCCTTCAAGTACCCTCGAGTTTACGGGAAACAATACCGCATCCCTTCCCCTAAAACCCGGGAACTTCTACAAACCCTTCCAGAATGTGATCTTCTCAGGAACTGGGCGTAAGGAAATGAGCGCCGAGAATATGCGGGTAAACGGAAATTTAACCATTGCAAACGGTACTGTTTTAAGCAATACCCGATATAATAAGGATATTTACATATCGGGCAACTGGGCCGATAATAATACTGCGCAGTATGGATTTACCCCCGGTACAGGTACGGTAATTTTCAATGGTGCAAGCGCTCAGACCCTAACAGCAAATTATGCCGAGAGGTTCTATTCCCTTAAAATTGATAATGCCGAAGGGCTAACTTTGCTAGGCGCAGCGGGGATTGAGGTATCTAGGTTCCTTTACCTCACGTCGGGAAATATCCGAACCAATAGCACTAATATTCTCCATGTTACCAATACAGCCACCAATGCCGTTTCGGGGGGCAGCTCATCATCGTTTGTTGATGGGCCACTTATGAAAACTATAATCTCGGGGTCTTCATTCATATTCCCTATCGGTAATGAGGCTGATGGTGTTCGTCGATACGGTAATCTTCGGATCTCCTCAGTATCTGCCACAGGCAACTACGTGGCTCAGTACTTTAACCAATCGGCAGATGATCATACCCCGGCTATGGGTACCGATGCCTATTCTGACCCACTTGATGTGGTTAGTAAGAACGAGTACTGGAGCGTGTATGGTAGCGTTCCCAGCACTGCGGTGGTTAGGCTTAGGTGGGATAACCTGAGTACTATCATTCCGCCCGCTGCCTCATCGCGGAGTAAGCTGCGCGTGGCCGAGTGGAATGGCTCGTCATGGGTAAATAGAGGGGGTGCAGCTATTACGGGTACACCAACAGCAGGAACCTATACAACCAGCGGGGCAATTACCGTAACAAACCCAGCGCATTACCTAACAATTGGCGTGGAGAGTTTGCCCACGGTAACCATTACCAGCGGCGATGATGCTATCTGTAACGATGGTGTTTCAACCACAAATATTATGATAAATCTTACTGGCGATGGGCCCTGGAATGTTAGGTACAAGGTGAATGGAGGCACCGAAACTTTAGTGCCCAATATAGGTTTCTCTCCGTATCCAATTCCAATAAGTTCCCTCTCTCCGGGTATTAGTGGGCCGGGAGAATATCAGTATACCCTATCCTACGTTACAGATGCAACCGGTGCAACCGGGGTTAAGGATTTTACCAGTTCGGTGACAATAACCGTTAACGAATCTCCTTCGCCTGTAATATCGGGCCTTACTGCGTTACCTCTCAACACAACTGCTCAGTACACAACGGGTACTTCATCGGTTCCTGGTCGTACCTATTTATGGGAAACCGATGGAAACATTTCAGCCGGGCAGGGAACCTATGCGGCAACCATAAGCTGGGGTACCTATGGCACCAAGTGGGTGAGGGTTACCGAAACCATTACGGCAACAGGCTGCTCCACAGTAACCGAGAATTACATAGTTAATATTACAGATATTCCTGAACCAGCTGTTAATGGAAGTTCTGAGGTGTGTAACGGATCTATCGAAACCTACTTCACCCAGAATGTGCCAGGTAGAACGTACTTGTGGACATTACCCGACGGGGGCGGTACCATTGTGGGCTTAGCTAACAGCGCAAGCGTACAGGTACAATGGTCATCAGTATCAGTAACCCCCTTTAGGGTAAGAGTAGCCGAAACAGGATCTTCCACAGTAACAGACGAGTTGTCGGTAAGCGTTTACCCTGTTCCAGCAAATAACAATGCCGTTTCGAACCCTTCCATTTGCAACGGGGAAACTGCAGAAATAGTAGTTACAGGTGCTGCGGGTGCGCTATCTTTCCTACACTACCTTGTAACCACCAACAACCCTGGTGGAGGAGCGGTTAATAGCGGTCCCGGGGGCAATGTTACTCTTACGGCAGCTCCACTAACAACCACAGAATACTATATTGTGGCAACCTCGGAGTATGGGTGTAGCGCAACACTTACCAATACCTCAACCGTAACCGTTAACCCAAAACCCATAGTAACACTTTCGCTCGCAGGATCAGATGTAGCCTGTGAGGGAGATGTGATTACCCTTAATATAGAGTACACTAACTTCGTTTCCCCCTTTACCATTGTGGTTTATAATGATGGTGTCGAAGACTGTATCTACTCAACTGAAGGAGAGGTGGGGACAATAGCCATTCCAGCAGGCAATCCATTTATACATACTACCAAAAACTTAGGTTGGGCTCCGGGTACCGATCCGTTCACAGTGCATCCCTTCACAATTACTGTCACCAATTCGGCTTCGGGATGTGTAAGTGACCCCTTAAGCGAACCGGTAAATGTCACCGTCTGGAAACGTCCCGAAACCGGGCCGCAGTACCATATCCCCAATAGTCATGGATTGTAACAATTTTTAGATAATAGGAAAAGGCCAAAGCATATTGCTCAGGCCTTTTTTTAGTTCTTTAAACCCTGATATTTACCACTAAGGCACAATGGTGCTAAAGCGGCAATTGGCTTTTGGCATTTGGCCGTTCTTTGGCGGTTGTCGAGATTCTCCCCTCGCCCTTTGCTTCCCTCTTCAAACTTCGGTCTTCTTGCATCCCTCCTTTCATCTTCCCTTAACCCATTTTAACGAACCAAGGGGGAGTTCCTCCGCCAACGTTTGCCCCA
>JAVEYY010000036.1:0-52019 GCA_034003245.1 Tenuifilaceae bacterium
CGCTCGAGACCTCAAAAAACAGCCCCCTGAAAATTCAGCGGGCTGTTTTGCGTTTATCTGGTGAGCTGCACCTTAAGCGAAATACCTCCAAACCCCATACGCATATTGTTACTGGTTATTGACCCCATGGGGAGCTGTACAAAGGGTTCGATAGCCATAACTGTACTCTTGGTAAAGGGGAAGGTGTAACCTGCCGACAGGTTAAGCAGGCCAAACATATCGGCACGGCTAAAGGCGTTGTACTCATCATTCACCTCAACTGAGGTGGTGTTGCTGCTAAGGTAGTAGGATCCCGATGAAGAATCGAAAACGGTCTCGGAGTAGCGTCTTGTACCTGTGAATTTTTGGCTTAAGTAGATTAATGATGATGCCCCTACCGATACAAACACGCTGGACTTTCGTCGCTCACGAACCTTAAACACAAAGTTGATGGGAATCTCCATCACCACCATATCCATATGATTGTCGTACGAAAGCGACTCACCACTCCCTGCACTCATCTCATTTGTAGGAAGAGCGTCGTACATCAACTTATCGTTGCCCGAGGCAACGGTTTGCAGGCCATAGCTGTGCTTGGCCAACGCCATGCCCGGGCGGATTGAAATATTGTCGGTAAGCTTATGCTCGGCATACAACCCAACCGAAACGCCGGGAGCATCGGAGATTAGGTGTTCAACAGCAGCCACCATGCCCGATAGCCCGGCAACCAGACGGGTTCGTCTATCACGGGGAACCTCAACTAACGATTCAAGGGGTTGCTGTTGGGCAAAGGATACATCAACATGAGCCTTCTGCGAGTCTAGCGACTCCAAGTCGGCCTCCTCGTCTTGCTGATTAACCTCGCTACTCTCCTCCTCGCCCAAAACGACGCTTACCTGAGCCAAAAGCAGTGTGTCTCTTTTATTAACCTCAACCATTGAATCCTCTATGGTGTACTGGCTGATATTGGCTCTCTCGACAATTTGTTTGTCAATAGTTCTCCTCGCTTTCCCTGTTGATTGCTGTGCAATATCGGCAGCAGGGAGTTTTGAGATTATTGTTTGATTCTGTGGCTCTTTATCTGGCAGAGGTTGTGAAACCGCGGGTAGCTCTTCAACTATTGCCAATTCGTGAAGAGTATTGGGTTGGAGTGCACGATAGGTTATAAAGCTGCCCAACGAGAGGAGAATAGCAATGGATGCAGCCTTTGCCCAAAGGGGCAATGCCACAAAAAATCCGTGTGATTTGGCCTGTTTTCGAGTAAAAGCATCCCAACCCGCATCGGCCAGATGGTCGGCGTTGTAGCTGCTAAAAGCATCTTTTACTCTACTGGCAAACTCTTCGTTAAACGATCTCATGACATCTTTTCTCCTTACTAATATGCTGCCTATACAGCATTTGTAACATCTTTTTTGCCCTGGTTAGATTTGACCGAGAAGTAGAGGCGGTTACTCCTAACATTTGACCTATCTCCTCGTGCGAGTAACCTTCAACTTCGTATAAGTTAAACGTTATCCGGTAGGTATCGGGCAGCAGGGCAAAGAGCTTAACAATATCATCGGCGCTAAGGGTATGCTCAATCTCGGGGTCATTCTCCTCACCCTCGCGTTTATTGTCCAAAACCATATTGCTACTCTTAACGTTTCGTCGGTAATAATCGATAGCCGTATTCACCATAATTCTCGATAGCCACGCCTTAAACGGTCTTTGAGTGTCGTAAAGTTGAAGGTTATCAAAAATCTTCAAAAAGCCATCGTTTACCACCTCCATGACCTCGCTGCCATTGGGCGCGTATCTCACGCAAATCGACATGGCTAGGGAGAAGAAGCGCTTGTAAAGGGCCTCCTGGCATTTCGACTTGCCCTCGATGCAGCCCGCAATAAGCTCCAGATCGGTGTAAGTCGATATATTATCCCGTTGCCAAATCATCATTAGGTATTAAATCGAATCCATCAAATATAACTCAATTTAGGTCGATTTAATATCAATGTTGGATTCCAACTTACAATGAACCTTTACTCTAGATAAAAAACCTTTTGAAATTCTTCTATGCTTCATTTACTATAGTTGTATTGATCAATCAAAACCTAGATATGTATTGGATTTTAAACTTTCTTTGTGCTCGTTGCAAACAAAACTGATTAGTGACACAAAGTACACAAAGGGGTCACAAAGAACGCAACGTAGAGATTCTGAGAACCTTCAAATCGCCAGTAAACCGAGAACTTTTTCTTACCTAAAAATAAACCCAAATAAAATCTCAATGCGGTTGAACTTGGTTTCCACCTCGCGGCTATAGCTACTCCACCAGTAGTTATAAAGCGGGATGGTTACCTTTTGGTACCTATAACCCAGCCCAACCGTAATGGCCGTTCGCTGAAACGAGAACAAGGCCATTCCAATCCCCCCGTTGAACATAAGCCCACCAACCGGAGGATTTAGGTTGTTGTTATCGTAGTACTCCTCGGGTTCAACCTGCATGGCAAATCCGTACCCAGCCCTTGCAAAGAGAAATGGTGATATTCTACCTGGTAGATAATTGTACTTAATATCAACGTAAAGAGGGATTACGGGAGCGCCTAACTCCTCAATACCTAAACCCACACCCAGGCTAAATCCATTGGCAAACTGCATCCCATTGGAGAGCTGAAAGCTGGCGTTGTAGGCATCGCCCGACTCATTTTTACCAGCCAAAACGCTAACCTTAAAATGAACGTAATACCCGGGAGTTCGCGAGCCGAACTGGTTACACTCCAAGTGTTCGCTGGATTGAGTAAAACGATTTCCTATCCTATCATCATTTATGGGATTAGTGAGATTTGAGGAAAGGATGACTCCCAGGCCAAGGGAATCATCCTTAGTCGCCTGCAAGTTAGTGGGCTTTTGCTGCCCGATGCCAACCAGAGTTATCGTTAATGCAACTAAAAATAAGCCAAATGCTCTCATCTCTTATCTCCTGCAACAGATATAAAGCTGATTTGGGTAATATTTCCCGGATCGCTATAGTCGTACTGGTAGATGCCCTCGGCGCCAACCATCATTAGCACACCGCCAAAGGGTATCACATCGTAGGTGTTGAAATCGGGGTAATGCTTAAGCTGATTCATGTGTATTTGCAGTGGATCGGACTTGTCGTAGATTTTTAACCCCGCATCACCATCGCAGATAAACAGCAGATTCTCGTCGACGCCTAACCCGTGAGGATTATACATGGGGTACGATTTTACCAGAAATGGATGTTCAATAGACGATATATCGATAACCTCGAGCAGGTTCTGTGCGTTGTTGCAGTTGTTGCCCGAACGAAGGGTTACATAGGCAAACTGACCATCAACCACCACGGGATCGCAAGCGGTAATATGATCGTAAGCCGAAATTTGCCTTGGAACTCCCGGGTTCTCCAGTCCAAAAATTAGCATCCCTGTAGTGGTTCCAATAAACAGCTTATCCTCGAGCATAAAGAGCGTTTCCATATTTCGGGGTATATCCACGCTGTCGATTACCACCATGCTTTCCACAGTGCTGGTGTTTACCGTTTTTAGTCGCGATGGGATGGCAATTACGTAGAGGTACTCCTGGTTTAGCATAAAGCGCGCCATTGACCCGCCGACACCTGTACCTCCCGACCAGCCGGGACTTCCGGAATTGGCTGCATCCATTGTCAAAAATTCTCCTTTGTAAAACCAGCTTCCATATCGGGACACCTCACGATCCTCGGTTACGGTTTTCACCTCCCAGCCAACAATAACACCCTTCGATCGATCGACATTGGCATATGGATACCAGCTATCGCCCTCGGGGGCGATTTCGGGGAAAACATTCTCCAGCCGGCTAACCTCAATCGGGTTGTTAACATCGGTAATATCGATGGCCACCAAATCGATGTAGCTATCGGCAAAAAGAATATTTCCGCGTATGGCCAAGTCCACATTGCCCAGAATCTCGTAGAATGCAATTTTCTGTGGATTTGATGGGTCGGAATTGTCAATTACGTGAATGCCCTTGCCGTAGTCGTTCACAAAGAGATATCCATCCTTAAAGTACATCTTGCCCAGCTGCGATATCTCCTCGGCATTGCTCTTCTTAAAGCTGGAGCGAAACTCGGCAAACGACATGTAAACAGGCACATTGGCATCGAAGGTAATGCGCTCGATGGTGGTATCGCTGCAGCTAGTAAATGCAAGCAAAAAACCTGCTACTGCAAGGATTTGTATGAGTACTTTTTTCATTTGCGTATAGTTTTAGGGTTTTTATTTGAACCGTGGATCTACTGTGATTGCAGCCTCTAGTAAACGATTACTTTATTTCTACCTTGGATCGGCAACCTGACCAATAAACATCAGCGTGTTGGTGGTGCGCTCGCGAATGGCAAACACAAAGGGTTTATCAATTACAAAGGGAGGGGGATCGAGAGGAACCGATGTGAAGTTAACGCCAATGGTTGTTACAGCAGCAGCCTCGGTACCCTCCTCGTTCACCTCAACAAAAGTGTTCTGCTTCACAAGGCTTACAAAGATAGATGCATCGGCAATACCCGATAAATCGGCTAGCACTTCATCAAAGGCATCTGTCATACCCATGCTCTTGAGCTGGTCGTTTAGAATTTTCTCGTATGAGAACTTAAAACGAGGCATAAAAACATCAACCTTGCCAAAGCCGGTATTTGCATCAAGCGCAGTGGTAATGCTATTCCATACACTGCCTGAAAATGACTGGTAAAAGTCGGCAAGGGTGTTCTCTGGCACCACAATTACCATGGTAAAATTAGTGCGACCATAGGGCAGCTCAATAGCCCTGTAGCTATTGCCGTAGGCAAGGCGTGCACCAACCTCTCCGGTCATGGTGCTTACATTTACCGACGAGCCATTATCGAGATAAAATGGTCTAAGTGCGGTTAAATCCTTATCGAACTGGTAACTCCAATCGCCCTTAAAATAGAGGGCATTCATAAGGAACATTGCTGCGTTGGCATCAATTTGGTTCAGCACCTTTGGAACTTTCCCAAAGGTGTTGTCGCTAGCCCAGCCGTTAATAGCAGAAAGTGCCGAAGGAGCGCTAAAATCGAGTGCCTGAATATGAGCGTCGAAATTGGTGCTCATGGTACTTAGAAATGGCGATTTCACGGCAAAACCGTTACGATAGAAAATGGCATTGGCCAAGGCCAGCTTAACCTTTGAGTCAGCAATAAGCAGTTGGCTCACTAGGCTTTTGTAGGCCTCGTTCACCTCCTCAATGGTCATATCCTCGGGGTAGTTCAACGTGCTATTAAGCTGAGTGTAGGTGTTGCCTCCACAGCCATTAAGCAGCATTGTAAGCGCGGTACTTGCGCTAAGGGGTGAGAGCATTAAGTTTTGGCTCTCCGCAGCAGCTGTTTTGGTAAATAAATCAATGCCAAAGGTATTACTGTTGGAAATTACCTGAGCCGACTTTGCAGTTAGCACAATATCCTTTGGTGTAAGATTTGGCTTGGGATCATCCTTTTTGCAACTCCATAAACAGGTAAGCACAAGGATTAATGCTACAGAAACAAGACTTTTCATATTTCTAAAGGGTTAAGTTTTTTATAAACATGTAATCGACCTGAAAAAATTTAACACAGAGTATAAAATGCAATACTGTTTTGGGGCTTGAATGGTTAAAGCAAGTGTTTTTCTCTTATACTGCTACAGAATAGAGAGACACTGAGGACACAGAGTTTTCCTGCATTTTTTGCATTAGGCAAAAAATGCAGGAAGGATTTCGTTTCGCCTCAACAAAGAACAGATTATCTTACACCGAACAGATAAATAACTACTTACTAACGCCTACAAAGTACAGGTCGAAACCGCCTTTGCCACCCGATCGATTGGACGAGAAAATCATCATGTGCCTGTTGTCGTCCACATACTCCTCAATCAGAATGGGTCTAAACTCATCGGCTGCGGAGTTAATGGTTGGTCCAAAGTTAACTGGCTCCGACCACTGCCCCTCTTCAAGCGTTGAGTAGTAGAGGTCGTATCCGCCCTGGCCACCGGGCCGATTGGAGGCAAAAACCATGGTGTTGCCCAGGATATAGGGGCACTTATCGTCGTACTCGCTTGATAGTGCGGCTACCTTTTCCAACTCCACATCGCCAAGCGATTCTAGGGTTACAACTAGACCCTCGTCGATTATCTCAATTGGGGTGTAGTAGATATTGAATACGCCACCATCCCTGTCGGAGCAGAGGTAAATTCCATCAAAATCCTTACTAAACGAGGGGTACATATCATTATGCTCGGAACTTAATGCGGGTATTGGGGAGCCTTCGGTAAAGGAGCTTAATTCGACATTATGGGAATAGCCAATCTGCGATTTACCCGATATATCGGTTGAGTATAGCAGCAGGAACTCGTTGCTATTGGTCTTCTTCTCGGGGTTGATTATCAGGTATGGGCCAAACTCGCTACCCGAAGTGTTGACCTTATCTACAGCATCCTTAAGCACATCAAGGGTAGGTTGATAAACGCCCCAGTGCAGGTACTCATTGGAAATGGTAAGCATTCCAGATAGTTTCGAGAAAGTAACCGTCATAGGCAGGTAGATAATATCAAAATTCCCTCCGCTGGTCTTCCTGTTGGTTGAAAAGCAGAAGGGGATTAGGCTTCCCACGGTTGGTGCAGTGGAGTTGTAATCGTCGAACTCCGTATTAAATGGGGTTAGGTTCATGGGCGTTGTAGGCAGCTCGCCCTGGTAGTAGGGTTCTGTTTCGGGCATGCACGAAATCATCATCAAAGGCACTATTAGCAAGAGGCTAAAGAGGAATTTTTTTGTGCTGTTCATACGTTGAGAATTATGAGATTTGCAATTTGCGTTTACCACCTATTACGCACTCGGCGCATCAAACGCTGCAAGAAATAAAAAAAACGACTTAAAAAATTTGCATTAGAAAAAATATAACTAATATTGCACCCGTAAACAGCAAGTTATGACACTGAACATTTCCACCACAATGCATAAGGATAAACGCTACGATATGGCTAAAGCTATGTTGATGAAGAAACGTGTGTTCTTACGCAGGCTAGGTGAAATGGGTGGATAGTGAAAACTCTTAATCTAGATAGATACAAGGCCTGCAGTAATCTGCGGGCCTTTTTTTGTTTAATCAAACCCCTCAATTACAAAAATGAAAGTTTTAAAGTTTGGTGGCACATCGGTGGGATCGGCAGAGCGCATTCAGAACCTAAGGCGCATTATACCCACCACAGAACCCATTGTTGTGGTTCTATCGGCTATGGCCGGCGTAACCAATAGCCTTGTGGAAACAGTTAACCTAGCCTCTATGGGCAAAACCCAGCTGGCCAAGGATAAGCTAAAAGAGGTTGAGCAGATGCATATGGCCACCTGCGAAAGCCTTTTTGCAACATCAAAGTTTAAGATGAAGGGTAAAGAGTTGATAAAAAAGATTTTTGACGAGGCGCACAGCAAGATTGAGAGTTTTGGTTCTACCACCGATAGGGAGATTTTGTCCTTGGGCGAGACCCTCTCCACAAACCTATTCCACCTATACCTATCGGAACAACGAGTTGATGCTGCTCTTATCCCAGCGCTCAGCTTTATGCGGATCGATAAGGACGGCGAACCCGACTACTACTACATTACCGAGAATTTAAACAGGCTGCTCGACTCGTGTACAGGAATTAACGTGATAATTACCCAAGGATTTATTTGTAGAAATTCCAAGGGTGAAGTAGATAACCTAAAGCGGGGTGGCAGCGACTACTCAGCAGCCATTATTGGCCACGCCATAAACGCCAGCGAGGTGCAGATTTGGACTGATATTGATGGATTCCACAATAACGATCCCCGCTACGTAGCGGGAACGCTGCCCATCCGTGAACTCTCGTTCGACGAGGCAGCCGAGCTGGCCTACTTCGGTGCAAAAATTCTTCACCCATCCACCATTCACCCTTGCCGCGAAAAGAATATCCCGGTAATCCTAAAGAACACCCTTCACCCAGCTGATGCCGGTACAGCCATCACCTCGCAGCATCAGGATGGTGGCATAAAGGCTGTTGCCGCCAAGGATGGCATAACTGCCATCCGAATCAAGTCGCTTAGAATGCTGATGGCTTACGGTTTTCTAAAGCGAGTTTTTGATGTTTTTGATGAGTTCAAAACACCTGTCGACTTGATCACCACCTCGGAGGTTGCGGTTACCCTTACCATCGACGACACCAGCCATCTGGAGCCAATACTAAAAGCCCTTAAGGCTTTCTCCAGCGTTGAGGTTGAGCAGGGGCAAACCATTATCTGCGTGGTGGGCGATTTTCTGGCCCAAAACCCGGGAATGGCCTCAAGGGTATTCGATACGCTCAGAAATATCCCAATAAGCCTAATCTCATACGGTGGAAGCTCGCACAATATCACTCTACTTGTAAATAGCGAAAATAAGATTAATGCCCTACGGGCATTGCAAAATGTAGTTACCAACCCACAAAATGCCGAAACGGTAAACAATGGAAACACCAGCATATAGATATAACCTAGGTTTGCTTCGACAAACTATCGATGTGGCGATAAGCGAATCGTCGCTCTATGGATACAACCTACACTACGCCGTTAAGGCCAACTCCAACGCCAAAATTCTCGAAATAATTGCCCAAAGCGGCATTGGTGCCGATTGCGTAAGCGGTAACGAGATTCAGGCTGCACTCGATGCCGGGTTTGCACCAGGAACAATAGTTTTTGCCGGTGTGGGTAAAACAAACGCAGAGATTGAGCTGGCCATAAACACAAGAATTCAGTGTATTCACGTGGAATCGTTCGAGGAGCTGCTAGTGGTAAACGAAATTTCGGCCAGCAAACGCAGAATTACTCCCGTAGCCCTTAGGCTAAATCCAAATCTTGATGCGGGTACACATAAATACATCACCACCGGAGTAAGTCACAACAAGTTTGGCTTTAGCAATCAGGAGCTGGACGAGGCCATGCGGATACTACCAACGCTTAATTCAATTCGCTTAGTTGGCTTCCATTTCCATATCGGATCTCAAATTCTCGATATATCAAAGTTTGGCCTGCTGGCCAACTATGCTAATGAGATTTACCAACGATTTAGCCACCTTCAACTCACATACATCAATCTGGGCGGCGGTTTGGGAATCGACTACGACAACCCAACGGAAAACCCAATCCCAAACTTCTCGGAATATTTTGGTATCTTTGCCAGCAACCTCAAAGTTGGGAATGAGGTTAGTGTACACTTTGAACCGGGACGATCGCTGGTTGGACAATGCGGCGAACTAATCACCCGTGTACTATACATCAAGCGGGGCGAGAACCGCTCATTTGCCGTTGTTGATGCGGGCATGAATAATCTTATTCGACCTGCCCTGTATCAGGCAAAGCATGGTATTTACTGCGTGAGTCCCTCTGTTAAGTCAAATGAGAACTACGATGTGGTAGGCCCTATTTGCGAAAGCAGCGATGTATTTGGCACCGAGATCAGCTTGCCAGGGCTAATGCGCGGCGATCTTTTAGCCATTCGTTCAGCTGGGGCATACGGCGAATCGATGAGTTCGCGTTACAACCTTCGAAATCTTACTCCCAGCGTATTTACTACCAATAGCGAAGCCGCTGTTGAATTGATGATTGAGTAACATTGAAATTGAATATGGGCTACAAGAACATTGGACAAACAAACAAAAAACCATGAGTAAACTTTTCGAAACACTACACGCTAAGGGAGTGCAGATTCCCGATGATGCGGAAAAACTCCTAAACAGCTGCAAGGGTTACACCGTTTTTAACAAAACCGATGAGCTGGCCATTGCGGCATTGGGTGGTGAAGGCAAAAACACCTACGAGGTAAAGTATAATGTTCCCGGAAAAGGTGAAATTTCCGAAGCCATTGTGCATAGGGTTAGCAATGGCGTTTCGGCTAACTACATCGAACCCTACATGCGTCGTCGTGATCCTGGTACAATGGTAATTGCCGACGATTTACCCAGCGATAAAACTCGCTTTAGGGATAAGTATAAGTATGAGTTCAGCAGCCTACGTGCCGAAACCTTTGCGTGGCTTAAAGATCAAGAACTAGCTGTATTCATCTACTTTGCTGGTCGCGATGGTATTGGCGTAGGTGGTATTGCCATTGCCCCCGCAAATGCTGGTTTCTTTGCCTTAGGATTAGCCATGCTTCAGCAAATTGTTCCCATCGACGAGCTAACCAGCGATTTTAAGGTGGAATCGGTAATTTTCGTGGCTCCGCCATTCCGCCACACTCACTTCGATGGTAAGCAAGTGGTTGTTCACAACCGCACCGAGTCACTCCACGAGATATTCTCGTACAACCTATACCCAGGCCCCAGCGCCAAAAAGGGCCTTTACGGAGCATTACTCACCAAGGGCGAGCGCGAGGGATGGGTAACTGCCCACTGCTCAACGGTACAGGTTATTAGCCCCTACGACAATATCACCACTTTTATGCACGAGGGGGCTAGTGGTGGCGGAAAGAGCGAAATGCTTCAAACAATTGTTCGTGAGCCCAAAGGCGATATCAAAATTGGCCAAAACATTATTACCGGCGAATCGAGATTCATTAACCTGCCCATGTTCTGCTCATTTAACCCCGTTACCGACGATATGGCATTCTGCCATCCTTCAATTCAAAAGGACAACGGCAAGCTGTGGGTTTCGGATGCCGAAAATTCGTGGTTTATTCGAGTTGATAGCATACAGGAGTATGGCGACGATCCGCTGCTAGAGAAAATAACCATTAATCCCAGCAAACCCTTGCTTTTCCTAAACATTTCGACCATCCCCGATAGCACCGCGCTGGTTTGGAACCATATTGAGGATGCGCCCGGAAAACGATGCCCAAACCCAAGGGTAATCCTTCCACGCGAGAGCATGCCCAACGTAATTGGTGCACCTATCTCAGTTGATGTACGTAGTTTTGGAGTGCGTACTCCTCCTTGCACACGCGAAAACCCAACATACGGAATTTTGGGGATGTTCCACATTCTCCCTCCGGCATTAGCATGGCTTTGGCGGCTAGTGTCACCCCGAGGACATGGTAACCCCAGCATTGTTGGTGGTGATGGCATGGAATCGGAGGGCGTCGGCTCCTACTGGCCTTTCGCCTCGGGATTAAGGGTAAGGCACGCCAACCTGCTCCTTGAGCAGATTATGGATAATCCGCGTACACGCTACACACTGGTTGCCAACCAGCACATTGGCGCATGGAAGGTTGGCTTCAAACCACAGCTGCTAATGCGCGAGTACCTAACCCGTAGGGGTAACGCCAAGCTGCGCACCGACCAATACCAGGAAGCGCGCTGCTCGCTCCTGGGCTACGAGTTAAAGTATCTTACCATTGAGGGGGCTAGCGTTCCAAAACGATTCCTACAGGTTCACCATCAGGTTGATGTGGGTGTTGAGGGTTATGATGCTGGTGCAAAAATTCTGTTCGAATTCTTCAAAAAGGAGTTGCCACAGTACCTAACCCCTGATCTGCATCCGGTGGGCCGAAAAATAATTGAAACCTGTCTGGCAGGCGCTCCGGTGGAGGAGTATAACTCCATCATCCCCATGAACTACGGGTATAATTTCCCCCATATTGCCGGAAACGATCATCTTTAGGGTTGCTCGCTAACATAATGTAACAGAGAAGGGCTACTTCAGTTTTATACGAAGTAGCCCTTTTTCATTTATAGTTTTTAACTTTTGCTGATATTTCGTGGCCGAAAAATGCTAAATTTGGGAATGGTTACATGTGGGTGAGAATTCCCTTAAATGCTAAAAAAGCCACTATGAGCATCGAGAAAAACATTGCGAAGCATCAGGAGCAAATCCGTAATATGCTTCTAAATACTATATTGCCTACAATCCATAATCCATTTCAGAATTTAGATTACTGGCTGATCGAGTATATAAACCGCTCTGTTCAACTGATAAGTAGGCTGAACCAACTCGATAATCAGGAGAATAGCATACGGGTTCTGCTAGAGCACAGTAACTTTCGAGCTGAATTACTCAGCTTTCTCAATGAGTTAGCCGGGGAAAGAAAAACCCTAACATCGGATACCTGCTTGGCTGATTACCAAAATGCTTTGGAGCATTTTACAAGTACACTTCCAAAATACTGGATAACTCACCAATGTAATGATCGATTTACGGTACAGACAAACGATACCCTTAGGCAAAGGCTTATTAAAGCCGCTAAGCGCCTAGGATTTAAGTTGTATTCAATACCACAGTTAACGGCCAACCTGTTTCGACGATTATTCCGAAAAAACCAAAAACCCGTTAAGCCTTGGAAACAAAAAGTACCTGTAAAAAAGCTTTCACTTTGGCTCTACGGCAATAAGCTGATCGAACTGTTTGCCCCAATTATTCAGCAAGTATATAAGGATGTTGCGCTTATTTCGGCTGAAATTTGGAAACTCGACGATAAACTCTTTGAATCTATTACCCGATTTGCCCTAAACCAGACATCTAAAATTGAACTTATCGAAACCTGGGAAAAAGATATGCTCCCAGGACTTAATTCGCTCGTAAACCAAATTTCGCGATCAAAGAAAATCCAGGAAGAATCCCTAACCTCCTTGATGAACGAACTCGATATACAGTTTCAACAACAAGCCACCATTGCTGGCACGCTAGAGTTCAACTGGTTCGAGCACCTCGAGCGAAAGAGGATAAGGGAACTCCGAAGACTTAAATCGGAATACAGTAAAGGTTTGAGCAATCGGTTTAATACACTTTATGCCCTTTCCGACGATTGGAAATTTGATCAGGAGGTTTACATACTAACCTGCAATGTGCAAAAGACGGCACTTCAACAAAAGTTTAATCTTTTGTCGAGTCAAAACAATGTACTTGCATCACTCGAGGCAATTCCCTTATATCTAGAGAATACCAGGTCGAGCGCTTCACTTAATGACTTGGAAAACCTGCGAAAGTCGCTTCAACTACTGAAGTCCAATGCCGATAAAACGCTAGTAAATAAGCTGCTTAAAGATGCCCTAAACTGCATTTTAGAACAGGAATTCCCTCTGATTCTAGATAGTACAGAGCAAAAACTTATTGCCGATATTAGCACCATGACCCAGAAAAGGGTGCTTATTCCCAACTTCGACCCATCGCAGGCATACTCCAAACGAGCACTCACTAGCATCACCCCGAAGGAGTTAATCGATTTTGAGATGGCTGTGGAGCTCAAGCGCTCAACGCTAAAAATTAAAAAGGAGTGTGTTGAGCAAATTGATGCAATTCAGCACCTACTCGACGACATTGGCCGACTGGTAATTTTCAACTTTGAAACGGCCATTGCGATTATTGATGAGCAGGGCGAAAATGCCCTTGAACAGAGCCACAGCGATGCCATAGCCGGTCTCGCAAGAGCTTCGCAAAAATATGCCGACGTTAAAGCCCACTTCGAGAGTTTTATCGCCAAAGTAATAAATGACTTTCAAGCTGCCATTGACCAATTTTCGACATCGCTACTCGAGCTAACCGACAATACTCATGTTGAAAAGATACGCTTTAGGATAGCCAAAGCCAAAGCTTTAAAGCGCGGGGAACAAATTTTGACCCTTTTGCTTGAGTCCGGAAAATCGGGTGTATCGAAAATTCTTGGTTACTATAGACTAAGCCGAAAACAAGTTGACGCAGGGATAAAAACTATTCGGAGAAAACTGGGAATACAAGGATTGGCAAAGAATATTTCGGTTGAAATTAGCGAATACCTTGCCACCAGCGAATCGGCATTTCAAGGTCTTCCCTTTGTTTACCGCAGGCTTTTTGCTAACGAGCCACTAACGGATTCGATGTTTTACCTATCGCGAAAACCAGAAACCGAAAAACTCCTCGAAGCGTTTACCCGTTGGCAAATGGGTTCGTACATGCCAGTGCTAATTGTGGGCGAGAAGGGTAGCGGCATAAGCACTTTCTTAAAGATTTTTACTTCCCAGAACTTCAAGAAAAAACCACAGATTTTTACCATTAAGGCTACCGATAAAATAACATACAAAGAGCAACTCCTTGCCCTGCTTGGGCTGTCGTTCCGCGGAGAGGCATTTGCCCAATGTGAAGAGCTTTACGCATTTGCATCGCTCCAGGAACGGTTCATTGTTCAACTCGATAAATTACATCTGCTGTTCATTCGAAAACCAGGGGGATTCAATGCCCTAAAACTGCTATTCGAAATTATTAGCAATACCAACCACAGCATATTCTGGATCTGCACCTCGGGTCTCTACGCATCAAAATATCTCGACAAGACAATTAGCCTTTATGGCTACTTTCCAGTTGTTATCCAGATGCAAAATCTGAGCATAAATCAAATTGAGAGCATAATAACATTGCGCCATAAAACCAGCGGTTACTACCTTACCTATTTGCCCTCGAAACAGGATTTGACCGACCGGAATTTCAAAAAACGCAACGATAAAGATAAACAGACCTATCTGAAATTGAAGTACTATAACCAGCTTAACAAGCAAACAGAATCGAATGTAGCCTTTGCCCTACAGCTTTGGTTGCGAAGCATCAGCAAGATTGAAAACAACACTTGTTACATCAACTCGCTCGATGGGGTTGATTTCAGCTTCTTATACACCTTACCAGCCGAAGTTGTTTTCGCCCTCCACAACCTAATAGTACACGAGACTTTAAGCCCAGCGCAGCTAGCAAGCATTCTGAATATTAGTAACCCAAAAGCGGAACTTCTCCTTATGCAACTAAACGACCGGGCAATAGTCATCGAATATCAAGGATATTTCTCGGTGCACCCCTTGCTTTATCGGCAAACCATTACCCTACTACAGGATAAAAACTTAATTCACTAATCATGGTCAAGAATATTTCTTCATACCATAAAGTGCAGCTCGTTATTTTTGCGGTTATAACCCTATTGCTAAGTCCTTACCAAACTGCTGCAAATCAAATCGATTCGAGCATCTTGGCGGCTTCACCAGTGCAAGAAACGCACCTAGACTCCATAATAGCTGAACAGCAACTCATTTTGGCCGATACCATAACAAGTAGCAAGGTTGAGAATGCTATTACGGATAAGAACCAGCCTACCCTAAAGGAAGATCTTTTGAACGCTCCTCGTGTGAAGGAAGTGATCTCCTTTGGCAAGATATTCTGGTCGATCGTTTTTATCGCCATTGGGTATTTTATCCTACGCGCCATTGGTGGAGTGCTCTCGCTTTTAGCAGAGCGCAAACCCAAATACAAGCCGTTAATTTTTCGGACTCTGCCTATTGTTAAAATACTTGGCTGGTCGTTTATTGTTTATATCATCATAAGTGGAGTTTTTCAGCCTCCCCGCGAAACGGTATTCGCATTCTTTGCCTCGGTGGGTGTTGCCATTGGTTTTGCTGCGCAGGATTTGCTCAAGAATATCTTTGGGGGGTTAATGATTATGTTCGATAAGCCCTTCCAAATTGGCGATAAGATTGAATCGGGAAAGTACTACGGCGAGGTGCTTGAGGTTGGGCTGCGCTCCACGCGCATTGTTACCGCCGACGACAGCGTGGTTACAATCCCAAACTCCGAGATGATGAACCAGTCAATCTCCAATTCCAACTCCAGCGAGAATAACTGTCAGGTGGTGGCCGAACTGTTTTTACCCCAAACCATCGACACCCAACGGGTTCGGGAGATTGCCACTGAGGTAGCCCAGGTTTCGAAATACATCTACCTAAACAAGCCAATCACAGTGGTATTCTTCAGCGAACTCACCAACAATAAGGTTTATCTTAAGATGAGACTCAAAGCTTACGTTATGGACATTAGATACGAGTTTGCCTTTAAAAGCGAGATGACAGAATTAGTACTACTCGAGCTTCAAAAGGAGGGACTGATTTCGGAATAACAATTCAGTAAAAATCAAAACCCAGCCTTTTGAGCTGGGTTTCGCTTTTATAATAATACCCTTACTCTACCAATTCGTACCTCATTTGCCCTTTATCCATTGCTGGTATACCATACTTAAGCCAATGGGGAGCGGGAGCGTCTTTTAGGTAATGATCAAAGAACTGCTGCATGCGGATAGTCCAATCTATACGGTTTGCACGGCGAACCAGATTATGCGCCTCGTCGTTGTAGTTTATCATCCAAACTGGCTTTTCGAGCCTACGCAGGGCGAGGAAAAACTCAATTCCTTGATACCACGGTACAGCCTCATCAGCATCATCGTGACGAATTAGCAGCGGAGTGTTTACGCGAGGCGCGTAGAATAGCGGCGAGTTCTCGATGTAATGCAGTGGTCGCTCCCACAGGGTTGCACCAATTCGGCTCTGGGTGCGCTCATACTGAAACATCCGCGCCAAACCGCTTCCCCAGCGGATTCCGCCATAGGCACTGGTCATGTTGCTTACTGGCGCACCAGCCGATGCGGCCTTAAACAGATCGGTTTGCGTTACCAAGTAGGCAATTTGATAACCACCCCAGCTCTGACCCTGAACGCCAATCCTGTTGATATCTACAAAACCACGATTTACCATGGCCATTGTTCCGCTAATAATTGCATCGTAAGCACTTTTGCCGGGTAATCCCTCAACGTACGAAATGTCGGGCATAAATACGATATAGCCATTGCTAACGTATAATGTAGGACAAATTACCGATCGGCCAGGTGCTGGTTTGTGATGAGTATGCAAACCATCGGCATGGCGCTCGTAGAAGTACACCATCATGGGGTACTTTTTGCTGGCGTCAAAATCTTCGGGGAGATAGATCAATCCCTCAACCTCGTTGCGGTTAAAATCGTGCCACTTGGTTAACTCTACAGAACCCCACAGGTATTCGTTCTGCTGGGGATTGGCATGCGACAACCGTTTACCATCATCAAATCTATTGTTACTAACCCATAAATCGGGATACTCATGATACGATTGTCGAGTCCACAGTAGGGTCGAAAAATCCTCGGAATTTGCCCTAACCCCATACCTCACCCCATCTTTTACCAGCACGCTTGGCTCCTGCGCCTTTCCGGGTATAGCTGTTGCAAATCCCGATTGCTTATCGTTCTCATCGAACAGGTTTAACAACATGGGTTGATTAGCTGGAATCTCATCAACCTCGCTATCGAGACGCTGCTGACGATAAACAATCTTACTACTCCTACCCTGCTGGTTAGTGATGCAGATTGGTGCCTTTTTACGGGTTAAATCAACCTGCCAAATATCGTATCGATCGTAAATTAGGAAAGTATTCCCATCGCTTAGCCAGTCGGCAGAACCGTAAGGGCGAGGTTCGCTGGGAGTATCCTCCATCTCGAAGTAGAAGTTTGCGTCGATATCCTTGGTAAGAGGAAATGCCTTTAAATCCCTGGTGCTCATCCCATACCAAGCACTGTCGGAGGGCTGGTAAAAAGCCAAATACTTGTCGTTATGCGAGATATTGGGAAAGCTCGAGTTGTTTTTAGCAATCAATCTTCTCTCGCCGCTATCGAGATCAACAAGGTAGTAGTCGCTTCCCGAGGGGTACTCCCAGGTCATACTCCACAGGTAGGGAACTCTATCGATGCCAACGGCATACTTACCATTCGCCTTGCGATCGAGCCTAATGGTCTCCATGCTCCTATCGGCCAGCTGAATGTATTTTCCGCTCTTCAGGTTGATAACTCCAAGGTAGGATCGTTTAAGATCATTCTTAAGGCTGACTTTTTGCTGGGTTTGAAGCAGTGTGTCGGTCCAACTCCAGAGGTCGAATATCACCTTCTCGTCGTTTGTAAGCGTATCCTTTGGTTCCTCCTTGGGTTTTGGGTATATGTAAAGGAATAACCGCTTACAGTCTTCGCTAAAGCGAGGACTATTATGCTGGCTTACCACCCAGCCACTGGGAATTCCGGGCGATGACTCGTGAAGTATTTTGCTGGCCATATTCTGGCCCTCCTTCCAGAGGTAAAGATCAAAAACCTTCACCTTACCAGTGTCGGCGGTAAACTGAAAAGCCAGCATTTTGCCATCGCGGCTAAAGGTTAAGTTTGTAATCTCACCTTTTTCGCCAAACACTTTTGTTGATTGCTCCTTCTTGGTATCGAATATGGTAAGATGATTATGCTCAAGCGAATCGGCACTGATATGCGAGATGGCCACGTAGTTTCCAAAATCGGCAAATGAAAAATCATCAACATGCAAAAACTCCTGTTTACCCATGCTTTGAGTGTTCAAGAGGGTAAGTAAAGTTTCCTTCTTTTTTGATTTGGCCTTTGGCTTTGGTTTTGACTTGGGCTTTGCTGCCGTTGAATCCTTCGCCAGTGTATCTTTAGGTGCAACAACCTTATGCTCCAATAAGAACCCAACCCATTGTCCGTCCCTATCGCCCATTCCAAAACTCTTCACCTTCGAAAAACCAATCCACTCATTGGTTTTCAGGATATAAACTCCACCGGAATCCTTGGGCATCTGATCGGGCTTTTTCTTGGCAAGCCTGGCTTTACGTGTATCGGCCTTGGTGGGCTTGATTTTTAAGGCAACAAAGTTGCCATTGGGATCGAGCTGTGCGGCTGAACCTCGCTCAAAAATCTTCTCCGAATCATTTTTAAGATTCTTGGCTACCAAGGAACCATCGCCATCCTGAGGGTTAATCTCAAAGGAGATCAAATTGCCCCTAAGCGATATTTGGGGGTTCTCCATATCCTTCCACGAGTCGTACACATCGTGGGTTAGCGGCTTTTTCTGTGCATACACCGCAGCGCAACTAAACAGGAACAGGACTGCTGTAAGGGTATAAAAAAATTGTCTCATCGGAACAAATTTTTGATTTTTGCTTTCCTACTATGACCGTAAGCCAAACAATAAGTTTAACTGCCAAATTAACCTAAACTAAAAATGATGCTTACGAAATGATAATTACTATCTTTAAAAAGTTAATCTAGGTATTGATGTTTAAAAAGCGGCATAGTACTCATACTCCTAGTTGATGGTTTACGAACCAAAAAAGATGGGTATGCCCAGGCATAAAGCATTTGAAATAGGATTGATTTTATCAAGCCAATATCACAAGCCCTTCCAGTAGTGGAAGGGCTTTTTTTATTAATCACGCACAACAATGATACAACTGAAAAGTAACAACTTACCATCAAAACTGGAAATCACTAAGTTTTCCAAGAATCTGATATACCATCTTTCCCCATACTTCAATGTGGGCAAACTTAGGGGATAACGGTTGAACAGCTGCAAAAGCAGCTGGCACAGCGATTAAACTCATTTGATGTTGGTAAAACCATTCTTACCTTTGCCTACGATACGGTTGAGCGTTACCTTAGTGTTGAGGAGCTTTGGGAATAGACAGAATTAACAAACTGGGTGACTTTACAAACTACTACCTCGTAAGTTTTTTCTGGTAATAACTCGAGTATAGCGTAGCAGCTGTATTATGTCCAGTAACCCTATCCTTCACAATAAAGGTTGTAACAGGTGCCTTGGAGTACTTGGTAAAAAGGATATCATGGCCAATGCACAGTCCAAGGATAATATTAAGATCTGTATTCAAATCGTTAAGTACCATTGCCTGCCCAATAGGGTTACAAATGGCCTCGTACCTGTCGCACTTGATCTGTAGCAGCTTATAATCCTTTTTATCAACTCCCGAGAATTTGCAGCAAATAGTATGAACCGTAAACCTCTGGTCAAGGACACCCTTTAGCAACTTGGCCTCGCTATTTAGTCCAACACAATGAGCAACACCAATTTGCTTGTACCCCATTAGTTCGGCAAAACCAATAATCTCCTCAAGCCGTGTCCACTCCATGTAGTGCTCACCCTCAATACGGGTCGATACCTCTAGGATTTTTCGATTCTCCTGCTTCCCATACTCATCAATTGATAGCGCACCGTATTTCTTTAGATTTTGTCCCCTAATACAATCATCGTTCTGGTAACAGGGATAGGTTTTACAGCCCGCACAGCAAATTATCTCATCTTTCATTTTTTCAGGTTTAATGGTACTTTAAGAAAAACCAATTGCAAATAAAAATCTTCAAAAGATTTTAAAAATGATACCTAAAATAGAACTGTAGCACATTATTGTGTTGTCCCCGATTGAGTCGATACGAAATATTACCCCTGTGCGGCCTAACTGGAATTGCAGAATAGGAAATTGAGGTACAAAAACTAAAGTGCTTATTTATTATATACTCAACACCAGCGGTACCGGCCATTTCAACCTTTCGGAACTGAGCAACATCCTCCTCGGGAAATGGCCCCTCCATGGTGCTCTCGTTGGCTTTCCACAGAAAGCCAATGGATAGCCCCACGAATGGAATAATGTTCTCTCGGAATCGATATTCTAGCAAGTAAGGCATTTCTATATAGTTTAGCCGAAGGCTGTAGAATCCAATCACACCTCCATTATCATCTATAAACTGTTTATAACTTCCTTTTTGTAAAAATTTAAGCTCTGTACGAATGGCTATTTCTGGCAAAATGTGCCGACCAACCCAAACCCCTGCAGCAAGTCCGGCGCGATTATATCCACCATGTCCATCGCCATCGACCTGTGTGGCCGACAGGCCAAATAGCAATCCACCATTAAAGTTTTGGGGAGAGCTAATTAGCGAATAACCCAAAAACAATAAAACTATGAATGCTTTTCGAAACATCGTTTTATGACTTTAGCATTTGCAGCATCTTTGTTACACCTATGGATGCTGGTTCTTTAATAAATGTAACATCGCGGCGCGAGTATACCGCCACATCATGCGGATCGACGAGGAAAATTGGGATACCCATTGGGGCGTAATCGAGCAGTCCTGCCGCTGGATACACGTTGAGCGATGTGCCCACCACGGCAAAGATATCGGCCTGTGCAGTTATCTCGGCGGCTTCTGATATCATGGGAACAGCCTCGCCAAACCAAACAATATGGGGTCGGAGTTGGTAGCCCTTTTCGCACAATTCGCCCATTTTTAGTTCCTTGCCACCTATGTCGTAAATAAGATTTGAGTCGCCGGTAGACCTAACTTTAGTCAGCTCCCCATGTAGATGGATGATTTTTGTGCTTCCGGCCCGCTCGTGCAGATTATCCACATTCTGTGTAATAATATGTACCTCAAAATCCATTTCGGCTTGGGCTAGCGCAATATGACCGGCGTTGGGCTCAACAGTAAATAGCTGTTTTCGGCGCTCGTTGTAGAATCGCTGAACCAGCTCCGGATTGCTGGCCCACGCCTCTGGGCTTGCCACCTCCATCACATCGTACTCCTCCCACAGGCCGCCCATATCGCGGAAGGTTCTTATGCCGCTCTCGGCCGATATCCCTGCCCCGGTTAGCACAACTAATTTCTTCATATACATCAATTTTGTGTAAAGATATTGATATTTTAAAAAACTAAAACGGGCATCCAAAACCAATTGGATGCCCGCCTGCATATCTTTTGCTTTGTAATATTCTAAATCAATCCTTTAGCGTGTTTCTCTCCAATAACCTTAAGCATATCGTCGGTCATGGTTTCAAGGTTCCACTTGGGATTCCAGCCCCACTCCTCGCGGGCGAAGCTGTCGTCCATGTAGTTTGGCCAGCTGGCCGAGATAGCTTTCTTAATTGGATCCACATCGTAATCCATTACAAAATCTGGAATACGTTTCTGAATAGCCGCCATAATCTGCGAAGGATCAAAACTCATGGCGGTAACGTTGAAACTATTTCGGTGCTTGAGCTTGGTGGGATCGGCTTCCATTAAATCAACGCAAGCGTTAAGCGCATCGGGCATATACATCATATCAAGGTAAGTGCCCTCTGGTAATGGGCAAGTAAAATTCTTCTCCTTTATGGCGGCGTAGTAAATCTCCACAGCGTAATCGGTTGTTCCACCACCCGGCAGGGTTACGTTGGAAATGATGCCTGGGAAACGCACGCTGCGCGTGTCGAGTCCAAAACGTTGGAAGTAGTAATCGCTAAGCAGCTCGCCCGATACCTTACACACGCCATAAATTGTGGTGGGACGCATTATGGTATCCTGGGGAGTATTGTCCATCGGAGTCGATGGGCCAAATGCGCCAATGGAGCTGGGTGTAAACACTGCACACTTGTTCTCAAGGGCAATATCCAATGAGTTGAGCAGCGCACCCATATTAATTTTCCATGCAAGCTGTGGATTTCTCTCTCCAGTAGCCGATAATAGGGCAACAAGATTATAAATTGTATCTACCTTATGATTCCGTACAACTTCAGCAAATCTTTTCCCATCGAGAGCGTCAAACTCCTCTAGTGGGCCGGCTTCGCCCAGCTGCTTGCAGGTGCAGCAGTTAATATCAGAGGCAATAACATTGGTATCGCCATATATTTTTCGAAGATGAGGGATAAGCTCTGAGCCAATTTGCCCACCTGCGCCTACTACAAGTATTCTTTTCATTGGAAAACTCTTTTTGTAGTTCTAATTTGTAATTAATTCGCCTTGAATTGCAAAAAATTATTAGGCAAAAGTACACGTTTCCGCTTAACTGTAATGCATCATAAGGCGCAAGTGTAATTTTTTTTTTGCTTCACCATGTTAAAAGCCCTATTTTGCAGATAATTAAACTGATAGATATGTGTTGAAAAACATTTTGGATTAACCAACCCAATTGGCTGAACAAAAAGCGGAGCAAATTGCTAACTACTAAATAATCTGTATCTTTGTAGATATTCCAATTTATTTAAAAAGTTCTTTAAATTACTGATTCACAAGTACTCAAACAATATAATATTGATTAAAAATTATGAACAACTCAAAAGAATTAAAGCGTATAGGAGTATTTTACGATGGAAACTATTTTCTACATGTAAGCAACTACTACAACTACTTTCACGCAAGGCGTAAACGCCTGAATATTGCTGGTTTACACAATTTCATTCGCAATCTGGTAGCCAAAGAGGAGGAGGTATCGGCTCGCTTCTGTCAGGTTATTGAGGCGCACTACTTCCGTGGTCGCATCAGCGCCCAAGAAGCTAGTCAGCGTGGTAATCAACTATACAACGATAGGGTTTTTGATGACATTCTAATGTCCGAAGGTGTGGTAACGCACTATTTACCCATTCGAAACCGGAGCGGGAAAAAGGAGGAGAAGGGAATTGACGTATGGTTAGCCCTTGAGGCCTTTGAACAAGCATTCTACAAGCGATTTAACGTTCTGGTTCTGATTACCTCCGATGGCGATTACGTCCCCCTTATTCGCAAGCTCAACTCGCTTGGCACCAAGGTTATGGTTCTCAGCTGGGACTTTGAGTACACCGACGATATGGGGCGTGAAGTAGTTACCCGCACTTCGCAGGATTTAATCCAGGAGGTTACCTACCCCATCGCCATGCACGAGCTTATAAATAGCGGGCTAAAATCGAATAATCCGCTGGTAACAAACCTTTTCGATCTACCCGAATATGCCCAGCCTAAACGCGTTACAACTATCGACGAGGATGGTGAAATGCACGAAGGCAAGGCCATGAACATGAACAACGGCTACGGTTTTATTCAGTTCCCTCCCAACAATCTTTTCTTCCACTACCAGGATGTTGTTGAGGGCGATTTTAACGATATCCGCAATGGCGATCTAGTGGAGTTTACCATCGAAACCAACGACCGGGGGCAGGAAGTGGCCAAGAATGTGCGTAAAATTGAGTCAGCGGATCCTAATCTATACTAACTAACTGCTGACGGGGTGAATATTTGCTAAGCAAATATTCACCCCGTCAGTCAATTATAATAATCCCATGAAGAACATACTAGTAACAGGCGGTGCTGGATTTATTGGCTCGCACGTAGTGCGTCGGTTAGTAAACCGCTACCCCAACTACAACATCATCAATATGGATTGCCTAACCTACGCAGGCAATTTGGAAAATTTAAAAGATATTGAGGCCAAACCCAACTACCATATTGTAAAGGTTGATATTAGGGATGAGAAGCGCGTTGCCAAGGTTTTTGCCGATTTTAGCATCGAGGGGGTGATTCATTTAGCCGCCGAATCGCACGTTGATCGGTCCATTACAAATCCCATGGATTTTATTAAGACCAATATCTATGGAACCGTGGTGCTGCTAAACGCTGCCCGCAAGCAGTGGGGTAATAATTTCGAGGGCAAACTATTCTACCACATCTCCACCGATGAGGTATACGGAAGCCTAGGCGACGAGGGTTTATTCACCGAATCTACCCCTTACGACCCGCGCAGCCCATACTCCGCATCGAAAGCTAGCTCCGATTTTTTGGTTCGTGCATATCACCATACGTACAACTTGCCCATAGTTATATCAAATTGCTCCAACAACTACGGGCCAAACCAGTTCCCCGAAAAGTTAATCCCGCTCGTAATTAGCAATATACAACAAATGAAACCGCTGCCCATCTATGGCAAGGGACTTAACGTACGCGACTGGTTATACGTGGAGGATCATGCCGCTGCAATCGATTTAATTTTCCACAAGGGCGAAAAGGGCGAAACCTACAACATTGGCGGTAGCAATGAGTGGAAAAATATTGATCTGGTTAAAATGTTATGCCAAATAATGGATAACAAACTTGGACGGGATAAGGGAACATCGGAAAAGCTAATCACCTTTGTAACCGATAGAGCCGGCCACGATCTCCGGTATGCCATCGACTCCTCAAAGATAGCCAGCAAGCTGGGCTGGAAACCCACAGTAACTTTTGAGCAGGGACTCGAGAAAACTGTTGACTGGTACCTAGCCAATAAGCAGTGGATTGATGATATTATCTCGGGCGACTATGCCAACTACTACCAACAGCAGTACGGGAATAGGTAACGCGCTGAATCATTCTTCTGGCGGGGGATATTTTTTGCAAAGCAAAAAATATCCCCCGCCAGTATTTTAAGTACCTACTCACCCAATGTAAACAGCAATTTCCTAACGCTCTCCACCGAGTCGATATAGTAATTGGCCTTAGTATTCTTTGTGCCAACCTTTATGGTGAAGGCGTTTGGGGGCATGGCGCCAAAGGTGTACTCGTCGGTCCAATCGTCGCCAATGGCCATAACAAAATCGAACTCGTCGAGTATCAGCTGTTTTGCAGCCGCCCTGCCCTTATTCACGCCCGAATTCTTAATCTCAATAACCTTATCACCATCCATAATCTCGAGGTTAAGGTTCGATACCAAATCACGTAGCTCATCCTTTAGCTCCCAGGCTCTAATTACGCCAAGATCGGGGTCGGCATTCCGATAATGCCATACCAACGAGTAGTTTTTCTCCTCGAGAAACGAACGCGGTGTTCGATCGGCATAGAAATTTATAAGCGGACGAATGATATCCATCCAATGCTTATCAATCTGCTCAAGCATTCCCCACTCACCATTGGGTGGTTTAACCCATACGCCATGCTCGGCAACAAAGGTTATGCTGTTAAAATCGGTAAACCATTTACCCAAGGTTTCCTTATCGCGACCGCTGATAATCACAATCCTGTTTCGATTATCGCTAATCAACGATCGAAGAATTGAGTACAACTCCTCGTTGGGAACGGCCATCTGCGGATCGTTATGGAATCCGGTTAGTGTACCGTCGTAATCGAGAAAGATAATTCGTTTATCTGCTTTATTATAGTTGCCCTTAATGTTATTGATTATGGTTGGTGAAATTCGTCGGGTTAAATTTGTCTCCTGCAATTTTTTCACGCCCTTAATTGCACTTAAAAAGTCGGCTGCCCACTTCTCCTCATTGTATACTTGTAGCCTTTTCTGCATAACGCTGTTCCTGTGGATCTGCTCCTTTATCGGCATTTCAACGGCTGTTTTAATGGCTTGCGCTACATCGGCAATATTACTGGGATTAACCTGAATAGCTTCGCTCATCTCCTTAGCAGCACCTGTCATCTCACTCAGAACAAGTACGCCAGTTTGATTAAACCTCGACGCCACATACTCCTTGGCAATAAGGTTCATCCCATCTCTAAGAGGCGTAACTAGAGCAACATCAGAAATTGAGTACATCTCTACCAGCTCCTCACGAGTTAAATTGCGATAAAAGTACCAGATGGGAAGCCAACCAGCAGCTCCATACTGACCGTTAATTCGTCCCACCATCTCGTCAACTGTACGCTTTAGGCTTTGATATTCGGCAAGAAGTTCACGCGATGGAATAACAAATAGCGCCAACGACACTTTCCCTAAATACTCGCTATTTTCAACAAGAAATTGTT
Source organism: Tenuifilaceae bacterium (assembly GCA_034003245.1). Taxonomy (GTDB): domain Bacteria; phylum Bacteroidota; class Bacteroidia; order Bacteroidales; family Tenuifilaceae; genus Perlabentimonas. Next base: position 26,093 of record JAVEYY010000036.1, read on the forward strand.
CATAAGCCTCGAGTCGCTGGGGAATTCCCTTGGCATAATCGAGCCTATCGACCGAAAGGATTAGCTTTGTATTGTTCCGCAAAACAGACCCCAAAAATTGTCCGCGCAAACTTTTTGCAGGAATTGTTGATTGCTTGTGTATAGATTCCGAAAATTTGCTAAAGTGTTTATAATCGACGCCCAGAGGGAAGTTCTCGATCTTTACAACTCTTTCATCGAGCTTAACTGTATTTAAAATATTGTCGAATCCCAACAACCTACGGATTGAGCTCATAAAGTGGCGCTCGTAGTCAAAGGTGTGGAAACCGATAAGATCGGCGCCTAGCATTCCCTCAACAATCTCCTTACGCCAGGGCAAAATCCTAAAAATTTCGTACGAGGGGAATGGAATGTGCAGAAAGAAAGCAATTGTTATGTTGGGCATTGCGCTCCTAAGCATTTGCGGCAGCAACAGCAAGTGGTAATCGTGAATCCATATAGTGTCCTCGGGTTTAGCCACAGCTAAAATGGCATCGGCAAATCGCTGGTTTATGAGCTTATATGCGTCCCATGTTTCGGCATTAAATTCGCTATGCTGAGTAAAGTAATGGAATAGCGGCCACAGAGTTCCATTGCAAAACCCGTTTAGGTAAAGCTGAACCTCGTTGCCATTTAGGTCAACAGGATAACATCGCTCCTTCTGCAACTCCATATAGATGGATTCCTTTTCAGCCAAATTGAGCTCATCTATCTCAATGCCAGTCCATCCAATCCACGAGCAACGTTTAAGCTTGAAATAAGCGTTAAGCCTGTTGGGAGTTCTCACATGTTTTGCAGCAATTTTAGCCCTACTATCCTCTTTTACAATCTCAAAGGGTAGTTTATTCGATACAATAAACAGCCTGCTCATAACCTAAGTTTTAAATTACCAATCCATATTCCACGTCAAAAAACTTTACTATATTAGCAAAATAAAACCATTTTTTCAAATAATGGCGGGTTGCCGGGCTACGTGTCTAAGTGTCAAACCCGAATGGTTTTTTATTTTTTCTTCGATATAAACATAATACTAAAAGATATGAGTAAGTACAGCTTTGACGCGGTAATTTTCGACCTGGATGGCGTGATTACTAAAACAGCGCTGGTGCACGCAGCAGCATGGAAAGCAATGTTCGATGATTTCCTAAAGGACTGGTCGAAGCGTCATGGCAAACCCTTTATGGAGTTTACCCACACCGACGACTACCTGCCCTACGTTGACGGGAAACCTCGCTACAAGGGAGTAGAGTCGTTCCTCGAGTCGCGCGGTATAAAAATCCCATACGGAGATCCCAACGACAGCATCGAAGCTGAAACGATTTGTGGCCTGGGCAACAGAAAGAACAAGGCATTTAACGAGGTGCTCGATCGCGATGGCGTTGAGGTTTACGGATCCACTGTGGCATTGCTCGATGAACTCAGAAAGGAAGGTATAAAAATTGGCGTGGCCTCATCGAGCAAAAACTGCCGGCAAGTGCTCGAAAAAGCGAACCTAATGCACTACTTCGAAACCCGCGTCGACGGAGAGGTTTCGGCCGAGCTGGGTTTACACGGCAAGCCCGAACCCGATATCTTCACTGTAGCCTGCGACAATCTGGGCGTTGAGTACTACCGCGCTGTAGTGGTTGAAGATGCTGTGTCGGGTGTACAGGCAGGTCAAAAAGGCAACTTTGGGTTTGTGCTGGGCATTGCCCGTGAGGACAACGAGTATGAGCTTAAAATGAATGGTGCCGACATTGTGGTAAAAGATTTAGAGGAAATTGAAGGGATAAAAGGCATTGAGAAGTGGTTCGATCAGGGGCTCAACAACGAGCTATGGTCCATTAACCATGTTGGATACGACACAAAAAAGGAACGCTCACGCGAAGCGCTGCTTACAGTGGGTAACGGATACTTTGGCACCAGAGGTGCCCTTGAGGAGAGCGAAATAAACCCGCTGAACTACCCCGGAACCTATATGGCCGGTTTATACAATAGGCTCAAATCAAGCGTGGATGATAGAGTTATCGAAAACGAAGATTTTGTGAACGGCCCCAACTGGACTCATATCACCTTTAAGGTGGCCGAGGGCGAATGGTTCGACCCCAATATCGATGAGGTAATTGAGCTGGAGCGCAACCTGAATTTCCGCAGCGGAGTGCTCACCAAAAGAATGATTGTTGTAGATAAGGATGGCCGAGAGACCCTTATCGAGTCGCGCCGCTTTGCCAGCATGGCCAATCAGCATCACGCGGCCATCGACTACAGCCTCACACCGCTCAACTACGATGGGTTTATCCGCGTAAAATCGGCCCTACGAATTCCCATAAAAAACGATGGCGTTGAACGTTATAACACGCTAAACCAGATTCATCTTCAACCCTTAAAGCAGAATGCTAAGGATAACATATCGTATGCATTGGCCAAAACCACCGAATCGGGAATTGAGGTTGCCGTTGCTGCAAAGCTCGATGTTTTCTACCAAGATCGGCCTCTGGCCACCAATTTCCGAATCAAAAATGATGACGGCTGGGTTAACACCTACGTAAAGGCATCGGTAAAGGAGGGCGAAAGTTTACGCGTTGAGAAATTAATCACCCTCTGCAATTCAATATCACCCGAAACAGCAAAACCACTGGATTTTGTGATGGAGGATGTTAAAAGCCTCAAGTCGTTTGGCATTATGCATGCCGCCAGCATACGTGCTTGGGAAAAACTATGGGACAGGGTAGATATCCAAATCTCGGGCGATCGCCTTGCTCAGAAGTTGATCAGGATGCATATATACCACACGCTGGTTACCACATCGCCGCATAATACCAACATCGACTTTGGAGTTCCTGCTCGGGGTTTACACGGAGAGGCGTATCGCGGACATATTTTCTGGGACGAGCTCTACATACTGCCATTCCACTTCCTGCACTTTCCTGAAATTGCCAAATCGGTTTTGATGTACCGCTACCGAAGACTACCTCAGGCGCGCGAATATGCAAAACGGCATGGCTACAAGGGGGCTATGTTTCCCTGGCAGAGCGGCAGCAGCGGCCACGAGGAAACGCAGGTTGTTCACCTAAACCCAATCTCGGGCGAGTGGGGCGATGACTACAGCTCGCTACAACGCCATATCTCCATAGCCATTGCCTACAACGTTTGGAATTACTACAACATCACCGGTGATGTTGATTTTATTAACGCTTACGGCGCTGAGCTATTCCTCGATATTTGCCGTTTTTGGGCTAGCAAAACCAAACTTAACAATTCCACTGGCCGATACGAGATTGACGAGGTAATGGGTCCCGATGAATTTCACGAGAAGCTACCCGGTGCCAGCAATGGCGGATTAAAGAATAACGCCTACACCAACATCATGGTGGTGTGGCTGTTCAATCGAGCATTCGATCTGTTAAAAGTTATGGATAACTCGAGTAAGAATCGGGTGATGTCGGATATTAATCTAGCTGAAAAAGATCTTGCCGAATGGCATGCCGAGGTTAAAAAGATGCAAATCGCCATTTCGGACGAAGGGATAATTGAACAGTTCGAGGGCTACTTCAACCTAAAGGAACTCGACTGGGATGCGTACCGCACGAAATATGGCAATATTTACCGGATGGATAGGATTCTTAAAGCCGAAGGCAAATCGCCCGACGAGTTCAAAGTTTCCAAGCAAGCCGATACGCTGATGACCTTTTTTAACCTCGATCCAGTGGTGGTGAAAAACATCCTCCAGGATTTGGGCTACAAACTTCCCAAGGATTTTCTCGAGAAAAATTTCGACTTCTACATTAATCGTTGCTCTCACGGCTCAACGCTTAGTCGAGTTGTTCACGCTTACTTAGCCTCGCTAATTGGTCGTAAAAAGTTAACCTGGGATCTGTATATCGATGCGCTAAAGAGTGATTATGTGGATATTCAAGGGGGTACCACAGCCGAGGGAATTCACATGGGTGTAATGACCGGAACCGCACTGATGACACTAACCGCTTTTGCCGGGTTGAATTTCCATGGCGATTCGTTATCGGTAAACCCAAATCTGCCAAAGCATTGGAATGAGATAAACTTCTCCTGCACCTTCCGCGGTGTTGAATTCCAGATTAGAATTAATAAAGAAACCATTGCAGTTACTGCAGGAAAAGATAACACGACAATAAATATTAAAGGCGAATCCTATACCCTAAACGCCAACGAGGAGGTTTTGGTGAAAATTTAAACCTATATTTCACTTTAGTAAATACACAAGAGTATGGCTAAACGAGTACGCAAGCCCATTAAACCCAAATTCGACTGGGGCGGATTTAAACTTATTGGTGGAATGGGAATCTCCATGGCAGCCTTTGGCTCATTTCTGTTCTGGGTAAGTTACACCGTTCCAGAGGGTGTGAAAGGTTCGGATAAGATTAGCTTATCGCATAGAATTGTTGGGTTAATCCCTCAGGAAACCCAGGCCAAAATTGCCATGGGAATATCGGCTTTATTTATACTATTTGGTACATTCCTAATTCTCACCACCATATACCGAACCCTCAAATTTATCATCACCAAAAGAAATTAGAGAGAATCTGCTTCGCACACGTTACCAGCTATTTTGAATAATTGCGCGTTCAAAAATTGCATCATTTTCCTCAATTAGTTAGCTTTGTGTTAACTAATCTCACTTGCTATGCTTGGTGATATCCTACTGATAAACGACCTGCACAAGGCTGCAGCCAACGAAATTATGGGCTATGTTATGGCCGATAGGGGTAAAAAGCTGGAGTCGAATCCCGATTACAAGTACATTGTGGCCATCTCGGGCGAGTCGGGCGCAGGCAAATCGGAACTCTCGCACTCGCTGGCGCTGCTGCTTAAGGCACAAAATATCCGCGTAAAGGTTATCCATGCCGACAACTACTACACCATTCCACCCCTACTCCGCAAGGAGTGGAGACTTAGCAAGGGCTTAAATCATATTGGCCCCAACGAGTACGATTGGGACTTGCTTAACCGCAATGTGAAAGAATTTAAGGAGGATATGATTGCACATCTCCCCTGTGTAGACATTATTCCCGAGCAAGTAGATGAGCAGATTACCGATTTTCAGAAAATCAATCTGTTAATTATTGATGGTTTGTACGCCATTAAATCGGAAGATACCGACCTGAAAGTCTTTATTGAGCTTACCTACAAGGAAACCAAGATGATGCAGCTGATGCGGGGCAAGGAGGAGGTGGACGAGTTTAGGATGCAAATACTTGAGAGGGAACACATGGGTGTTATTGCCCTGCGTCCACTTGCCAATTTAATAGTTAACAAGAACTATGATGTGGTTAAGCCTGAATAGGATTTTTAGTTGGGGGAGTGATTAGTGTGAATGAGCGAGCCATCCGCCAGCCGACGGATTCCCGACGCCCCCCAGAGCGGTTCAAAACGATTGGAAGTACTTATGTAAACCATCTCATTAATTCCTTTACGATACTACACCACTTGAGTAGACTTTTCTTTAAGTCCTTAATGTCTGTAAATCAAATTTATTTCGGTAAGTTCTTGTCCTATCTGATGAATTCCATATAAAATTTTCTCTGTCTGTTTTTCAGATGGTTTTTTGTGTCCTTGAACGTATTGTGATAATAGTGTTGGATTCATTCCGATTTTGTCTGCTAGAAATTTAGCATTCAGAACTTTATAGTATTGGAAAAATTGCTTAAAGTCAATCTCAAACTTCAAGTTTTCTTGAGTGATTGAAATATTCTCTTCTTCAAAGTTTAAGTTTGCCGCTTCTACCGCATTATTCAATAATTCTGTAATCGTTCTTCCAGTAGTGAAAATAGGATACTCTTCAGAGAATGCTGAAAACCCTGTGTCCGTTTTTTCCACTATCATTTTTATCTTTTTTCTTAACGTTTTCATAACCAACCATTTTTTTAATCTGACGATTTAATTCCCGCGTCCTTTAAGATTTTTATCTCCAGCCCTTTACCCATTTCTTGACTACCGTGGTTCGGGAAAATTATTACACCTTTCTTCAAGTCGTGTTTAAGTTTCACGTGAGAACCTTTCTGCGATATTGGATACCAACCATCCTTAGTCAATATTCGATATAGTTCAGAGCATTTCATTAGATTCTTTATTCAGTAATCTTGAAACAAAGGTAAACTATAATTTACCTTTACGCAAGGATTTTTCGAATTATTTGAGGGGTTTTTTTCTTAGAGATTGGCTTCAACTTAACGTTAAATCCACCACATTAAAAGAATTGCAGCCACAATGGGCACCACCAGGTTATCGCTGCCGTAAAATGTGATAAGCTCCGAAAGGCTCAGGATTAAGGCAATAATAATCAGCGTAAAAAAATCACCTCCCAGTGGAAGGTAGATTATGCTGAGTATACAAACAGTAACCACAAAAAAACCAGCAACTCCACCAACTGTTTTGGTATGCTTACCAAAGCGAATCTGTTTAATAGGCATAACTCCTCCCACCATAGCTGCTGAAGCATCTGATAGCGCAAGGCAAAGTATTCCGGCGTAAAAAGCATTTATATAGTCTGGTAAACAAACCAATGCCAAAATGCCAACGCTAATGGGGTAAAATACCTCGCCCCACGAGTGCCGCTTAATGTTGTGCAGGCTTAGAATATGCCTTACCCTCGATATCAAAAGCGTGAGAGTAAAAACTAAGGCCATTAATACTATCTCCCACTTGCTGAGATAATTCGGTAGGATTAGCACGAATAAACCCAATGAAATATGGGTTGCCTTGCGCGACCATAAAATCTTTTTAAAAACCTTACGTTGCAGCACCTCAATGGTAATGAATAGTGCCGAGGCGATAAGAAAAAGTATGATGAAATTTGACATAGCTACACTTTATATTGGTAAGCTGCATACTCCCTAAAAACGGTAATCTTGTCGGTTGGGAAGTGTCGAACATTATTGTCCTTGCGAACAAGGGCATATATAACTTTGGTAAAACCCGAGGCTACTGCATCGATATGGATTTTGTGAACCAGCGCATTACCAATACCTTTTTGTTGAATGTTTGGAGCAACAGCAATGGTTTTCATAATCAGCGTTTGGTTATTCTCCAGATTTAGGCAAAATCCAACCAATTTGCCGTCAATCCTTGCTGTATAAAGCGTTGCATTATTTCTGCTGATTTTATCGCTGCTGTAGAGCGCAACAAACTCCTCTATGCTCAAATGCACGTAGCCAGGATTCTGTGAAAAAACCTCAACCGCTAGCGCATACAATTCCTGAATGTTATTAGTATCAATAGTCTCAGTACGTAATAAAACACCACTGTCTATTGCGTTTTGGTACGAGTTACGCGTAGCCACAATAATAGGTGTGTAATCGGTTCGGTAGGCTGAATGATACTCAAAAACCTCAAGTGGTTTTTGGTTGGCCAGCCAACCTGCATACTCTAACCTAGATATTGACTCCGATGGGAAAAAAGGGGCTTCGACTGAACTTGTGACAACGCGGTATGGATGCCAAATGGTTCCATTAACCGGACCAAATAGCGAAGTTATCCCCTTGGTCTTTGCTTCACCTAATAGCTCCTGCCAAAGCAGGGCAAAGCAATCCTCGTCGATACATTCAAAGAATCCAAAAAAGGCACTGCTTCCGCTGGTTGGAATAAGGGCAATATGCCCAACCAGAGAAGCTTGTCGCCTAGCTTGAAAGAATATTGGATTATCTGCACTTTTGCCCAAAACTTTCTCCAGCCCTTTACGGCTATCGCTGGCGTACTGATGTGCTGCCTCTGACTCACCATACAATTGCGCTAGAAGCGCAAAGTAATCATCGGCAATAACGTTCGAACGGGTAATTATTTTATTCTGCTGATTCACGGTAAATTCATTTTTTTAAAACTAATCGATAACCTTTACCTCACCTGTTCCCCCATTTATCTCCACAACTTGTCCGGTTTTTAGAATTTGAGTAACATTGGCAACGCCAATAACGGTAGGAATCGCCAGCTCACGCGAAACGATGGCTGCATGCGACAGTATTCCGCCATTCTCCACAATTATGCCCTTTGATAGGCCAATCAAAGCCGCCCAGCCTGGATCGGTGTTGCGGGCAACCATAATATCAAAATCCACCTTCTCGGGAAGCGAAAACTCCTCAAAAATACGAACCTTTCCACGTATCACTCCTGGGGTACACGAACGCCCAAAAAGGGCTTTTGAATTCGAAAGGTTCATCTGCTCAATAATTGGCTGGCCACCTTCCGTAATGGTAAAGAATGCTGGGGGAGTCACCTCACGAAATACCTGATACTCCTCTTTTCGACTCGACACAACAGCTTTAAGGTTGCTCGTAAGCTTTCCAGTTACTGCCATTGTAGCCTCGTCGATGGTTAGGTAGAAAACATCGGCAGGATTTTCAATTACACCCTGCTGGCTAAGCAGCACACCAATGCGCCGGAAAATTCGGCGAACCAGCGAGAATGCATTGGAACGCAGTAGGCGTAACTCCTCGCGCTGCTGTGCATACCTAATAAATTTTCGGAACACAAAGCCCTGCTTCTGCTTTTCATTTCTTCTATCCGATTGAGGTTTTGGCACATAATTTCGGTAAGCCTTTAACAGGTTGAAAAGCGCATCGTACTCAAACTCCACATCGGCCGACTCGAGCTTAAGCTCGTTGGCAAAACGGCCACCGTAAATATTGAAATACTCGTTAAAGCGCTTATTTACCTCTGGGTAATGCGGAAGTATATCATTAAATAGTTTTCCGTTTTTGGCCTCAATGGCCTCGACCAGCTGAGGTATGGCGAATATTGATTTTGCCAGTACGGTTAAACTCTCAACCTGACGGCTGCTCACGTTATCGAAGGCAATCATTGGCTTAAGCTCATCCTCGGTGTACTTCTTCCGCAGAATCCCAAGGTAGGTCATCATCAAAAAGTCGTTCTCAACAGGAATATGGAAATCCTCGAGCAGCTCACGGGTTAAATGACTATACAGATCAACGCATTGATCGCCGTTAAAACTTTCAATATCCTTGGCTCGGAAATGTTTTAGGGTGGAAGTAACCTTGTTCTTAAATCGAGCGATTACCCGATTAAAAATCAATACCTTATAAATCACTATGAAAGGATAGGCAAGTTTTAGCCAAACGGACGGCAGTACGCTACGCAGCACATCAACCCTGATGTTCATAGTGAGCATGCTCTCCAGATTTTTCTTATTTCGCTTATAGCCGGGCATAAAGCTCATCATCAGGTACCAGTTATTCATATTGTAGTACATCCGCCCATAAAAATTGCTCACCATATTGCTGAAAATATGCTGATTACAGGCAATTCTCCTTCGCGATGCTCCCGATGCGATGAGCAGATTTTCGTAAACCTTTTGGTAGATGCTGGCAGCAAACGAATGGGTGAGCGGCAGTACCACGCCCGAGTAGCTCTCAGCAATATTGGCGCTATCGTAGAATATCCAGTTGTTCCTGCTGGTGTAACGGGTAATGGGTCTCGATTGCAAAATGTAGAGTTCATCACCTAGGAAACACCACTCAATATCCTGTGGTTTTCCAAATAATTTCTCAATTTGCAGTCCAATATCTACTAGTTTTTCTACTTGAACTTGGGTGAGCGATTCACTTGCTACGTCATCTTGAACAAGTACTCCTTCCCTAAAGAAAATTGGAGTTTTGCTGTCTGCAATATGCTTTCGAAGAACCTTGGCATCCCGGCTAAAGTAGTACTCATCGCAAGCCTGACCATCGACCACGGTTTTGCATAGCCCAAGATTAGCGTTTACAACCATCAACCCGCTGCCCTCGTTGGTAAAAAGCACGCCAGCCACATCGGATGGGATAAACCGCTGCACAATCACATTCCCCTTTTGCCCTTCGTACGAATCAATAACCTTACAATATTCCTTGTAAAGGTTTTCCCTATTTACGGCAACTGCGGAGTAAAAATGTCCTGCATACGACTTGTCCTCACCATCCTCAACCTGGGCCGACGATCGAACCGCAAACAGCTCCGAATTGCTTAAGTTTTTATCAACTAATTGAAGAAGATCTTGTTCGGAGATTCCTGTTGAGGGAATCTCAAAAAGTTTTGGTACATTAAATCCTGCTTCCAACAGTTTTTTCAGATTTTGTGCCTTCGAAGCCATTCTATAGGGTTGATAAGTAAATAATCAGATTCATTGCAACATAGTATATCACAGCAGCAACCACCATCAATTGCTCGGTAAAAACAGATTTAATCCTACTATGCAACAGCATAATGCCGATAAAACTTAGACTTACCATTACCCCGAGAAAAATATTTACTCCTTCAAATGCCCCTAGTCCCGAAAGTAGTAGCGAAAAAATGGCAAATCCACTAAAAACCATTGCAATGGAAAAGTATATTGATTTATTAGTACCCATACTTGCTGAGTAACTATCGGGCGTATCAATTACCGGAGCCTTTATCTTACGTACCACCTCTATAATGAAAATGCTATTGTAAACAAGCAGTAGCTGCAAAAGCATTAGCCAGGTAATTTGAAACGATTCAGTGTAAATGGCGTAAATATTCCACTGCACCAAAATCATTTGGGGCGAGTTGATAATATGGTACAACACTGGACGTGTGGAGAAGAATTTTTTTGCAAAGAAATCGCGCCAGGCAAAAGTTGTAAATACTAGAACTGCTAAGGTTATTACCATTGCAGGAAAACCAGCATAAATGGAAATTAAAATGCAAATGGCCAACCCAACAATGGTTGTGAAAAACAGCTCCTTTAGGCTAACAATGCCTCTCTGCACGGGTCGCTCGGGATGCAAAGAGGAGTCCATCTCCAAATCACGACTCTCATCAATAACCCTAATATGGTAAAGGAAGAGCAACGTGCTTACAAAAGCCAATATCATCAGTAAAATTGATGGTTTGCTTGGCGACACAGCAGCTGACGACAGTATTGATGATGCCGTTGTAAACAGCAAAATCCGGAGAGGAAACCGCTCTTTTTGAAAAATGTGGAGTTTTGTAAGTAGATTCATATTCGTTGTTCGTTGTTTGAAACTGCTATTGGCTCTAGCGCTTGGCTTTTAGACCCTCGACCTCGCTTTCGTCTTCCCCTCGATAGCCGCCAAAAAACTGCGGATTCAGAGAGAAACTGAGGCAAGCTACTTCAGTCTTCGGTCTTCCGACTTCCCTCGTCAACCTCCAAAAAGCGTCGGTTTACGAGGCAGGCGTCTTCGATCTTCAGGCTTCAGACCTTCTGACACTTCAACTTCGCTTAGGGCAATCTTTAAGACTTTCCAACTCCCAGACTCTCCAACTCATACACATAAAACCTCTCGTAAAAAAACACCCTATCTTTCTCCCTCAGCCTCGCTTCAATTTCGGTATCTTGATGAAAATATTGTTTTAAGTTTTGCGGAATATCCCGATGCACAAGGTTATTCCAAAAGATTAGCCGTGCGTTGGGCTTGGCTGTTCTTAGAATCTCAATAAATATCTGATTTGTTGTTTCAACATCAAGCGGCTCAAAAATATCGGATAAGTTGTACTTATCAATGCTTGCATCGGGTAATCCCTTTAGAAAGCTGAGCATATCGGTACTGTATATCGATAAGCTATTGAACGCTCCAATCTGAACAGACCTCTGCTGATGCAAGTAATATGGCAGCAAATCGGTTTGGTTGCCAAGCAGCGCATAGCTAAGGTAGAAGTTATCTCTAACTGGACCACTGTATAGCGCTCGTTCGGTTCGGAGAAAGTATAAATCCGAAGCCGAAATATCCTGTGATTGGGAGAACATTTCTGGACTACGACCACTCCGCGACATAACGAAACGGCTAAAGAACAGCCTAAACATCAATCGCCAACGGGTAGTGTTCCATTGGGTATCGTAAAAAATCTGCTGCTCGGCCATTCCTCGCGGATACAGCAGCTGCTTTACCCTTTTGTGGGAGTGAATCAAAGGCAATACACAACGGTGGAATACATGCAGGTATCGCTCAAACTTTCCGCAATGCGCAATGCCATGCCAAATGGCTTTGCCATTAGAATCCCAGTATTTTCGGGCATCATCCGATAAATTTGGGGCAATTCGCTTATAGTAATCCTCTCTACGAAAGCTATGAGCGTACCCCAAGAACTCAACTACCTCAGAATAGTTAAGGTGTTGAATTGCCTTTAGCTTTAACTCAAGTAGGTAGTTCTGCTCGGGTTTCTTATCGATTGCATAGATAGCCGAAACTCCACATGTTGCTAGTGCCAATGAATTGCACCCCCCCGATGTAACCGAAAGAACTGTATCGATTGGACTAGGTTTCAATGCTTCTATAACCACCTCAGCATCTTCCCAGCATTGGCTGTAGCTAATCATATATTTAATATTTCGTTGGCCCCAAAATACTACCCTTTCTGGGCTTTGGTTGTTTTCACTTTTTCACCAAGGGCAAAAGCATCCGGTTATTTAAAGTTTCTCTCTTTCGGGGATGTAAGATTTTTGTTATCGGCTATTCTACGTTTTGGTATCCAGTTAAGTCCTGCCGTTTCAAATCTTCCAGAATGCACGATGGCACAAGCCTTCCTTTGTATATCATTCTATCGGGGCAACCCTTACATAGATCCCATTTGCTGTCCCTTTTTTCTGGCCCGCGGATTATCAGAAGCGTTTGAAAATAGAGTTTCCCACTCTTATTTAATGAGTTTTGAGGTTTGTACTTAATGAAGTTTATCAGAATTTTGCTCACCGAACCCCAGGCAAAGAATCGAAGTAAACTGTAAAACTTTAAAGAGTTTACTCTACTTATAAAAAGATGCTTTCCGCTCTCCTTCCTATATCTTTTGTGGGCAAAAGAGTAGAACGAGGGCGAAAAATATCCAAAAATCTTCCCGGGTAAACCAACTCTCTGGGCAAAAAGCCAGGTCGTATCATTGGCATCCTCAGTAGATGAGAGGTAAGCCGAGGGTACATAGCTGTACTTTTTTCGGATATTTTCAATCACATCCGATATGGTAATATCGGTATTTAGCTTATTGGCAAGCGGATCGGACCAGCAAATATTTCGGTAAAGGGTAAATACCATTAGGTTAACAACATCAATATTCCTCTCCAGAAAATCCATTACGCTATGGAGTTCACCATTGCAATCGGCTGAAATGGGTTGTATAAACCCTAGCCTAAGATTTGGAATCTCGCGGAAAATATTGACAAAACGCTCGCGGAGCGCCATATGGTGCTCATCCTTGGCCAAATCGGGGCGAGACTGGAACCTGTCGATATGCACCACAACTTGGGTTAGCCCCGCCTCTGCGAGTTTCTCAGCCATCACCTTGTCCAAAAGAACTCCATTGGTATATAGCATTACCCTTAGGTTTGCCTTTGCGGCTTGGCTAATAACCTCTAGTATATGTGGGTACAAAAGCGGCTCACCACCGGCAATGGAGATGGTATGCACATTCCGTTTTGTTCGAAACCAGTCAATCTGACTTTTAACCTCATCGAGATTAAGGTGATAAGGTTGATGGTCGGGCTTATCTACTCCCCTATAGCAACCTGGACAAGCAATATTGCAGAAGGTGGTAGGCTCGATCCAACCGTTGGGGTTGTCGAGTTCGGTCCAGGGGAGCTTATAGTATTTACTATGGTTTATCACAACAAATGGTTTTCAAGTTAAAGAGAAGAGAAAGACTTAAAACACCCAACCCAAATGTAACTCCAAATGCCAAACCGAGAAGTGCATAGGCATGGGATCTAAATTGGAGAAAAAGGTGTTAGTGCTATTACCCGAAAAACTTCCTGGGTTAAAGCACAAACCAATTCCTACATTTGGTTCTATAATAAATTGTCCAATTGTAAAGGTGTACCCTGCCGAGAGGCCACCACCCAAGAATAATCCAGCTTTATCGATTGGAGTTTGCTCGGTAAGCCCTGTCTCCTGGGTGTAAACCTGTTTTGTAAGAATCCTATGAGCATACATTAGATCGGTAAATGCTCCAATATAAAATCCATTTGGAAGAAAATTGGATTCGGCTGGCTTGTAGTAACGTTTATATCCTGCTCTAAATCCAGTTTTCGCAATGTAATCGTAGGCTGTTTCGCTAGCTATGGCCGAATAATCGGGTTTAGAATTACTGATTATTTGATTTTGGTGATGAAAACTAACTCTTAAAACGCCCTGGGGAGTTACAACCGATTCGACCCCAAGGCTAAAGCCAAGCCCATAGTTTTCGGCATTAACCATGTGCGATACCGGCAACAACAGGTTTGTTCTAACCGAATACTGGCCACGACCCTGTACCGCAATCAGCAGAAGCAACACCAGCGCACCCGGGTATTTATATAGATGTTTCATCGCCATAGGTTTATTGGTTTTAGGAGTTAACCTGTTAAAAGGTTAAACGGAAATTTGCAATGCTGTTACCTACCCTTATGTCGTTGGTTTTTGGTAAGTAGTTGCTGTTTAATGCACCCAAAACGCCTGCTGGATTGATCTGAAAGCTGTAATTGGGGGAGTTTGAACTCCTATTCTTTCGATTCTCTTTAAGTACATAATCCGAAAGGAGAAATCCACCGGTAGCTCCCAGCGCGGTTAACCATAGCATACCCTTTTCTTCCGACTCGGCCAATACACCTAATCCACCACCAATAAGGCCTCCAGCATAAGTTCCAAGAGAAATAAGATTTCCTTGCTGGCGAGTATAGTCGTAACCTTTGGTTTTATGGATTCCATAGGCTAAGCCTCCCGATGCCCCAGCCAGCATTAGGCCAACAATACCCCTTGCACTATTCATTTCAAATGTTACCATCATAACTGCAGTCCAGTGCAATCCTAATGCCCCGGTGGTATTAATTATGGTGGCATCGCCATGGGTTATGGGCTGCTGCTTGTACAGGTAGTTTGCGGCCATAATACCACCAACCGAACCGGCAAGCGAGGAAAGTCCATATAATCGGGGTTCTTCGCTCTCGAAAAGAATCACAGGTAAAGCTGCCCCAGCGGCTGCGCCCCAAAGACCTCCACTGCCCATAATGCTCATTCGACCCCATGAGTAGTCATACTTTTTTGCCATTGACAAGCCCAAAAGGCTCTCGGTAATGCTAAAAATCGAGGTAAATCCAATATAATTCTCATACTCTATATTATCTCCAAAAAACAGAAGGCTAAGTGCCCCACCGTGCACAAACCCATTAGCGGCTCCCACAGTAAAACCTCTGGCCATCCCATTGGTGATATCATTATGCCCAGTGGCAATTAGTGGAACAAAGAATCCGGCTCCCCCAATAAGCATATACGATGCAGTGTACGACTTGTAGTCCTCAGCCTTTAATGCTGCTGGAATTGCCCAGCTGTAGTAACCTAACGAGAATGCTGTTGATGAAAAAATAAGTCTTCGCCGCGCCTCTTGAGTAGGACTTCCCTCTTCGGAGAATATAGTTGCACTCTTTTTTGGTTGAATCGTAGCGCAAATCTCATCGAGCTCATCCTGAGTGATGGAAACTTTATCGAAATGGAAAACCCCATTAACCTTGTAAACAATATTTAAAACTAGTCCATCGCCCGTTTTAAGAAGTGTGGCCTGTTGAAAATCCTTATATACCATCAACTTGGGAACGGTGGAGCCCATGCGGGCGTCGATAAGCTGAATATTATCGCAAAAAGGAATTTGCACATCTTGAGCCGAGGAGTAAATTACCGACCCTATTAGAAATAGAGTGATAATTGATTTTAAGAATAGGTTAACTGTTTTCATAATTTAGGTTTTTGTAGTTCTATGATGCAAATTTAGGGTGAGATTAAGCGTGAAAAAAACGGAATAGTAGACTCACTTAAGCTAAATTACGGTATAATCCAAAAAAACAGGTGAGCCACTACTCCTCCGAAAAAAAATTGCATTTATTGCAAAAAACATTACGTTGATTTGTAAGGCTTGAAAATTAAAATGGATTAAGCTAGTGTTTAATGCAAAAAAAACTCAATATAAATTGAGTAAAAATTCGGTGCTAAAGCTGTAGACCGTACTGTTTCATCTTGTTGTAAAGCGTTTTCCGGTCAATATTTAGCAAGGCTGCCGCCTTGCTCTTATTGAAACGCACCTTCTCAAGAGTATTAAGGATCAACTCCTTTTCGGCCATCTCCTTCAAATCCCTTAGGTTCTCTGGTTGGGGAACATTGCCTAAACCTGCTGGTTTTCGGTGGGCACTCGAAATAATTTCTGGGGGTAAACTCTTTATGGATATTGTTGAACTCTGCTCAACTAACACAGCCCTCCGAATAACATTTCGCAGTTCACGAACATTCCCCGGCCAACTGTACTGGTTAAATACCTCCATGGTTTCGTTGGAGAATCCACCTATGGACTTACTCATCTCGCTATTGGCCTGACTAAGGAACTGGTTGGCGAATAGGGGTAAGTCCACGATCCTCTCGCATAGGGGGGCTACTTGTATGGAAAACTCGTTGAGCCTATGGAAAAGATCCTCGCGAAACTTTCCAAGTCTTACGGCTTCCTGCAAGTCGTCGTTAGAGGCCACAATAATTCTAACGTCGACCTTAACCTCACGATTGCTTCCTATTGGTTTTATACGACGTTCCTGTATGGCTCGCAGCAGGTTCACCTGCACATCGTAAGAGAGGTTTCCAATTTCATCGAGAAAGATGGTTCCCCCATTGGCAACCTCAAACTGGCCAGTTTTGTCCGATATAGCACCAGTAAAGGAACCCTTTATATGGCCAAAAAACTCGCTTAGCGCCAAATCCTTTGATAGGGCTCCACAATCTACCGCCACAAAGAGCTTCGAACTTCTATTGCTTTGATTATGAATTCGACGGGCAACATACTCCTTACCCGTTCCGCTATCGCCCTGGATTATTACTGAGAAGTTTGTTGGCGCAACCAGCCCAATGTGCTCCTTCACCAACTTGGCATTATCGCTAACCCCCTCAATAAACTGGGGATCGGAAGCCTTTGCTAGTGTTTTTGTCTTCTCTTTAGTTCCAGTTGACTTTTGAGTAAGCAGATTCTGAATGGTAAGAGTAATCTCATCGGGGTTTATGGGCTTGGCCACGTAGTCGAATGCGCCCAGCTTAATGGTTTTAACCGCCATGCGAATATCGGCATAACCTGTCATTAGAATCACTCCCGCTTCGGGGCGTAACTCCTTAACCTGCCTAAGGATATCGAGTCCAGAACCATCGGGTAAGCGATAATCTGAGAGTACAATATCGAACTCATCGGTGCCAAAAACCTTAAGGGCTTCGCTAACCGAAAACGCCTCTGAAACGCTATGCCCTTTCTTAGTTAGAAAGGTTTTTAGCATTATACAGAAACTCGAATCGTCGTCAACTACAAGAATTCTAGCCATTTGCTGCCAAGCAATTTGTTTGTTCCCCAATAAGCTAATATAGTTGTTTAATATGAAAAATCAAACCTGTCCAACAGGATTAGTAATTTGAATTACCTCGGAAGAGGTAAAACAATACCATTAACCACTGCTTTTCGAAACCCAATCGCCATTGGCTTTTATAAGCTCAATCAACTCGTCGACAGCCTCCGATTCGGGGATATTCTTTTTAACAATCTCCTGTTTCTTGTATAGGGTTACCCGCCCTGGTCCCGAACCAACATAACCGTAATCGGCATCGGCCATTTCGCCGGGGCCATTAACTATGCAGCCCATTACGCCTATTTTAAGCCCTTTTAGGTGTGCAGTGCGCTCTTTAACCTTAAGGAGGGTTTGGTTTAAGCTAAAGAGTGTTCGTCCACATCCGGGGCACGATATAAACTCAGTTTTGCTAATCCTTACACGAGCCGCCTGCAAAACTCCAAATGCTGTGGCGCGTATTGTTTTTGCTGAAACCACATTGGGTGCAGAGATCATTATACCATCGGCTAAGCCATCTAGGAAAAGAGGCCCGGCAATGGCTGCTGCATGAATCTGAAAATTATCATTGGTTACATCGGGAAAACTAATGAAAACAACGCATGGTGTCTTAATTACATCATTGGTAAGATGAAAAAGTATATTTCGAATTGAGTAAAAATTATAGGGCGATTTAGCATTGAGAATGCAAATTGCATTTGGAAAATCGGCCAAAGTATTTAGCTCTTCCGCACTTATCGAATCAACATCAACCTTAACAAAAAAGGGTTGATTAGAGATTGTGCAAGATCTTTCTTCTACATCAGATATGGCAATAAGTTTGAAACGACAAAGATTATCGGTTCCCACCAACGGCAATGAGTTTGGATTTGGAATAGTGTTTATCCGGCTATCCCCGATATAGATATAGTCGGCTGCGTTCTCAGTGGCAGTCCAAGTGTTTGTTGCCACACTATAGCTCCAGCCCCACTCTGCTAAAACATCGGCGTTAACATCGACAATATGCGCCATAACCACTGGTGGGTTATCGCCTCCAATATTCTCAATTGATTTTGTGGCTCGGCGCTTGTACTCAAATGGGTTTACCGAAATTGCTTCAACTCCAAAGTTTTCTGGGTTTTGCCAACTACTAAAAATATCGACTAAATGCTTAGCTACAGGAATCTCATTCTCGGGCGGTTCTGTTAATGAAACTCTAACTGTATCACCAATGCCATCGACCAATAGTGCACCAATACCCACTGCCGATTTAATTCGGCCATCCTCCCCCTCCCCCGCCTCAGTTACGCCAAGGTGAATAGGGTAGTTTAGCCCTTCGTCGTTCATCATCTTCACAAGCAACCGTGTAGCCTGAACCATAACCCGAGTATTGCTCGATTTCATGCTAACCACCAGTTGGTGGTGGCTGTGTTTATTGCAGATTCGCACAAACTCTATAGCCGAAAGCGCCATGCCCATTGGAGTATCGCCATATTGGCTCATAATACGCTGCGACAGCGAGCCGTGGTTAACCCCAATACGAATGGCAACATTATTTCGCTTACATACGGTTAGAAGTTCGAGAAACCGCTCCTCGGCTTTAGATAACTCCTGATCGTACTCTGCCTCAGAAAAGTTTTGCGTTGATGTTCGCGACTTATCGGAAAAGTTACCGGGGTTTATCCTAATCTTATCGGCATGGTTTGCGGCCTCCATGGCAGCCGCTGGGTTAAAATGGATGTCGGCCACAAGTGGTGTTTTGTAACCACGCTTTATAAGTTCCTGCTTAATTTGCCCAAGGTTTTGAGCCTCTTTAACCCCTTGCGTGGTTAGACGCACATACTCGGCACCTGCATCAATGGCCTTAATACACTGCTCTACCGACTCGATAATGTTATTGGTATTAGTGGTGGTCATAGTCTGCAGGCGTATGGGATTTGATCCCCCCAGAGAAGTATTCCCAACGTTTACCTCAAGCGTAAGCTTGCGCAGGTATGAGGTTGTGTTGAATATGTTTGAATATGAAAAATCCATTTCTCAAAAGTTTATACAAAGTAAGACCATTGAAACGTGATAAGCAAAAACGATGGAAATTGTTTTGAAAAACATAAAAAAATAGATGTAAAAAACTGGTAATGTTCAGGTTTATTCCTAAGTTTGCTTCAATCCATTAACTCATAACCACTCTGACATGAAAAACATAATTGTACCCGTCGATTTCTCCGACGAATCGCTAAATGGTCTTAGGTTGGCCATCATTTTTGCCAACAGGTTTGGCTCTAGAATTCAGATGGTTTACGTGCAAAAGTATCCGTCGGAAATGGGACGCATTGGGTTTGAGGAGGAGAAGAAGGCTGCAAACCAAAACTTTAAGAAGCTAAAGGAGGAGTTTGGCCGAAAAATGCATGATCCCAACAAGCTGGAATATATCCTAAAAAAAGGGAAGATATACCGCGAGGTGGTGAACCAGGCGCAAGCTTTTGAGGAAACAATTATTGTTTGCTCAACTCATGGAGCATCGGGATTTGAGGAGGTTTTTATGGGGAGCAACGCCTTCAAAATTATATCGGCTGCCGATATGCCGGTAATCACCATCCGCCATGGCGCGGTTGCCCGAGAGATCAGCAAAATTATATTACCCATCGACTCATCGAATGAAACCCGCCAAAAACTACCCGTTACCGCTCAAATTGCTAGTATCTTTAACGCCGAGGTGCATGTAATTGGCCTCACTACCACCACCAGCGAAGATGTTGACAATAAGGTTTCCGCCTACTGCAATCAGGCATGCGAGTACCTAAAGGATTACGACATTAAATATCAACTCCAACGACTTAACGTCGATAATATTACAAAGGCTACAATAGATTATGCCCTGAATCAGGAGGCCGATTTGATATCAATAATGACCGAGCAGAACGATTCCCTAGTCGATTTTGTTTTGGGTACCGCTGCCCAGCAAATGCTTAACCGATCGCCCATACCCGTACTAAGTATTACACCCAAGGAGATTTTTATTCTGGGAAGTTTCCGAACCAGCGGTGCACCCTACTAATTTGGGTGTTAACATATAATGATTTTTTAAAGGGTTGAGTTTTTCAACCCTTTTTTTTGATCTCTCGTCAGGGGATTCATTCAGTTGGTCAGAAAACAACCAAATATCAGAACATATCACTATTTTATTTGTATATTGATTGATAATTTGTTGGAGATTCTGGACCCTTAATGCTGTTAATGCAGGGAAATGGAGAGCGACGCACGCAAATACCTGATGGAGAAGACCAAAGAGCAGGTCATCAATACGTCTCTAATTGTAGCATCCATTATTGGTAGTCTTGTTTTTGTATTTAGTTTTGTCACTCGAATAATAAATGCAATTATTGATTTATCCGTTGTTTACCAGAGCATAGTGCTCCTTACCCTTTTAATAGCAACCCTACGGAGAAATCGTATTAAAAACAGCACTAAGGCCTACCTGCTAATATCGTTAATTCTATTCCTTTCGCTTACCGATGCATACTTTTTTGGGTTACTATCCACCACAAGAGCCTATCTGGTTCTTATTCCCTTATATTCAATAATTTTTCTCACATATTACCAAAGCTTAGCGATCTACTTTACCGGAATAGTTGGTTTTATTGCCATTGGCTATCTTCACAATCAGGGAATAATTGAAATACCTAAAGGATACGAGGCAAGTAACTATATAGAAAAGTTTTACCCGTGGATCATAAACTCCATTCATATTGTTTCTGTTGGGCTTATTATTCTGTTCGTAACCCGTAGGATTTTCTTCTCACTATCGGGTTTAATTAAAGACCTGGAAGAACAAAACAGGGTAATTTCGAATAACGAGAAAAACTACCGCGAAATATTCAATTCCACTAGCGAGGCTATCTTTATCCACAACGCTTCCGATGGTCAAATCTACGACGTGAATGAAGTTATGCTCCGAATGTACGGATTCGACAGCAAGGAGGAGGTTCTTAAACTCTCGGTTAAAGATATTAGCTCGCAAGGCGATGTTGAAACTCAGGAAAGAGCCCAAAAGCTTATTCGTAAAGCTATAGAGGAGGGTCCATATATTTTTGAGTGGCAATCGAAGCGAAAGAACGGGGAGCAATTTTACTCCGAAATATCACTTAAAAGCACGCCAATTGGAGGTGAGGGCCGCGTATTGGCTGTGGTAAGGGATATAACCGAGCGAAAGCTGATGGAGCAAAAGATAAGGGAGAGCGAGGAACTCTACAGAACCCTTTTGGAAAGCATAAACGAGGTGATTATTGTTGCCGACAACAACCATGTGGTACAATTCGTTAATAAGCGATTTACCGAAATACTTGGATACACCCCCGATGAAATTGTGGGCAAGATCGGTTACAAGATTCTTCATGATCCCGAAGACTTGCACAAGGTGGAAAATGCTAATAGGGATAGAATTGATAAGAGCACAACCCAGTATGAGCTAGCTTTTAAAGCCAAAGATGGAACAAAGTATGACTTCTTGGTAAACGGATCGCCCATACTTGACCCCAACGGCAAAACCATAGCCTCCATTGGAGCCATGGTTGATATTACCGATAAGAAAAAAGCCGAACGCGAACTCGAAGAGTACAGAAATCACCTTGAGTACCTTGTAAAAGAGCGCACAGAGGAGTTGGAGGCCTCAAATGAGGAGCTGCAATCAACCAACGAAGAGCTGTGCAACCAGCGTGAAGAGCTGGAGAACATTAGGTTAGCCCTCGAGAAACAAAATGATAAGTTGCAGAGCTTACATAAAGATCTTCTGTTTGAAAAGTCGCTGATTGACGCCCTCATGAACACCATGCCCGATGCAATATACTTTAAGGATAGAGAATCGCGATTTATTAGGATTAGCTCCAGCAAAGCATTAAAGTCGGGTTTCGAGTCTTCTTATCAGCTAATTGGTAAAACAGATTTTGACCTTTTTGCCGAAGAGCATGCCCGTGAGGCATTTGACGATGAGCAAGAGATTATCAGAAGCGGAAAGCCAATTGTGGCTAAAGTTGAGAAAGAGACCTATACCGACGATAGGCCACCCAGCTATGTGTCGAGCACAAAAATGCCCCTTAGAGATGTAGACGGAAATATAATCGGTACTTTTGGAGTATCGCGCGATATTACCCGAATGGTTGAGATGGAACTTGCCATTACAAAGCAGAATCAAGAGCTTACTGCCCAGCGCAAGGAGCTGGAACAAACACTGGAAAAACTGAAAAACACCCAACAGCAGCTTATTAACGCGGAAAAAATGGCCTCGCTTGGGGTTATGGCCACAGGAATAGCCCACGAGATAAACAACCCCCTTAACTTTATCCACGGAGGAGTAGTTGCCCTTGAACGCTACTTCCGCGATAAGCTAAGCACACATATGCAGGAGGTGTCGTCGCTTTTCGAAATTATCAATACTGGAGTGTTAAGAGCTGCCAAAATTGTGAAAAGCCTCGACCATTACAACCAGAAAAGCGACACGATGAAGAAGTCGGAAAATTTGCATACTATAATCAATAACTGTTTGCTAATTTTGAACAATTTGCTCAAGAATAGGGTAAGGGTCGAAAAGGATTTCTGCGATTCTCCCTACTTCATTGTTTGTAACGAGGGCAAGTTACACCAGGCAATTCTGAGCATAATCACCAATGCAATACAAGCAATTGAGGATTGCGGTACAATAAAAATTCAAACTTCTTTGGAGTCTAAAAATGTTGTGGTTTCAATTGCCGATACAGGTTGCGGGATTCCAAAAGAGAGTATTTCTAAGCTAACTGATCCCTTCTTTACCACCAAGGATACGGGCTCGGGATTAGGCCTTTCCATCACCCAGAATATAATCAACGAGCATAACGGTACTCTAGAAATTCAATCGGAGTTTGGTAAGGGAACACAAGTGATAGTAAAACTTCCACTTTATTAACCTATTTTTCTTAAGTATTATACTAATTTGGCAAAAATGCATAGGGTAGTATCTGCAATAGTTCTAATCTCCTTCATCCTTAGTTCAAAGGGAATCCTTGCATCTATTCCAACTAGTGATATCACCATTAGCAATGCCATTTCCTATAGCAATAGGATTAAGTGTAGACTCGACACCGTAACCCTTCTGATAAATAAGGATGTTAAACAGGCCATCGTTTTGGCGAAGGAGGTTTTAAAGGAGGCTGAAACAATAAATAATAGTCAACTAGTTGCTGAAAGTAGCCTCACTATTGGAAAGGGTTACAATTATCTTGGAGCAAATGCGGAAGCACTCGAGTATTTATCGAAGGCTCTGGATATTTTTCGAGATTTAAGTGAAGACATTCAAATTGCTTACACCCTAAGGGAAATTGGCAACATATACTATCGTCAGAGGGACTATGCAAGTGCATTGAACTACTACAAGGATGTGCTTACTTGCGGCAATGCCCTAAATGACACCTCGTTATTAATTTTAGCATTAATTGGAAAAGGGTCGGTCTATGGAAATACTAATAGGTTAGACTCCGCAATGATTATTTTCGAGGATACCTTTCAATTATCAAAAAAAGTAAACGACAAATCTACCGAAGTTCATAGTCTTTTTAATATTGGTGATGTATACAGATTTACAGATAGACCAGATAAAGCCCTGGAGGTGTTTAAAACACTTGAAAAAGAATATGATGTAGCCGTGGATAACTCTAGAATTCTTTCCAGCTTATATCTTTCTATGGCCAACGTTTATTTATCACTTGGCAAAGCCCAGCAAGCAAGGGAATATTCCAATAAATTGAGGGAAGCACTTAATAGGTTCCCCCGAAACGAACATCGGGCAAGTTATCATCATCTATCCTTTCAAATTGATACTCTGGAGAAAAATTTTATATCAGCAATCCAGAATCACATAAATTTTAAACGCCTTAGTGATAGTTTAAATACATCTCGCGTGAGGGAGAATTTGGCTAACTTCCAAATCTTAAATGAACTTAATGCTAAGGAGCAAGAGATTACTCGACTAACGCTCGACAATGAGCTAAAGAACCTCGCATTACGACAAAAGAATATTATCAACTACGGATCAGCAGTTATTATTTTGTTGCTTGTGGTGTTTGTTTTTCAGGTATATAGATCAGCCAAAAAGTCGAAAGAGAAGAATGTAACTTTGCAAATGCAGCAAGAAGAGTTGGCTGCTGCTAACGAAGAGCTGCATGCCATCAACGAGGAGTTGCATAACCATCGGGAGGAGCTGGATGCCACCATAAACAAGTTGATAACTACCCAGAATCAGCTTGTACAATCGGAAAAGATGGCCTCGTTAGGGGTTATGGCTACGGGAATTGCACACGAGATAAACAACCCCCTTAACTTTATCCACGGAGGAGTAGTTGCCCTTGAACGCTACTTCAAGGAGAAACTCAGCGACCACCAGAAGGAGGTCGCGTCGCTTTTCGAAATTATGCATACAGGCGTAAATAGAGCAACAAAAATTGTTAGAAGCCTGGACCATTACAACCAGAAGAGCGATACAATGAAACAATCGGAAAATTTG
This sequence comes from Tenuifilaceae bacterium, assembly GCA_034003245.1. GTDB lineage: Bacteria > Bacteroidota > Bacteroidia > Bacteroidales > Tenuifilaceae > Perlabentimonas. Next base: position 50,923 of record JAVEYY010000036.1, read on the forward strand.
CACACCATTATCGATAACTGCCTGCTAATCTTGAACAATCAATTCAAGAACCGGATTAGGATCGAAAAGGATTTCTGCGACACACCCTTCTCCATTGTTTGCAACGAGGGCAAAGTACATCAGGCAATTCTCAGCGTTATCACCAATGCTCTACAGGCCATAGAAGATTGTGGAACGATTAGCATAAAAACATCTGTGGATGATAACAATATTGTTATCTCAATTACCGACACTGGTTGCGGCATATCGGATGAAAATATTTCAAAGATTACCGACCCCTTCTTCTCCACCAAGGAGCCTGGTTTTGGTACAGGACTAGGACTTACTGTGGCCGAAAATATTGTTAAAGAACATGATGGTTCGCTAAAATTTCGATCGCAGATTGGGAAAGGTACAACCGTTTTTGTATATTTACCCTTGAAACACTAATCAGCTATGACAGATAAAATATCGGTACTATACGTGGACGACGAGCACATTAACCTTAAACTTTTTGAGCTCAACTTTAGGTCGAAATACATTATCCTTACAGCATCCGATGGTTTCGAGGGGCTTGAGGTTCTAAAAAACAACCCCGGAATAAAGGTTGTAATTAGCGATATGCGCATGCCCCGCATGAACGGCATTGAATTTATTACCACTGCCAAGAAGAGTTTTCCACATATCTCCTACTATATCCTAACTGGGTTCGACATTACCGATGAGATAAACGAGGCGATTGAGAAAAAACTTATTAACAAATACTTCCGTAAGCCTTTTAATTTCAAAGAAATTGACAGTGCCATAAGCGATGCCGTTGGATAGCAAAGCATTTACATTCCAACATTTGTTACAATTTATTGCATCAAGATTTTATTCTAGCCTTAACCATTTGACCAATGGAGTCGATTAATGATTTTTTTCAACTTATAGGCGAGTTTCTATCCAAACCCATATACTCCAGCGAGGGCTCCAAACTATCAATTGGAACCACTAGTGTTGCGTTGTTTTTAGAATAAACCTTGTATAATCTTATAATTCAGCAAATTATAGACGTTCTTTGATTTTTTGATTTCAAAACACGGTACTTTTGTTAGAAAACCGTGAATAAAGGAAAG
>JAVEYY010000037.1:0-49627 GCA_034003245.1 Tenuifilaceae bacterium
GCTGTTAAACGACTCACGGAATGAGATCCTGTGCGATTGTGTTCCATCCCGTAAATCTATGAAATTTATAGAAACTAAAGTACCTGCAATAAATTGCAGGGTTTTAACCATTGTTTAAGATAATAAAGAATTAGAGTAAAATTTTCAATTCCACTTGATTTCACTCTTGTTTTCTTAAATATAGAAACCAAAACTATATTTATCCCCATTTATTTAATTACCCCCTGTGTTCATTTTCGAACACTAGTGTATCGTTACTATACTATACTAAACACCTTGTATTCAATAATGAAAATAAATCAAATACCAGATTACTTGATGTTTATTGTATTTGGCATAAAACTGGTTAGTTCTTGAGAGGAATAAACTGTGGTTAAAACAATTATTTATTATGTTCAAGAATTATTTTGTAGTCGCTATTCGAAATTTAATAAGGAGCAGAGCTATCAGCATTATCAATATTCTTGGTTTAGGTTTAGGAATAGGTGTATTTATACTTATCCTATTGTTTGTGGCACAAGAAGTTAAGGTTGATAAATTTGTAAGTGATAAAGACAAAATATTTAGGTTAGAAGCAGGCGATTGGGCATTAATGGGACCAGGAATGGCGGACTTTACCAAAGAGTTGTGCCCTGAGGTTGAAGATGCAGTTTCGATTAGAAAGTATTTCCTTAACAATGAGATGGCAAAGGTTAACGATGAAGCCATTATGGTTAACGACTATCTTCCTGTATCAAATTCATTTATTAGTTTCTTTGGATTTAATGTTTTGCAAGGGAATGCAGAAAACCCCTTAAATGATCCCTATGATTTAGTGTTAACAAGTAGTGAGGCAAAACGTCTCTTTGGTGATGAAAATCCTATAGGGAGAGTTGTTACAATTTACGATAAGTATCACCTTACTGTTAGGGCTGTTGTTAACGATCCGACTGAATTTCACCTGTCTTTTAACGCATTGCTATCTTATGATATCTTGCCAATTCAATATAATTGGAAAGATATGAGCTCCATGCTCTTTAATAATATGAATAATCCCACCTATTTAAAACTTGAAACTCCACAACAAAAAGATGATGTAATTAATAATATCACAAAGTATTTTAAAGAGAAGTCGAAATCAGAGTTGCCATTTCTTCTCAATTTAAGACCGCTAAACGATATCTACTTTAAAGGAGCGCTGCCCTTTGAAGGGGATGTTAAACATGGTTACTTGCGATTTATTAGAGTAATGATAGGCGTTGCATTATTAATTTTATTCTTAGCCTGTGTAAATTACATTAATCTTAGCACAGCACGAGCATCAACCAGATCAAAAGAAATTGGAATAAGAAAGGCAATAGGAGGGAAACGATCTTCCATTATAATCCAGTTTTTGGGTGAATCGGTAATAATTACTTTTATTGCGTTAATCATTGGGATTACTTTAGTTGAGCTCTTAACTCCATTCTTTAGCTTTTTGGTTGAGCGTGATCTGTCAACAAAAAGTTTTTTCAATATTCAATCTTTGATAATTATTCTTTGTAGTACACCTATTCTTGGCATAGTATCGGGATTGTACCCAGCGCTATACCTAAGTGATTTTACTCCAGCCAAAGTTTTAAAAGGGGAAAATGTAAAGGGAGCAAAAGGGGGAATGTTTCGGAAATTGCTAATTGTATTCCAATTTTCAGTTTCAGCCGCTCTTATTGTATCTACATTAGTAATATTTAGCCAATTAAACTACTTTACCAAGTACGATGTAGGCTTTAATAAGGAGCAAATAATCAATATAAGCATACCCCGTAAAACAGCATTTAGCTACGATGTATTTAAAAAGAAAGTACTTCAAATACCATCCATTGAAGGGATTTCACGATCAAATTCCAGAATGGGTTCAATAGGTTGGCAAGAGAGCTATAGGGATGAAAATGGTGAAACTCATAATTATGCTTATCAACCTGTTGATCCAGATTATATTGATTTACTTGAACTAGAGATTATTGATGGGCGCAATTTCGAATGGGAAAGACCAACCGATTTACGAGAGGTAATTATTGTTAACGAAACATTAGCCAAATTGATTGGCAAGGAAAATCCAATAGGACAAAGGCTTACAGGAGGTTTTGTTGAAACTGAAATAATTGGCATCATTAAGGATTTTAATTACAATTCATTGCATAGTAATATTGGTCCGCTAGCCCTTCATTATAGAGGGCGAGATTATAACACATATAACATTAAAGTTAATGTTGAATACCTTACAGAGACATTAACTCAATTACAAAATATTTGGGAAGAATACTCAATAGAAGCACCATTTGAGTATAGTTTTTTAAACGAGACGTTTGAATATTCATATAGAAGCGAGCAGCGTATGGGTAAAATGTTTGGATATTTTGCTGTAATTGCCATATTTATTGGCTGTATGGGGTTGTTCGGTCTATCCGCTTTTATGCTACAAGCAAGGGTAAAGGAAATGGGTATTCGCAAAGTACTTGGAGCCTCCACATTTAAAATTACGGCTTTAATGGGGCGTGAGTTTACAATACTTGTTCTAATTTCTAACGCTATAGCTTGGCCAATTGCTTGGTATGCAATGAGTAATTGGCTCCAAGGATTTCCATACAAAACATCTATTGGTTTAGAGTATTTTGTAATTGCTTTGCTATTAAGCCTTACAATAGCACTTTTAACTGTATCCTATCACTCATGGAAAACGGCAAGAGCAAACCCTGTTGATTCGTTAAAGTATGAATAAAGAATTGAGCGCTAATAACGACGATAATAGAGATAATTGCAGACTAAATAATATCATTATAACTCACTAGAATTTAAGAATATAAGCATTATGATAAAAAATTACTTAATTATTGCATTTCGTTCCCTTAAGCGGAATTTGGGATTCTCCTTAATTAACATTATTGGATTAGCAACTGGAATGGCAGCAGCTATACTCATTCTATTTTGGGTAACCGATGAAGTTAATTACGATAGATTTCACGAAAATATTACAGAAATTTATAGAGTATACGAGCACCAAACTTACTCGGGTACAGATGATTTACTGGTATACAATACACCTGGTCCGCTTGGCCCTGAGTTAAAAGCTAAATTCGCTAATATTAAACGAGTAACTCGTTTTACTCCCGTTTGGCGAAGGATTGAAATATCAAGAGATGATGATAAATGGTACGATAGCGATGGTTATTTTGCAGATCAGGAAGCCTTAGCTATTTTTTCTTTTCCCTTTATTTATGGCTTTCCTGATAATGCTTTAACTCAACCAAATTCAATAATTCTCAATCAAGAGGAAGCCAAAAAATATTTTGGAGATGAAAACCCTATTGGCAAGAGTTTATCTTTTAATAAAATACATGATTACACTGTAACAGGAGTTGTGGAACGTCCAAAAAATACCCATTTAAAATTTAGCTTTATAATACCCTTTGAGGTAAACATTGACAAATTATGGCCGGGAATGAACATTAATTGGAACAACAATAGTTTTTTTACATATGTTCAAATAGATGGTAATCAGGATTACAAGGAGGTTGAGGCTCAAATAAGAACTGTTGTAGCCGATAATGCTCAAGGAAACGTTGCACTTCATCTTGAACCACTTACCAGATCGTATTTGTATAATATATGGGGAACAGGTTCAATAACAAATGTGAGAATATTCTCAGCAATTGCACTTCTAGTTCTGCTTATTGCCTGCATAAATTTTATGAACTTAACTACTGCTCGATCATCACAAAGAGCAAAGGAGGTTGGTCTCCGAAAAGTATCGGGTAGTAATAGATCTCAACTTATAGGACAGTTCCTAGGCGAATCAATATTGTTAACCGTAATGGCCCTGCTAGTTGCCATAGGCTTGGTTGCATTGTTCCTTCCTGGTTTTAACGATTTGTCGGGTAAGGAGATTAGCTTCTCGTCAATATCAGCTTATATGATTGGGAGTATTTTACTTGTGACCTTTATTACTGGACTAGTTTCAGGCAGTTACCCCGCTTTCTTCTTATCATCCTTTAGGCCAATTAAAGTATTAAAAGGTGAGTTTAGCAAGGGTTCAAAGAGATTCCGTACAGTACTTGTTGTTTTCCAATTTACGTTATCAGTTGCTTTAATTGTGTCGACTATGCTTGTTAGCAAGCAGTTAAACTACATGATAAATAAGAACTTGGGTTTTCAAAAGGATAATATTGTAATGGTAAACTTCAGTGAAGGAGGACGAGAAAAATTCGATTTAGTAAAGGATGAACTAAATAAATTACCAGGTGTTGAGTCGGTTACTTGTTCTAATGCAATGCCAAATCAAATTGGTAGCAGTACCTCGGGGGTATCGTGGGAAGGTGCCAATCCCGAGGAGAATGCTTTATTCTCAACTATAATAGTGCATTATGATTTTATTGAGGTTTTTGGCATGAAGCTAGCCGAGGGCCGATCGTGGGATAAACAGTTTGCATCAGACTCAATGGCGATGATTGTTAATGAAGAAGCTGTTAGAGTTATGGGTTTTGATAATGCAGTTGGTCAAGTAGTAAGCGCATGGGGCTATAACTTTGAGATTATTGGGGTGGTATCAAACTTTAATTTTCAAAGCCTTAAGAGTAAAGTGGAGCCATTGCTTATGTTTATGACTGTACCGTGGCAAAACACAGTTAGCATTAGGCTTAAACCAAATAGCATTGCCAACACAATGAAAGATGTTGAGTCAGTATGGAGCGAGGTATATCCTGATGATATGTTTAGTTACAGATTTTTCGATCAAGAATTCGATAAAATGTACCGTGCCGAAATGCGTATGGTTAAACTCTTTTCTTACTTCAGCTTTTTGGCAATTCTCATTTCTTGTCTCGGGTTATTTGGTTTGGCAACGTTTATGGCTGAACAAAGGTACAGAGAGATAGGTATTCGAAAAACAATGGGTGCCTCAGCATTAACAATTGTAGGATTAATGGTTTGGGAATTTGTGAAATGGGTTTTGGTGGCCAATCTTGCTGGATGGTTACTGGCGTTTTACGCCATGGAATATTGGCTTAGCAACTATGCCTATAGAATTGATATTAATCCATCGTTTTTCCTTATTGCAGGTCTGTTAAGCGTTTTAATTGCTGTTATTACAGTGAGTTATCAAGCATTTAAAGCATCGAGGGCTAATCCTATCGAAGCGTTGAAGTACGAGTAATAGCTTCCTTCATATCATCCAAGAGGCTGTCGTAAGTTTGGCAGCCTCTTTTATTTTGTGCTATGGTTTACATTCGTAATTTTGCAAAAATTGACATAGATGAGCATGCCAAAATGGACGCTAAATGAAATGCCCGACCAAACTGGGCGAGTAGTAGTAATTACAGGTGGAAATAGTGGATTGGGATTTGAAACAGCCAAAGCTTTTGCGCTAAGGAATGCTGAGGTTGTAATTGCCTGTAGGTCGATTGAAAAGGGAGAAATTGCTAAAGAATCGATTATTAGCCTGTTTCCAAACGGCAAAGTAAATGTAATACCTCTTGATTTGGCCGATTTATCATCAGTAGATGCTTTTGCAAGTCATTTTATGCAAAACTACGCCCGGCTAGATATTCTTATCAATAATGCTGGAATTATGACCTGTCCCTACGCATTGACCAAGGATGGATTTGAGAGTCAAATGGGGACAAATCATCTTGGGCATTTTGCCCTAACGGGGCAATTAATTAGGTTGATTTCAAGTACACCCAACTCGCGAGTTGTGGTGGTTAGCAGTTTGGCGCATAAGCAGTGGAAAATTAGCTTCGAAAATTCCTTGTCGGAATATGCACCGAGTTATAATAGGATGAGAGCATATGCCCGATCGAAGTTGGCTAATCTGCTCTTTGCATACCACCTACAACGGATGTTTGAGCAGAAAAATGTTGATTCAATCTGCGTTGCCGCTCATCCGGGCGCATCGTACACCAATTTGGGACGACATCTTGAGGGTAGTTTATTTGTACGCTTTCTTCGACCCCTTATTGTTAAAATACTTCCCACCGCTGCAAGCGGAGCACTGCCTATTATTAGAGCCGCTGTTGATATTGAAGTGAAGGGTGGGGCGTTTTATGGTCCATCGGGATTTCTTCAGCTATCGGGTTCGCCTGTTAGAGTTGAGTCCAGCCGAACATCGCACAACTCTGAGGACTCGGTTAAGCTGTGGGGGATTTCGCAAAGACTAACCGGAGTCAGGTTTTGGTAGAGGTGTAAATAACTATCCTTCACCGCAGATTAAATCCTTGGCGTTTAAGGCATTATGTTCTATGAGCAAGGGTTACAGGTCCCCCTTTTCCTTCATCTTTTGAATAATCTGCTCAAGGGTTAGGGTACTGTTAGGCAGAATCCAATCGGCACATTTACCTACCTTTTCGGAAACTTGATATCTTTTGCAAGTAGACCACTTCTCCTTACCTGCATTGCAAAACAGATGTTTGTATACATCCTCGGAACTAGATCGTTTAAGAAGTATCCCATTAAAAAGGGGGCATTTCTCGACTTTAGGGCAGGGTTCTTTTATCATGTCTTTTAAATTTAGTTGGAATATTGGGTAACATCCCGAAAACTCAACTAAAGATAAAAAACCTTTTCCTGAAACTCAATGCTTTTTTTATCAATTTTTGGGATAATTTCTGCAAAATGCATTTGTAGATCAAGATGTGAGGATAAAGGTTAATTCATTTGGACTAACAGCAAAAGAATGTAATGGTATATTGAAGTTTGGAGAAATGTTCTTTTGTGTAAAAAACATAATCATGTCGAAGGCAAAAAGAAATGACGCCTGAAGGATTACTGAATTTCCATATCCCTTTAGCAAATCAGAGTACTTATTCCTCTTTGAGGCAGCATGAATCATATACCAACCACCAGCTGCGTATAGAATATCTAACCCTGCATTAATAAGATATAGATTTGTGGTTTGGTTGTGCTTGCTATGCATTGCTTCAGGCGTGAGCAATGAAAAGTCGGTAGTGTAGTTTTGGTATAAGGCAAATCCAGCAATACTTACATTTACTATGTTCCACATAACATTCATTTGCCCAAAATACTTGCGGCTTCCACTGTTTGTTCCCCATTCGTATCCACCGTAAGCAAAATTGGCAAGTGCCCAACCTCCCAAAAACATCATTCCTGTTCGGTTAATGTCAGAGCTAGTTTTAAAAACCTCAGTATTACCCTGAGCCGTTAGGCTTAATCCAAACAGTAATGCTACCAACAAGAGTGTGTATTTTGCTCTCATATAGATTTTTCTGTGTAAAACAGGTTTCAAAAAGATTTGTTTTTTGTTTACTGTTTTTTTACACTAATGCGGTTCTCAATTCATCATTACTAACAATTGGGTTAGATAAATTATGATGTGATCTTGCAAGCAGCAAAAAAAGGTGCAGCGTTATGCTGCACCTTTTGCCAAAACTATTAACCGGATTATTCCATGTCTAAGGTTGTATCATCTCCATTGGGTTGCCTGTCACGACGAACCCTGTACTCATTAATCCGATAGGAGAATCCCAAGAAAATAATTCTACTTTCACGAGTTCGCTCTAAGTTACTCGAAAAGTTATCGCCCCACGATTCTGACCTAAATGTCATGCTGTTAAGCAGATCGCTTACCCTTAGTGTCACCGTACCTTTTCGGTTTAGCACATTTACACGCATGCCCAAATCGAGCCAGTACATCTCCTTGGTAATACCCTGACCGCCTCCCGATTGCCAGAACATCATGCTACCCCCACCTACCGAAACAGAGGGTGAGCGGTAATTCCCATTAAGCTGGAGTTCAACATTTTTCCCTAAATTCCAGGTAGATGTGGCTCTTGCAGTCCAGCTGTTACCTTTACTTGAGCGATCATCGAGAAGTTCAGAGTGCAGAATTGTTTGGTAGTAGCTGGCACTTCCATTTACTCTCCACCACGGCGCAATTGTTTGGGTAATAACTCCTTCAATACCTAAACTTTCACTTTTGTCGATATTTACAAAGGTTGACCACGAAATATCGTTCTCATCCACTTCCACAAAACGAGTTATTATATCGGTGGTGTTTCGCTGGAAAACTGTTCCGCTAATTCGTGTTTTAGGTAGATTGTAGTAGTAGCTTAACTCCAAACTATTAGTGAATTCAGGGTTAAGCATAGGGTTACCCATTGATAAGAATAGAGGATTAGAGTAATCAACAAATGGGTTAAGCAATCTGGTATTTGGTCGGCTAACCCGACGGCTATAGGCAACCTGAGCGGAATTCTTTGAGTTGATATCCCACTTGATGTGAGCACTTGGGAAGAAATTTAAAAACTCCCTATCTATTGGTTCATCGTGTGTGGCTTTCTGGATTGCCGATGTGAAAGCTTGCTCAACCCTTAATCCTCCCTGATAGCTAAATTTGCCCTCGCCAAATGTGTTGGAGTAGATGGCGTAGGCAGAGTATTGTTGTTCTTTGTAATTGAATTCGTTGGACTTTAGAGCATCATCTATCCAGCTGTTTGCAATAAAATTATAAAAGCTATAATCGCTATTCTGGTTCCTTATTGTAGCCTTTAATCCTGTTTCGAGTCGACCGCCGTTTCCAACAGGTTGAACAAAATCGGTTTGGAATGTAAAGTTATCACTTAAAAAACCAGAGTTTGTGCGCTCAAACCTGTCGTCGAATGTGCCTATCAACCAGTTTTGCATAATATCGCTGGTGTTCGTCCCTGTCATGGAATTGAAGAACACGTCGGCGGTAAGCTCTTGCCCTTTCTGCTTGCCGGTTAGCTTGTAATTTAGGGCGAAATTATAAGAATCGCCATTATTAGCCCCATCGTTAGTGCGAGCAAATGAGCTGTCGCGTAGATTGAAGAGAATGTCGGACTGAGTAATATCCCAAATGCTAAAGTTACGGTAGCTATATCCACCCGATAGGGTTAGGGTATTGCTGTTGTTTATGAAATAATCTACACCACCTCGTAGGTTGACGAATTGTCCTTGTCTTGTAAAATCCTGATCCTGAAGCAAAGTGCTAGTTGTATTATTGTTAAATGTGGTGATCCTGTCCGAAATTGTATTACCGCTCATACTGTGCATTCTAAAGCTGGCGTTGGTAAAGAAATTCACCTTATTCTGCCGAAAGTTAAAGTTTACCGTGCCATTGTACTTGTCGCCAGTTCCTGCATTTAGCATTACCATGCCGTGGTATCCGGGTTCGCGGCGCTTTTTAAGTACGATATTTACTATACCCGACAAACCGTCGGGATCGTATCGGGCTGATGGGTTGGTAATTACCTCTACGCTCTCGATAATGCTAGCAGGTATCTCCTCAATGCTTGTGTAGGTCGATGGACGACCGTCTACCAGAATTGTCACATTCTGACTGCCACGCAGGCTGATATTGCCCTCCATGTCAACCTCGATGGAAGGGATATTCTGCATAATCTCAAGCGCTGTTCCCCCTTCGGCGTTAATATCGCGCTCAACGCTAAACACTTTTTTGTCGAGATTATGAGTTAACATTTGCCTCTGGCCAGTAACCACAACCGCTTCAAGATTTTCGGCAGCAGCCGATAAAAAAAGATCTCCCAATATAGTTTCGGGCTGGCGGGGGCTTACCACAAAAGGTTCAACTGTCAGTGCGTTGTAACCAATAAACTTAACCTCAGCATAATATCTTCCCATGGGAACCTTATCGATGCTAAATTCACCATTTGCATTTGTTATACCACCTGTAACAAGGGTTGAATCGCGCATTCTGTAGAATGCGATATTGGCATATTCAATAGGCAAATTATCGTTCTTATCGATTACCTTGCCTTTTACAGTACCCGAAAAATTAGGATCCATAGCTGGGCCACCACCCATTCGACCCTCCTGTGCAAAGCTGACTGCAGTAGCCCAAAGCAGCATGGCGATTGTTAAAAATGTTTTTGAGTTCATAAAGGTTTCTATAGGTATTAAGTTTTACTTGTTGTTAGAAACAACCATTTGACTACTGTGGTTGCAGAAACTTGCGCCAGGCGATAACAAATTATTGTTAAAACGTGTTAAAATCCCCTTTTTGTCAATGCACTACATAGACTTTTAAACAAAATCGAAGCTTAAACGTTTTCAATTAACATTTTGCTGATTATTATCATCAAAACAGTAAAGCAATATGTATAGATTTACATTACGATTAAACAACAAAATCAAATTATATGAACAACGCAATATTCAATTTTCAACGACCCGACAATGAACCGGTTAAAATGTATGAGGCTTGCTCTCAGGACAGGATAGACTTGCTTGATGAGGTTAACCGTTTCAGCAATACCGTTACAGAAATTCCGCTTATTATAGGTGGAAAAGAGGTAAGAACTGGCAAGATGGGCGAAATCACCATGCCTCATAATAATAAAAAGGTGATTGCGCGTTATCACATGGCTGGCCCTGAGGAGGTGAAAATGGCCATTGATGCTGCGCTCGAGGCGCATAAATACTGGTCAACAGTATCGTGGGTTGAACGAGCCAGCGTGAATCAAAAGATTGCTGAACTTATCTCGAAAAAATATCGACATAGATTAAATGCCGCAACCATGGTTGGGCAGGGGAAAAGCGTATACCAGGCCGAGATTGATGCTGCCTGCGAAAGTATCGATTTTTTAAGGTTTAACTCATACTTTATCTCCGAGATTTACAACCAGCAACCCCACTCGGAAACGGGAGTGGTGAACAGAACCGAATACCGACCCCTCGAAGGTTTTATACTGGCAATTACTCCCTTTAACTTTACAGCAATTGGTTCAAACCTAAACATGTCGCCTGCACTAATGGGAAACACCATTGTATGGAAACCTGCCACCACTGCTCTTTTATCGAACTATGTTTTAATGCAGATATTTAAGGAAGCCGGATTGCCCGATGGGGTTATCAACTTTGTGCCGGGCAAAGGCTCCGTTGTGGGTGGAACTGCAATTCCTCATCCAATGCTTGCAGGCATTCACTTTACGGGATCTACATCAACGTTTAACCAGCTGTGGAAACAGGTGGGCGATAACCTGGAGAAGTACAGGTCGTACCCAAAAATTGTGGGCGAAACAGGAGGGAAGGATTTTGTGGTGGTTCACCCATCGGCCGATGTGGATGTGGCCGCCACGGCTATGATACGCGGTGCTTTTGAGTATCAAGGACAGAAATGTTCGGCAGCATCGCGGGGTTACGTTCCCAAATCGCTATGGGAACCGCTCAAGAAGCGTATGCTCGAAATGCTTAATGAGATTAAGCAGGGTGATGTTACCGATTTTGGCAACTTTATGAATGCTGTGATTGATGAAGCGGCTTTTAATAATATAATGGGCTATATCAATATGGCCAAGCAATCGGCTGATGCCGAGATAATGTTTGGAGGCAATGGTGATAGCAGCGTGGGATGGTTTATTGAACCAACGGTTATTGTAACTAACGATCCTCACTTTGTAACCATGGAGGAGGAGATTTTTGGCCCCGTATTCACGGTGTACGTTTATGAGGACGAGAAATGGGACGAAACCCTTAAACTGGTGGATGAAACCTCTCCATACGGGCTCACTGGAGCAGTAATTTCGACCGATAGAAAAGCTTTGAATCAAGCATGTTCTGTGCTTCGCTATGCTGCAGGTAACTTTTACTTTAACGATAAGCCCACTGGGGCAGTGGTTGGGCAGCAACCATTTGGTGGCGCTCGTGGCAGTGGAACCAACGATAAGGCCGGAGGCCCTTACAACTTGCTACGCTGGACCAGCCCACGCACGGTTAAAGAAACCCTTGTACCCCCAACCGATTTTAAGTATCCATATATGGAGAAAAGGAATTGCCTAGGATAACATGGGTTTAATATAAAAAGAAGCTGCTGGTAATCGGTTACTGATTCCAGCAGCTTCTGCTTTTTATACTTTTGATGATAAGTTGCCTGTAACAAATGGAATTGTGAAACATTGTGTAACCCCGACAGATTATCGGGGTGCTTGATTCCGGTCAGTGGTAATCCGTTAATCGGCAACCCCATGTGTTGTTATATGTTAATCATGTTATTATGCAATTTGCATAGCGGCATGATGGGTTTTAGGGTTTTGAATCCATATTGGCAATATACTCCAGTTTTACATAAAAACCATTGGTAAAGACCACCGTTGCTGATGTTGAGAATTAGCTGCGCAGGTAATAAAAATTCCTGCGCAGCTAAACACCAATTTCCTGCCGTGGAAATTTTTTTTCCTGCTGTGGAAAAAATTTTTCCTGCCGTGGAAATTGTACACGGCACTGCAGGAAATCAACATTGCCTAGTGTGGAATTATTTTTCCTGTATTGGACTTTGTCCTGATTGTTGGATAGCCCGTTACGCCTGATGTTGGGGTTAATGTTTGATCAATCGCTAGGGATTATACAGATCGGGATTACGAAACCCCATGATCTGCTTCACCATTTCCAACGATACTTTGGCTTGGTTATGCAGAGGTTTTAAGTCGAGGGTTTTGTTAAAATCGTTTATGGCAGCAGGTAAACTGCCGCTTTGCCAACGAACTTTTCCTCGGTAAAAGTATGCCTCAGCATTTAGAGGATCATTTTCAATAGCTTTATTAAGTAACTCTTCAGCCTTGACTAAATCACCGGCATAAAGTGCCTGGAGTCCGTTATCGTAAAACTTGCTCATATTATCTAGTAAATATTGTTATCAATTAGGTATTTATATGCCATTGGAGGCATAAAGTAGTGGGCTCGCTTTCCTGCTTTTACTGCAATACGAATAAATGTGGAGCTAATCTCCATTAGGGGAGAATTTACAATTTCTACATTGTAATTCAATTTAATAGCCTCGATATCTGAACCTGGCCGGGGGTAAACTATTATCCGATTGTCGTGGAGCAAATCGCTAAAATCCTTCCACTTCTCGATGCAGTCCATGGAATCGGAACCCATTAGCACTGTAAAATCCCTTTCGGGATACTTTTCTTTTAAAACCTTTAGCGTATCGATGGTGTAGGAGGGGCGGGGTAAACTCATTTCTATATCGCACAGCGAAATCTGAGGTTGAAATTCCTCAATGGCCAAGCGCACCATCTCCAGCCGATGATGATCGGGAGCAAGTTCGCTCTGCTCCTTCAGCGGATTGTGCGGGCTAACTACAAACCAGACCACTTCCAAATCGGTAAACTCGAGCATATATCCAGCAATGGCAATGTGGCCGTTGTGGATAGGGTTGAACGAACCGAAGAAGAGACCTGTTTTCATATTTTTTGCTTCTTTTAAACGCTCTCCATAACTAGCAGTTGGCAAAATTACAGTTGGCAATGGGTGCTGTTAGGTGCGTGGTAAATACTTTTCAGGGTTTTCTATCATATGATTTAGCATTCTACCAATCTCTTCAGACTTTGAAATTAGGTCGTTGTATGTATTATCCGAAATATATTTGCACGCCACAGCAAAATCAAGTGAAACCTGACTCTCGGTGTTTTCCATGTCTGCATCGCTCATTTTACTCGAGAAATGCTTAGGATACTGCCGTTTCCGATAACCTTCACCAATTGCTCTACAAACAGCCCGAGAAGAACGTCTAATTTGATCGGTAAGCTCATACCTTTCCTCTAAAGGAAAACTCTTTGTAATCTCAAAGATTTCCATTGCCCAGACAAAGGCTTTTTTATAAACAGTTAATTCCCTGAAACTACCTGCCATTTAGTCAATTTTTTTAGGTTCCCTATAAAATCAACTCTAAAAAATGGTTTGATTTAACATTCATATTTTCAATACCTTTTGTTATCTCTCCTTGACAACTGCCAACTGCACATTTGCCAACTATATTTCTAGCCATCATCCAACTTTTGAAACAAACTCCCTAACCAACTTCTCCGCCACGGCAATGGCCTCTTCAAGGTTATCGTTTACAACAATCTTGTCGAAATCCTTGGCGTATGACATCTCTTTCATAGCTTTGCCTACTCGTTTTGCAAGGCTCTCTGGGGTTTCAGTACCGCGTAACTCAAGGCGTAAACGTAACGCTTCAATTGATGGTGGCATTACAAAAATGGCTAAAGCATTGGGACCAAACTGTTTCTTAAGATTTAGCCCACCAACAACATCAACATCAAAAACCACGTGGTTTCCCTTGGCCCAAATTCGCTCAATTTCCGATTTTAGCGTTCCGTAGTATGAGCCAGGATAAACCTCTTCCCACTCCACAAACTCATTGTTGTCGATTTTTAATCGGAACTCATCGGGGGTAAGAAAGTAGTAGTCGTGCCCGTGTACCTCGCCCTCGCGCTTTGCTCGGCTGCAGGCAGAAACGGAGAATTCGAGATTACTCATTTTTTGTAAAAGGCTGCGCACTATGGTTGTTTTCCCAGAGCCCGATGGGGCGGAGAAGATTAGTAGTTTCCCGGACATACTTTTATTATCGCAATTAAAAAACTATTTATTTACTTTTATTAGGGAATAAACTCCCTAATTAAACTGCTCAATCATCCAATCATCCAATCAGAAAAATGGATCCTCGACATAATGAGTAACCCTTTTCCCTATAGCACATTCAGAAGCTGCTCCTTTACTTTTTCCAGCTCGTCTTTCATCCGCACCACAATCTTCTGTATCTCGGCGTGATTGGCCTTTGAGCCTAGTGTATTTATCTCGCGTCCCATCTCCTGGGCAATAAACCCAAGCTTACGGCCAGCGGGTTCATCATCGTTCAGCGTGTCGGCAAAGTAATTGCAGTGGTTGGCCAAACGAACTTTCTCCTCGTTAATATCGAATTTTTCCATGTAGTAAATAAGCTCCTGCTCAAACCGGTTTTTATCTACGGACATGTCGCTTCCAAGCTTCTCGAGGTTCTCGGTAATACGCGTGCGAATGGTTTCTATCCTTTCGGTCTCATAGGGTGTAACCTGCGCTAGTAGCTCCTCAATAAGATTCACCTTACTTACCAAATCGTGTTCGGTGATTTTGCCCTCCTGATCGCGAAAGGCGTTTAGGTTTTCTATGGCCATATCCACACAACGGGCAAGGGCATCCCACTCAGCGTCGCTTATCTCCTCCGATTGAGCATTGAAGATTTCGGGCAACCTCAGGATGGTTTGTACCAAGGGTTCGCTCTGCATGGGCATATTCAGCTCGCTGGTAATAGAGTTAATCTGCTGAAGGTACGATTTAAAAACATCCCTGTTGATGATGGGTGATGAGCTGCTGGCATCCTTCTCGACCGAAACGTAGAAATCGACCTTTCCGCGCTGTATGCTCTGTGAGAGCTTATTGCGAATTTCCAACTCCTTCTCCTTGTAAACCTGTGGCATTTTTATGCCCGATATGTCGAGTTGCTTGCTGTTAAGCGATTTAACCTCTACAACAATTTTTTTTCCATTTACCATCACCTCGGCTTTGCCGAAGCCTGTCATTGATCTTGTCATATTATGCTGTTATAGTCAAAAGTCTGAAAGTCCCAAAAATTTAAAAGTCTGAAAGTTTATAAGTTTGAAAGTCTAAAGTTAAAATTTTAAGTTCTTAAAGTATGAGAGTCGAAACCTTTTGAAAATAGGAAGGCTAAACGCAGTAACTCGCAACCCTTAACCCGCAACTCAAAACCTCAACCATTCACACATCTCCCTCTAATCCCTTTAGCAACTCTGGTCTTAACTGTTTGGTGCGTTCCAATGCCTGCTCCATCTGCCATTTCTCAATGGCTTTAAAATTTCCCGATGTGAGTACCTCTGGCACTTTCCATCCATTAAACTCGGCTGGCCTCGTATACACTGGCGGAGCCAGAAGGTTATCCTGAAACGAATCGGTTAGCGCCGATGTTTCGTCGGAGAGTACGCCGGGGATAAGCCTCACCACGCTATCAACAATAATAGCTGCGGCCAGTTCGCCCCCCGATAGCACGTAATCGCCAATGGAAATCTCGCGGGTAATCAGATGCTCGCGTACGCGATGATCGATTCCCTTGTAGTGTCCACACAGGATTATGATATTACCTTGTATGCTTAGCCCATTGGCTACTTGCTGAGTCAACCTTTCTCCATCGGGCGATGTGTAAATTATCTCGTCGTACTCGCGCTCACTTTTTAACTTATCGATAACCTTGAAAATAGGTTCTATCTTCATCACCATCCCAGCATCGGGGCCAAAGGCGTAATCGTCAACGGTACGGTGTTTATCGGTTGTGTATTCGCGTAGGTGGTGCAAGTGTATCTCGACCAATCCCTTGTTTTGTGCGCGCTTTATGATGGAGTGACCCAGTGGGCTCTCAAGTATTTCGGGTAGAACGGTGATTATATCAATTCGCATATCTAAAAGAAAATATGCTACAAAGGTATGAAAAGTTGTGGATTTTATGATTTTTTGCCACCTCTCGGGAGTTTATGAATTGCACTTGTTCTGAGATGAGTGCTAGAATCCTAGCGATAGCTGTTTTCCATCATCATTTCGGGGCTTTTGTAATGAACTGTAGTCGTATGCATTTAGTAATTCGTCGCCCAGTTCCAGTGCCTGTTTGGAGAGGAATGGCCTAATTGTGTGGGCTTTTAGATCGGGATAGGGTAGTTCGTTAAGAAAACGGAATGCATTACTCTTGTTGATTTGCGTCGATAGCCAAACACTAAGCTGATCGCTGGGTAGAATAATAGGCATTCGCTTCTTAGTATTATGGATACGACTCATCAGCTCGTTGGCTTGCGTAGTTAGAATGGAGTAGGTGTAATGCCTCTGGCCCTCCTCATCGATCCAGCTATCCCAAATGCCTGCAAAGGCAAATAGGTTATCGCTTGTAAGCGATATGTAGTATGGTGTTTTTTGATTTTTGGTGTGCTGCCACTCAAAAAAACCGGATGCCAAAACCAAGCACCGTTGACTATCGATGGAGTTGCCAAACGCTTGGCTTTCGGTAGCTGTTTCGCTTTTAGCATTTAGCGTGTTGAAACGCTTAGTAAAATCATCGGCATTGGCTTTGCCCTTTACGCTGCTGGGTACAAATCCCCATTGATAGTATTCAATATCATGGGGATTTTCATTTGATATTACAGGCATTACTGGGCGTTCAAATCCATTTACAACTAGCTTTTTGGGGAGTTTTGCCAGCTTGTCCTTACTAACTAATCCCGACTTTAGAATATCATCGGGTTTCTTATTGTTTATGGAGTAGTAGAAACACATTTGAAAATGAATAATGATAAAGGATTAATGTAAAACGCAAAACGCTAAAGAATAATCTACTGTATTCAACTACCAACTATCACTAACCCACTATCCCTCCACCTCCAGGATATCTTCCCAGCGCGTTGTGTAACCTGGCGATAGCTTTTCCTGTTTCAGTTTCCACTCCCGTCGGCTACCCTGAACGGCCAGCTTCACAGTGCTTTTGCCGAACTTCACGTTTATAATATCGGTTACCTTTGATATGGACTTAAGCTTCTCGGTGTTATAGCTCTCGAAAAGATTTTGCTGAATCACATTCTCGGGGCCGATCTCACTTACAATTACACCTGCCTTTTTGTAAAGCAAGTTGGGGATAAAAATCTCGTTAAGCCCTGCAAGCGCAGCTTTTGCAATAATTATATCAGAATTTGATGCCTCGGGAAGCGTAACGGTAATGCTTCGTGATACGTACTTCTGGGTATCGGAAAATGGATCGGTGTGGATAAAAATGGTGACGAATCGGGCAACCGATTTTTGCCTGCGAAGCTTGGCCGCACAGCTGGTGGCGTGGGTAGATACCGATTCTTTTATGGCCTCGATATCCGATAACTTTTTGCCAAAAGCCCTGGTGGTGGCGATATTCTTTTTGGGCTGCATTACCGTTTCGAGGGCAATGCACGATTTTCCCTGCAGGTCCTCCTTTAGCCTGTGCCCCTGCACGGTCATATGCCGACGAATCCAGTCGGTGCTTAGGTTGGTAAAGTCGAGGGCCGTGTTTACCCCGTACTTTTTGAGCAGAATGGCATAGCGGCGACCCACGCCCCAAATATCCTCCACGGGCGTATTAGCAAGCGCCCACAGGCGCTGATTTTCACACTCGATGGCGAAAACCCCGCTACGCTTCTTGGCTATACGGTTGGCAATTTTTGCTAAGCTTTTGGTCGATGCAATTCCAACGCCAATGGGCATTCCAATATTTTTTTGAATGGTTTTTTTGATAGTTTGACCATAACTGGTGTGATCGCAGCTGATTCCAGATAAATCAAGAAAAGCCTCATCTATTGAGTAGATCTCGACCATTGGCGAGAAATTGCGCAGCGTATTCATCACCCTATGCGATATATCGCCGTAAAGAGCATAGTTCGACGAGAAGACCCTAACATTGTGCTGCTCGATAAGATCTTTGCGTTTAAAAACTGGCTCGCCCATTTTTAGCCCAAGGGCTTTGGCCTCGTTGGAGCGCGAAATAATGCAGCCATCGTTGTTCGAGAGCACAACAACGGGAACTCCTTCAAGTCGGGGGTTGAAAATCCGCTCGCACGACACGTAAAAGTTATTACAATCGACCAGCGCGTACATCGAGTTAGAGTTTATGAATACAGTAGGTTACCACACCCCAAAGCCTAAAGTCGGAGCTTTTTTCAATTTTGATGGGGGCAAACTCCTTGTTCTGAGGAACAAGGTAAAAATCGCCATTCTTTTTTTGCACCCTTTTTACAGTAAATTCGCCATCGATAAAACACACCAGCACGGAGTTGGACTGCGGTTCCAGCGATTTGTCGATAATCAGAATATCGCCATCGTGAATTCCCACATCGATCATAGAATTGCCCCTAACACGGGCAAAAAAAGTGGAGCTGGGATGCTGTATCAGCAGGTGATTCAAGTCGAGCTTAGCCTCCAGGTAATCGTCGGCCGGCGAGGGAAACCCAGCGCTAATAAACGCATCAACCAGCGGGAGTTTTAGCTCGTCGGTTACATCGGGGACAAAGAATTCAAGCACGGGCCGTATGGGAATGGTTTTTCGTGGCATTGTTGGTATTTCGTTTCGTCTACAAAGATACGAAGATTTGGGGTGGGATAAAGAAATTGTAAAAGATTCCTTGCTACTAGCGGGGAGGAAATCTGTATAATAATTGGCTAACAATATTTATGTAAAAGCAGTTGTTCATTAAAAAACTATATTTGTAAAAAATAACCAACCATGATTTTAGTTGCCAATAATAGCCTAAACGTAAATGCGAATAATAATCGATTCGCTACAGAGGGCTATTGTTAGGTTACAGCATAAGGATAAAGAAAACGCAAAACCTAAGCCCTCCTCAAACGGAGGGCTTTTTTTATTTTATAGTTTTATGACAAGAGTAGCGCAACAGATTAATAATAATAACAATAATTGCCCTAAACCAGCGGGTTGGTTGTTGCATTGTATAACCGTAGCCCGCATTTAGCGGGCTTTTTTATTAACTTATAATCCCCTTTTTATGCAAACATTTACTGAAAAACCTAGTGTACAATCGCTAGTGAATAGCGGTTTAGAAACCGAAATGGCCATCGATTTGGTAAAATCCACTTTTTCATCGGCGCTTACCCAAAACCTTAACCTGCTCAGGGTAACCGCACCCATAGTGGTGGAGGCAAACACGGGCATCAACGACGATTTAAATGGAGTGGAACGCGCCATTTCTTTTCCAATCCCTGATATACAAAACGCAACGGGTGTTGTTGTGCAGTCGCTGGCCAAATGGAAAAGAATAAGACTTCATCAGCTCAGAATGGGAGCGGGGCAAGGAATAATAACCGATATGAGAGCGCTTAGACCCGACGAAAAGCTTTCGCCAATTCATTCAATCTATGTTGATCAGTGGGACTGGGAAAAAGTTATTAGCTCAACCCAGCGGAGCATTGAGTATTTAAAAGAGGTTGTTGAAAACATCTACAAATCGATACTTCAAACTGAACAAATTGTTTGTCAAAAGTACTCACAGATTAAACCCATATTACCCAGTACAATCACCTTTATTCTTGCTCAACAACTTCTCGATAGATATCCTACACTCAGCGCAAAGGAGCGGGAGAATTTAATCGCCAAGGAATTTGGTGCAGTGTTTATAATAGGTATTGGTGGTAAACTAAAGAACGGGGAACCGCACGATGGTCGTGCACCCGACTACGACGACTGGAGTACCCCTAACGATATGGGTTACCAAGGCTTGAACGGTGATATTATTGTATGGAACCCTGTTTTAGAGTCGGCCTTCGAGATCTCATCGATGGGAATTAGAGTCGATAAAACTGCTATGCAGCGACAGCTGCAAATATGTGGTTGCGAGGATCGGGCAAAGCTGCTGTTCCACGCAAAGCTACTTGCCGGCGAATTGCCGAATAGCATTGGAGGGGGAATTGGTCAATCGCGATTGTGCATGTTTCTGCTACGAAAAAATCATATTGGTGAAGTTCAGGCTAGTATATGGCCAAACCACACCCGTTTAGCTTATGGCGCTCAGGGGATTGAAATCGTGTAGCATTTTATTAACCCAAAATAACACTAATGTTTCCACAACTGCTAAAAATCTGTTAAATTTGCGGGTTATAATTAAATAAATGCCAAAGATTATCATTTTAAACAGCATAAACCCATGGGTGTAATAGACACAATTCTTTCGAAACTTTTTGGCGATAAAGCCGCACGCGATCTTAAGGAACTGGCTCCGTATTTGGAGCGAATTAAGGCAGTTTACCCACGTTTCACATCCCTTAGTCACGACGAGCTGCGAGCCGAAACGGATAAGTTAAAGCAACGCGTTCGCGATTACATCTCCGCCGATCAGAAGAACATAGAGGAGATGAAGGCTAAAATGGAATCCAGCGAGTTAAACTTCGATCAAAAGGAGGAACTTTCCGGTGAAATCGACAAGCTGATTAAGCAAATTGACGAGAAGGTGGAGGAGGTGCTTAACGAAATACTACCCGAGGCATTCTCCATAGTTAAAGAAACTGCCCGCCGTCTCCACGAGAACGATACCATAACGGTAAGAGCCACTGAGTTCGATAGAAATCTTGCCACAAAGCGAGATTTTGTTCATATCGACGGCAATAAAGCAATATACAAAAACCGTTGGGTGGCTGGTGGAAATGAGATAAAGTGGGATATGGTGCACTACGATGTGCAGCTAATTGGTGGTGTGGTTTTACATCAGGGTAAAATTGCCGAGATGGCTACCGGTGAGGGAAAAACCCTTGTGGCAACCCTGCCCGTTTTCCTTAATGCCCTTTCGGGCATGGGTGTTCATGTGGTAACCGTTAACGATTACCTGGCTCGCCGCGACTCTGAATGGATGGGACCACTGTACGAATTCCACGGACTTTCGGTCGATTGTATCGATAAGCATCAACCCAATAGCGAGGCTAGGCGTAACGCCTACATGGCTGATATCACTTTTGGTACCAACAATGAGTTTGGTTTCGATTACCTGCGCGATAACATGGCCATAGCGCCAGCCGATTTGGTGCAGCGCAAGCACCATTACGCCATTGTCGATGAGGTAGACTCCGTTTTAATTGATGATGCTCGTACACCCCTTATTATATCAGGCCCAGTTCCCAAGGGTGATGATCAGCTGTTTGAGGAGTACAAACCCAAGGTTGAGAAGCTGGTTGCGGCACAACGGAACATGGTTACCCAGCTTCTAGCCGACGCAAAAAGACTTATTGGCGAGGGGAATACCGAGGAGGGTGGAAAAATACTACTTAGAGCGTTTAAAGGTTATCCCAAGTACAAACCTCTTATCAAGTATTTAAGCGAACAGGGCATAAAGGCTCTTCTCCTCAAAACTGAGAACTTTTACATGCAGGAGAACAACAAGAATATGCACATCGTAACCGATGACTTGTTCTTTGTTGTTGAGGAGAAGCAGAACTCGGTTGAGCTTACCGATAAAGGTATTGACTTAATAACCAGTGCTGCCGAGGACCCCAAATTCTTTATATTGCCCGATATTGGTAGTGAAATTGCTGAGATTGAGAAGAATAATCTTTCACCTCAGAAAAAGATTGAGGCTAAGGAGGAAATGCTTCGCGATTTCTCCATCAAATCCGAAAGGGTTCACACGGTTCATCAACTTCTCAAGGCCTACACCATGTTCGAGAAAGATGTGGAGTACGTGGTGATGGACAATAAGGTAAAAATTGTTGATGAGCAAACAGGACGTATACTAGAAGGCCGGAGGTATTCCGATGGATTGCATCAGGCCATTGAGGCAAAGGAACGCGTAAAGGTAGAGGCCGCAACCCAAACCTTTGCCACCGTTACGCTTCAGAACTATTTCCGCATGTACCACAAACTTGCGGGTATGACTGGTACTGCCGAAACGGAAGCAGGTGAATTATGGTCGATCTACAAGCTCGATGTTGTGGTAATTCCAACCAACAAACCCATTGTCCGCAAGGATATGGAGGACTTGGTGTACAAAACCAAGCGCGAGAAGTATGTTGCGGTTATCGATGAGATTGTAAATCTTGTTAATGCCAATCGCCCAGTGCTTGTTGGTACCACATCGGTTGAGATATCGGAACTACTGAGCCGAATGCTCAAGATGAAAGGCATAAAACACAACGTGCTAAACGCCAAGTTGCACCAACGCGAAGCCGATATTGTTGCCGAGGCAGGACAAGCCAAAACCGTGACCATTGCCACTAACATGGCGGGTAGGGGAACCGACATTAAACTTACTCCGCAGGTTAAGGCAGCCGGAGGTTTAGCCATTATTGGTACAGAGCGTCACGAGTCGAGGCGCGTTGACCGCCAGCTGCGTGGTCGTGCAGGTCGTCAGGGTGACCCAGGAACATCTCAGTTTTTTGTGTCTCTTGAGGATGACTTAATGCGACTCTTTGGTTCCGATAGGATAGCCCGTGTTATGGATAGGCTGGGACTAAAAGAAGGCGAAGTTATTCAGCACTCCATGATTTCGAAATCCATCGAACGAGCGCAGAAAAAGGTTGAGGAAAATAACTTTGGAATCCGTAAGCGTTTGTTGGAGTACGACGATGTGATGAACTCACAACGTGAGGTGATTTACACTCGTCGTCGCAATGCCCTATATGGCGAGCGAATTGATGTTGATGTGGCTAACATGCTTTATGATGTTAGTACAGCAATTATCAACGATACCCATGGAAATGTTGAGTTCGAAGATTTCAAACTTGAGCTTATTCGGAACCTATCCATCGAATCACCCTTTGGAGAGAAGGAGTTCCTGCATGATTCCCCCGAGGTTTTAACCGAAAAAATTTACCGAGCAGCTCTTGAATCATTCGAGAGGAAAACCGAGGCAATTGCTCGACAGGCATACCCCGTTATTAAGGAAGTTTTCGAGAAACAATCGGCCATCTATGAGAATATCGTTGTTCCCATTTCCGATGGTCAAAAGGTTTTCCAGATTGTAACCAACCTGCGAAAAGCATACGAGTCGGGTGCAAAGGAATTATCGCGATCATTTAGCAAAACTATTATTCTTTACATAATTGATGATTACTGGAAAGAGCATCTTCGCGAGATGGACGAATTAAAGCAGAGCGTTCAGAATGCTGCATACGAGCAAAAAGATCCCCTGTTGATCTACAAGTTTGAGGCATATGAACTTTTTAAAACCATGATTGATAAGATAAACCGCGATGTTATCTCAATTCTTGTGAAGGCTCATATTCCACTTCGCGACCCAAGCCAAGTTCAGGAGGCTAAAGAACGAAAGAAACTCGATATGAGTCAGTACGAAACCAGTCGTACCGATGCACTTCAGGCTGGTGCCAATACCCAGGAACGCAACCGCGAACCCGTTAGAGTGGAGAAAAGAGTTGGACGAAACGATCCCTGTCCATGTGGCAGTGGAAAAAAGTTCAAGAACTGCCACGGTCAAAATATTGCCGATTAGCATAAGAGAGGGAATGGTTTCATTCCCTCCTCTTTTTGTGTGTATTTCCCAACAATTCATCTGGTTAATAATCGCATTTGTCAAAGGCAAATCATTTTTTTCTTAATGATTTATATTCTTTTTTAAACTAACTAAAATATAAAAAGTCAAAAGGATAGCAAATTTTCAACCAACAAGCATTGCAAACAAACCAGCTCGAAATGAAAGTCCATTTAACCATTCTACTTGTAATTATCGCAGTTTTGCCCTTTGGGAGCTGCATCAAAAGTAGTCACCCGCCAATTATTGAACGTGAGTTATTCTTCGGAGATCCCGAGATTTCTGGAGGTAGGCTTTCGCCTGATGGCGCCTATATTTCGTTCCTAAAGCCCTTCAATGGGAATCGTAATATTTGGGTGAAATCTCGCGAAGCATCCTTCGAAGATGCACTCCCTGTAACCTCCGACATACAGCGACCCATTCGCAACTACTTTTGGTCGGGCGATGGAAAATTCATTCTGTATATCCAGGATAATGAAGGTGACGAAAATTTCAATGTTTACGCAATTAATCCTTCCGAGGCAAAACCAGGTATTCTGCCCGAAGCCCGAAATCTAACCAACCTAAAGGATGTTAGGGTTCAAATCTTTCATGTATCGAGGATCGATCATAACCTTATGTTTATCGGCCTTAACGATCGCGACAAGGTTTGGCACGATCTGTATAGCCTAAATATTTCAACAGGACAGTTAAAATTGCTTAGAGTTAACGATAATCGTTACACCAGTTGGGTTTTCGACCATAACGATAATCTAAGGCTTGCCAAAAGGGCTGGTGTTGATGGAACTGATGAGCTGTGGCGAATCGATAGCAAGGGGCAAACCCTGTTATACTCCGCCTCGATGTTTGAAACTGCTTATGCGCTTACTTTTACCAAGGATAATAAATTTGTATACCTTGTTTCCAATGTGGGCGAGGAAGTGGATTTCACCCAACTTTTCCTATTGAATGTTGATTCCGGAGATTTAACTTTTGTAGAGAAAGATCCTGATGGCAAAGCCGATTTTGGAAGACTTTATATTTCCGAAAAAACCTTTGAACCTCTTTACACTTCTTACACCGATGCTTTTACTCGTCGTTACTTTAAAAACGCTGATTTCGAGATGCACTACCGAAAAGTACAACGCTCTTTCGAGGGTATGGAGGTAAATCTGTACGGTGCTACAAACGACGAGCGGTTTTGGCTGGTAAGCGTTTGGTCCGACACCAACCCAAGTAGCATCTACCTATACGATATGACCACAGGTGATTTAACGTTCCAGTATAATCCAAGAGCAACTCTTCCAACGCAGAATTTATCGCCGATGAGGAGTATTTCTTACAGCTCGTCCGATGGTCTCGAAATTCAAGCATACCTTACATTGCCCAAAGGATTTGGCGAGAAAAATTTGCCCTTGGTAGTGCTTCCTCATGGTGGACCCTGGGCTCGTGATAGGTGGGGATACAGCTCATACGTGCAGTTCCTTTCAAATAGAGGATATGCTGTACTTCAGCCAAACTTCAGAGGATCAAAGGGCTTCGGCAAGGCATTTCTGAATGCTGGAAATGGTCAGTGGGGCGAACTTATGCAGGACGATATTACCTGGGGCGTTAAGTATTTAATAGATCAAGGTGTAGTGGACAAAAACCGTGTGGGCATTTTTGGAATCTCTTATGGTGGTTACGCTGCTCTCGCTGGATTAGCTTTCACTCCTGATCTTTATGCATGTGGAATCTCGTTTGTTGGCCCATCGAATCTTTTTACGCTTCTTAACTCTATACCTCCTTACTGGGAAGCTATTCGCAGCACTTTTCATGTTCGCATAGGTAACCCTACAACCGAAGAGGGATTAGCGCAGATTAAACGACAGTCGCCCCTTTTCTCGGCCGAGAGAATTGCCGCACCTTTAATGGTTGTTCAGGGTCAAAACGATCCAAGGGTTAAAAAAGCCGAGTCAGATCAAATTGTTGTAGCACTCCGCGATAGGGGGTTTCCTGTAGAGTACCTAAATGCTCCCGACGAAGGACATGGATTTGTTCGTTCCATTAATAATATGACCTTTATAACATCAATGGAAAAGTTTTTAGCTAAGCATCTCGGAGGAAGATATCAGAAAGAGGTTCCCGAAGATGTGGCGATAAGATTGCAGGAAATCACAGTTGATGTTAACTCGGTGATAGTAGAGAAATAGATTTTTCAATTCCGCAATATTTGAAGCGCTATGATATCCCGTAGCGCTTCTTTCAATTTTAATCCCACTCCTTATATATGCACCAGAGTTTATTATCTTTGCAAAGCATTTAAATATCGAACAATGAACATTGAGCAACAACTAGTACAAGCAATTAAGCAAGCTATTGCAACTCTTTATGGTGTTACGCCCACTGATGATCAAGTACAAGTATCGAAAACCAAACGCGAGTTTGAGGGCGATTTTACCCTTGTGGTTTTCCCTTTTCTTAAACTGTCTAGGAATAAGCCAGAGGTTACAGCCCAAGAGATTGGAGTTGAACTTCAAAATTCTTTACCTGCACTCGATTCCTTCAACGTAATCAAAGGGTTTCTCAACATAAGCCTTAGTCAGAAATTTTGGAGCAATGTGCTAAATCAGGTTGGAGAAACATCAAATTTTGGCTTTGCTGCACCCCACTCTTCAGGCAAAGTAAAAATGGTTGAGTATTCATCGCCCAACACAAACAAGCCCCTGCACCTAGGCCATATCCGCAATAATCTTCTTGGATTTTCCGTATCGCGAATTCTAGAGGCCAATGGACATAAAGTGGTTAAAGTTAACCTGGTAAACGATAGGGGAATTCATATTTGCAAGTCGATGATTGCTTGGCAACGCTTTGGGAATGGCGAAACGCCCCAACGTAGTGGCAAAAAAGGCGACCATCTGGTTGGCGACTATTACGTTCTGTTCGACAAGGAGTATAAGAAGCAGATTGAAGAGCTTAAATCGCAAGGTTTTACCGAAGATGATGCTAAAGCCAAAGCACCGCTGATGCTCGAGGCGCAGGAGATGCTCCGTAAATGGGAATCTAAGGATACTGAAGTTTACGATTTGTGGAAAACCATGAATGGCTGGGTTTACGAGGGGTTTGATGTAACTTACAACGCCCTTGGTATTAATTTCGATAAGGTATATTACGAGTCCGAAACCTATCTACTTGGCAAATCCATTGTTAACGAGGGGCTTGAAAAAGGAGTGTTTTTCAGAAAACCCGACGGCTCAGTTTGGATCGACTTAACAGCCGATGGATTAGACGAAAAATTGCTACTCCGTTCCGATGGAACTTCTGTTTACATGACTCAGGATATTGGTACCGCCACGCAACGATTCTCCGAGTACCATCTCGACGATCACATCTACGTTGTGGGAAATGAGCAGGAGTATCACTTTCAAGTGCTAAAGCTTGTACTGGCAAAGCTTGGATATTCTTGGTCATCCCATCTTTTCCATCTTTCTTACGGAATGGTACAATTGCCCGAGGGCAAGATGAAATCGCGCGAAGGTACCGTAGTTGATGCAGACGATTTGGTGGAAGAGATGATAACTACCGCACGCGAAATGTCGCAGGAATTGGGCAAACTCGACGACCTGAATGATGAAGAGACAAAGCAGATAGTGAGTATGGTTGGATTGGGTGCTCTGAAATACTTTATTCTTAAGGTTGACCCAAAGAAGAATATGACCTTTAATCCAAAGGAATCGATAGACTTTAATGGCAATACCGGCCCATTTATTCAGTATACCCATGCCCGAATTCAGTCGGTTTTGCGCAAAGCTACCGAAAGCGGAATTGAGATCCCAAAATCCCTAAATGTTGATATTGTTGGAGCTAAAGAGCGTGAGCTTATTAAGCTAATTGCCATGTTCCCATCCATCGTTTCGCAGGCAGGCGAAATGCTTAGCCCTGCATTGGTGGCAAACTACGTGTACGATTTGGCCAAGGAGTACAACCAATTTTACCACGATTACACCATTCTGAAGGAGGAGAATACAGCAATTCGTAATCTAAGGTTATTGATATCAAAAGAGGTGGCCAATGTAATTAGGCTTTCGATGTGGACAATGGGCATTGATGTGCCCAATCGGATGTAGTGTATGTGCCTAGAATTTAAAGTATAGTTTATGGAGAGTTTATTCCTGTCAATCAGTCAATCAGTCAATCAGTCAATCAGCCAACCTGCCTGACGCCTGCCTGTCGGCAGACAGGGCACTCAATCAACCAATAATCCCTAATATATATCTCAATGACAACAAATAAGCGAGGTTTTGCAAGCGATAATAACTCAGGAGTACATCCTCGAATTCTAGAGGCAATGGCTAATGTTAACCTTGGCCACACCATTGCATATGGCGACGATCCTTATACAGAGGAGGCCGTAAAACTTTTCCGTCAGGAATTTGGGCAGCACGTGGAGGTTTTCTTTGTTTTTATTGGCTCCGCAGCCAATGTTCTGGGAATTAAAGCAGCTACACAGCCACACAATGCCATTATTTGTCCCGAAACGGCGCATATTAATGTCGACGAGTGCGGTGCACCCGAACGGTTTACGGGTTGCAAGATGTTAACCGTTTCAACACCAAATGGCAAACTAACTGTTGATTTGGTGAATAAACACATGCATGGTTTTGGCTTTCAGCACCATGCACAGCCAAAGGTTATATCAATCTCTCAACCTACGGAGTTGGGCACACTTTACACGCCTCAAGAGATTAAGGATTTAGCCGATTATGCCCATCAGCATAACATGTATTTACATATGGATGGCGCCCGAATTGCCAATGCAGCAGTCTCGCTCGGATTAGATTACAAAGCTTTTACCACCAATGTAGGGGTTGATATTCTATCGTTTGGGGGCACTAAGAACGGCATGATGTACGGCGAAGCTATAGTGTTTTTTCGCCCCGAACTTGCCAATGAGTTTATGTATACGCGTAAGCAGGGATTACAACTTGCATCCAAAATGCGGTATATATCGGCTCAGTTCAGCGCATACCTTACCGATAATCAGTGGAAAATCACTGCACAACATGCTAACCGAATGGCTAAACTATTGGCTTCAGAATTAGCATCGGTTTCTCAGGTATCCATTACACAGTCGGTTGACGTTAATGGCGTTTTTGCCATTATCCCACGTGATATTATTGAGAAGTTGCAAAGCGAGTATTTCTTCTACGTTTGGGATGAAGAGCGGTCAGAAGTTCGCTGGATGACCTCATGGGATACCACCGAAGAGGATATTGTAGGTTTTGTGAAAACTTTAAAGGCCTTGCTTTAATAGATACTCCCTTCATTATAGTATCACTCTTTATCTTGTATTTCGCTCTTATAATAAGGCGTTTGCGATTTGCGAAGTATACACCAATCAATTAATAGAAGGAATAATCGCAATTGGTTTGACTTTTTGTAGCTTTAGCTATTACTTTGTGTTGTAGATTTTGAAATTCACTGTTGTCTGTATTGGCTATGATTAGAAAGTTTATCGCTATACCTATACTTATACTTTTACTTCTGCTTATCGAGTTGCCATTTAGCATCTCGCCAAATAATGGTCCGTCGGCATCGGCCATCGAATCGGCCAGCTCAAACATCCCGATAATATCGAACGACCTTCTCACTCTCGACGATTTTGCTAATCTCGAAAAGAATATGAATAGATTCATTCGACAGTGGGGAGTAGCAGGAGCATCACTGGCTATTGCCAATCAGGGAAAACTTGTATACGCCAAGGGGTTTGGTTTTGCTGATATTGAACAAGGTGAGGCCATGCAACCGTACCATTTGCTTAGAGTAGCCAGCGTATCGAAGTTAATTACTGCTGTTGCAATTATGAAACTGATCGAGGATGGCAAGTTAAGCTTAAACCAACAGGTGTTTGGGGAGAATGGTATCTTAAATAACGCTCAGTACCGAAACTATATCGATCCGCGATACGAGGAGATAACAGTAAAGCATTTACTTAATCATTCGGGGGGGTGGACAACTCGCTGGGGCGATCATCTTTTTATGAATGAATCAATTGCTCGTCAATTGAATAAGGAGTTACCCATCAAAAAGGACGATATTATTGAGTTTACTCTGGGTAAACGACTACATTTTGCACCAGGTACACGTAGTTCATACAATAACTTTGGGTATTTAATACTTGAACGAGTAATTGAAAAAACATCAAAGGATGCATACGAAGCGTATGTTAAAAAGAATGTTTTCAAACCCTTGGGGATTTCCGATGCATTTATTGCCCATAACTACGACAGCTTAAGATACCCTCTCGAGGTTCGTTACTACGAAGTCCCCGAGGCTGAACATGTAATTGCATACGATGGCCAGCCGCAATTTGTGCTTAAAAGCCGTGGGGGAAACGATATTCGAACATTGGGAGCAGCCGGTGGTTGGGTAATCTCTTCGGTAAGCTTGGCCAAATTTCTCATATCCATCGATATTCACTCAAAGGAGACCATAATCTGCAAAAGATCAATCCGGCAACTAACTGGCAACAAACCGGGGTTCCATCCACTTGGCTGGCGGTGGGTTTCCAGTAATGGCACCAAGTGGCGCACTGGTTCCTTTGCAGGGACATCGGCCTTGGCCCTTTCGCAAAGCGATGGGTTGACCTACGTTTTTATCGCCAATACAAGCCCATGGCTTGGTGCAAACTTCCCCTACGAGGTGAATAGAATGATGGCACGTACGCTGCATAGAATCGATAGTTGGCCAGAGATTAACCTCTTTAAACCCTATGCATTTAACCCCGATAACTACGTTGAAATTTCGAGCGAGGAGCAGCGAAATTTTGAGTGGAACGATAGCATCAACTTTACTTGGATGCAGAATCAACTGATCTAATCCTTGGTATCCATTTTAATTTAACACCAATGTTTTTCCTTTTAAGCATACTAAGAAATTGACGGAAATACAAATCGTTATATATCGATATTCCCTTTAATGTATTGCTTGTCAGGTAGAAGTCGATAAGGAATTTATCGCCCTTTTCGATGAGAATAACCTCATTTAAATCCTCGTATCTAAACCATTTGTCTTTTAATCGTCTTGACTCAACATATTGGTAAAGTGAGATTACAAAATACCCAATGGCAATTGTTAGTATGGGGTAAATAATAATCAACACCCACCTCTTACCAGTTGTGGAGTATGCAAAAACATTAAGAAGGTAGGAGAGTAGCACAAATGTTGATGACAGAAGTGCCATCAGGTAATCCTTTGTTTTACGGCTTAAAGTGAATTCGTTATCATCATATACAATATTTACCTTTGTGTGCCTTAAGATTTTAATAAATTCCATTCCATTATCAGATTAGTGCCTGATAACAAATATAACGAATTTCGTGCTTGCAAATGGACTAGTTGAGTTGGAAGTTGTTTTCGAGGCTTCGTTCCTGCAAGCGAATCATCTCCACAAAACGCAGTTGGTTTAGGAGTAATTTCTCCCTATCGTCTCTGTTGCTTAATGTTAGCAGCTTGTACTTTTCTTCCGCTTTTAGCATTAATGCTTTGGCAATATCCAGCATATTAATACTATCGGAAACAATTAGAGTTCCCAGCTCGGTGTTTAGATTTAACTTTAGAGTTTTTACCTTTACGGCAATATCGGGGTTTGTGGTGCTAAAATCTGTATTGATAGTCTCAGAAACTGTGCCTCCATAAAGCTTATCGGGTAAAACAGGAAAATAATCGATGGTTTTATATAACGATACCCCCCTAATATTAATTACCATATCATCATTTGCATTACGACCCACCAGCTTAACAACTTCAACTTCACTGCCAATATCGGTAATTAGATTGCCCTTAATGAATGGTATTCCAAACCGAGTAGAATACTCTAGGCTTTCGTCGATTAGCTGCTTGTAACGGGGCTCAAAAATCCGCAAAGGGATAACCTCTCCTGGCAGAAGTATTAGATTTAAAGGGAATGCTGCTAGTCTATATATTTGCGAGCTCATGTTCCTATTTCTCATTTGTTGACTTAAATTTTATTGATGCTGAATTAATACAATACCTGATGCCTGTTGGTTTTGGTCCATCGGTAAAAACATGTCCAAGATGCGCGCCACACGCTTTACAAAGGACTTCAGTTCTTATCATATTATGGCTGTAGTCCGACTTTTCCTCGATATTTCCCTTAAATTTTGAATCGAAGAAGCTGGGCCAACCACAACTCGAATCGTACTTTGTGTCCGATTCGAAAAGTTCCGCATTGCAAACCACGCAGTGGTACTTTCCCTTGCCAAAGAAATTCCAGTACTCCCCAGTAAATGGTCTTTCTGTACCTTTCTCTTGGGTTACGAAAAACTGCATAGGGGTGAGTATATTGCGCAAATCCTGTTTTGCCATTTTTTTATCGTTTTGAGCGTGAACCTCAATGTTTCCAAATATCAGCAATACCAAAAGCAATAAACAATTATTAAATCTCATTGTTGTATTTTTTATTGATAATTAATTAACAGGGATGATTTGCATTTGTTCAAATTGCTATTCGCTTAAAAGCCCCATCAACCCTTAAAAAAAGCTATTTTAAAAGCAATAGTAATACAAATCATCAATTCATATGCGTTTTATATACTGTATCATCCTAATTTTATGACATAAAAACAAACAATTAAATTATATAACCATTTGATTATGAAGAATTATTTGGCACTACTAGCAATTCTGATGTTTTCAGTAAACGTATTGTTTTCCAAAGACAATGGTATAATTAGAACAACGCCTCATTTCGATAAGCTACGCGTAACCAGCAATGTAAATGTATATCTTAACCATGGCGATTCAATTTCAGTTAGGGTAGTTGCAAACGGAATAGATCCGGTAAACGTATTAACCGAAGTTAAAGCCACAACGCTCGAAATAGGCCTAAGCCGAGGTATTCACAGGGATTATAGCGTTGATATTTACATTACGTACACCGATTTGCGCGAGGTTTATGTTGGCTCATCGGGCAAAATCAGCTTTCAGGACAAGCTCACCTGCGATAAGATAACCTTGGAGGCAGGAACTAATGCGTCCATTGATGCCGAGTTGAATATGCGATCTTTAGAGGTAATTTCAAGCAATGGCGGCTCCATCCGTCTTGGTGGCAAGGTTGATTACTACGAGGCAAAAGTTCGGACAGCTGGAATACTTTCCGCCCTAGAGCTTTCGGCCGATAGCGTATTTGTATCTGTAGTTTCAAAAGGGGTTGCAAAAGTAATGGCCAAGGAACTAATTGAAGCTAATGTTCGCTCTGGCGGATCGCTTACTTACACTGGATCGGCAAAGCAAAAGAAGATTCAAACTGGTGTGGGGGCAACAATTATTGAGCAGTAAAGTACTATAGGATGCTTTTAAACAATTTTCAAAAGCGCAAATATCTTGTGGTTTTTCTATAGATGTTAATACATTTGTCGCAATAATACTAACCTTATACCCGACAAATGGTTAACCACGACGCTATTATTAATCTGCTAAAATCTGAGGTAGTGCCCGCCCTAGGTTGCACCGAACCTATTGCTGTTGCATTGGCAGTAGCCAAAGCCCGCGAAACCTTAGGCGAGTTACCCCACTCAGTTGAATTACTGCTGAGCCCAAATATCTTTAAGAATGGTATGGGAGTTGGCATTCCTGGTACTGGAATGACCGGGCTCCCAATTGCAGCTGCGCTTGGTGCTGTTTACGGGGACTCGGCAGATTGCCTCGAAGTACTTAAGGGTGTAACAAAGGAGGTAGTGGAGCAGGCAAAGTCTCTTGTTTATGCCAATATAATTAAGGTAGGTGTTAAAAAGGATACTGAGAAGTTATACATAGAGGCAATATGCTCAAACAGTAAAGGGAGCTCTGCAAAAGCTGTAATAACAACTAAACACTCCAATATTTCGCGAGTGGAGCTCAACGGCGAAGTGGTTGAATGTAGCGCAGAGGTTAACTCATCGGGAAGCGAAAACCAAGGGAAATCATCGGCTAACGAAATTCAGCTTTCTATAGATAGTATTTTTGATTTTGTAGTATCGGTACCCTACGCAAAAATCGCGTTCATTCACCAAACCGTTGATTATAACCTTCGAATTGCCAACGAGGGACTTCATAAAAGCTATGGATTACAGGTAGGCCAAAAGCTGAAAAAGTATGTGGATAACGGAATACTTTCCGACGATTTAATGAACAATGCCATGCTGCTTACAGCGGCAGCCAGCGATGCCCGTATGGCAGGCTGCGCGATGCCCGTTATGAGCAACTCGGGTAGCGGAAATCAGGGCATTACAGCAACTCTTCCTGTGTACTCCACTGCGCAGAGGTTAAAGGCCAACGAAGAGCAGCTTGCTCGTGCCTTGGTGCTTTCGCATCTTACAGCAATTCATATAAAACGATATTTAGGCCGTTTATCGGCGCTATGTGGTTGCGTGGTTGCCGCTGCTGGCGCAGGATGTGGAGTTTGCTATCTCATGGGAGGAGGAAAGGATCAGATGGTGTACACCATCAAAAATATGATTGGCAACGTAACAGGAATGATTTGCGATGGTGCCAAGGAGGGCTGCGCCTTAAAGGTTAGTTCGGGTGTTGGTTCGGCTATTCAATCAGCATTGCTTGCCCTTGAGAATATTGTAATCTCATCGAACGACGGCATAATTGAGGATGACGTAGAGAAAACCATCCAAAATCTAGGTGAAGTAGGAGCCAAGGGAATGAGCCAAACCGACGATTTGCTGCTTCAAATTATGATCTCCAAGGAATAATTTTAGATGGGTACAAAGGAGCGAAACAGCCAAATTGTTAGAAAACTCGAAAGTAAAGTCAAATCAGCCATCTACGACTTTGGCCTGATAGATGACGGTGATAGTGTAATGGTGGGAATATCGGGCGGTAAGGATAGTTTTGCTTTGCTCGATCTGCTTGTCAATCTGAATAAGAGCTTGCCTGTTAAATTCCGTGTCGAGGCTTGTCATGTTAGGGCGAGTGATACGCCTTACAAAGCCGACGAGGAGTTTATGATTAGTTACTGCGAAGCCAATCAAATTCCACTTCATTTCAAAGAAATTACAGTTGACTATAAGCCCGATGGTCGTCGCCCGGCCTGTTTTATTTGCAGCTGGAAGCGGCGTAAGCAGCTATTTGCCATTGCACGAGAGCGCAAATGCACTAAGTTGGCACTTGGTCATCACCTCGACGATGCGGTGGAAACTTTGCTTATGAATATGATTCATCACTCTTCTATTAGCTCAATTCCTCCAAGGTTAAGCATGTTCGATGGAGAGTTGTTCGCCATACGCCCGCTAATTCTGGTACACGATAGCGAGTTAGTGAAATATAACGAACAATTGAATTTCCCCGATGAGGTAAGTCTTTGCCCGCACGAGGATAAAACAAGTAGGGATCAAGTTCGAAAACTAATGCAAGAGTGCGATAAGCTTAACCGCAGCGCCCGAGAAAATATATTTAGATCGATGGGGAATATATTGCATGAATATATTGTAAACCGTCCAGAAAGCAAAAAATCCTCAGAAAAATAGTTTTTCTGAGGATTTTACTACAAAAAGAAAGTGTTATTTCCCTTCAATTTGCTTTATCGTAAAGTTTAGCGCATCCTGAAGCATTTCCTGGGGAGGATCGGATATAAACCCATTATCGCACAGCGAATGGGTTAATGAACGGGAGTATTCAATGTCCTTTTTTGCAATATCGTAGGCCTCCTGCCAGGTTACCTTTCGGCGGGCAACACCATCCTTAATGGCCTGCATGGCCACATCAGCAGCTTCAACTGGGAATACATCAGCCTCGTCCATGGTGGGTGTGATGTTCTCGGGGTTTATGCCGCGTTTCTCAGCATAGTTGGCCAGCGAATGAGCTGCAGCAATGGCCATTCCATCAGTAATTTTCTGAGCACGAACAATTAGTGCACCCTTCAGAATTCCTGGAAAACCTAGAGAATTGTTTACTTGATTGGCAAAATCGCCACGTCCGGTAGCAACTATATATGCACCCGCCTCTTTTGCCGCGTAGGGGTAAATTTCGGGTACTGGGTTGGCGCATACAAAAACAATCGATTTTTCAGCCATTAAGTTAACCCATTCCTTTTTAATTGTATCGGGTCCAGGTGTGGAAAGCGAAATTAGCACATCGGCACCCTTCATGGCATCCTCCATGGTTTGAATCTTACTGGGATTTGTGCTTTCGCAGAGTTCCCATTTGCGGTAAAACCGGGGATCAGCCTTGATATCGGCCCTGTCGCTGTGCAGAGTTCCCTTGGTGTCGAACATAACCATTTTCTTGGGATCACCACCATCGGCCACAATTAGGCGGGCAATGGTTGTGTTGGAGGCCCCAGCGCCAAAGAATACAAATTTGGCATCACTTAACTTTTTGCCTGCCAGCTTTAAAGCATTGATAACTCCCGCAAGCGTAACACAAGCAGTGCCCTGTGCATCGTCGTGCCAAACGGGAATATCGCACTCCTCACGGAGTACATCCAAAACCTTAAAGCAGTTAGGCTGAGAGATATCCTCTAGGTTTACAGCTCCAAAGCTATGCTGACACATCTTCACAAAATCGATAATCTTATCCGGATCATTCTTACCATCCTTTCCCTTGCTGTCGATACAAAGAGCAACTGCGTCAACTCCTCCTAGATACTTCATAAGAAAAGCCTTCCCCTCCATCACGCCTAATCCACCAGGGGGTGTGCAATCGCCGTCGCCCAGCACCCGAGTGGAATCGCTTACTACAGCAACCAGATTACCGCGATTCGAAAGCTCAAAAGAGCAATCATTATTGTCCCTAATATTGGTCGATACCTTCGATACGCCTGGGGTGTACCACACGTTGAACCAGTTAAAACCAGGCACTGGAACCTTTGGTACAATTTGAATCTTGCCACTATAATGCTTGTGAGCTAACTCCGATAAGCGTTTTAGAAATGTTGTTTTGCCCTTGGCAATTTGATCCTGACTCCACTTGTCGGGAAATATTCTTCCTAAGTTTTCGAGTTTCAAGTTGATCTTTTCCATAGCATTCTGGTTTTGTTTTTCGGGGTTTTAATACTAAAGTAGATACGGCAAATTACAAAAAAATGCTCCTCAATTCACCAGCAATCAACCTTCGCGTTAGCCAGTGTAACCGTATGTTTAACTTAATTACCTAGTTTATTGCATGAAACGTTGTGCATAGCATACTGATTTGTGGCTGTAAAACATGTTTTTTTGCACTTTGAGGCTTTTTTAATCAATTGAAATGCAGATCGTAAATAGTTTACTATCTATTTACATTTATTGATATTGACTGAACAATAATTCTAGATACGTGTTGTTTATTGTGAATTTAATAACATAAATATATCATAATGATTTCAACAATTAAACTTAATGCTAAGATGGGAACGGGTTTCAGAACAGAGATAGGATGCTCTCATCCGTTCGTAATAGACCAACCTAAAAATTCAGGAGGAACCGACGAGGGGCCAAATTCTTTGGAAATATTCTTGTCGTCGCTTCCTGCTTGCTTGTGCGCTATAGGACGCATCATTGCAATGCAACGTAGAATAAACCTACGTGGAATTGAGGTTGAGGTAGAGGGTGATATCGATAAGGATTTCCTCTTGGGAAAAACCACTGAGGGAAGAGCTGAATTTACAGAGATTAGATCGTTTGTGAAGATTGACGCTGATTTAACTGACGAGGAGAAGACTGCCTTTTTACACGAAATTGAAAAACGCTGTCCGATAGCTGATAATATGGCTGAAAAGTCGGTTCTTAAAGCGGAGGTTTTGAGTTTAGAGACTGTATAGAAAAAAAAACTCAATTTTTGGGTGATTCTTTTTGGGATCACCCTTTATTCCCTCTTAGCACCAGCTCGTCATACTCTTTGCCATCGGTATAAGCCTCAATAATCGCTGGACCATTAATATTAAAAGCCTTTTGCAAAGCACTCTCATAATCATTCTCATTACTTGCAACAATTACAGGTACACCAAAGTATTGTGCAGAAGTTTGTTTGCTTTGTTTGGCTGATTTTAGTGTAGTTCCATAATCTGTGGTTTTCTTTTTTTCCTGTTTTATTCTTATCAACGTTAGCGATTCGTCGTGAATAACTACAAAAACAATTTTTAAATTTAGCCGAAATGCTGTGGCCAGCTCACCGGCCGACATGTTAAATCCGCCATCGCCCACTACACAGCAAACCTCACGTTCGGGGCAACTTAGCTTTGCCGCAATAGCGGCAGGAATAGCAAAACCCATCGATGAGCAACCATTGGTCATTAGCTGGCACTCGGGCGAATTGGTTTTCCACAACTGTCCAATTAGGTGGAGATGCGCACCTACATCACAGGTCATAATGCCATCCTCTGGTAGAATATCTCTTAACTTATGCAAAATATATCGTGGACCAAAAATACCATTGGTTGGCTGAAGCATGCTAAACATCTGCTCTTTTCTTGCTGAGAGTGCTTTTATATCCCATTCTTTTTTACTGCATTTTATAGCTAAAAGTTTTTGTAGGGTAAAACTTATATCACCAACAACATCACATCCTAAGGTAATTTCTGCTTCATCAATATCAGCTTGTTTTGTATCGATATGGAGTAGGGGAGCATTGGGCATCCAATCCTCGTAATTAATCTCCACTGGGTCGTAACCAATACCAACAATCAAATCGGCTTGCTGGTGGGTTTGGGCTACAATGTCGGAAAGTGCATGAGCCAAAACGCCAGCATAAAAGGGGCTCTCTTCAGGAACGACACCCTTAGCCATTGGAGTAAGAATTGCTGGTACATTAAACTTTTTGCATATAGCAATTACTTCATCCTGTACTTTATGCCTTACCGATGAGATTCCAAGAGCAACAATTGGCTTTTTCGCCTTTACAAAAAGGGTTTTCATTTGCCTCAATGATACTTCATTAGGTAACTGATTAGTTACTTTAGGGCTTGAAAACCTGTAATTATCAGTGCTGATATGACTGCCAATTCCTTGGAGTAAACCAATATGCACAGGCCCAGGAACTTCTGCAACAGCTACGCTGTAGGCTCTGCATAATATTTCCTTAACGTTGCTTGGGCTAATGCGAGTAGTCCATTTTGTTATTGGGCTAAATAAGGTTTGATGATCGATATTCATTTGGGTGGTTCTGTGCAGCATCTTATCATTCATTTCATCGGTAAAGGCTATCATTGGTGAGCGATCTAAGAACCCACCACATACTCCTGTGGTCAGATTACAAGCACCAGGACCAAATGTACCAAAACAAGCAGCTACATTACCAGTAAGACGCCAGCATACATCGGCCATAAAGCCTGCACTACTCTCGTTGCTCACTAGGATAAATTCTATCCCTTCTACCTCCTGTATAGCTGCCATATAATCTATCCAGTTTCCACTGGGTACTCCAAAAATATATTTTACACCCAACTCTTTAAGGGTTTGGATCAGGACCTGAGCTACAGTTTTCATAAGAGGGCTTGTTTTTTTTAAAATTTTAACAAATATATTCCATTAATTTCTTTTAAAGTATTGCAAAGAATAATTTGAATCACTTACTTTGCATCACAAAGAACTATTAATAATACAATAGATGAGCAATCAGGACGAGTATTTAGACAGCCTAAAGGAGATTAGGTCGATCATGGAGCGATCATCGCAATTTCTTTCACTAAGCGGTTTGTCGGGCGTTTTTGCCGGATTATCTGCGCTTATTGGTGCTTTTCTGGTTTACGTATACAAACACGATTTCTTTTTTGGTCGTTACTATAATAGGGGAGTATATAATTCAGAAAAACTTTTACAGGGCTCAGAGTTATCGAACTTCATATCATTCCTGTTAGTAGTTGGGATATCGGTTTTGGTTGTTGCTTTGTTTTTTGGTGTATTCTTTACAACTCGTAATGCGCGTAGAAAAGGACTATCGTATTGGAATTCTACTGCAAAGCGAATGCTTATTAACCTCTTTATTCCCCTAGTAGCTGGAGGTCTTTTCTGTGTTGCGCTATTATATCATGGAGTAGTTTATCTAATTACACCAGCAACTTTGGTTTTCTATGGTTTAGCCTTAATTAATGCTAGCAAGTACACCATTCGCGATGTTCGATTCCTTGGAATTTTTGAGGTAATATTGGGCATACTATCAGCTTTCATCGTTGGCTATAGCTTGATATTTTGGGCTTTTGGATTTGGTATTCTTCATATTGTGTACGGTTTAGCAATGTATTTCAAGTATGAAAGATCTGATAGCTAGCATAAATAAGCATTTCGAGAGCAGGGTAAGGCTAGGGCTAATGTCTATCCTTATGGTTAACGATTGGGTTGATTTCAGCACCCTCAAAGAGTTACTCGAGGTTACAGATGGGAACTTAGCAAGTCATATTAAATCGTTAGAATCGGTTGAATATATTGAGGTTAAGAAACAGTTTGTTGGGAATAAACCTAACACGAGCTATAGAGCAACCCTTGATGGACGCAAATCGTTTGAAGCGCATCTTCTTGCCCTTGAAAATTTAATTAAGGCCGGTAAATAATATTTTTTTGTTTATACACTTTGTATTACAGAGTTCTTTTGTTTTTCACTATGTTTAATATTCTAAAAACTAATGCTATGCTAGAGACAACAGAATCGTTTTTTGAGAAAAATGCCACAATTATTAAAGTGGCTGCCATTGGTTTCCTAACCCTTTTGCTGCTAATTCCAATGTCGATGATCCAATCGCTTGTAATGGAACGCAGGGCTAGGCAAATAGAGGCAACCAACGATATTAGCTCAAAGTGGGGATTTGAGCAGCGAATTACTGGCCCAATTCTAACGATACCCTATTACACCTTCGATTTGAACAAGGAGAATAAGAGGATTAACATTGTTAAGCGGTTTGCCAATTTTCTCCCCGAAGACCTTAGGGTTGATGGTGAAATAGCCCCTGAAGTAAGATATAGGGGTATTTTTCAGGTTGCAGTTTATCAATCAAATTTAAAGATAAATGGACACTTTGCTAAACCAGTAGTTGATATTGGAACTTCGAATGTGGAAATAGACTGGAAGGGTGCATTCATTAGTATGGGTATTACCGATTTACGGGGTATTTCACAAGCCATCGAATTTGCTTGGAACGGCGATATTTTGGTGTGCGAACCCGGAGTTATTGATGAAAAGCTTTTAAAATCAGGGATAACTGTAAATAATGTTATTTCCTCACCCTTGACGGAGAAATACTCCTTTTCAGTTGGAATCAACCTAAATGGTTCAAAGGGTTTGAGTTTTGTCCCTGTAGGAAGGGAAACATTAGTTACGCTGCAATCGTCGTGGAATAACCCAAGTTTCGACGGTGCTTTCCTTCCGGCCACTAGAGAAGTAACCGAAAAAGGATTTAGCGCTTCATGGAAAGTGTTGGAACTAAACAGAAACTATCCCCAAAAATGGTACGACAGGGAGGTTAACTTACAAAATTCAGCATTTGGAGTAAGCCTAATTCTGCCCATAGAAACTTACCAAATAACTGAGCGGTCGATGAAGTATGCAATACTATTCTTTTCATTAACGTTTATAACATTCTTCTTTGTTGAGATTTTGCATAGAATGAAGGTTCATCCCATTCAGTATATTCTGGTTGGATTTGGGTTAACACTTTTCTACCTTTTACTGTTGTCGTTGTCGGAGCATATAGGATTTGGGTGGGCATATCTATTAGCTAGTGCCTGTATTATAGTGATGATTAGCAGCTATTCGCACAGCATGTTTTATAGTTACAAACTCACAGCGTTGGTGGCAGCATTGTTGTCAGTATTATACGGATTTCTCTATATTCTTCTACAGATGCAGGACTACACCCTCCTAATGGGCAGCATTGGCCTGTTTATAATACTATCGGGTTTGATGTATATTTCGCGAAAGGTGAAGTGGTATGCAATAAACGACAAGAGTTAAACCCAAATGCAATTGTGAATTGAATAAATTCACAATATTTACTCATTAGGTTTGAATAATCAGCTAAAAACCTCTTCATTTGCAAAATTTTTCGAAAGTGATAAGAACAATAATGAAGAAGAACCGATTAATGGATCCTATAGTTGGTAAGCTAATGGGATTGAGATACAAATCGCATCCCTGGCACGGGATTGACCTGGGTGATAATGCACCCGAGGTGGTAACCTGCTTTATTGAGATGGTGCCCACCGACACGGTGAAGTACGAGGTTGATAAGGTTTCGGGATACTTAAGGCTAGATAGGCCGCAGAAGTATTCCAATGTTGTACCTGCTCTATACGGATTTTTGCCGCAAACCTTTTGCGGTGAGCAGGTGTCGGATTTGGCTAAGGAGCGAACTGGAATTGAGGATGTGAAAGGCGATGGCGATCCTCTGGATATTTGCATCCTAACCGAAAAGGAGATAACCCACGGCGATATTATTGTAGAAGCCAAGCCAATTGGTGGCATCAGGCTTATTGATAACAACGAGGCGGATGATAAGATTATCGCAGTGCTTAACAACGATGCCGTTTACGGCGAGTATAAGGATATTTGCGATTGTCCTGCATTAATTATCGACAGGTTAAAGCACTACTTTTTAACCTATAAGGATTTGCCCGGCGATAAAAGACATTGCGAAATTACTCATGTGTATGGGATTGATGAAGCCCAGGATGTTATTAAACGCGCCATGGACGACTACTCCAATCGATTTTTTAACCTTGAGGCTATGCTTAAGATTTAAAAATGTGTGTAAGTAAAACGAAAGACGCTATAGAG
This sequence comes from Tenuifilaceae bacterium, assembly GCA_034003245.1. Classification (GTDB taxonomy): domain Bacteria; phylum Bacteroidota; class Bacteroidia; order Bacteroidales; family Tenuifilaceae; genus Perlabentimonas. Next base: position 42,543 of record JAVEYY010000037.1, read on the forward strand.
AACTCTATAGCGTCTTTTATTTACACCAAATCGCAAGCATCGCCAGGCATCCAGTGTTTGTCCTGGCCATCCCATTTCACGTTGCAGCCAATGGGGTTAGTAACCTTAACGGTGATCTCTTTTCCTGACAAATGCTCATTAAGAGCATTTTCCAAATCATTTACTGTGATTTTGGTTGAGTCCTTTGGATTATCTACAGCCCTTCCGGTGTAGATTAGCTTACGCTCTCTATCGAACACGTAAAAATGTGGAGTTCGCAACGCACCATAGTCAAGGGCAACCTCCTGCGACTCGTCGTAAAGGTAAATCCAGGGGAACTTGTGTTCTTCCATCCGTTTCACCATGTTAGGAAAACTATCCTCCGCGTAGGTGTTTTTGCTATTGGAGTTTATGCCCACAAACCCAACGCCCTTAGGGGCGTACTTTTCCACAGTTTTTCGGGTTACCTCATCGGAGCCAATTACGTAGGGACAGTGATTGCAGGTAAAGAAAACAACGAGCGTTTCCTCGCTAAAATCCGATAATTTGTATGTTTTACCATCGGTTGCTGGTAATGCAAAGGAGGGGGCTTTCTGCCCAATTTGTAGTGTGAATGCCATAGCGTTTTGTATTTATAAACAGTCAACAAAAGAAATTGTTTGTTAAACGAAAGTTTTACAAAGAACTTTTCGATTAGTTTTAGTAGTTTTATTCATCCAATAAAATTATCTACATAAATGATCGGGTATTCAAATTTTGATAAGATTCGTAATCGTTTAGCCGATAAACTACTACTGATGGGGTTGGTTTTTTCTATTCCGGCATCAGTAGTGTCAGGATATAGGATTATAACATTGGGTTTAGAAACCCAATTTATAGTTGATATCCTTATTACGTTAATCCTTTTAATAGTATTTCTTACTCGTAGTAAGACTAATTACAGGAAAAGGATGATTTTTCTTTTAGGCTATGTTTTTCTATTGGGTATATTTTCACTTTACACATGGGGGCTGTGGGGGTTAGGTTTATTAATATTCTTTTTTACCATAGTATTAGCAACTACTCTTTTTGGACTACGATATGGATTAGGGCTTATGGGATTGTCGGTATTAGTAATTATCGGGTTCACTTTAAGCGTACATTATCAATGGATTACTTATCAATGGGATTTTAATACCCTAATGCAATCATCATCGCAGTGGATTGTGCGGGGAGTCTATTATATTGTTTATGCATCAATAATTGTTGTTACACTAGGGCTAGTGTATAGTAATTTTGAAAAAATCTATAAAGATTTAGTAATTAGTGAAAACCGCTTCAACCTTGCTCTAGTTAATGTAAACGAGGTAGTTTGGGATATAGATCTTTTCGGCTCGAACAGCTATAGGAGTAAAAATTTCACTAAAGTTTTTCCCAATATCGATGCGTCTTTTATTCTCAGTATAGAGAACTGGCTGAAATTTGTTTACGAGAATGATTTGAAATTAGTAAATAATGCCGTTGATGCGATTATAAGTGGAGCAACATCAGAAATAAATATTGAGTACCGTTTAAAAACGAAGCAGTGCGGAATACAGTGGGTACTTACTCGTGGGCGAATCGTTTCGTATAATAGTGAAGGTAAACCTCAAAGAATAGTGGGAACTCATTCTGATATCACCCCACGGAAAGAGATGGAACGCATCCTTTCTGAGAGCGAAGAACGATTTAGGATGCTATTCATGAATGCCAACGACGCAATCTTACTTATTGCAGGTACTACTATTGTTGAAGTTAATAATAGTTGCTTGCTTTTTTTTGGGTTGAGAAGGGAAGACCTAGTAGGGTTAGAATTACCTGATATTACCTGTAGAAGTGAAGACTATCAGGATTGTACAAAAAGATTAAGCACGATTCTTAGTGATGCGCAAAACGGTATTGTTAAAAAGGTAGAATGGGAATTTAAAAGAGCCGATGGTCGATCTGTTGATTCCATTATGAGCATTGGTATGGTTTACAACAAGTCAAAACCAATCTTTCAACTTATTTTACACGATATTTCAGAACGAAAGCAATTTGAAAAGGAAAAGCTCATGGCCGTAATCGAAACTGAAGAGCGAGAGAGGTTAACCCTTGCCGCAAATCTTCACGATGATGTTGGCCCCTTGCTATCGAGCCTAAATATGTACATATCGCTTTTGGGTCGAGAACAAACGAATAATAAGAAAGAGATTCTTCTCAATATGCAGGACATTTTAAAAGAAACCATAAAAAGTGTCCGCGAAATATCTAGCAATATTAGCCCCCAAAATATTATGACGTACGGGTTAGTTAAAGCAATTGATTCGTTTCTTGAAAAGGGACACGATTTCCTAAAAATCAATTTCTCTCATGATATGGGTTCTAGAAGAATATCAAGAGTGGTGGAAGTGATGTGTTTCCGAATCTTCAAGGAACTTTTCAACAATACGCTAAAATACGCACAGGCAGATTCAGTTTGGGTAAATCTGCATATTGAGAACGCAATCCTTCAATTTAGCTACCGCGACGATGGCGTTGGTTTTGATATGGAGAATACTTTAAATCAAGGAAACATCGGCATGGGTCTACTTAACATAATTAACCGACTTAAAACCCTAAAAGCCGAGTACGTTTTTGACAGCAAGCCAGGGAGTGGGGTGATTTTTGAGATGAAACTACGATTATAAAATAAAACGCAATGATAATTAGAACTATTATTGTCGACGATCATCGAATACTACGCGATGGCATAAAAGCATTACTTAGAGAGATGGGTAATGTGGCCCTGGTGGGTGAGGCCTCGAACGGGGAGGAACTAATTCCTTTAATTAGCGGGTGCAATGTGGATCTTATCCTAATGGATATAAATATGCCTCGCATGAATGGCATTGAAGCATCGCGCAAGGCGTTGTCGCTTTGTCCTAATGTAAAAATAATAATCCTCTCCATGCACGACGATATTGAGTACTACGACTCCATTGTGCAGCTGGGAGTGGATGGTTTCCTTCTAAAGGAGTCGAACTACGATGAGCTGGAAAAGGCCATCGAATCGGTGTTCGATGGCCGTCCATATTTTTCGCAGGAGTTGCTGCTCAAACTTCTAAAATCGAAACGATCGGAACCTGCTATTGAACTCACCAAAAGAGAGAAGGATGTGCTCAGCTTAATCTGCAAGGGATTATCCACTGCCGAAATTGCTAAACGCCTGTTTTTAAGTGTGAGTACAATTGAGAAGTACAGAGCCGAATTACTCGTAAAAACTAATTCACCAAATTCAACAGCGCTGGCTGTTTATGCCATTAAAAACAACCTAGTTAGCCTGTAGTGGGTTAATATTGAAGATTCGCTCAAGCGATTCGATTGTTAAGGTATCCTTGTGCAGGTAATTCTCGGCCCCTGACGTAATCATACGGGTAATGGTGTTGAAGTCCTTCTCAAACGATACGGCAAAGATACGTGTATCGCGATACATTTTTCGGTTGATTATTTGGGTTGCCTCGATACCATCCATTTCGGGCATGTGAACATCCATAAAGATAATGTCGTACTGATCGTTTAGCGCCATCTCCACCGCCTCTTTTCCATTTGAAGCCATTTCAATCCCGCTCAATCTATCGCCTAATGTGCTGCGAACCAGAAGGGAAAGAGTTTCTGCAAATGTTTTGTTGTCGTCTACAATTAAAATTTTGTAACTGCTAAGTGTCATCAATTTGATTGCTTTAATTGTTGTGATTAATCCGAAAATTATTTAAAAAAAATGATATCAAGTAAATTAGAAGATTTTGCTAGAACCTGCGTTTCGATTTACTATCTAGCTGGAAAAAAGAAATGGAGTCGATTAGAAGCTCTGACTGGGCATTGAGCTCCTCGGCGCTGGAGGCTAGTTCCTCGCTGGCAGAGGCGTTTTGCTGTGTTATGCTGTTTAGCTGCTGAAGTGCCGAGTTAATCTGCACAGAGCCATGGTGCTGTTCGGTGCTGGCTGCGGCAATCTCCTCAATTAATTTTGCGGTTTTATTGATATCAGGAATTATCTCCTGTAGCAACTTGCCCGATTCTTCAGTGACAAGTAAACTCGATTTTGAAATCTGATTTATTTCGTCGGCGGCAACACGGCTACGCTCAGCCAGCTTACGTACCTCTGCGGCCACCACTGCAAACCCACGACCCTGCTCGCCAGCACGGGCAGCCTCCACAGCGGCATTTAGCGCCAACAGGTTGGTTTGGAAAGCAATATCGGTAATAATGGTAATCTTATCGGCAATCTCCCTAACAGCCTTCACGCTTTTTTGTGAAGCCTCATCAACCTTGGCAATTTTTTGATGGGTTTGGGTTGCCAGTTTGGTGGTTTCCTGGGCATTATCGTTGTTCTGATCGATATTTGAAGTCATCTCTTCCATGGATGAGGACACCTCCTCTATTGAGGATGCTTGCTGGTTTGCACCTGTAGATAGCTCCTGTGAGCTAGTATTTAGCTGCTCACTTGCCGAAGCTAGCTGATTCGCGCTGGAGGCAATGTTTTCAACAACGCTTGTTAACTTTTCTGAGAGTTTTAAGGTTGCCATTGCAAGACGTCCTAACTCGTCATTCTTATCTAGGGTTTGTGAGTCAATATTGACATTTAACTTTCCTTCGCTAAGATCATCAATTCTTTGTATCAACTCATTTAATGGCCTTTTTAGTACTCTTGTTGTATATGCAAAAGCAGCCACAGCTAAAGAGATATTAAGTGGGAAAGCCCACAAATTATGCCAGGGACCGAGCTTAGATTGGATGCCGGTTATAAAAGCAACTAATACGATTACAGAACCCATGGCAAACCCAATTTTAAATAAAACTGAATTTTTGAAAAGGTATCGCATTAAAAAATACATCAATGTAAAACTCACTGGGCCAGCCAGAATAACAGACTGAATAGTTATTGCCTCCATTTAACTAATGATTTAAAAGGTTACGAGTATTTTGAGGGTGCAAAAGTAAACCTAGTAAAGCCAGAAGTTCTGGATGTATTTTTCAGAAATAGGTGAGGTAAACCTCATTTTTTACTGAGGTATTTTATCAGATAAAAAAAACGCAGGGGAAAGTAGAATTCTCCTGCGTTTTTACAGAGACTTACTAGGGTTTGTTAACGCTTTAGTTTATATGTAATTCGGTCGTTATAAGTACCATGATTTACTATTCGCTCAAACTCCATGCTGTTCCAACTATTCTTGGTAATAACGCATTCATTGTTATCGAAGGTGAATGATTCATCGTGGAAGAGCCAAGTAAACTCACTAGCTCCAATGGGATGCATATCAAAACCAGGATATCTGTCCCCAATTTGCAAAGCACCTAGTCCATTGGATTTGAAAAAAATCTTTCCAAGGTCATCGTAGTTTGAGGTATATTGTGTAATTGGAGGATTATCGAGGCTTTCCTGAGTTATGGTAATTACTTCAATATCCCATAATCCAAGAATATTTTCCGATTCTTCCTTTGTACAGCCAGCAAAAAGTAGGGTTGATATAATTATGGGTAGTATTATCCTTTTCATAGCATTATTAGTTTTGTTTAATAATAAAAAACGAAAACCCTTTAGTTGAAAATTTAAAGTATAACCTTGAATTTAACTCCTTGCTCCATGCCTGGGAAACGCTCGTAGTAACCACTGTAGTTGTAGTAATACGATAAGCGAACGTAGGTATCCTCTTCGAATCCTAACCTTTTAAATCCCAACACACGGATACCTACGCCAGTTTCAAATCCAAGTCCATTTTGTCCATTGTACACCATTCCGCTTTCGGTAAGGGTTTTAGAATACAAGTCGACCTTCGACTTGTAACTTACCCCAACAAATGCGGTGTAGCGCAAATCGATGGGTTTATCAGATGTGGAGCCGCCCAAGGAACTTCCCATTCGATAAAGGGTAAACCGGATATCGTAATCCTCGAGGCTCTTCAGATCCTTCACTTTACCTGTACGAGTCTCGAAAAATAGATCGGCATCCCACTTCATCTTGGCCCATTTATCGCTTTTAACAAACTGATGGGCAGATAGGTATATGTTTGGTGCGTAACGTATTTGAGAGATTCGGAATATTTTTAGTCCTACGTTGAAATAGGGAATAAGCGAGGTGGCAAAACTCAAATTATCGATGTTAAGAGCATTCGATTTTATTATCTTTTTCTGGTTATCAACAGGATCGATAATCTCATCAAACTGGCTAGTGCCAATGCCGATATGTGTTTTTAGGATAGGCACAAAAACTCGCCCGTAGATACTGGGCATTCCATTGGCTAGGGTAGCATCGGCGGTAAGGGAAACGAAGCCAAGGTCGTACGATGCACCAATGGTATAGGCTCTATACCTATCGGGGGCAATAATCGCTATAAAATCTTTTGATAAGTCCCGGTTTGTGGCATTCCCCGTGCCGTAACCAAGGAAATGGAAGCCCCATTTTTTCTGCTTTCCATCGCCAAGCGCAAAACCAAGCATCATGGGTCGACCCTGCAGGCGGTCGGTATCAACACCCCAGTTAAAATCGTACATTACACTAAAAATCCCTCCTAGCATACCACCATAGCCCTCGCGGTGGAGCATTCGAGCCTTATCGTAGCTATGGCGCATGTAATCGAGCCTTTTATAGTAGAAAACGCCATTGACGTAATCGGGTGTAAGGTTTTGATTATCCTGAGGATAAACATAAAGCATTGAAAGTAGCGCAAGGGCAGTTGTTGTAACTATTCTTCTCATAGAACAAGGCGTTAATTACAGCTAATTTTTTTGGTTAAACAGAGTTAAACGCCTGTTTGTTCGGGAATACGTTTTTTTTTTTCCAGATATTGATTATATCGATATAATTATGTGTGAATTAGAGTAAGAATTTATGCGCTAATTCGCTTGTGGGGATCATACATCTATCTTTCCGGCCAAACCATCTATATCGATTTTTGGCAATTAACCTGTATATGCTATTTCGGATAGGAGGGGGGATTATTACTAAAATGAAACACCCATGACGGATTTTAGACACACACGAGCATGATTATAGCGCTCCGATGTTACTTTCGTGGTAAAAATTGAACAATGACAGAAGCACAGGATAAAATAGAATTTGCTCAGGTAAT
>JAVEYY010000038.1:0-48091 GCA_034003245.1 Tenuifilaceae bacterium
TTTTTTTAAAATAGTATCTGTTCTAGTATTTCTGAATTAACAAAGAGCCCTGCTACGGGCAGGGCTCTTGTGGTGTGCTATTTTATCTCTACCTCAATCCAACCGCTGCGGTCGGGGTCGGCAGGAACAGGCCATTTCTTTGGAGGGTTCTCCTTTAGCTGTTTTAGGAGAACTTCCACTGCCTTCTCAAGCGTTGGATCCTGACCCTTGGCGATTTTGTGGGGCTCATCAATCACCTCAATATCGGGGTAAACGCCAATACCCTCAATTATCCATTCGCCTTGGTCGTTGTAAATTCCGAATCGAGGAACTGCAATATATCCACCATCCATAAGCGAAGCGTTGCCGCTCATACCAACCAGTCCGCCCCAAGTGCGCGAACCGATAATGGTTCCAAGATTCTTCTGGCGGAAGAAGTAGGGGAACGCATCGCCACCCGACGAGCCATACTGATTAATAAGCATAGCCTTGGGGCCGTCGTGAGCAACGCCCGGTGTGCGCATGGGGTAGGGAAGACCAGCCCTATGCCAATGGGCATGGGTTTCGCGGTTAAGCAGCTCAACCATTCGGTCGGGGATAAACCCACCGCCATTGAAACGCTCGTCGATAATAAGCGCATCCTTATGATTATATGCGTACATTCCACGGTGCAATTCGCGATTACCCTCAACGGCGGTATTGGGCACATGCATGTAGCCAATGCGACCTCCCGAAAGTTTATCTACCATTTCGCGGCGGGTGTTTACCCAATCGAGGTACATCAGCTCCTGCTCGCTGGAAATTGGTCTGATAGTGTAGGTGCGTGCATCCTGCAGGTTTGGTTTACTGTTGACAGTAATGCGAACGGCCTTGTTCACCTTATTCTCGAGGAACTGGTAAGGGTTAGTGCTGGTGGTAACGTCCTTGCCATCAATTTGGATAAGGAAATCGCCCTCCTTAATATCGATTCCCTGCTCGGTTAGCGGCGAGCGGCGAGCGGGGTTCCAATTCTCACCCTTGTATATTTTATCTATTTTGAAACGCTTGATTCGGGTGTCGGGAGAGAGCTTGGCGCCAAGTAATCCGGTTTCGACGCGGGTAATGCGCTCGAAGTCGCCCCAGTTGGCGTAGGCGTGGCCGGTATTGGTTTCGGCGATAATCTCGCCAAAGATGTAGTCGAGATCGTAACGATGGTTCACGTAGGGAAGCATCTCGCCGTACTTCTGGCGGAAGCCTTCCCAATCAACGTTATGAAGATTCGATACATAGAAGAAGTCGCGGAAAATGCGCCAACCATCAACAAAAATCTGCTCCCACTCCTTGCGGGGCTCAATGCGCATGTTCATATCGCCAAGGTTCAATTTACCATCACCCGGTTTCTGGTTTGGTGCCACCGAGGCCACTCCGTAATCACCTCGGCTCTGGTAAAGGAACTTTTTGCCATCGGCCGAGAGGGTTGCGCCCCTAATTCCGGCCATAATAGTTTCGTTCTTCTGGTCCTTAACGTTGTAGCGCTGCATGCCATCGTTGTTGAAGTAAACCAACCCATTATCAACAGGCTGCAGGTTCCAGTAGTTGCCCGAGGCGAGCGGGAAAGCCATAATGCGCTGGTTTGCCCCCTCGAAATCGATGGTAACGGTTACATCCTTTTTGGCATCGTCCTTTTTCTCCTCCTTGCCAGCGGGCTCGACCGTTTCCTTGGGTTCAAACAGGCGTGGGCTGTTGTTGCGGAGCGCCACGGCATAAATACGCGATGAGTTGTTGTAGAGGTAGTTGAATTCAAAGTCGGAAAACTCGAGGTTAAAATCCCTACTGGATACAAAGAAGATGTAATTACCGCAACTGGAGAAAACGGGATTCCTGTCGCCGAATGTATCATCGGTGAGCTGCTGCTTTTTGCTGGTTTCCACGTTGTAGACCCAAATGGGCGAAAGGCCATTAAGGCTATTCTTGGTGTAGGTTACCCAGCGCGAGTCGGGCGAGAAGCTGTAACCCCTAATCTCGTCGGAGGTGGGGGTGTCAATCACTGTAAGCTTACCTGTTTCCACCTCGAGTAGCTGTAGGCGCATGGAACGGTCGAAGAAAACTAGATGTTTGCTGTTGGGCGACCAGGTTGCGGGGTACTTCCAGCCCTTTGAATTCTTTGTTATCTGCTTGGGAACGGCATTCTCCTTATTCTCGAGCAGGTAAACCTCGTACTCGCCGGTTTGGTCGGAGTAGTAGGCAATCCATTTGCCATCGGGCGACCACTGTGGGTAAACCGAGCGCACGCCCTGAGTATTTGTTAGGTTTATGGTAGTTCCCTCGCCAGCAGGTACCGAGAAGATATCGCCACGGGCATCGAACAGCACGCGATTGCCAGTTGGAGAGATGGCTGAACTGTGTATGTTATCCTTTACATTTTTAAAGTAGGGCAATGTACCAGCATTATCGTAGCGGATATTCACCTTAACCCGCTCGGGTTGCTCGGTGTTAAGGTTTAGCTTGTACAGTTGTCCGCCTACCTCATAGGCAATTTGTCCATTGCTGCCGCTGGGCCACATCACATCAAATTTTTCGTGCTTGGTGATCTGCTTAACCTCCTTGGTTTTAACATCGTAGCTGTGGATGTTGAGCCACATGTCGCGGTCGGAGGCGAAGTAGATCTTATCGCCAAACCAGGTTGGGATATGATCGGTTCCCTTGAAGTCGGTGATCTCCTCGGAGGTGTTTTTCTCCAGGTCGTAAATCCAAAGATTGGATGCACGCCCACCCTTGTAGCGTTTCCAGGTGCGGAATTCCCTGTCGATATAGGTGAACACTACTTTTTTGCCATCGGGCGAAAGGTCGGCAAAGCCACCGTGGGGAATGGGTAGTTCCTCCTCAAGGCCACCCTCAATGCTTACGGTAAAGTATTTGCCCATGCGGTCGCCGTAGGGAGTACGGTTGGCGCGGAAGAAGACCTTTTTGCTGTCGGGTGTCCAGCCTAGGATTACGTAGTCGAACCCGCCACGAGGAGGTAGCTCGCCGGCATCGTTGTAGTAGGTAAGCTGCTGAGGGGTTCCGCCCATCGCAGGCATAATATACACCTGACGAGAACCGCTATACTCGGCCGAGAAGGCAATCCACTTGCCATCGGGTGAGATTTTGGGGAACAGCTCCAGTCCCTTGTGCGAGGTAAGCTGGCGGGCATCGCCCCCGTTGGCGTCCACAGTCCAAATATCGCCTGCGTAAACAAATACAATCTGGTTGCCGTTGATGTTAGGGTAGCGCATCATTCGGGCATCCTCGTAGGCTTGCGAGAGGAGTGGCATTAAAGCTAGAATCCCCCAGAGCCCCAAATTCCTAAGAACTTTTTTCATTGTGATGTGAGTTAGTTATTTATTTATAATGATACTAATTTTCAGCTTATGGTTTGATGGACAATGGTTGGAGTTGGTTTAATTGAACATGGAATCAAAGGTAAGGGATTTTTTGCAAAGTGAGGGCGATGCTTAGCTATGGTTTGTTAAGTGGTTTCGAGTTTCGAGTTTAAGGTTTATGGTTAGTTTAATGATTTGTTGTAAGCGAAACAATATATCAAAAAAAAGTGTTAATTTATCGAGGCAGCTATCAAGCACATAAGTAGGGATATACAAATCTTTCTGCGATTTTTGGTTCCACCGTGGAGTCATTAAGAGGTAAATTGTGATTATAGCAAATTGAGGTAATCTATGGGAAAATCAAATAATTTAAGACGAGTACTAGGCTTAAGGGATGCCATTGGTGTGGGACTTGGAGCCATTATAGGAGCCGGTATATTTGTGGTTACTGGTGTTGCAGCGGGAGTGTCGGGGGCATCGTTTGTTGTTGGACTGATGGTAGCTGGGCTAATTGCCTCGTTTAACGGTTTAAGTTCGGCACAGCTGGCAGCTGTTTACCCACAATCAGGGGGGACCTACGAGTATGGTTACCAGTTGCTAAATCCATCGCTTGGCTTTTCGGCAGGATGGATGTTTATTAGTAGCAAGCTATCGGCTGCGGGTATTGTAGCCATTGGTTTTGGGAGTTACTTCCATCAGTTGGTACCGGCATTTTCGCCTATTACGTATTCAGTTGCTGCCATAGTGCTGCTTACCATTGCCAACCTTGTAGGGATTAAAAAAGCGGGAACAGTAAATCTAATCGTTGTGCTAGTTACCCTTCTTTCACTGATATATTTTGTTGCCGGTGGAATTGGGTCGGTTAAGGTGAGCAACTTTTCACCATTTGCACCCTTTGGAATTATGGGAATTGCCGAATCGACAGCCATTCTTTTCTTTGCCTTTACAGGCTATGCGCGAATAGCCACCCTGGCTGAGGAGGTGGTGGAACCCAGGAAAACCATTCCCCGAGCCGTAATTGTAACTATTATCAGCGCTATTGTGCTATACGCAGCCGTTTCTATTGTTGCCACTGGAGCCATTGGCGCCGGGGAAATGGCAAAAAGTAAATCGCCCCTGCAGGTAGCGTCAAGTGCAATGGCGGTTCCAGGCATCAGCACAATAATCACCGTTGGTGCATCAACAGCTATGCTGGGTGTTTTGCTTAGTCAAATCCTAGGAATTAGCCGTATGCTTTTGGCCATGGGTAGGCGAAATGACCTGCCACACTTTTTCGAGAAGATACACATCAAAACAGCAGTTCCACATATTGGAATACTATTCACAAGCGTGGTAATTCTTGCGATTACTATTCTGGGTACATTTGAGTTTGTGGTGCGAGCGGCTACCTTTACCATTCTGCTATACTATAGCATTACAAATATTGCCGCCATAAGGCAACCAAAGCCGCAACAGCTATACAGCAAGGTAATACCCTACCTTGGCTTGGTGGGATGTGTTGCCATGTCGATATCGCTACCCCTTAACGTAATTATTTCGGGGATAGCATTACTTGCCATCGGATTTGCAGTTCGGTATCTGGTAAGGTGTTTTAGCACTACATAAAGAAAAGGAACACGCCCAGGATGGTGACAAATGCCCCCACAAGTTCCTTGGGGTTAAACTTCTCCTTCATTATCAGCACCGAGAACGGGATTATTAGCACCGGCACAATGGACATAAGCGCCGAGGCAACTCCAGTGGTTGTGAACTTAACCGCCCATAGTGAAAACGATACGCCTAGGAACGGTCCAAAAAACGCCCCAATGGCTGTGCGACTTATTGCCCGTCGATTCTTTAGCGCTTCGGTTAGCTTTTTCCATCTACCCAAGAATGTGAAGATTAGCGCAAAGCCAACAACTCCAGTAAGCACACGGATTTGAACCGCCGAAAAAACATCGTAGTCGGCCATGCCATACTTGCTAAGCACCAGTCCACCGCCTTGGCCAACAGCTCCGCCAAAGGCGAGTAGCAAACCGGCAATTGGGTATGAGAACTGCACCTTGCGGTGAGCCTTTGGTTTCTCGGGATCGTGAATTTCCCTACGAAGTATCACCAGGGCTATTCCCGAAAAGGTAAGCATCATGGCTATTCCCTGCTTTAGAGTTACCGTTTCGCCAAGCCAAATCCAACCAATAAGCGCGGCAACACCAGGTGCCAAGGCCATTATAAGCATCGATATTCGGGCACCCACCACCACATAGGCTTGGAATAGTACTAAATCGCCCAGCACAAAGCCAACCAATCCCGAAATGGAAAGCCATATCCAGTTGTGCGTGCTGGCATCGGTAGGGAAAATTTCGCCCCGCATAAACCATGAGAATAAGCTCAGGAAAACAAAGGCCATGGAGAGCCTTAAGAGATTTACCTGCAGCGAGCCAATTTTCTTCCCTGCCGATTCAAAGGCCAGCGCGGTGATAGTCCAAAGGAAAGCGGTAAACAGGGCGGCTAGTTCGCCCTGATGTGAAGTAAAAAAATCGTGTAGCATGAAATGGGAGTTGATGTTTAATTTTGTGTGGTTTAGATATGCAAGTAGGAACATGGTTTAATGGCACTAGTATTCTCAACGTTTCAATACTATGCAAGGCGCAAAGGAAATTGATATTTAATCATGCACAGCATGTGCATATTTACGTAAAACAGCTACTTTTACATTGAAATTTTGGATTTAGATTTACCTTACATAATAAAAAAGATGAACCAGCTTGCGCGATATATTATTTTGGGAACAGGTTTGGCCATAGTGCTTTTCCTCCTTTGGTACTTCAGTAGTATTGTTGGTTATGTTTTGGTGGCGGCAGTACTCTCGCTGATCGGCAAACCCATTGTGGATATATTTTGTAAAATCGAGATTAGGGGATGGCATCCGCCAAAGGCAGTGGGAGCATCCATAGCATTGGTTAGCCTGTGGTTCCTTTTTATCCTTTTCTTTAGGGTGATGATCCCTTTGGTTGTAAGCCAAATTAACGACCTAAGTACAGTAAATGTTCCTAATATGGTGGCCAGCTTTAATGAGCCGCTTCAACGAATCGATGCTTTTATCCATGAGTACCTGCCAGCTTCGGCCGAGGGGTTTTCCATACAGGAGTACTTGGTGGAGAAGCTCAGCAGCATGGTAAATGTAACCATCCTGCGCGATCTGTTCAGCTCCACTGCCAATCTTATTGGCAACCTGGCCATTGCTGCCTTCTCTATCACCTTTATTACCTTCTTTTTTTTGAAGGATGAGGGGCTTTTCTTTGAGGGTGTTACCCTGGTATTTCCCGAAAAGATCGAGAAGAATATTCGCCATGCGCTTATAAGCATTAATAAGCTACTCCGACGCTACTTTATAGGTATAATGTTTCAGAGCACTGGGATAATGATCCTAGATACCCTTGGGCTTATGATTGTGGGTATATCATTTCAAACGGCCCTGGTAATAGGGCTATTTAGGGGTATTCTGAATGTTATTCCTTATGTTGGGCCAATTATTGGATCGGTTTTAGGAATTGTTATTGGTGTTGCCACCAATCTGCATCTCGATTTTTCCACGGCAATGATTCCGCTACTTATCTACATGGGTATTGTATTTGCGATTGTGCAGCTAATCGATAATTTTGTTTTTCAGCCTCTTATCTTCTCCAACAGTGTTCATGCTCATCCGCTGGAGATATTTATTGTGCTGCTAATTGCCGGAAGCGTTGGGGGTATTTTAGGTATGCTTTTAGCCATCCCTGGGTACACCGTTATAAGGGTTTTTGGAAAGGAGTTTTTTAACAATTTCAGGGTGGTGCGGAAATTAACCGAGAAAATTTAGTCGGGTTAAAGCTCCATTTACTATATTTACAACATAAAACAGTTTACTATGCAAAAAGGTTACCGCACCCTTTCGCTGATTTCGATACTAGTACTTGGTCTTTGGTCTACGGTAGGTAGGGCGCAATCGCTAACATATGAGTTAATGGGGCGCTACTCATCTTCGGCCGATACTCCTGATACCATTAGGCTTACACCGCATCTGCCCGCTGGTTTTGTATTCTGCAGCTTCGATTTTGATGTTATTCCCGATGAGGTGCTGGTACCCGATGAGGTGTTTATTTTTACAACACCTGCCAACGATACCATCAATGTTACCCTGTATTACACTACCACCGGTGGTGACTGCTCTGGGTCGGATCCTAATCGTACATCAGTAGTAATTCCCATTTGCCCCAAAAGGGCACTATTCAATGTAACCTACGATAAAGAGTTGCAGAGTTTGGCGTCGCTTAAGCGAGTTTTTAGAAGTGTACCTTATATTGCCAGTAATAATTTTAGCCAGATTGGTAACTTCCGTTATTTCTGGGATTTTGATATCAAGATGATTCCTGTCCCTGAGGTTGATTTCGACCCAGCCGATGCGAGCAAAGGACAATTTCCAAACGTTTATTACACCTTCGCCACGGGTGGCGTTTATCAAACTACTCTAAGCGTAATAGATATTTCCAGTAATTTGGATACGGCAAAATTCACCCGAATCTTCAATTTGCATCCTGTTTTTGGAGATAACCTAATCGATCTGGAGAATGTTCCCAATGTGTTTACACCTGGTGGGGCAACTAATAATTTCTTTAAGGTTGAGACCAGTGGGGTTAATCAGTTCTCTTTTAAGGTTTTTACACGTTCAGGTGCTTTGGTGTATCAGCATACCGGCAATATTATTAGCTGGGATGGCAAGAATTACTATGGTGACGATTTGCCTGCTGGTATTTACTACTACATCATTGAGGATATAAGTCCCGAAAAGAAATACAACCCTGCAAAGGGTTTCTTTTACATCTATAGGTAATAAAAAAGCGGGGTTTTTGCCCCGCTTTTCTTTTGAGCTATTGGCCTCCCATTCCTACAATCTGGTATGTGCTAACATCTAACCGTTTAGGGCTATTATCCTGCATCTCGTTTACCCGCATAATGGTTTTTGCCCCCGAAACAAAATCTTCGGTTTCCATCTCCATTACCATTCCCATTCCGTAACCTAGCCCAGCAGTTGCAAGGGCCTGTAAGCCGTAAACTTGTCCATAAGCTTGCGATAGGTTTAGCTTGCTCTCACGGGTGGTCCAAAAGCTAACCTTACCGTGAGTGTCCTCGTAGGCATACTCCTTACAGGAGTGACCAGCAATGGTTTTTGTTCGGCCAGTGGGCTTGTAGTAGGGGTGAATAAAGTTGTCGGATGCGTTTTCTACTTCGGTGGTTTCGGCTTGTGCGGTAGCGGTTGAGTCGGGAGGAATGGC
This sequence comes from Tenuifilaceae bacterium, assembly GCA_034003245.1. Classification (GTDB taxonomy): domain Bacteria; phylum Bacteroidota; class Bacteroidia; order Bacteroidales; family Tenuifilaceae; genus Perlabentimonas. Next base: position 8,612 of record JAVEYY010000038.1, read on the forward strand.
AATGGCTACACCGGTTCTTTCACCATTCTCCTCGCTAAGGATTAGCATGGCGTTGTTCACCATATCAAAAATCATGGTGCCTTTCTGTTTTTTGCCCGACTCCTTGTCCACGCTATCGAAGATCATGGCGTAGCTCTTATTATTGTTGTTGAAGTAGGTGGTGTACTGCATCTTGTCGCGATTTTTAAGCGAGTCGATAGTTTCAATATCCATCACCATGCTGGAGGTGAAGCTGTAGCTGGGGTCGAACTTCACGTTGTTGAGGCCCATGGCTTGCATCATGCGGCGTTCCAGAAAGTTTGGTCCTGCGGGTTTTGGTTTCTCGGGTTGAGGTTGTTCCTTCACCTCTTCGGTGGTGGTTTGCTCCTCCTCGGTTTTAAGCCCTTTCACGGCCTCAAGGGCTTTCTCCTTAAGCAAGCGTTTTAGCTGGGCATTGGCTACTGCGGGGCTAAGCAAAATGGCCAAGGCCAGTAAGCTGATGGTTATTACTCTTCTCATAGTACAATTTGGTTAAAGGTTGGTTAGTGAAAATTTAAGTATTTTTACAATATGGATATGTAGTATTGTTGTTGAAATTCAACGCAATTTACGCAATATATCGATAGGCTATTTTGGAGCAACCTTTTTTTGTATGCTTATTTCGAAAAACGATTATCAAATATGTATACAAACGACGCAAAAATTCCTAGCCCACCCTCCATATTTGAGTATAGGTGCGCCGATTCTGCGAATGGATTATCCATGATGTCGTAGATGCCTTCAAGTGATTTATGGAAACGGTAGTAGTGCTCATCGGTTGATAGTACAACAATTTCGGTTTCGCCTCGCTCCCCTTCACCATAGGAATAGTATGCATTCATTGTTACCCTAAAGTTGATGTTTTCGCCATTCCTGAGGTTATCGGTGAGTAACATTCTGCTTTGGGAAACAGGGTAGGTGTAATCAATGTTTTCGTTAGTATAAATGGTATATTGATATAGATATACTGCATAGCTGTTGCTTGTGGCTGGCGTATCCTCAATGGTACCAGCAGCCAGTATGCTATACTCTCCCCATTCATTTGCGATTGTTGCCTCAACTTTAACATTGGTAACACTGGGCGAGTAATCGGGAACCCTTGTTGTTGCTATGACATCATTAAACCCATTGGCTCTCACGATTAGTTCGTATTGATGGCCTGGCGAAATAGTAAAGTCTTCGGGAGGAATGGCAAAAATAGATTTATCCCATTTAAACGGAATGCTTTGTTCAATTCCCATGTCAACATCCCTAATGATTACAGCTGAGCTGCTTATCACCTCGAACTCCCACGAGTCTCCTACTTGAGGAGTGTTGTAGTTGTATGGTTTCGATGAACGAACAGCAACTTTTATAGAGTCGCCCGGAGATATAAACGACTGTACCACCAGTTTTGGACTAGAATCTGGGAGGTTTAGGTTGTCAACATCATCGATGCATGAAAACAGTCCCATGCAGAGAGGTGCTGCAAAGAGCAATATGAATCTCCTTCTAATATTGGCTTTCATGGGTTCTAAAATTTAATTGACCACGATACTGATGGAATTAGCTGGAATAGGCTTAGCTGCTTGAGTTTGTTCTGGTGTACATACTGATTGGTTTTGGGATCCCATTCGCTCTCGCTCCGCACGAAGTATATGAACGGATTTCGACGGTTATACATATTGTAAATGCTAAATTCCCAGGTTCGCTCGTGGTTTTCAAACTTTTTGTGAAATTGAATGCCCAAGTCTAACCTATGATATGCTGCCATGCGGAAGCTGTTTTTCTCGCCATAATCCTGAATGGTTTCAGTCCAAACCCAGCCTGTTCGAAAACCTGGCTCATGCTCCTCAACCGGATAGGTGGCCAATGGGAGGGTAATTGCGTTGCCTGTTCCGTAAACCCAAGTGCCCGATAGGGTAATGCCTTTATTGAGTTCATAGATACCCACAACCGAGATGTCGTGCCTTCGATCGTATTTTGCCCAGTAGGGTTTCCCCATGTTGATATCACCAAACTGGAGTTGAGTCCACGATAGGGTGTAGCCAATCCAGCCAGATAATTTCCCTGATTTCCTGTGCGCGAGAAGCTCCACCCCGTATGACCATCCAGTGCCGCTGGTTATGTTGTCCTCCCATTTTATTTGCGTTGCATCTGTTGGATCGTCGAGCATTAGGAAACTAGCTCCCTCGCGGTAGGTGATCACATTTTTTGATTCCTTATAGTACCCTTCCAGCGATACTGTTGTTGCCAATGAGTTGATATCCTTTGCCAAGCCAAAGGCTGTTTGCCAGCATTGTTGGGCTGGAGCATCCTTGGTGGCGGGAACCCATAAGTCGGTTGGAAGCCCAATACCCGTGCTTGTGAGCAAATGGATGTACTGGTTCATTTGGGCATACGAAGCCTTGGCAGATAACGTTTTTGAAAGGTAGTAACTTCCCGATATGCGAGGTTCTAAGCCGTAGTTGCTAACCCTGTCGTGGTAATGGTGCGAAAGACGAACCCCCGCATTAACAATGCCTTTGCCGAGAATTCGGATCTCATCCTCAATGTAAACCCCCGATTCTTGGGTGTTTATGGTATTCACCTCACTGACAAACTCATTTAGGTAGGTGTCTTCTATAACCACAGCACTAGGGTTAAAGCTATGCCAGATGGAGCTAAATCCAAATCGGAGGGTATGCGCATGGTGGGGTATCCAGGTAAAATCGTACTTTCCCCCAAAATCCCTGATCCCTGAACGGTAGGTTAGCTCATATCCTTGGTTCTCGTAGTTCTCCAGTGAGTATATCTTCAACCTGTAATTGCTAAAGATAACAGAAAGGTTGGAGAATAGATTGTGGCTAAGGATGCTGTTCCATCGAACTGTTGAAGTTGCGTTATCCCAGAACATACCAGCTTCAAATGTATTGCCGGAGTATTTCTCTCGGCCAAAGAATTTGTCCTTGCCAAAATAGCCACTCAAGAAGATTCTATTCCTTGAATCGATTTCCCAGTTGGCTTTTGCTGTTAAATCGTAAAAGAAAAGGCCAAATTTTATATCCTCGGGCATAAACGGGCGGGCTAGTATATCGTAGTAGGTTCGTCTGCCCGATACCAAAAACGATGCCTTATCCTTAACGATAGGACCCTCAAGGACTAACCGCGATGAGAGGACTCCCACACCTGCTTCACCCGATATTTTCTCCTTGTTCCCATCTTTCATAACAATCTCAAGAACTGATGATAGCCTACCACCATGTCGGGCTGGGAATCCACCTTTGGTAAGTTCCAAACTCTTTATGGCATCGCCATTGAAAAGTGAAAAAAATCCAAATAGATGATAAGCGTTGTAGACTGTTGCATCGTCGAGAATGATCAGGTTTTGGTCGGGACCACCTCCGCGCACATAGAGCCCACTGGTTCCCTCGCTGCCCTTCTGAACACCCGGCATAAGCTGGATTACTTTTAGCGCATCCTTCTCGCCAAGTAGCGCAGGTATTGATTTTACCTGCTGTACAGGAATTTCCATTACGCTCATCTGCGAGCTACGACTCGATTGCTTGGGCATGTCACCCCTGATCTCTACCCCTTCAATCTCGATGCTTGGATCCAAATCCACATCAAGAGGGATGTTTTTGTCGAGTTTTAGGTTGAAACTCCTTGGTTGATAACCTACAAATGAGAAGATAACCTCATATTCTCCTACGGGAAGGGTTAGGGAGTAAAATCCATAGCTGTTTGTAGTAGTACCCAGTGTGGTGCCGGGTATGTAAATGTTAACTCCCGGAAGGGATTCGCGACTGCCCTTTTCGTAAACAAATCCGCTGACAGCAAAACGCGATTGAGCGTTAACTGCCATCGACATTATGGTTAATGTCAGTAGCGCTTGCACAAAGGCAAAAGGTTTTTGCATAGGTTGATTTGGGTGTAGTAACTATTATGTACTTGTTGCTTGAAAATCATAAAACTGCAGACAGATAGCAAGGGTTGGTGGTGATATTTACAACCGAAAACTATGCGTTTTCCTATCAAACTTTATGCCATGAAGAAGTACGGTCGGTTTTGCGAAACAAATATGTACTTTAGATTGTTCCTTTGGTGTTTTTTAATAAATGTTTGTGATGACTATTGGAGATATTGTTGACCCTAAAGGGTGGTTCGAGTATGTTAACGAAAATGATGCAGTTCTGCTCTACCTGCATAACGATAGGTGTGGGGTGTGTAATACCCTACATCCCAAGGTTATTTCATTGGTTGATGAAAAGTTTCCAAAAATTACACTAGTTAACCTCGATGCTGAATTGAATCGTGAGTTGGCGGCTCAAATCAGAATGATGAGTATCCCCGGAATAATTCTATATATGGCAGGCAAGGAGGTGTTTAGAGCCAATGGCATGATTGCCATATCTGATCTTGAGCGCATGATTGCCCGTCCATACAGTATTATGTTTGAGTAGTTGTTTTTGTCGATAGGCCCCTAGAGGTAACGTTGTTCATAAGTTTTTAATAACTAAACCCCTTACGCCATAACCCCAGAGATTAACGGATTTCTCTTTTTCATACATTTAAGCCCTTAACCAAACCTTAACCAGTATGAAAATGAAGAGCATTCTAAACAAATTTTTGTTTTTTACCGCCATTGCGGCCATGGTTACATTCTCCTCCTGCGAGAAAGATCTGCTTATTGACGAGGAGATTCAGGAACAAGTATCCGAAGAGATAGGCATTCAGAAGAGTGCTGTTAGCCTTTTGGAAACATTTGAGTCGGGCTCAAAAACCTCTTATACCGCGGGGAGTGTTACCCTATCTACCGGCACGTGGTATATGACCGATGCGCTGATTGGAACTCTCTCAACCGATCGGAAAATTGGTACTAAATCGGTGCGAATTGTTAACACAGGTAAAGTTACCATGCAGTTTAACGTTACCTCAGGTGCTTCAACTGTAGAGGTTTACCATGCCAAGTTTGGCACCGACGCCAATAGCACCTGGGAACTTTATAAATCAACCAATAGTGGTAGTACTTGGACAAAAGTAGGCTCAACCATAACCACTTCTTCTACCACTTTGGCAAAGGTAACCTTTACCGTTAACCAGTCTGGTACGGTACGCTTCGAAATCCGCAAGGTGTCAGGTGGTTCAGCTCGAATCAATATTGATAACTTTACAATTAATGATTACACTACTGCGTTGCCTACCCGCGACAGCAACATGGCTATGGGGAATCCCTCGGGAGCGACAACGAGCACGTCGTATCCTAATAACTACCTGATGAATAAGACCCAGTATTCGCTTTCGTATAATAATAGCAAGAAGACTTGTAACTGGGTATCGTGGCATTTAAGCACTGCTTGGATTGGCTCTACACCTCGTCAGGATAACTTTTCGGCCGATTACTCCTTGCCTTCGACATGGGTAAAGGTTGTGACATCTGACTACACGAGTTCGGGGTTTGACCGTGGCCATATGTGTCCCAGTGCCGACAGAACCGGCTCTGTTGCCGATAACTCAGCAACATTTTTAATGACCAATATTATTCCCCAGGCGCCAAAAAACAACCAGATTACTTGGGCTGCACTGGAGAACTACTGCCGCACGCTAATTGATCAAGGAAATGAATTGTACATTATCTCCGGGCCTTGGGGGCAGGGTGGTACTGGTTCGGCAGGAACAAAGACCACCATCTCGACCAAGAATATTGTGGTTCCATCACACACCTGGAAGGTGATAGTTGTATTACCAGTGGGTAGTAACGATGTGTCAAGGGTAAGCACATCCACCAGGGTTATTGCCGTTTGGATGCCTAATAATCAAACTGTAAATAATTACACCTGGGGATACTACCGTACAACTGTAGACTATATCGAGAGCCAAACAGGGTACAATTTTCTGTCTGCTGTATCATCGACAATTCAAAGTACAATTGAGTCGAAAGTTGATAATGGACCAACCAGTTAACCATTTGATATGGGAAAAACAAAAAACCTTCTGTTTGGCAGAAGGTTTTTTTTATGATTTTAGTTCTGTTATAAAATTTTCACCTCGAATAGCTTTGGCCAGTTTTTCCCGGTTACAAAAAGGCGCCTATTCTCCTTGTCCCAGGCTATACCGTTGAAAACATCAATATTGCTGTGTCTATCAGTTTGAGGGAGTATGCCAGTGAAATCAACCTCGGCCTCTACCATTCCAGTTTGAGGATCGATTATTACTATTTTATTGGTAAGGTAGATGTTTGCGTAGATCATTCCGTCGATATACTCCAACTCGTTGAGTTGGGTAACTGGGCCTTGATCGTTATATATTTCGACCCTTTTAATCTCGCTAAACGACTTAGGTTCTAGGAAGTAGAGGATATTTGAACCATCGCTCATCACCAGGTTTTCGCCTACAGTGGTTAAGCCCCAGCCCTGCGTTGAGTAGTCAAAGGTTCGAATTAGGTTAAACGTGGCGGGATCGTATACAAAACCTTTACGTGAGGTCCACGTAATTTGGTAAATCTCGTTGTTAATAATGGTTGTCCCCTCGCCAAAGTACTGTCGTTCTAGATTTATGCTCTGCATAACTTTACCAGTTTTAATATCTACTCTTCGTAGGGTTGATGATCCTTTTTGACCAGTACTTTCAATTAGATGACCATTTAGGTAGAACAAGCCTTGTGTGTATGCGTTGATGTCGTGAGAGTAGGTGTTTACCACTTTATATTTTAGCTTCTCTGGGGCTTTGTTCGCCTTAAGCCTTACTCCAACCGATGCTGTTTGCCGCTCGCCGTTGAGCCACGCAGTTGCTCTAATCTGATGGCTTCCAAGGGTTAGCAATTCGGTGTTGAGGATATGTTGAAACCCTTCAACTAAACCCACACGATTGTTATCGATAAATAGAATTATGGAATCGGTCGAGATCGAATCGTTAACCTGTTTAAGGTTGATTTCAATCGCTTTGCCAAGTGCAAAAAGGTCTCCGTTTATAGGTTCAATTATTCTAATAACCTGAAGTGGTGTTTTGGCCTGAGGTTGCGACGTTGTGCGCTCGGGCGATTTTGTACCATTACAGCTTAGTAATCCTAGAAAAAATAACGAGAGAAATACTCGTATGAAATTGCGATTCATATTTATGAAATTTTAAATCTTAGCCATCTTCTCCATCGAGGCTTCTTTTGTAGTTTTTTTATAGCTGTTTTCTCCATCTCTACAATTCGCTCCTCGGGAAAAAACTCTTGCCAAACCCTGCTCCAGCCCAAAAAGCCCCCAACATTTCTGTCGTCTATAAAGATATCGGCAACAATTTTTCGTGGAGTTTCGTTGTCGAGTTTTTCTTCGGGGTAGTTGGCGTTAACGGCGTAAAACTCCACCCCATTCTCACGGCAAAAAGCAACGGCATCTTCTAACTCTTTGCCCTGCCGAACTGTCCAGAGAATTAGAGTGAGCCCCCTTTGCTGCATAGCCCTAAGGGTTTCGAAAGCAAATAGCATTGGTTTGCCAATGCCAGGGTATCGGTTTTCTACGATTGTTCCATCAAAATCAACAGCAATCTTAAGCATGTTCGCAGGATGTTGTTTCTGCAAATATAACAAATGCTTTTAAAACGGCTGAGTTCAGGTTGGTAGTAATAAAAGATCCGGCAAGGTATTTTAACTCCTTGCCGGATCTTTTCAATTTTTTACAGTTTAACCACCCTAAAGGTTTTTACTGGAATATTGCCCTGTAAAACCCTAATAAAGTAAACTGCTGAACTCTGATCATTAAATGGGATTTGCACTGGGTTCGTTTCAATCCGTCCCCTTCTAAGCAGTTTGCCTGTTGTGTTGTAAACTTCGAAGTGGAGATTTTCGGCTTCATCCTCAACCTTTAAGTATACATGATCGCTAGTCGGGTTTGGGTATGCCGTAATTAGCACAGTTAATTCAGATATCTCCTTTACTGAAGTTACCGCTAACCGCGTTTGCTGAAATCCCTGGGTGATAATGTTCTCACCCGATTTTAGAGTGTGAATGGCCAACTCCCCCAAGCTCCAACTAATGCTACCTGACGAATTGGAGTGATAGTTACCACCCGATACCACAGCCTCTTGACTTTTTGCTACTATGCTTAGGCATAGTAGCAATGTGTAAGCAATCACAAATCTTCGCATAGCTTCCAAGTTTGGCGTTATTACTGCACAATATTAGCCTCACCAACAATTCCCTTCGTCAGGCGCGTAAGTACAACAACTACTGTTTTGTCTTCATCAACAACAATACTGCCACCATTGTATTCGTAATCGTAGTGGTATGTATTGTATGAGTAATAATCCCCTTCGGGAACATTCTCAAAAACAGCTTTTCCCTCAATATCCGTATAAAGAGTTCCGGAGAAATCAGGTTGTGATGCCTTTGACCCTTCTCCCGTTTTTACTCCTGAACCTAGGTATATCTGGACACCCTCTATGGGGTTGTTTTCGGGATCCTGGGCTATAAACGTAATGGTGTACTTTGGGATTTCCTCTAGAGAAACAGATACGGATTGGTCTTGACCAAAAACAACTGTTATGGTGTCGATATATTCCCTATAAGAACTTTCGTACATATAAACTGAGAATCTCCATTCACCAGGGCCGAGTTGTAGGGTTGCTTTACCCATTTCGTTTGTTTCTCCACTACTTTCGTCGAAGGGTTCAGCGATTAGGTTAGCATTGACATAGGCGCCATAGATTGGAACCCCTAGCGGATCGGTTACAACAAAGGTAATCGATGATCTTTCCCACATAATCAGGTTAAAGGTTTGATTTTGCACTCCGCCAACTACCTCAATAGTGCCGGTTGTTATGGTGTACTGGGAGTTAAAGGCGTCGATAGTGTACTGCCAAGAGCCGGGCATTAAGCTGGTAGTGGTTATACCCTGAGTACCGGTTTCTAGAATTAATGGTTCGGAAAGTCCATTGTAAAGCGAAATTTGTGCATTTGGCATGGGTGTGCCATTTTTATCAGTAACTACAATAGTGACACTTACCTCTTCGTAAAGCGTTACATCTACTGTTTGATCGGTAGTGCCCATACTTAGAACACCCGAAGTGGTAGCGTTTACCAGATAGTCCCATTTAGCCTCGGGTAGATATGCTACTGCAATACCCAAACTATTTGTAGTAATATAAACCGGTTCGTAGCTGTTCGTGGTTAGGCTAATGCCAACGTTTTTGGCAGGAGCACCACCCTGGTAAGTAACTTTGAATGTGGCTTTGGGGTTTTCAGTTATAGTGACGATAAAAGTCTGCATGAGCTCAGTGGTTACCTCTACCATTCCACCTGGATGCTCACTATAACCTTCGGGTACAGCAATAGAGTATGGGTAACTGCCTGTAGGAATATTGAAGATAGCATTACCCGTAATATCTGTATTGTTTGGCCCATAGGTATCTACAGTTATGCCAACTCCCTGGATGGATTTGCCGTACTGGTTTTTCACATTGACCGTGAGTTGAGGATTGTCCGCGATAGAGAGATTTACATTGAGAGATTGTGATTCTCTTACCTCAAAGTTGTCGTCTCGAGCAGCTATATAACCAGGTGCTTCAATTAAATAGCTGTGGATGCCATTGGGGATTTGGAATTCGTGTGTTGCAGATGGACCGCTAACCAATGGCTCTTTCCCCTTAAGCGGCCAGAGTGTAACCATAGCCCCTGCAATTGGCTCTTCGCCCGAATCCAATACTTTTATCGATAGTGTAGTTGAGCCAGCGGTAATAAATTCTCTGGTCAGTCCGTATCCGGTTAACTGATCTGAATTTGTTGCAAAGGCTCTGGCTATATAGGTAAATCCAGGGGCTAGGTCGGCCATTTTGAGCACAGGGAACGACATCTTGTCGTCGGCATATACAATACCACCCTCGTTGGGTTTTAGAATTTCAGCCCCCGTGAGAGTTGGGATTCCCAACGTTTTTAGCTGGTAAACAATGCCGCTGGTGATAATGGGAACTCCTCCATCGTCGAGCACATTTCCACCACCAATAGCGCTTGTTTGGGTAGTGCTGCTAATTGAGTTTGTGAAGAGTTTTGGGGCAATGGCCATGTTGTTTGCCACGTAAGTTCCTCCGTCGGACACCGAGAATAGCTCAGTTTGCGAGAGCTGCTCGTTAAGGCCAGTGACGCTGAAGCCTCTTGGTAGTGCATTTTTGCTGGTGGAGGGTTTTATGTACACATCGGTGCGTTCAGGAACAACTGTTAGCACGTTGTATAATTCTCCAGCTTTTGATGATGTACGTCCCGAAACAGCAAAGCCTCCCCGGGTTTTGGAGTCGATTGTCTCCTCCACAAAAACCTCTGTTAAACCTGGCGACACCTTTAGAATCTCATCTCCATCAACAATTCCTGGATTACCCGATACAGCAAATCCACCCGATGATTCTCCTACGTAAACCCTTGTGAAATCATAATTCACGTTAAGAATATCGGAGATGCCTTTTGATGATGTACGTCCCGAAACAGCAAATCCGCCCCGGGTTTTTGCTGTGGTTTCATCTACATAAACCTGTGTTAAACCAGGGCTTACTGTCATTACATCATCACTGTTCGAGCGCTTGGTAATGGCAAATGCGCTGGGGGATTCGGGTGAGGTTTCATCAACGTAAATGCGAGTGGCTAATGGGGTAATGTTTAGTAGGTCAAGTGGTTCTTTGGATGTTGTGCGCCCCGATACCGCAAATCCGCCACGGGTTTTAGCCGGACTGTCTACGTAGATTTGGGTGAGTGATGGGCTAACATTAAGCACATCATCGCTGGTGGATCGCTTGGTTATGGCAAATCCACTTGTGATTGTCTCCGTTGTTTCGTCAACAAATACTCTGGTGTAATCAGAAGTGATGTGGAGTAAATCTAGCGGTTCCTTTGAGGTTGTTCGCCCCGACACAGCAAATCCGCCACGTGTTTTTACAGGGTTTTCGTCTACAAACACTTGGGTGAGGGTGGGGGTAACGCTCATTACATCTTTATACACGCCTTCGGTGTCGGTTCGACTAGCAATTGTTAAGCCTCCAGGTGAGTCAACTGCTGGTTCGCTGATAATTATTTTTGTTTCTACAGGATCAACTGTAAGAATATCACGAGTTGTTTTTGATGTTGTCCTTCCGCTTACTGCAAAACCGCCCCGGGTTTTAGTTGTTTCCGTTTCGTCGATAAAAACTTTTACGCTGTTCTCGTAAACGGCAAAAACGGTTTCCCCTTTTGAGTTTTTGACTTCGAACAGGGGTACACCCTCCTTACTGGTGCCATCGGATTTTACTTCGAACATGGCTTCAGGCGTTGATGTCCCCACGCCCACCTTCTTAGAGGTGGATACTATGGTTTCCTGATCTTCCCATGATGTTGTGCCAGATGGGCCCGGTGCACCTTCGGGGCCAACTAAAGAAATCCCGGTTCCCCATCCGGCTTCCGATTTTGGGCCGTACAGTATATTGGTTGTGGTATTTAGGTAGTAATCACCAATAGTGCCTTGCGCAGTGATGGGTGGGGTTGTTCCACTGAGAATGGTTTTTCCATCGGAACCTGATGCTCCTGTTTCCCCTTTGAGGTTTGCTGTGGTAAATGATGTTCCATCGGTGTAGAAAAAGGTGTAGGTTCCATCCCCATTGTTAATGGTGCTTTGAATTCCAACGCCAATTATTCCATCCGATCCATCCCTTGCCATTACTTGCCATGAAGAGCCGTTGTAGATGTAAGATTTTTTATCGGTGGTATTGTAGTAAGCATAGTTTAATCCTGAGGTGGGGTGCGTGTCGAAGCTGCCCCTCCAGTTTACTGATACCCCTGGGATTCCTTGATTCCCTTGAATTCCCTGCTCACCCTGTTGTCCTGCTGGGCCCGCAGGGCCTTGTGGCCCTTGTGGAGCGTGAAACTCAATCCAACTTGTTGCATCATCTTTGGGAGGTATTGTCGAAGTTAAATCATCTACTTGACAGATGAACATTGTATTGTATCCCATAAAATCTGATGATTCGGCAAATACAAAATCGCCCGAGTTGTAAATTGTTTCCGATATCCACTCTCCTCGATTTAGAAGACCAGTGCCCGGTTCTCCTGGCTCCCCTTTTGGGCCTGCGGGCCCAACTGCACCCGTTGCTCCATCATTTCCGTCTTTTGTCAACAATTGCCATAAACTTCCATCGAAAACGTATGAGGTCTTGTGCTCAGAATGGTAAAAGGCATTATTAAGACCGGGTGTCTCGGGGAAAACGTTCAGGCTGCCCAACCAAAGAATGGATATCCCCTGGTCGCCTTGCATACCGGGCTCCCCTTTCTCGCCTTTGGGTCCAGTCTCGCCAGTTGCACCCTTTAGTGAGCTGATAAAGTCCTGTTCGGTACCAGTAAAACCCAGTGAAAGCCAGATTTGATATGCTGATTTTCCCTCGTTGCCATCGAAAGCAAAGTTGGCAAACGGCACCGACATAAGCTGGGTTATTCCCATTTCCGTAAAATTACTACCCCCAGAAGCATCGAGTTCTATTTTTAAGTAAAAGTTTGCACTTGACCAGCTAATCTGAGAGTATGTCCCAACTTTAGCACTACCTTGTCCCACAACTATGTTAACTAAACCAAATTCGTTGGTGGTAGGTGAGAATTCCTCAGAGAAAATGGTTGTCCCAGTTGTGCTTCCCGATAGTATGCTTAACCTTAAGCTAACTTGTTGGTTGGCAATAATCTCTCCATTGGCACTCCGGACAACGGCTTGGTAGTTAAAGCCCAGAGGGGCTTGTGCCCAAACGCCAAATGCGTTTAAGCATAAAACGATTGTAATGAGTAATTTGCGTTTCATAGGCGTAAGATTTATTTTGAACTATATTATTATTGTGTTCAGAAACCTAATGGGCCAAAACTCAAAAAAAATCAGAATACGAAGGTAAAGAAAAAGAAAGTAATAAGCAAAAGATGTTTGTGTGAGACAGCCTAGTAACAACTGGCTTAAAAGATTTTTTATAACGAAAGGCTACAAACAAATTTACCACAAAAATTGAGCTAATTGCTTGCCTATTCTCATTTTTTTGATGAAAATGTTAGCTGCAAGTAATGAGTTTGTTGGTGTCTTTGGGGTTAGTGGAGTTACTCCTGTTAATATCCTAGAATACAAAAAGGGAGTAGGAAACAGAGTTGGATAAGGTATGTTTCAGGAAAGAATGGAATGGGGGAGAAGGCAATAAAAAAACGGCTAGGCACCGCCTAGCCGTTTTAGCTTGGATTTACTGTTTAATAATCTTAAATGTTTGGATTTCAGCTCCAGCCATGACTATGCGAATAAAGTATATCCCTGACTTATACTCGTAAAATGGAACTACCATGGGGTTACTATCGAATGCTCCCTGATGAAGCATTCGCCCATTAAGATCGTAAACAACATATTTTAGGTAATCTATTTCCCCATCAACCTTAAGGTTGATATTCTCCTGAACGGGATTGGGGAATGCGGATACTATCATCCTAATGCCAGGTATCTCATCTACAGATGTAACAGTTAACTTAGTTTGCTGGAACCCCTGGGTGATAATGTTCTCATTGGTTTTAAGAGTGTGAGTAACCAGCTCTCCTAGGCTCCAGCTGATGGATGCTGAGCTGTTCTTACTGAATGAACCAGCCGAAACCACAACTTCTTGCGCTATACCTGTTAGGGTTATGCATCCCGCAATAATAGTAAGTATGAATATTCTAAACATAGCAATTTGGGTTTTAGTCAATATTCATCATTTAATTAAGGCTTTTGAATTGTTGGGTTTGCAATATCTGGCTCAAGTTTAACCGCAATGGTAATGTCTTTTTCAACTGCAAGATAGTTGCCAGTAGTATAAAAGCCCTCTTTGGAGACATTGTAGAAATAGTCGTAGTATGATCCTTGTGGGACATTTTCAAAAACTGCAAGACCTTCGGCATTTGTTGTTAGGATACCGCTGAACTCTTTATTGCCCTCATTTTTTACTCCCCCCATTGTTATTTCTACTGTTGCGCCTTCAATGGGATTATTCTCCATATCAGAAACGGCAAACGTAACAGTATACTTGGGTATAGGCAGGAGTGTTACTGTATATTGCATATCGGCAGCAACAGTTATTGTCCCCTTAGTAGCTAATGTGTCAATTTCAGAAGTATACTCATAAGTGCCATTTTGAACATCAGTTAGTACCAACTTCCCATCCTGATCAGATAATCCAGAGTAGTAGTCACTTTTTTGCCCATCCTTTTTCCCCGATACGTAGTACATGCTAAAGTAAGCATCAGCAATTGGTGTGCCTTCTGCGTCAACAAAATCGAGTGTAAGTGTAAAATACTGAGGAGGTAAAAGTGCGACGGGAACGTCCATGTCCTTATCTACAGTTATTCTTTGGGCGTAACGCTGCTCCTCAAGCCTGACATCGTAGTCGTAATCGGCTTCGGGTACATTCTCGAAAATTACTTTACCTGTGGCATCGGTTTGGGCTGAAAAGTAGTTCTCCTTTGACCCCTTGGTCACAATATAGTGATCATCGTAAACCTGATACATGGAGATATAAGCATCGGCAACTGGTGCGCTCGACTCATCGGTAACAGTAAAGGTTACGGTGTGTTTGGGAAGTATCTGTAAAACAACACTCTCTTCAAGATTTTGACCGTCAACAATGGTTATCGATCCTTCATGGGTTTTATAGGTGTTAGAATAGTCGGATATTGAATAGCTATATGTGCCTGGGGCAAGGCCGTAAATAATTGCTTTCCCCTCGTAAACCCATTGCCAAATATCGTTGTAGCCATCAATCACTACAAGCACCTCCACATCCGAAACGGGCTCTGAGGCGCTATTGGTAACAATAAAGGTTGCTTTAGCCTTTTCGGTAACCTCAATATTAACGGTTTGAGGAACACCCGCTTCTACAATAACTGTTCCTCCGGCGTGGCTCTCAAATCCTACTTCAGGGACAGTTACTAAGTAGTTCCATTCTCCGGCGGGTAGTTGCAGTGAGGCTGATCCATTAATGTCGGTATAGGCCATGTCGATTTCGGGAACCTCAATGCCAACGTATTCTATGGGTTCTCCGTGCTGGTTTTTTACAGTAAATGTTATTTTAATAGGAGCGGAGTTGAGGTAAACATCCTGATGAGTGTCACCTTCAACAATTATTGGTTGCATGTTTATTTCCTCGAATCCGGGTGCGGAAACTGAAAAGTAGTGTTCACCATCAGCCACGCTGAATGTGTAATTACCAGGTCCATTTGTAATTGGCTCAGGGCTTCCTAATGGGTAAAGGGTGATAACGGCATTAGCGATTGGGTTTTCCTTATCGTCCATTACACCAAATGTTAGCTTACTTCCAGGGAGAGTAGTGAAACTAACTGCGGGGCCATAACCGGTTAACCCATCCATATTCATTGCAAAGGCACGAACTGTGTAAAGGGTACCTGGAGTAAGATTTTCCATTTTCAGTTCAGGAAGATCGCCCATGCCGCCTTCTGGCATGTTGGGGTCGTAAATAATACCGCCAGCCGATGGCATTATTTCACCTACATTCTCAACTGTAAGCAACCGGCTTGAGGCTAAGTTGTAGATAATACCTCGAGCCATAATTTCTGAACCTCCATTGTCAACTACGTTACCGCCACTGATGGCAGAGGTTTGAGTAATGCTATATGCCTCTTTAGTTGTAAGTTTAGGCGCAACAGCAAGTGTAGTGGCCACAAATGTACCCTGTTCCGATACTTTAAAGAGTTCGGTTGGCTCATAGTTGTTGTCCAAGCCTGAGATGCTAAACCCATCGGGGAAGTATTTGCTGGGGCTGGGCTTAATAAATACTTCGGTACGCTCGGGAGCAACCTTAAACACGTCGTAAATCCCATCGGCTTTTGAACTAGTACGACCCGAAACGGCAAACCCACCCCGGGTTTTGGCCGTTGATGTTTCCTCAACAAAAACCTCGGTGAGGCCAGGAGTTACCATGAAAATTTCGCCTCCTAGCTCTTTTGATGTAGTACGTCCCGAAACAGCAAATCCGCCGCGGGTTTTGCTTGTGGTTTCATCCACATAAACCCTAGTGAAATCAGGGGTTATGTGGAAAATGTCGAGTGGTTCCTTGGAGGTGGTTCGACCCGAAACGGCAAACCCACCGCGGGTTTTTAGAGTGCTGTTATCAACATATATTTGGGTGAGACTGGGAGTAATTGTAAGCATCTCCTGGAAGATCTCTTTTGAACTGGTACGTCCCGAAACGGCAAATCCACCACGGGTTTTCGAGGTTGATTCATCCACAAATATTTGGGTCATCTGAGGGGTTATTAGAAGTATTTCTCCTTCATCCTCTTTTGAGGTGGTGCGTCCCGATACGGCAAACCCGCCACGGGTTTTACCTGTTGATTCGTCGACGTAAACTCGGGTAAAGTCAGGGGTTATATGCAGCATATCTACAGGAACCTTTGATGTTGTACGCCCTGAAACAGCAAATCCGCCGCGTGTTTTTTCTGTGGATTCGTTAACATAAACTTGAGTGAGACTTGGCGTAACGGTAAAGATTTCCTGTGGTTCCTCTTTGGATGAAGTGCGTCCCGATACTGCAAACCCACCGCGTGTTTTACTTGTCGATTCCTCTTCTATGAAAATCTTAACACCATTTTCGTAAACTGCAAAAACGGTTTCGCCTTTTGAGTTTTTTACTTCGAAGAGTGGGGCTTCGTCTTCGTATGCGCCATCGGATATTACCTGAAGCTTGCTTGTGGGGGTATCGGTACCAATACCAACATTTTTCTGGGTTGAGACTGATTGCTCCTTGTCTGTCCATGCTGTTGAGCCTGAACCGCCAGCAAAAGCATAGTTTGCAAAGGGAACCGAAAGAAGTTGGGTTGTTCCCATCTCAATGTAGCTGGTGCCTCCATTTACATCGAGTTCAACCTTGAGAAAGAAGTTGGCTAAACTCCAGTCAATATCAGCAAAAGTGCCAAGCGTGGCATTTCCTAGGCCAACGGTAAGGGTAATAAGACCAAACTCGTTGGTAGTAGGGGTAAAGGTTTCTTTGTAAACAGCAGTACCTGTAGGGCTTCCCGAAATAATGCTAAGTTGTATGCCTACTTGTTGGTTGTCTACAATTTCGCCAGCCGAATTGCGAATTACGGCTTGATAGTTAAAGCCGAGTGGGCCCTGAGCTAACAGGCTCAAAACGCTGAAACCTGAAAGCAGTAACGTTAGTAAAATTCTTTTCATGGGTTTTTGGGTTGGTTTATAATTATTTTTATTGGGTTAACATAAATGAAATATGATTAGCAATAACTCATAATGAGGATGCTAATTAATCAAATATACAACAAAAATTAGTCCAGATAGTTTGAAAATTTGAATTGGTTGTTGAAAAAACTGAAAACGTACACTTAAATACTGTATATGTAGTGTATGTTTTCAGTTTTTGCTATTCTATAAAAAAATGAACGACGAGGTGATTTTGAGTGGATAGAATTCGATTAAGGTATTAATTAAAAATTTGCCCTAACCCCAATAACAAGTTGATCGTCTATCTGCTCGTGACCCTCCATCCAATTAAGCATTTCGAAGTATAACTTTTCTTTTTGAATCTTCATGGGGAACTGGTGGATTGATAGAAGATAATCCTTAAAGTTCTTCTTCATGTATTTTCGGCCATTGTCACCACCAAACTGATCAACATATCCATCGGAAAACATGTAAAAAATGTCGCCTGATTGCAGCTGAATTTCGGTACGCTGGAATGGAATATTTTGTTTTACGTAGGCGCCAATTGGCATTTTGTCGGGTTTATACTCAATTAGTTCTCCGTTTCGGATAAGCACCAAGGGGTTGTTGGCACCCGAGAACTCGAGCATCATGGTGTTAAGGTCAATTGAGGCCAAGGCCATATCCATACCATCCTTGCGCTCATCCTTATCGCCCTCCTTTAGCCCTTGGCTAAGGGTGTTAATCACGTATTCGCGAAGTAGGTTTAGAATGGAGTCGGAGTGGTTCACGTCGAGTTTGGCCACAATCTCGTTAAGGAATGATGTGCCCAGCATGCTCATAAATGCGCCCGGAACACCATGTCCGGTGCAGTCGGCTGCAATAAAAATGAGCCTTTTCTGCTTTTCGAAGTGATGCACCCAGTAAAAATCGCCGCTTACAATATCCTTTGGCGAGAAGTATATAAAGTAGTCGAAAAGCTTGCAGGTTTGCTTATCGGGCAACACTGCAGTTTGAATACGCTTGGCGTATCGGATAGAATCGGTAATGGCAATGTTTTGCAGCTCAATCTTCTTGTTTTTCTCCACAATCTCGGCTGTTCTCTCCTTAACAATGGCCTCGAGACGTTTTTTGTCTTCCTGTAGTTTTCGGGTGTACCAGGCAATTAGCAAACGAACGGCGGCAACTACCAGTGCAATATATATAATGTATGCCCACCAGGTTCGATACCAAGGCGGAAGGATTTTGAATTCAAAAATTGCCTCATCGCTTTCTGCACCATACACATTTCGGGCTTTAACATGAAAACGATATGTACCCTCCGATAGGTTGGTGTAGTTTCGGGTGTTGCTGCTTTCCCATGGCGACCAGGTTGTGTTAAAGCCTTCGAGATAGGATTTGTATTCGAGTTTGCTCTCGCTCTCAAAGAATGGGGAAGCGTAGGTGAATATGATATTGTTATCCTTAAACCGAATAGGCATGCTTAGTATCTCCACCCTTTGTCCTTGGTCGATAATGCTGCTGTAGAAATCATCGGACCCTTTGTAAAGTATGGAGTCGTTTCCAATAATTATGGATCGGATGATGGTTCTAAAGGGTTGGTTAAAATCTTTGTGGTTGTCGCTGTTGTGAACGTATAGCCCTTCCTGTCCACCAATAAAGGTTAGGTTTTGATCCTGAAAAGCCACTTGGATTGTCATAGAAGGAACGAGGCGAAGCGCAGTTGTATCGACCTCCCAGCCATTTCTTGATCTATAAATAAAGTCAACACCTGTTGTGGTTTTGTAGTCGAAAAAAGCCACGGCAGTTGAGTCATTCACGGGAAAAAACTCCCTGATAAATTTCTCCTTGCTGGCAAATAGTTGGATAAATGGCTGGTAGGGTTCAAAGTTTTGAGATGCTTGGTTGAAGAGGTAAACATCGTTGTCGTATGCAAAAAATATATCATTTTGCAGTTTGAATAGTTTCCCCGATTTTCCTCGAAATGCCTCGGGCAACTCCTTAAACTCACCGTTATTGTTTATTAGCTGTATACCCGAGAAGGTGTCGCACCAAAGGTTTCCATCTTTGTCCTCAATAATGTTGGTAACAGCGATATCGTCCCTAAGTCCAAAGATTTCATTGTTGTAGATAAATCTATAGTTTTGGTATTTAATTTTTCTGATTCCCCGCGAAGTGGCAACGTAAATGCTGTTTTGGTCGTAAGTTGACTGGATGAGCCTAAATACCTCATTTTTAATATTCAATGGGTAGGCTTTGTTGCTTTTAATCTCATAAATCTCCTTTTCGCTAGCAGCAAGTAAGTGGTTTTGCCCACTTGATGAGCTAAACCGAACGAGTGAATAAACTGCTTCGCCAGTTATGCCCTCAACTTGTTTAAAGAAAGAGCTCTCGCTTTGTTTATGGGTAAGCATAAATACGCCGTGCATTGTGGCAGCGTAATATACTCCATTGTGCTTGGTTATTCCATAAATTGTCCCGTTAAGCCCCGATTCAGCAGAGAAAACTCTAACAGGTGATGAAATGTTAGCCGACGAGATGCCGTCGGCGGTAGTAATCCAGAGTAAGCCTGGGCTTTCCTGGTTGTAATATAGATTAGAGATTATTTCGCTTTTTAGCCCTTGCTGTGGGCTAATGTGGTTGATAATTGCACCCTGCTTGTTGATGATGTACACCCCATTGAATCTTGTTCCATAAGCAAATTGTGTTTCGCTAATAGTTGTGCCAGCATAGATGTTGTTTTCTAAAAGAATTTTGTTTGTGGCTAAGGCGTTTTGAGTAAAGTTGAAGTCTGAGACAACTCCAGTTTGAGTATTTAGAATATTCAATCCCTTCTCGGCGGTGGCAATGAGCAAAAGATTTTGATCCCAGGGGAGAATCGAGAATATATCCTTTTTGATAAAGTATTGACCTCCGACAACTGGAACAATTTTGCCGTTTTCGAGGGAGTGTAGGCCTAGATTGTAATTTCCAACGTATAAAATATCGTTTACAAGAAAGCTGAAAAAGCTATCGTCGGGGAGTTTTACTTCCTCTATAGTTTTAGTTGCAATAGAGTAAATGAAAATTCGCTGTAAAGTGCAGAAATATATTGAGTTTTGTGATGAGTAAATTTTCCATACTCTTGGAATTGAAGCAGTGTCGGGCAGGATAAATCTGAACGACTCGTACTCGAGCTGTCCTTTATTATCAGATCGTAGACGGCCAAAATCATCGGTTCCCCCTACGTAAATGGTGCCATCGACACCTGTAGCAAGCGAATATATTAGCTGTTGCCCCTTGATAGGGATTTTGTTCCATGTATGACCATCAAACTCCAATACTGCCTGAGTGTTTCCAAAGTATAGCACACCTCGATTATCCTGTGCGATGGACCAGTTTGCTTCCGCTGCGTTATATACCCTGTGGGAGTAATTATGAATAATTGGAATTCCTGTGGAGTTTACTTGTGCTGCTGCTGAAAAGTGCAGCAGGGAAAGTGCACTTAATGTAAAAATCCTTGACATAAAGGTAAGGCGTTTCATTTGGGTTTGGGTATTCAGTTTGATACGCTTTTATATGCAAATTTAAGCTTTATTAGCAAATATCAAACCCTAAGATCATTTGCCCAGAAAAAATTAATAAAAATTTTAACAAAAAAATTCATAAAAAATTTGCATTTACTTTTTTGACACCATATCTTTGACCAACCGTTCAATCAAAAAAAGCAACGGTTTGTTTTGTCGGTTTTATAATGACTAAACGATCAATCAAAAAACATTATGTCACCACGTACATCAGAACAGTTCAACGAGATGCGAGAGAGCGCCCAACATAAGATAATGGATACCGCATTGGATCTTTTTGCAAATGTTGGCTACTACCCTACATCTATTAGTCAAATTGCTAAAAAGGCAGGGATTTCAAAAGGGTTGATGTATAACTACTTTGAAAGCAAAGAGTCGTTGCTACGCGAGATTGTGTTCAGGGGAGTGGATAGCTTCACCGAATCGTTCGACCCCAACCGCGATGGCATTCTAACTAAGGATGAGCTAATCCTCTTTATCAGGGAATCGTTCAAGTTGGTTCGAAAGCACAGGGATTACTGGAAGTTGTACTTTTCGCTTATGATGCAATCCTCGGTGCTGGAAGTGTTTGCTGATGATTTCGAACTACGTGTTGAGCAGCTTATGAGCATGCTTACAAACTATTTCCGTGAGCAGAACAATGGTAATCCCGAAGTGGAGATGCGCTTTTTTATTGTTACCCTCGAGGGAATAGCCATGAACTTTGTGATGGATCCCGCTGGGTTCCCTTTAGATAAAATGGAGCAGAGATTAATTGAATTGTACTCTTAACATTATAATCATGAAAAGTTTAAGATTTGGATTTTCAATTTTGTTTGGTCTGCTTGTAAGCAGTACCATTTTCTCACAGAATGCTACTGAGATCATTAAGAAGGCCGACGAGAAGTGGAACGGCGAGGAGTCGGGCGAGAGCCATATGACCATGACCATTGTGCGCCCCACCTGGGAGCGAACCATCGAGTTTAAGAGTTGGTCCAAGGGTAGCGAGAATGCCCTTACCCTAATTGTTGCTCCAGCCAAGGAGAAAGGCCAAGCCTTTTTGAAGCGCGGCACCGAGATGTGGAACTGGATGCCCACCATTAGCCGAATGATCAAACTTCCTCCCTCCATGATGGCCGACGGGTGGATGGGCTCTGATTACACCAACGATGATATCCTAAAAGAATCATCTATTGTGGTCGATTTTAATTATCAAATCGCAGGCTCGGAAACCATCGACGGGATGGACTGCTGGAAAATTGAGCTGGTACCCCATGAGGATGCCGCTGTGGTGTGGGGCAAAATCGTGAAGTGGATCAGCAAGGATGAGTATATCCAAATGAAATCTGAGTACTTCGATGAGGACGAGTTTCTGGTTAAAACCGAATTCTCGTATGATGTGAAGCTAATGGATGGTAGACGGATTCCAACGCGGATAGAGATTGTGCCCGCCGATAAAAGCAACCAGAAAACGGTAGTGGTGGTGAATAGTATGAAGTTTAATATTCCCATTAGCGATTCGTTCTTCTCGCAGCAGAACATGAAGCGTGTGCGATAGCAGAGGCTGTGTCTTACACACGTAATAAGGAATAACTTTCTGTTAAATAATCTGGATTATGAAATATCTGATAATTGCCTGGCGGAACCTTTGGCGTAACAAGCGCCGGTCGTTAATTACCATTGCAAGTATTTTCTTTGGTGTGATACTCTCCACCATTATGAACTCTTTGCAGGATGGCACCTATACTAATATGGTGGACATGATGGTTAAGCTGTCTACTGGATATGTTCAGGTGCAAAATCCTGAGTATTTCGAGAATAGGACGATAAATAACACATTTACCCCATCGCCCGAGCTGCTGGAACAGCTCAAAAGTGCCCCGCGCGTAACAACCGTAGCCCAGCGGTTCGAGTCGTTCGCGCTTATATCATCGGGACCAAATACCCGGGGGGGAGCCGTTATTGGGTTTGAGCCCGAGATGGACAAGCAAACCTCCAATCTTCAGCAATGGGTTTCGGATGGGGAGTTTATTCATCCGGGCGATAGGGGCGTTCTGGTATCGTTCAATATCGCCAAGCATCTTAACCTGCAGGTTAGCGATACCATAATTCTGGTTAGCCAGGGATACCGAGGTGTAACGGCTGCAGGAAAGTACCCCATCCGGGGAATCCTCACCTTTAGCACCCCTCAGCTCAATAATTTAGGTGTGTTTATGGATATTGCGTTGGCACAGGAGCTCTACTCAACCGAGGGGATGATTACCTCCCTTATGCTGATGGTCAACGACTATTCCGATGTGCATTCAGTGAAAAGTAGGCTGTCAACACTCACCAATGGATCGCTTTCCGTATACTCGTGGGAGGAGCTCAACCCCGAGCTGGTGCAGTTTATCGAGAGCGATAAGGCCGGGGGCGTGGTGATGATTGGCATTCTTTATATCGTGATTGGATTTGGAATTTTTGGAACCATTATTATGATGATAGCCGAGCGCAGGCGTGAACTGGCCGTAATGATTGCCGTGGGGATGCAGAAGGTGAAGCTTGCAACAATCCTGTTTCTCGAAACCCTTCTTATTGGGTTGGTTGGTGTGCTGTCGGGCTTTGCTGTGAGTGTTCCCGTAATCCTGCTGATGGTTAAGAATCCCATTGAGCTACCCGGCGAAATGGCCGATGCATATCTGCAGTACGGATTTGAGCCCTACCTGTACTTTGGAATGGCTCCCGATGTTTTCTGGGGTCAGATTATCACCGTGTTCATTATTACAATGCTGATCTCCATTTATCCCATTGTTAAGGTTAGGCGGATGGTGGTGTCGAAATCGTTAAGGGCATAGGGGGAGACTGATAACTGATGACTGATGATGCGATGATGTGATGAGGCGAAGGGCGAAGAACATAGAGCAATATCGAACATCGAACATAGCCAACGGCTAACAGCCAATAGCCAATAGCTATCAGCCAACTCGTTAGCCAGCCAAAAAGCGGCTGCCTCCCGAGACACGCAGCCAATAGCATGGAAAAGAGAATGTATCAACATAGTAAAACTTAGAAATTATGATTTGGTCAGTATCATGGCGTAATGTGTGGCGAAGCCGAACCCGCAGCCTGGTTATAATCACGGCCATTACGCTGGGGGTTTTCGCCGGGGTGTATACCGTGGCCTTTATGCTGGGATGGATGAATCAGCGTGTGAAATCGGTAATCAACACAGAGATGTCGCATATTCAGATTCACCAGCCCGAGTATCTGGAGACGCTGGAGGTGCATAACTACATCCCAAACCTCAGCCAGCTTAGGCTCGAGGTGATGAAGATGCCCGGTGTGAAGGGCGTGTCCGAGCGGGTTATTGCAACCTGTATGGTGGCGTCGGCCGAAACCGGCGCGGGGGTTCAGCTGGTGGGGATCGATCCCAGCAACGAGCCCAACATCACCAATATCCACAGTAAGATGGTGGAGGGTGAGTATTTCAATGGCATCAAAACCAACCCTATTGTAATTGGCGAAAAGCTTGCCGAGAAGCTGAAGGTAAAGGTCCGTTCCAAGGTGGTGGTCACCATTACTGAGATGGATGGAACCCTTAGCGGCGGTGCGTTTCGTGTGGCCGGGATTTACCGAACCGCAAATACGGCTTACGATGAGATGAAAGCCTTTGTGCGGGCAGACGATTTGCGGCGATTGCTTAAGCTGGAGGAAAATGCGGGTCACGAGTTGGCCATTCTGCTTACGCAAAACGGAGTGGAGGATGGGGTTGCCGATCAGCTTAGGCGGATGTACCCTGAGGTGGAAACCCTTACCTGGACCCAGCTGCTGCCCGAGATGGAGCTCTACAACGAGAACGTGAACCTGATGCTTTACATCTTTGTGGGCATTATTCTGCTCGCGCTAGGTTTTGGTATTGTCAACACCATGCTGATGGTGATCCTAGAACGGGTTAAGGAGCTGGGGATGCTTATGGCCGTTGGTATGAACAGGGTGAGGGTTTTTGGCATGATTGTGCTCGAAACGGTTTTCCTGTCGCTAACCGGAGGGGTTATTGGCATTGTGTTGGCCGTAGTGCTTACCTACATCACTGGCCGAACAGGCCTTGACCTTAGCATTTGGTCCACCGGCCTAAATGCGATGGGCTTCGATGCGATTATCTACCCCGAGATCGGCTTTGAGCAGATTGTGGGGGTTACCATAATGGTTGTTTTAACCGGGCTAATTGCAGCAATTTACCCTGCCCGTAAGGCCATTCGGCTTAAACCCGCCGAGGCCATTCGGATAGATATGTAGTAGGGCCCAGCCTTAACCAACATGTGAGAATAACAGAGGTGTTTTACTTTAAAAAATACAAACCAATGAAAGTGCTTGAGCTTAAAAACCTTGTTAAGGTTTATAACGATTCAGAGATAAAGGTAAGGGCTGTTGATGGTGTCGACCTGGCGTTTGAGCAGGGTGAGTTTGCCGCCATTGTAGGGCCGTCGGGCAGCGGAAAGACCACGCTGCTTAACCTTATTGGAGGCCTCGACTCGGCCACTGAGGGCGAGATAGTGGTTGATGGAACCAATATCAATAGCCTTAGTCCCTCGAAGCTGATCGATTTTAGGTTGAGAAATATCGGCTTTGTGTTCCAGGCCTACAACCTTATCCCGGTGCTAACGGCCAAGGAGAATATCGAGTTTATCATGGAGCTGCAGGGCGCCAAGCGGTCGCTGCGCGACGAGCGGGCCATGGAGCTGCTCAATGCCGTTGGGCTGGGCGATAGGGCTAATAGTCGACCCTCCAAGATGTCGGGTGGACAGCAGCAGCGCGTGGCCGTGGCCAGGGCTTTGGCCTCAAAGCCCAAGTTTGTGCTGGCCGATGAGCCCACCGCCAACCTCGACTCCAAGTCGACCGAAACCCTACTCGATATCATGGAGCACCTTAATCGGGAGGAGAATATCACCTTTATCTTCTCCACTCACGATCAGCGCGTGGTGAAGAAAGCCCGCCGGGTGATCACGGTAGAGGATGGCAAGGTGGTGTCGGATGTGAAAAAGTAAAATATCCCGCGATGAGATTCTTTTTAACAGTGCTGATCGTTGCCCTTTGCACGCTGAACCTTTACCCGCAGGATGGGGCAAACGATAAGTATAGCCTTAAAGGCTACGTGAAGTACCTGAATCTGGTGACCTTCGACAAGGCCGATTCGCCCTGGCTGGTCGATAACACCATCCACAATAGGCTTAACTTCGAGTGGTTTATGGGAGAGCGCCTCACGTTTAAGGCCAGTATGCGCAACCGGCTTATCTACGGCGATTACGTGAAGAGCATTCCCGGGTACGATCGGCTCATTGAGGCCGATAACGGCTACCTAAACTTTCTGACCAACAATATCTACTCCATCAGCTCGTCGGTGCTCAATACCAGCTTCGACAGGCTTTTGCTCGAGTATCACACCGATAATTTTACAGCCACCCTTGGGCGGCAGCGGGTAAACTGGGGGCAATCGTTTGCCTGGAACCCCAACGATATATTCAACGCCTACTCGTTTTTCGATTTCGACTACGAGGAGCGGCCAGGCAGCGATGCCCTTAGGGTACAGTACTACCCGAGCTACACGTCGGCTGCTGAGATGGCCATTAAGATTGATAAGGACAAGAACATTACGGCAGCGGGCTTGTACCGCTTCAACACGTTGGGCTACGATGTGCAGGTTATGGCGGGGGTTATGGATACCACCGATCTGGTGGTTGGGGGCGGATGGACCGGAAGTCTATGGAAAGTAGGATTTGCCGGAGAGGTAAGCTACTTCCATCCGCAGCACAATGCCAGCGATAGCTTGGGCGTGGTGATGGTTACCGCCGGGGTTAACTATATCTTTTCAAACTCGCTTAGCGTGAATGTGGAGGGGATTTATAACAGCTACTTCAGCAGGATTAGCATGAGCAGCTTTGCGCAGCTGATGTACATGCCGCTCTCGGTGAAAACATCGTCGTTTAGCAAGTTCTCGTGGTTTGGGCAGGTGTCTTACCCCATTCATCCGCTGCTCAGCGGCTCGCTGGCTGCGATGTACTTCCCCTCGCTGGGCGATGGCTACTTCCTGATGCCCTCACTGGCCTACTCGGCCAGCCAGAACCTGGAGGTGTCGCTGCTGGGGCAGCGATTCGAGGGCAAGTTTGGCGGTGTGACGGAAAAGCTGAATATGCTGTTCCTGCGGTTTCGGCTAAGCTTCTAGTGGCTGTGTACTACTCCTCATTCTCGCCCCTTATCCTTATGCTCTCCGAGTCCCTGATGTTTTTCTCGTTTCGGGTGATAAGATTTATGACAGTCAGCTTGAGGTTTTCGCTTTCCACCTGTTGTGCCTCGATTCTGTAGATACTCCTTTCGTTTACGGTTATGGCGCTGTAGTTGCCTGAAATAATCTGGTTGTTAATCATAACTACTACTGCGTTCCGCTGAGGCAACCCGAGGTGTTTCCCTAGAAGCGATGCTATGGTAATGGGCTTGAATCCAAAGTTATCATTCAGCTTAATGTTGATTTTGCCCGAGTAGATTTGTGATCCGATTCTAAACTCCAATTTCTCCACCTTTATCTCCTCAATGGTCGTCGGTTCCATGGAGGTTAACGCCAGGTTTTCAGCAAAAACCCCATTTACGAAGAGTGCGGGTGGTTTTGGATCGACGCGTTTTTTTATGTAATCAACCCTGATGGTGGTGTCCTCTTCGATCAGAAACTTGAGCCGATCTTCTGATATATTCCCAATTGCCGATTTTGCCTCAATTCCTGAAACCTTAGATTTTAGAACCGAATCCAACGCCGCACCCTGGCCGTGTAGTAATGATGCGGTTAGAAGTAAGGCCATTAGGCAAATTTGTTGTTTCATGAGTATTGGAGTTTTGTATAATGAGTTTGCGAGCAGCTAAACTACATATTTTTTTGTAATGGTTAGTGCTAACTAAAGCGTTAACACAGACCTACCTGTTGAACCGGGATGGGTACGCAGGAACTGTAGTCATATTTGCCTTGGGTAAGCCCCGATTCCCGAATGGGAATAAGTGACCTACTAGGCAGGAGTAACCTGCTTCGGAAAGTCAGACGGCGGTTCAACCGCCGCCGAACTGGGTTTAGCCTCGTGGTGTACTACTTGTTGAGCAGAAACCTAAGGGGGATGGCTAACCTCTTGGTCCATGCCCGTTCACTATGATCCTCTCCTGGGAAATACTTGGTAACCCAACTTTTGCTGTCAAATCCTTTGGCCGCCATAAGGCTGTCGACCCTTTGCTGGATGGGCGGGTAGAGCGCATCGAGGGTTTGGTCGCCCGTGTCGAAGTAGATACGGTGGGTAGCGGGGTTGGGTAGGTTAAGGCTAAGGTAGTTGATGAAGGCATTGGGTATAGGGTTGTTGGAGCCCCCGGAGAAGCCAACCCAGTGAGTAGATAGGCAAGCAGCGCCACCGAAAACTTGGGGGTATTCGCATAGAGCATACATGGAGATTAGTCCGCCCATGCTGCTCCCAGCAATATACGTGTTGGCCCGTTGTGTGTGAACAGAGTAGTGGCTGTCGATGTAGGGCTTAAGCTCCTCCACAATGAACTTAAGGTATCGATCCGACAGTGGGGCGAAGGGTTCACGGCTTTGGCCAGCACCCTGCAGCTGGGCTGTGATGGTGTCCTTTTGAGCGGCAGACAGCCGCTCGTAGGGCTTCTGGGGGAAGTAATCGGGATGGCGGGTAGCACCGCCATTCCATATGCCCACCACGATGAACGGTTCCACCGCACCCGATGCCATAAGTTCCGATGCCACATCGTCGACCTCCCAGGCCTGCTTGTTCCAGGTGATACTGGAGTCGTAGAGCATCTGCCCATCGTGCATGTAGAGCACGGAGTATTTCTGGGCGGTGGAGTACCCTTCGGGTAGCCAGATATCGATATTACGAGGGGTTGCATACTGTGACTGGAAATTACCAAGCCGTTGGATATCTCCCTTGACCACCTTTGGTAGGGGTTCCGGGTTTGTACAGGCGAAGGTAAGGCCAGAGACCATAAGGATTATAAGTACAGCTCTATTCATATGGTTGACTTGTTTGGTTTACGGTTTGGACAAAGTTACTAATTTAAAGTGGAGAAGGATATATTCATCCAACAAGAGGTGGCCATTAAGGTTGATAAGGATAATAATATTACAGCAGCAACCCTTTACAGATTCAATACCTTGGGCTACGATATTCAGGTTTTGGCGGGGGTTATCGATACCACCGATCTGGTGGTTGGGGGAGGTTGGACCGGAAGCCTTTGGAAAATGGGGTTCAATGGTGAGGTTAGCTACTTCCATCCTCAGCGTAACGCCGGCGATAGTCTGGGCGTGGTGATGGTATCCGCTGGGGTTAACTATATCTTCGCAAACTCGCTTAGCGTGAATGTGGAGGGGATCTACAATAGCTATTTCAGCAAGATTAGTATGAGTAGTTTTGTGCAGCTGATGTACATGCCGCTATCGGTGAAAACATCGTCGTTTAGCAAGTTCTCGTGGTTTGGACAGGTATCATACCCCATTCATCCCCTGCTTAACGGCTCGCTGGCCGCCATGTACTTCCCCTCGCTGGGCGATGGCTACTTCCTGATGCCCTCGCTGGCCTACTCGGCCAGCCAGAATATGGAGGTGTCGCTGCTGGCGCAGCGATTTGCTGGAGAGTTTGGGGGTGTTTCGGAAAAGCTGAATATGCTGTTCCTGCGGTTTAGGCTAAGCTTCTAGAGGCGGTAAGGCTAGGCTATTCACATTGCTTACCTTAATTTCACTTTAGAACCGAGCGTTTTTATCTGGTTTGGAAGAAGGCAAACGTGGAATTAGGGGATGTTGAGTCCCTAGGCATTGCACAATCAGTTATTATTCTATTCGAATAACCTCTACTTGACGGGAATGACTATAGTGGATTATAAATAAAGTTTTTGAATCGTACTTTCCCGTTACCCATTGAAACCAGCCCAATTCGAAGGCTTAAAAAGTTGTTAAGCACATTATGGTGATAAGCCGAAACCTCAAGGGAGGTTTCTACTTTGTTCCAATTCTCGCCATCGAGGCTGTAAAACATGCTCACAATATCATTCTCATTCTTTAGCATTAGGTACACATGGCCATGTATTACCTCCTTCTCGGTTTCGAATTGCCAGCCTCGCAGGTTGGTTAGAATACTCCTGCTGCTGGCTAAAATTCCCGAGGTGAAGTTGGGGCTGTAGAACAAAACCAGTCCACCTATGGCATCGTCAATGATATCAATCTCTACCTGGGCGGTATAGGAGTGGTGCGAGGGTATGCATAGGAGAGGTGAGCACTCGGCCAGGGAGTTGCCCTTGCCCAAAACCTCAAGGCCAGCACCGGTCAGGGAAAAGCGGTTGGTGTTGAACTCGCCAAAGAATTTCCACTGGGCATTGAGCGAGTTGCCCCTGAAGCTGTCGTTGAGCGTATGGGGTTTTTCGCTGCTTGTAGCAAGTGGTTTGGAGTAGGGTTTGGCAATATCAAAATTAGCGGGGACTCTGAACCAGCCCTCCTTTGTCCACTCAATGGGTGCCAGCAGTGTTTGTCGCCCTCTATTGTAATGATCCTTCTCGTACCCGTGCAGCACCATCCACCAGTTATTGGCCTTTGCCTGGAAAATGGTGGCATGACCCACGGAGCACCATTTATCGTTATTGTTTTGGGTGCGAATAATTGGGTTGTAGGGCGAGTTCTCCCACGGCCCAAGCGGAGACTTAGCCCTGGCCGAGATAACCATGTGCCCGGTGGGCGGGCCAGCGGTTCCGCCCTCTGCCACCGTAAGATAGTAGTGATCGCCACGCTGGAACAGCTTTGGCCCCTCGAGGCACATACATTCAATTACCCAATGACGGGGAATTGGCCAACCGCTGTACGAGGGTTTGTAATCGCCTGTAACCGAAAGCCCATCGGCCGAAAGGGGAACGTATCCGCCGCTGCTGAAGTAGAGATACCGGTTGCCCTGCTCGTCGGCAATATGGCCCGGGTCGATATTCCCAACCTTTAGGTCGATTGGATCGCTCCACTCGCCATCGATGGCATCGGCCACAACAACGTAGTTGGTATTATTGGCCGGGAAGTAGATGTAGTACTTACCGTTTTGTTTCACCAGGTCGGGAGCCCAAACCGATCCCACATATCTATTAAGAGCGCTGGTAACAGGGCTCCAGGTAATAAGATCGGTTGAGCGCCAAATGGTCAACCCGGGGTAGTACTCGAAGGAGGAGTGCACCATGTAGTAACTATCGCCATCGACAAGAATACTGGGGTCGGGGTAATCGCCGGCGAAAATGGGATTGGTGAACGTGTTAGGGCGTGAGTTTGCCGTTGGGGCCTGCGATAGTGCGGTTATCCCCCACAGGGCTGCGGATAGGGTAAGGGCTAGTTTTCGCATAATAGATTGTTTGATGCGAAAGTACATCGTTTTGATTAGGGTTTGTAATGATTTTATGCCCAATAATGATCAGATTGATGTGATTGTGGCTAGTTGCGCCACACGAATAAGTTTTGGGGGAGCGTTGAGCCACAAGTCCACTCAAAATGTAAGTGTGATAATGGACATAAATAGCGATGGGGGTTACAAGGATAGGTTGACGACAGTTTTATCGCCGCGAAGGGGGGCTTCAAGTACGGTTATATCCATTGAGTTGCCTTGCATGGGGCGTTGCCCCATACCCCACTTCCTTTGTTGTCTTGAAACAAGAAAGGAAGCAAAGAAGTTCAAGGCTGCGCCTGGCTCGCACGAAAAACTACGCTTGCGGGCGGAAAAAATCTGAACTCGCCCCGCCTGCTGGCAGGGCTCAAACTGCAGATTTTTTTGTCCGCCCACTGCGCTTGTTTTTCGGCTCGCCAGCCGATGCCAGATGGAAATCGAGGGTTCATCGGCAGTAGAACTGGGTTGATGGCGAAGCTGTGGTTTGATGCTGGTCACACGACAATGATTAGAGGTTAGCAACGCTGGTACAACCTGCTGTGATAATCCGTCGGGGGTTCAACCACTGCCGAACGGGATGCTAGGCCTTTTGCTCAGGGTTGAGGCCCTTGAGCGTGTCGTTAATCAGCCGCTCAATCAGGGCCAGGTGCCGCAGGGGCACCGCATTCAGGGTTTGGGTGATGTTCAGGATCTTGTCGGTCTTCCGGATCTCGTTGAGGGGGTGGTTCTCATCGATCTGGTTGTCAGGGTTGGGCGTCCACTCGTAGAGGTCGTTGGGGGTACACCTGAATAGTATGCACAGTCGCTCAATCTCCTCGAGGTCGAGCCTGCGAACATTGCCCTGTTTAATCTTGGAGGCGAATCGGTCGGAGAACCCCGCCTTGCGGAGGTAGGTGAACGGACGCTCAATGCCCCGGGCCTTGAACATCCTCTCGAAATTATAGCTTAGCATAGCGGTGAAGGATTTTTGGGTTAGTAGGACAAAGTTATGGCGTTTGGGAGGCGATGTCAAGATAGTAGACTAACTATTTTGGGTGAATAGCTGTGTGAATCCGATGTTTTACCTAGTGTTTTGAGAAAAAAATTCTCGTATACACAGAATTACCTGCATAGTTACTAAAACTATCTGTTACTCTATTGTTATTATCTGTTACTCTATTGTTATTATCTGTTACAATCATATTATTACCAGGTACTTTACCATTTATTCCTGTTATAATTCCTGTTATTCCTGTTACATTTCCAGTTTTTCCTGTTGCATTTCCAGTTATTCCTGTTACATTATCATGAATACCTGTTGAAATCCTATTTTTATCTGTTCTCTTATCATATATATCTGTTATATTACAGTTATTATCTGTTGTAGATTAAAAAAAACTTATGCATAACAATATTTAACTGTTCAAATAGAATATTTAACCGTGCCAATTGTATAAATTAATGGCTTAAGTGAAGATTAAAGGTATGGTAATGGGAAATGGTTGGCTAGGCGTGTAGGTTAGCCTGCTGCGGATAGGTAGTTGGTGGTTGTAACACCGCCGTGCGGGGAAGCGGTGCCTTATTGAGTCACAAGTACACGCAAAATGTAAGTGTGTTAACGAACACAAATAGCTATGGGGGTTACAAGGATAGGACGATGGCGGTTTAACCGTTGCCGAACGGGTCAAGTGCTGATGAGGATGATTTAGGTATGTTTGTTGATTCAACGATGTAGAGCGGGCGGTTAAGCACGTTCTTATTTATCCGGCTAATGTATTCACCTATTACTCCTATGGACATTAGCTGAATTCCGCCAATAAACATGGAACTGATGATTAGCGAGGTCCAGCCGGTAATGGTTCGCTCGAGGATGAAGTGGGAGTAGATGGCGTAAAGGATAACGAGGAACGAAACCAGGGAGATGAGGAATCCAAACCGTGTGACCAGCTGCAGGGGCTTGTCGGAGAAGCTGGTGACACCATCCAGCGCGAAGCGAATCATTTTGCCTACGGAGTAGCCCGTAGCGCCGTGCTTTCGTGCATCCCTAACGTAAAGAACCTCCGTTTGCCTGAAGCCCAGCCAGGCAATTTGTCCACGCAGAAACTTGTTCTGCTCGGGCATGGCTCGGAGGTATTGAACAATTTTTTTGTCAATTAGCCTGAAATCACCAGTGTCGATGGGGATGTTCACAGAGGTGATTCGTTGTAGTATTCTGTAGAATACCTTAGCCGTTACTTTCTTAAAAAAGCTCTCCCCCTTACGCTCCTTGCGTCGGGCGTAAACCACATCGTAACCTGCTTTATGCTGGTTGTACATGTCGATAATTAGCTCGGGAGGATCCTGTAGGTCGGCATCGATAATCACCACTACGTTACCTGAGCATCCCTCTAAACCAGCGGTAACCGCTATCTGATGCCCGAAATTCCGACTAAAATTTATGAAGAAAACCCTTTTATCCAGCTGAGCCAGCCTAATTATGCTCAGCAGGGAGTTATCCTTACTGCCATCGTTTACGAACAGAATCTGGTAATTATCGGATATTTGTGAAAGGGTGCTACTGAGCCGCTGGTAAAGCTCATCGATGCTTTTTTCCTCGTTGTACACAGGTACAACTACCGAAATATCTATGTTATTGTTTGAGTCCATAAATCTTGTAGGTTATCACATTGCCCGTTTGGCTCACCTGCTCGTGGTTGTAATGCTCGTCAATGTGCTGTTTAATCTTTCTTTGATGTGTAATAACTATATCATCCTCCCTAAGATCTGTCCAACTTTTGGTTGAAAAGTTTACCCCTTTATCGTTGAGGAGATTAATATAGAACTGATTGTGGGCGTTATACCCATCGTACAGAAGGTGCTTTCCGTGAAGATTGTGTTCCCCCTTAACGGCATTCTTGAGGTAGTAGCTTATCTCGTAAAACTCAACGTGCCAAGGATACTCCTTCGGGTTGAATGTCTTTTTAAAGATTTTGTGATAGGGGCCAATAAATACGAGAATTAGCAAAATGTACGGAATAAAATTGACGTGAAGTTTTTGGGTTAGCCACTCGCGATTTTTAAGGAACAGGAACAGCTGGTAAACGCTAACGGCAACTAATACTGCCAAAAATGGGTAAAGGGGTACATCGTACCATTCGAGTTTGGTTTTTGAGAGGGAGATAACCAGCAGAAATGTAAAAACCATGATGCCCGAGAATTGTGTAAGGCGTTTTATCCTGATATCCTTACAGAAAAGACCAATTAGTAACCCAATAGGAACGAGAAAGTACCAAGTAGAAAGCTGAAATTTTTTGAAGTTATTAATGTAGTACCAAAAATTATGATCGTGATTCTCCAGAACTTCGAGGTAACGGCCACCAAGCTCGTTTTGCTGAACTGCAGCAATGTAACCCGGGTTTTGTATCTCCCTTAGCAAGTAGTATCCCATGATAATGGCAACAAAGGAGAGAAGGGCAAAGTAAAGATGTTTATTTTTTATCAATGGGATAAATTTGCCCCTGATTATGCTGTAGATTAGCAAGCCGGGTAAAAATAAAAGGCCATTTATGCTCTTGGTGAGAACCGATAGCGTTAGAAATACAAAGAACAGGTATAAATGCTTCCTGTTGTTATACTCACAGAACAGGAAAAACAGCAATCCGCTTAGGGTGGTAAAAAGGGTCAACAAGGAGTCATAGTCGCCAGTTCGGGTGGCATGAACGTTGATGTAGCCGTGCGAGGTAATAAGCACCATTATGGCGATAAACCCAAACCAGAAACTCTTTAGATATCGCAGCGCAAGGATAAGCAGAACTGCACAGGTTGCCAACGCGGCTAGGGCAGAGGGTAAGCGTAGGGTCAGCTCATTAACCCCAAGTACTTTCATAAAACCTACCTGAATCCATACTAGCAGTGGGGGTTTT
The DNA here is from genome assembly GCA_034003245.1 of Tenuifilaceae bacterium. GTDB lineage: Bacteria > Bacteroidota > Bacteroidia > Bacteroidales > Tenuifilaceae > Perlabentimonas. The sequence continues at coordinate 43,603 of JAVEYY010000038.1, forward strand.
GTATTCCACATATCGGGCTTGCCATCGTAGTGCGTAACAACGAAATTATTATTGTTAAGCATCTCGTATGCGTTAATCGCAAGTCGCGATTCGTCCCAAATTCGGATGGGAAGCCGATCTAAATGCACAAAAAGGGGGAAGTAGATAATGGAAGCCAGTAAAATATACTTGAAATACTTTTTTAGCAAAGTACTTAAATGCCTTGGAGAATCGATGTTTGTATTATTGTCAATCATAGGTAACGCTTTGCTATCAGTATGTATCCGATTTACTTTACTGAATCTTTATTTGGTGGATATAGATATTTAAGTTGATGTGATTTACCTTCCGCTTACGATGCATTTTTTGTAAGCATCCGCAAAGATTAGCATTAATCGATAGATTTCAAATAATGGGTATATTTGTTTTTTTGTAAAGAGTTAAGGTAAAGGTTGGTTTTGCTAGATTTAAGATATTAAATTACTACTGTCCGACTAATTTTTGTTTTGTCCCTAACGGGACAATAAAAAAAATCTCTACTATTTGTTCTACCGATATTTAGTCCCTACGGGACTGTGCCGTTAGGTACAGAATACCGGAAGAAGAAATTTAGACCCCACAAGTCAGTGTCCGGGAGGCCTGCCTGCTGCAGGCAGGGACACAACAATTGATAGGGATTACCGATGTTTATCAAAAAATTAATCGGACAGCAGTGATATTAAATACAGAATCGTAATTTGCCCCGCCTTAAGGTGGGGGCGATGACACAGAAACTAAATTGCTTTGCATAGGCAAATACATCTTCTTCTAACCTTGAACTGACTTTAAAATAAATTCTAGACTTTTTAGTTTAGCCTAATATAAATATAGGAAATGAGAATTGCCCTTGTAAATCCTAACCGTGAGCTAAAGGATCCAGCCGTGCATCTGGGCATTGGGTATTTGGCCTCCTACGCCCGAAGGTTCTACCCTAGCATTGAGTTTACGGTACTCGATACGCGCGTGGCCAAACCAAGAGAAGTAAAAACTTTTTTTGAAACAAAGTTCGATCTGGTGGGCATCACCGCATCGAGTCAGGTTTTTCTGGAGGCCGTTGAGATAGCTCAACAGTATAAAGAACAGTTTCCCCAAACGCCCATCTGCTTGGGTGGGTCGCATATATCAACCGTAAAGCAGGAGGCGATTGAGGGTTTCCCCTTCGATTTCGGCGCATACGGCGAGGGCGAGTTAACCTTTGTGGAGATAATTGAGTACCTGAACGGAGAAAAATCGCTGGAGGAGATAAAGGGCTTGGTATATCAGAAAACCAATGGCGAAATAGCGATAAACCCACCCCAGCCGCTGATCAGCGATATCGACTCCCTGCCCTTTCCGGCCTACGATTTGTTTAAGATGCGCCGCTACCCGCAGCATCGGCTCACCACCAGCCGTGGATGCCCATTTAACTGCGTATTCTGCAACTCCAAATCGATATGGACCAACCGTTGGCGTAAGCGTTCGGCACAGAATATTCTTGATGAGATAAAGCTGCAGCTGGGCAACTTTGGCAATAAAACCATTGCCTTTAACGACGACAGCTTTAATATCGACGCCAAGCGGGTTGTAGAGTTCTGCGATCTGATTGTGGACGAAAAGCTCGATTTTCTGTGGAGCACGTCGATAAGAGTAGATTTGATTACCCCTGAGATTGCCCGCAAAATGCGGCAGGCAGGATGCTACAACGTGAGCATCGGCATTGAGTCGGCCAACAACGAGGTGCTTAAGCGGATGAACAAGCATAATACCATTGAGAAGATCGACAACGGGATCCAAATCCTGCGGAAGGAGGGTATAGATGTGATGGGTCAGTTTATGATTGGCAACCCTGGCGATACGCTGGAAACGGTGAAGGAGTCCATTGCCTACGCTAAGCAATCAAAGCTAACTGGGGTAGAGTTCTACACGGCCTTGCCCTACAAGGATTCGCTGCTGTACGATTTTGCTACCACCCAGGGTACCATGCTTACCGATGAACCCAGCTATAGGTACCACACGCTTAGTCCCAGAATCGTTTTCGAAACGCCCGATTTCTCTTACGCCGAAAGGGTACGGGCCATTGAACTGGCCATGGAGAGCGGCTACTACCATGCGCTAACCCACGATAGTAAGAATTTTCTGCTCGATTTTGGCCGAAACCTAGCTAAGATTGCACAGCAGATATTTGGCGGGAAACTAGGGGCAAAACTTTACCTTTTGCTACGCGATTTGTATAGAAGAATCAAGTAGTTTTGCATTGTATATTATTCAACTTTTTTTGGAAATGAACATTGTTACTTTTTTTACCAAAGCAAAATCGGTTTTAGGAAGATTGTATGAAAGAGTACTGATCCATTCAGAGAATTCGCTTAGGCTAACCCTTTCGGTTCTTTCGGTTTTTTTGGTAGTTCGTATGGTTGAGGCGCTATCGTTGTACTCGCAAACTACGCCAATGGGCTTTGCCCATTACCTTTTCGGTATTCAGTTCGACTGGCTATTCGCCAGCTTTTTGGGTGTGTTGTCTATTCCTCTTTTTCTATTTCTACCCAATACGCTAAACCGAGGTTGGATAGCATTGCTGTGTGGGCTTGTGCTGTTGCTGGGGCTTATCACCTGGGGACTGTCGGAGTACTTTATCCTAATAAGGATACCCCTGGATCATTCGCTGCTTATCTATCCAATCTCAGAAATCTTTTACATTGTAAAAACCTCGGTGGGTGTTAGTGTTGATCAGATTATTAAGGGGATTGTTGTTGTTTCATCATCAATAGTTATTCCCTGGTTTTTGCTTAAAAGGGTGAGGTTGTCAAGCGTTACGAAATCTGTTCTAATCGCTCTAGTTCTGGTAACCCTGCTGTTTGTAAATAATGTTACTCCCAACATAGCCCGTTTTGAGAGCAACAATATCTTTTATCAGCAGATCAATAAAGCATCCTACTTAATTAAACAGCTGTTGGTGCACTTCAAATCGCAGCAAGGGTATGCCAATGCCGATGTACAGGCTGTGGCAAAAAGGTTTCAGGAGCAAAATAGCCAGTTTAGCTATCTAAATCCATCGTACCCGTTTGTTAGGAGAAATACAGATGCCGATGTGATTGGTGATTATTTTGAGTTTGGTGAAATAAAGCCCAATATTGTTTTTGTGATTGTCGAGAGTTTATCGCGCGAGTTTTCAGGGCCAAATCCCAAGTTGGGTAGCTTTACGCCTTTTCTCGATTCGCTGGCTGAGCATAGCCTTTACTGGAGCAACTTTATTAGCACTTCGGAGCGAACTTTTAACGTTTTACCCTCGTCGCTGGCATCGTTGCCCTACGGTAAGAAAGGTTTTATGGCGTTGGCCGAGAATAATAACCCGTACCCCGATTTTCTGTCGTTAACCAGTGTGCTTAAACAGTCGGGCTACCAGAGTAACTTCTTTTATGGCGGGTGGATCGATTTCGACTTTATCAGCAATTTTCTGCGAGCTTCCGAGGTGAATATTGCCTTAACCGATAAAAAATTTCATGAGCGGTACGATGAGATCCAGAGAACCGAAACGGGTTTTACCTGGGGCTTCCCCGATCATGCCGTGTACCTTAGGGCGAGGGAGATTATCGATTCGTTGCCACAACAGCCCAGGGTAGATATATACATGAGCCTTAGCACGCATGACCCGTTCTTTCCTCCATCGCCCGAGCGATGGGAGGCATTGCTAAAGCAGATTCTTGATGAAAGGGGGTTAAAGGGCAAGGAGCGTGATTTCTACATGGAGCGTAGCGAACACTTCAAAACCGTGCTTTACGCCGATAATTCGCTGAAGATTCTTCTGGATGAGTATAGGCGCAGGCCCGAGTTCGAAAATACCATCTTTATAATCTATGGCGATCATTACATGCCACTGGGAACAGCAACGCCCATTGAGAAGTACCATGTGCCATTCCTTATATACTCGCCCATGTTAACGCAACCCAAAGTATTCCCAGCGGTGTCGTCAACTGCCGATATTACGCCAACCCTGCTGGCCATGCTAAAGCAGGAGTTTGATGTTAGCACCCCTGGCTGGGTACACTGGTTGGGCAGCTCGCTCGATACCACCTCACGGTTTCAGAGTCAAAAGTTTGTGCCCTTTATGCGGATTAATCGCAATATCGACGAGATGCTATGGGGCGAATACTTTTACTCGGAGAGTCGTTTATTTAAGGTTGACGAAAACCTTATAATACATCAGATTGTTGATAATGCAAAGTTGGGCGAGATGGAGGAGATGCTGAACGCTTTTAGAGCGCTGAACGACTACACGTGTACTATGAATACTATTAGAGTGCCAGGTGCGGGTAAATCGGATAATTAGTTGATAGATGAAACAATATTGGCCAATCTTTGTACTAATAATATTTTATGATTATCCGCTAATGTGCCTAAATTATTATATTTGTACAAAATATATTGAAAATGAATTTTATAGATTTTGTAAAGCAGCATCCTGATGAGAACAGTTGCATTCAACATTTCAGGA
>JAVEYY010000039.1:0-46407 GCA_034003245.1 Tenuifilaceae bacterium
AAACTGATCTCAACGCTAAGCACACACGACTATTGCCATAGAGCATGAAGATGAAATTTTGACTCTCTTAGCGTTTTCGCAGTGAATAAAATATGTACTAAACAATGAAAATATAAACAGATGAAAGAATTATAATGAAGACTCCAAATTCAGGATCATTACCCCAAAATAGGTTTATGGCTCCAATTGAAGCAAAAATCAAAAAGGATAACCAATTTATAAGTGTTGTAATCGATAATTTGGGCGTCATATATCTTTCGGGTTTAATCGGAAATAGTTTGTAGTGAATCCTGTTTCAAGGCAATTGGAAAATATCATTAGTAAATCAGTCAACACATTATTAGGCAGATAACGCCAACTATTAGTTAACAGGAATCTCTATGGCTACAATTGTTCCCTTGTTTAGCTGCGATTCTAGTTTAATGCTACCCTTTAACAACTCAATATACGCCTTGGCAATGGTTAGCCCTATGCCCATCCCTCCATATTGAGCCTGAATAGTTGAGTCGGCCTGAATAAACCGCTCGAATACTTTTTCCAGCATCTCCTCAGGAATTCCGATTCCCGAATCAGATATCTTGAAGTGGAGGTTTTTTCCCTCTTTATGAAGAGAGATTTCGACTTGGCCCTTGGCCGTAAATTTCACAGCATTGCTGGTTACATTCCATAACGCCTGCTTGAGTTTTTGCCTGTCGGTTGAGAGAGATAACTCTCGAGTTCCGTTGCTAGCATTAAGATATAGTTCAATTTTTTTGCTTTCAGCAATGGGCTTAAACTGCTCAAAAATATCACTTAGCAACTCGTATGGGTACACTAGTTCTGAGGTGGCTTTTTCCTGACCTGTCTCTATGTTTGATAGGCTAAGAATATCGGTTACAATGGAAAGGAGCTGGTTGCTATTGTTGATAACGTATCCAGTATAGAGGTTAACCTTGTCGTCACTTAATCCCTTTTTGTTAAGTAGCGAAGCGAAACCACAAATTGCATTCATTGGGGTTCTAATCTCGTGCGAGATATTCTGCAGGAAAGCGGATTTAAGCCGGTTGCTCTCCTCGGCCATAGCCTGAGCCTCTCGTAACTTTTTGATGTAACCCCGAAGAAATACGAAGAAAAGTGTGGCGGTTGTAATCACGTAGAACCAACCTTTAAATGTTTGGGCTTTGCTTAGGGCAACAGGATCGCTAAACAGTAAAAGAATTAACCTGTCGGAGAAAGCGATCCAAAGCCCACCAATTATTGCGTATGCAAGGGTAATTTTATGCTCAAACCTGAACTTTTGCACCATAAACTATGTTCACTTAGTTAATTCACAATCAGTAAATGTAGTGAATTTGTAAATGAAACCAAATTTTTAAAAGAATCCTAGGCGATATCAGTTTACTCTCCGGTATGGTGCAACCACCTTGTTTGGGTCGAACATGTATCTGTAAGTAATGTGAACCTTGCGGACTTTGGCTCCAATCTGCTCTGCCACCTTGCACATGGATGGATTAAAATCGCCAATCCAGTTTAGCTCGATTTCGGTGTAGGGGTAGTCGTCGCGTGTTGCCCAACGGGCAAATCCATTTACCAGCGCACCTTCAATTCCTTTGCCTTGATGCTGTGGGACAATACCGAAAATAAGCCCAAGGGCTTTTGTGCAAACTTTTTTTACCTTGAGTAGATACATCATTTTAAGCTTGGCATACCAGTTGAATTTGCCGTTTAGGTGCTTAACCACCTGATTGAGTTCGGGTAGCATTATCAGAAATCCAATTGGTTCATCGAGGTGATAGGCAAATAGCATTAACCTTTCATCGATAATTGGCTTTATAGATTTTAGCAATGCATGTGCTTGTGCTTTACTCATGGCTCCAACTCCGGCAAAACGACCCCATGCCTTATTGTAGATGGTCACAAAATCATCGGCAAATTTTGCCAACTCCTTTCGATTGATATTTACTACTCGGTAATCGGGATTTTGTTCAATCCTACTGGCCTTCTCCCACACCACAGGGTCCACATTTTTGTCTGTAACCGGCATGTGGTAGGTTAACTGCTTGAAGAAAACCTTAAACCCAAAATTCTCAAAAAGTTTCTGGTAGTACTTATGATGGTATCCCATGCAGTAGTTTGGCTCATAAAAACCTTCGGATAAGAGGCCCCACCAGCGGTCGCGTTCGCCAAAATTTATTGGGCCATCCATTGCCTCCATACCACGGGCTTGCAGCCATTGCTTGCAGGTGTCGAAAAGAGTATTTGCAGCCTCCTGGTTATCGATACACTCAAAAAATCCCATTCCTCCGGTTGGTTGGGCATGGGTATTAGAGGTTTTACGATCGATAAATGCCGCTACGCGTCCAACGGTTTTCCCCATTTCATCCTGTAAAATCCACCTTGTAGCCTCGCCATTTCGAAAGTGTTTGTTTTTTTCAGGATCAAAAATATCCTCAATATCCTTGTTTAGGGGTCTAATCCAGTTACTGTCATTGCGATAAAGGTCAACTGGAAGATTTAAAAATTCACGAACAAATGCACTGCTTTTTACCTCAAGAATTGTGAAAGCCATAAAGATTTAATTACGATAATACCACAAACATAATAAATTATGAGGGTAAAGTGAACAAAATTACGGAGTCAATTCAGTGTCGAAGACAATAATCTCAATGCTGTTTTTGGGCAACTTATGCTGAGCTGATACCTGAGTTTACTTCCACATTTTTTGAAAAACCAATGGTTGCAGTATATGCCACAATAAGCGTAAAGATAAAGTTCGCCACCCTGGCGGTAATAATAGTTTTGTCGAAACCAAGACTAACCCATAGTATGGTAAACAGCATCCCTGCGGCAATAGTTACTACTGCCGCTTTTCCATGAAATCGATTCCAAAACAGGGTGAAAAGAATTACCACCGAGAAAGTGCACCCAATGCCAGCCCAAACATAGCCCACCAGTGTAAATATTAGTTTTTGAGGAGATACATATGCAATGGCAAGAGCCACTGCAGCCAAAAGTGCTGTAATTATTCGTGATTGGAGGAGCCCTTTTTGGACATCTACATTTTTTATGACGGGTTTAACCAGGTTTTCGCTCATCTCGGTGGCCGACAAAACCAGTAGCGAGTCGGCTGTGGATATCATGGCGGCAATGGCTCCAGTTATCAGAATTGCGGCAATTGCAGGAGGAAAAATTTTTAGCAGCACAGCCGGCATAACAAACTCCTGATCGGAGAGAGTGCCTGGGCCAAAAATGGCCAATCCAATAAGCCCCAAAAGCATTGCTCCTGTGTATGCAACAATTGTCCAGGTAATACCAACATTTCTGGCTTTTTTGGCCTGCTTTGCGTCTTTTATTGCCATAAATCGCAGCGAGAGCTGAGGCATACCACCCAAATATCCAAAGAACCAGCTGAAGCCGCTTACAATCACCGCCCCGGCTCCAAATCCTTTTAACCCATTCACCATCGAAAGGTGACTGGGCCCTGCCATTTGAAGTGCTTTAGGAATTGAAGAGGCAAAAACATCTGGATTATTTGTTATGTAAATAATACCAGCAATGGGGCCAACTACTAATGTTATTATCATCACTATTGCCTGAATCACATCGGTGTAAACCACGCTACGAAATCCACCGTAAATAGCATAAGGTACAATAACCAATGCTGTAAGCAGCATTCCCCATTCGGGTTTAATGCCAAACATGGTGTGTAGGGTTTTCCCTCCACCAAGAAACTGCGCACCAACATAGAAAAAGAAGAAGAAAACAATGGTAAAGCTCCCAACTATTCTTATCCATTTCCCTGCATCTCCATGTCGTAAGGCCAAGTAGTCGGCAAAAGTGTTGGCGTTGTATTTTTCGGCCTCATCGCGGAGGCGCCAAGCCAAGAGCCACCAAGCAGTAATAATCCCCATTACACATCCAAGGGCAGTCCAAATTTCAGTAAGGCCCATGGCGTATGCAGCACCGGGTAAACCAAGCAGTGCCCACGACGATTCGCCCGTGGCGCGCTCGCTAAGCGCTGCAACCCAACCGGGCAGCTGGCGACCAGCAATTGAAAAATCGGAAGCTGATTTTACCTTGCGTCCTTGATATAGCCCCCACAGGATAATCAGGAGCAGGTAGGTAAGCATTACCGCAAGAAGTTGGGTTTGGTAGGCCATAATATCAATATGTTTATTGATTATGAGCCACTAATTTACCCGCTATTTAAAAAATGAGCAAGTATTTACCAAACTAATTGTGTTGATTGGAATACTCTTTTTTTAGCATGCTGTATACCTCCAGATCGGTATACTCCGCATTTGCAAGAAGCTCTCCGTCGCGTTCAATTCGCTCGAGCAGAAAACCGAGTTGTTGGGGAATTTTTTTGCTTGAATGGTTGCCCACTGCGCACCGAATTTGAATGCGATTCATCTCCATCTCAGCGAAAGCATACTCGATTAGTCGCTTAACCGATTGGATAATAATTCCTTTTCCTTGAAAAGGTTGTGAAAGCCAGTAGCCTAATTCGGTTTTTCGGTTAAGTCTATCGGTATCTCTAAAGCCAATAATGCCGGCAAAAGTGTTCTGGTAGTATATAACAAAAACCAGTTCGGCTCTATCGGGAGGTGCATCTATAACAGATGAGATGAACGAAATGGTATCGTCAATGGTTTTGGTAAATGGTACAAAGGGTAGCCAAACACCAAGGTACTCTCGTTGCGTATCGATGGTGTTGAATATTTCATGGGCATTGGAAAGCGATATTTGCGAAAGCCTAATTTCGGGAGTTACCGCTAATTCTATCATCGATTTATAGTTTGGCCTTTGCCTTTACTGATTGTCGCTAGCAAACCACTCGGCATAGCTGGTGGCCGTTTCGTGTAGTTTTAAGTGATGGAGAGTTACTTCCGCTGGGAGTTCGGCTGAGATTAACTTGGCAAAATGAATTAGCAGGTTTTCGCACGTTGGCTGGTAATCAACAACTTCGAGTTTCCCCAATGCAAGCTTATCGGCAATGTTGAGCAGAGTACTGTTGCTTTTTACCAGTAATACATGATCGAATCGGTTTACAATTTGCCTGTTTACAATGCTCTTGAGCTGGCCAAAATCCATAACCATGCCGTACTTAGGGTTGGTTGAGTCGGAAATTGGATATCCAATTACAGTTACCTCTAGCTTGTACGAATGCCCATGCACATTTCGGCAAGGGCCATCGTAGCCCTCGAGCACATGGGCCATTTCAAAACTAAACTCCTTGGTGAGCCTTATCTTTGTCATTTGTGAACTAGTGTCTTATTGATACACCCCTAATGCCTAATCGAATTAAATAATTGGCATTGCTGAAGATTTAAAATAGGTGAAACCGATAAGTGACGAGTTGTACTTGTCGGATTTTAAGTAGATTATGTGTTACATTGATTAATGCAATCCATAATTTTCGAAAGGCTGTCGTTACGCAGAAAGTAGTATGTGTTTTTTCCTTCCCTTTTCGACTGTAAAACCCCCTTATCCTTCAAAATCCCTAAGTGATGGGAGGTGGTAGACTGCTCAATCTCTAGTTTCTCATGAATTTCGGTAACGGTCATTCGTTTGCCGTCATCTAAAAAATTTAAAATTGCTATCCTCATCGGATGTGCAATGGCTTTAAGCATGCTGGCAGCCTGCTCAAGCTGCTCAATCCTAAGGTCTTTTACTGTGGTCATTGGTGAACATATTTATGAGATGCAAATATATAAATATTTTGTATTCTAATCAATTTGCCATTTATTAAACATAACAAATTCAAAAACGTTTTGATCATGGAGAAAGTATTTTAGTAAGAGCTTTGGGCAGTAGTTTTTTGCCCTAAGCAAGCGTTTTAAGCAAAAAAAGTCGTTATTTTGTCAACTTCAATTCACGAAAACAACATCTACGTGTCCAATTTGAAAACAATTAAGCAACCCGTTGCTAAGGAGTTAGATGCATTTGAACCCTACTTTCATAAAATTATGAGTAGCAAGGTTCCCTTGCTGAGCATAATCACAAACTATATATATCGACGAAAAGGCAAGCAGGTGCGCCCGTTATTGGTGTTCCTGTCGGCTGGGTTAAACGGCAAAATTGCCGACTCAACCTATGTTGCAGCAGGAATGATAGAACTGCTCCATACTGCAACCCTAATTCACGATGATGTAGTTGATGAAGCTTACGAACGTAGAGGATCATACTCAATAAATGCTCTTTGGCGCTCAAAAATTTCTGTGTTGGTTGGCGATTTCCTTCTCTCAAAAGGATTGCTATTGGCAATAGAGACAAACGAGTTTGAATTGCTTCGCAATATGAGTAATGCAGTTAAGGAGATGAGTGAGGGCGAGTTGCTGCAGATTGAACGATCGCGGAAAATGGATATCGACGAAGAGGTCTACTTTGATATCATACACAAGAAAACGGCTACTCTTATTGCATCGTGCCTGGTAAATGGGGCCGTGTCGGCTGGTGCTTCGGCCGAGGCCATTGAAAAAATGTACGATTATGGCATTAATCTGGGCTTGGCGTTTCAAATTAAGGACGATATTTTCGACTATCAGGCTAAGGGGATTTTGGGTAAACCCATCGGCAACGATATTAAGGAGAATAAACTAACGCTTCCATTAATTTATTCGCTACAGCAGGTAGCTAAGAGTGAACGTAAACGCATTCTGAACCTCATGCGGAAAAGTAAAAGGAGTGCAAGTGCTGTTGAGGAGATTATCGCTTTTGCAAACGCACAGGGTGGCATTGATTATGCTGAAAGTAAAATGACAGAGCTAAAAGATAAGGCAGTTAATGCTTTAACATTTTTTCCTGATTCAGCCTATCGCTCATCGTTGATGCAGATGGCCGAATTTATTGTGAATCGTAAATCCTAAACATTAATAACCTAAAAACCTGTAACAGTATGAGTCTTCTTGACATTATCCTAATTGCCATTTTCGTATTTGCGGGATTTAATGGCTACAAAAAAGGGCTTATTGGGCAAGCTGCCGGATTAGCCGGTCTCCTTCTGGGAATTTGGGGAGCAATCCACTTTTCCGATTTCACCGCCCAGCTGCTCACCGAACACCTTTCGTTTACATCAAAGTACCTCCCTCTAATCGCTTTTGCCATCACATTTGTGGTGGTTGTTGTGGCTGTTCATTTTATTGGCGGATTGGTTGAGGGTATTATCAACCTTGCCTTTTTGGGCTTAGCCAATAAGTTGTTAGGTGTTGCTTTTGGGGTACTAAAAACCGCACTTATCCTAAGTGTAATTTTACTTCTGCTTGGAAAAGTGAGCCATAGGGTAAGAATTATTCCCGAAGATTTCGGAGAGAATTCATTGCTTTACGGCCCTGTTGAGCGAATTGCTCCTGCAATTTTCCCTTACTTACATTTCGATGAGATTAAGGGAAAAGTTGAGGAGACCTTCACTTCCAAGAAGGAGTCGTAGTATCAGATATCTTACCTAAGCCGTAAGAGAATTCTGGAATTTATACGTTTTATTACAAAGCAGGTCAAATCACCCTGTATTGGTGCATTGATCTGCTTTTTATATCTTTGACAAAATTTTTTTGAATACGATGAACTTTGTAAAAGAACTACAGTGGCGCGGGATGATTCATGATATGATGCCCGGCACAGAGGAGCAGCTGCTCAAGGAGATGACAACTGCCTACGTGGGCATTGACCCAACGGCCGATTCGCTGCACATTGGACACTTGGTGTCGGTTATGATGCTTAAGCATTTCCAGCGATGCGGGCATAGGCCAGTTGTTCTGGTTGGTGGTGCTACTGGAATGATAGGCGATCCATCGGGTAAATCGCAGGAACGCAATCTTCTCGATGAGCAAACCCTTAGGCATAACCAGGAGTGTTTGAAAAAGCAGCTCTCGCGCTTTCTCGATTTTGAGTCGAATGAGTCCAACGCTGCACTAATGGTGAATAACTACGATTGGATGAAGGAGTTCTCGTTCCTCGATTTTATTCGCGATATTGGAAAGCATATCACGGTTAATTACATGATGAGCAAGGACTCGGTGAAGAAGCGAATTAGCGGTGATGCAGGAGCAGGGCTATCGTTTACCGAGTTTACATATCAGCTGGTACAGGGAACCGATTTTTTGCATCTATATCAAGCGCATAGCTGTAAACTGCAGATGGGAGGATCGGATCAGTGGGGAAATATTACAACAGGAACGGAGCTTATTCGGCGGAAGCTAGGTGGCGAGGCATTTGCGCTTACCTGTCCGCTAATTACCAAAGCCGATGGCGGCAAATTTGGTAAGACCGAGGAGGGCAATGTTTGGCTTGATCGTAATCTTACTTCACCTTATAAGTTTTATCAGTTCTGGCTAAATACCTCCGATGAGGACGCTGAAAAGTATATAAAAATTTTCACCATGCTCAGCCAGGAAACTGTTGAGAAACTGGTAGCCGAGCACCAGCAAGCACCACATGAGCGAAATCTACAGAAAACCCTTGCCAAGGAACTAACCATTATGGTCCATTCCGAGGAGGATTACAACACCGCCGTGGAGGCCTCGCAGATCCTTTTTGGAAAATCAACGTCAGAAATCCTTCACCGTATAGACGAAAACACCTTTTTATCCGTTTTTGAGGGTGTACCAATGTATTCGGTAACTCGAGAAGTGTTGAATGCTATTCCATTTTCCGATTTAGCTGCTGAGAAAACCGAGGTTTTCCCATCGAAGGGCGAGCTGAGGAGAACGGTAAAGGGAGGCGGTGTTAGCATTAACAAGGAGAAGGTTGATGACCCTGAAATGCTAATCGACGAGTCGATGCTTATCAACAATAAATACTTATTGGTGCAAAAGGGGAAAAAGAACTACTACCTCATAAAAGTGGACTAAATATAACGTGGAATGGAAAAGGAACTACCAGATTTCAACTTAAACGGAACCAGCTTGGTTCAAATGGTTTGGCAACGTCGATGGGTTTTCGTTCTAATTGGCGTGGTTGCTTTTGTGGTATCGTTGGTGGTTTCGTTCCTTATCACTCCGCAGTTTAAATCAACAGCAATCCTTATACCCGCGGCTTCTACTCAGGCATCGAAAGATGTTTTTGTGGCATCACGGGCTAAGGGGATAACCGTTTTTGGCGACGACGAGGAGGTTGAGCATCTACTGCAGGTTTTATCATCCGAAACCTTGCGTCGACATATTATTATCAAGTTTAACCTTTTTGAGCACTATGGCATAAATCCATCGGAGAAATATGCCTGGCATAAGGTGAATAGTGTTTACTCCAGAAATATTTCGTTTCGCCCCTCGCGTTACCGATCGGTGAGAATTGAGGTGCTTGATAACAACCCAGATATGGCCGCTAAGCTTGCCAATGGAATTGTTGTTGCTGCCGATAGCCTTATGCGCGATACTAAGCGCCTGGTAGCCCAAAAAGCCTTGGAGGTGCTGGAGTATCATTATCAGGAAGCCCTTTCAGAAGCCTATAAAATGAGCGATAGCCTCTCGTATATAATGTCGAAAGGGGTTTTGAACTTACCCTTTCAGGCCAAGGAGATAACAAAGGTTTACGCCGAGGCTCTTGCCAATGCAAGTAATTCAGGCGCATCGCGACTGGAAAAGTATATGGAAAATTTGGCTCAGCATGGTGCCGCGTTTACGCGCTACTTTAACGATGTAGAGTACAAGTCGCTTCAGCTAAAGGATATGAAGGAGGATCTTCAAATCCTGAGAGCAGAAGCTCAGGGCGTTATCCCTTCACAGTTTGTAATTGATTGGGCTTATGCATCCGACAAGAAGGCAAAGCCCAAAAAGTTGATAATTGTTGTTGCAGCAACCCTATCGGCGCTGTTCTTTTCGGTATTCCTTTTTGTTCTAATAGATTTTTTCAGGAAATCGATAAACCCTACAAACCTTGCAAAGGAGTAAGGGCGAAATATGGTTTGTGGTGGCACTAAGCCTGTTGTTTATTGCTGCCAACTCCATTCTGCTTGTCAAACAATCATATTTGGCAAGTGCCGTTCCTTTAGTCCTGTTAATCGGTTTCTGGGTTTTTTTTGCTCCCACAAAACTTTTCTTTGCTCTGGTTCTGCTTGCACCTCTTTCCGTAGCTCTTCGTAGAATAGTTCCAGGGCTTGAGTTCGATTTTTGGTTCCCCACTGAGCCTATTCTTGTCTTTTTGTTGATTATGCTTATCCTTAAGTCGCTAAAGGATAGGTTTTTTGCAAAACCATTGCTGCAGGAACCGCTTTGGTGGGCCATTCTCTTTTACTTGGGTTGGCTGCTAATAACCTCTGTTACCAGCGAAATGCCAATTGTTTCGGTAAAGTACTTTCTGGTTCGATTCTGGTTTGTGGGAATCTTCTTTTACCTAGCATATATACTTTTCAGTCAGGAAAGTAAGAATATAAATCGTTTCCTTATTTTATATGCTATAGGTTTAGCTGTGGTTGCCTTGTTGAGTCTTGTAAAGCAGGCTCGGCTAGGCTTGTTTGACCACAATGTGGCGCATCAGGCATCAGCGCCATTCTTTATCGATCACACATCCTACGGAGCAGCGCTAGCATTCGTAATCCCCATTACTATTGCTTTGGCTGTTAATAGTAGGAAAGGTTGGCTACAACAGCTATTCTGGGGCTTATCAATATTTCTGGTTGTCTCCATTATTCTTTCGTATTCCCGAGCCGCTTGGCTTAGCCTTATTGCTGGAGCAGGGGGTTGGATGCTGATTACGCTCAAAGTAAAGCTTAGAAGTATCATTTTTGTGTTGGTGCTAATGCTTGCAGCATTTTTTACTTTCCAGGATGATATTTTATGGCGATTAGAGCGCAACACAACCGACTCGAGCGGTGATCTTACCGAGCATGTTCAGTCTATAATTAACATCAAATCGGATGCATCGAACCTTGAGCGAATAAACCGTTGGGATGCGGCCATCGCCATGTTCAAAGAACGTCCATTCTTTGGTTGGGGACCAGGAACATACCAGTTTCAGTACGCCCCATTTCAGATGAGCTACAACAAAACTATAATCAGCACCAATTTTGGAACAGGAGGAAATGCCCATAGCGAATATTTGGGTTTGCTTTCGGAGGCAGGGGTTTTGGGATTATTGGGCTTTTTATTGGTAATTATTTTTGCCCTTTACTCAGCATTTGGAGTTTTGAAGATGCAAACACTAACAGATGCAGAACGTAATATCGCTACGGCATGCCTTGTTGGGCTAATTACCTATTTTTTTCATGGAGTGCTTAACAACTTCCTCGATATGGATAAAATTGCTGCGCTTTTCTGGGGTTATATGGCTATAATATTAGCCTATAAGCACAAGGGGGGATTACTGAAACTCAAATCCGAGGATTGAGATATCGTCAAAAATCTTAATCTTATTGCTGGCCTGCTCCTCCATTCTAATTTCAACTATCTTGTTAACGTTTTCCATGATTGACTTGTTGTTGGAGATGCATTCCTCAATTACGGAGTGATCCATAACCACCTTGTCATCTTTCGAAAACTCAACAAGCCCATCGGTGTAGCAGATTAACTTTGAAAGAGATGTAACTCTAAGCGAGCCCACGTTCATAACCGGAATGTCGTCAATCATACCCAGCCCAACACACCCACTGGTGAGCATTTTTATCTCTTTTGTTTCGGTGTTGAAAAAAACAGGCGGATTGTGGCCAGCATTAATATACTCTAACGAGTTCCTGTTTGGATTGTATCGTCCAATAAAAATGGTGATAAACCTTTCGCCTTTGGCCGAGCTCATCACCCGTGTGTTCAGCTTCTCAACCAGCCCTGTAAGGGTGATGTCGTGAGTGAAAAGCGCCCTAAGGTTTGCCTGGAAGTTCGACATTAAAATGGCGGCAGCCATACCTTTTCCGGATACATCGGCTATGCAAAACCCCAATTCGCCTCGGTCAAGTTGCACAACATCGTAAAAGTCGCCGCCAACCTCGGAGTGCGGATGGTAGTACGAGTGAATCTTAACGTTGGCCGTTTGGGGCAAATCGAGCTGATTGGGAATTAGTAGGTTCTGCATTTTTGAGGCCAGCTCCAGCTCCTTTTTCATTGCCTCCTGCTCAATGGTTTTGTGGAAAAGCCTTAAGTTTTCGATGGCCACAAAGATGATAATGGAGAGGGTTTGGACAAAGTTTAGGTGCTTTATGGTGGCGCTAACGCCTTTGGCCTCATCTTTGGTATCGGCAATAAGGACGTAGGCCAGAGCTGCATTATTTTGGATAACGGGAATAATTATATCAAACTCCTGCAGCACCCTGTTGGCTGATGTGCTAACAAAGGAGATGTCGTTGAAGCATAGCAGATCATTCTCAGGGTCGATTTGAGAGCTAATTTGCTCCGAGCAGTTGGTTGATAGCAGTAGTTTCCACTTCTCCTCAAACTTGTAGAACAGAACTCGGTCAATCTCCAAATCCTCGTTGAGGATTGTCCTAAACCGCTCCATCAAATCTTCAGTCCTCATCTCGCCGCTTATGGCCTGCGCCATGCTAAGCAACGCGTTGAGCTTAAAGGTACTCAGCTTTAATCGTTTTGACGAAGCGAAGGACATAGTTGCGGTTTGGTTGGCAATAGTTTTTGAGCTGTAAACGCAGCCCTTTTCAATGGGATAAGTTACAAAAATAATAATTACCCCAAGTCGTCCTGGGGTAATTTATTGAAAACAAAACTTGAATGTTCTACTTAACCCTTTCAGAATACTCGCGTGAACGGGTGTCTATCTTGATCCTCTGGCCAATTTCGATGAAAAGAGGAACGTTAATAATTGCACCAGTTTCGAGGGTAGCTTGCTTTAGCGCTGTTGAGGAGGCTGTATCGCCCCTTAAACCTGGTTCGGTGTAGGTAACCTCAAGTTCTACAAAAGGAGGAAGTTCGCAGGAGAGTACGTTTTCGGTTTCGGCATGAACCATAATTTCCACATATTGACCTTCCTTAATCAGGTCGGTGCCATCTACCTGCTCTTCGTGCAGCGTTAGCTGCTCAAAAGTTTCCTGATGCATGAAGTGATAGCCAAGTTCATCCTTGTAAAGGAACTGATAGGGTCGACGCTCAATACGAACCGTATTGATTTTTACCCCAGCGTTAAACGTGTTTTCAATAACCTTGCCTGATTCAAGGTTGCGGAGTTTGGTGCGAACAAATGCTGCACCTTTACCGGGTTTTACATGTTGGAACTGAACTATTGTATACAATTTCCCATTGAACTCTATACACAATCCGTTTCTAAAATCTGCTGTTGTTGCCATACTGTTATAGATTCTTTTTAAAAAATTTTGGACAAAAATAGTTAAAATCGATTTTTTATCGATTCTTTTTGCTGAGTTTTTGTTGTTTTGGATTGATTTTTTGAGTCTTAGTGGTGTTGCACCTCAATCAGTACTATTATCGTAGAGAAGTGAACGGGTGCATAAGCCCCTTGTAATCTATTAAGTCGCAGTATGCAGCCCCTACAATTATGTTAAACCTAATACGCACGGGGAGAAAATTCTTATCGTTTGAGAACCAAACGGTCATATCGTCCTTGTTCTTAAAAACCCGACCAGTAATTACTATGGGCACAAGTTTAATGCAGTTTATGGTACCCAGCTTTGTTTTCACGTTCTCGTAACCCATAAATCGTACACGCAGGGCGTAAATCTCATCGGAAAAGTAGGTTTGAACTACCAGCGTATCCCCCATTTTTAGATTTGCACCCACAAGCTGGTTTCTAAGGTAGTAAAAGGCCGATAAAATATCGTTACTATTTTTGGGCGATAGTACTTCGCCAACTTTTGTACTGTATACTATCGTAGAGTCGGAGCGGGTCCAATGGTCAAAAATTTGCTCGCTGTAGTGTTTATAGCTACCCTCCTTTATGTCGCGAATTGACTTGTAGGGCAGGTCTGTACTGGGGTTGGTAAAGCTTTGGTAAGTGTCGTCCACATTGTAGAGAACATTAGCCAAGCCAACAGTTTTGCCATTAAGATAAAGATGGTTTACCTTTTTATCCTCATAAATACCATTTCTTACCTCAAGAATAGCTTCGCCACCCCTAATTGGACCATAGTAAATGGAGTACTTCAACCGCTCGCCAGGTTTAAAGGCTTTATGCTGGCCGAAGGCAAAGGCTGGGATAATTGTAAGCAGACAGGCAAAAGCCAGTGATGCCAGGAATACTTTTTGTTTGTTTGGCAAACTACTTATCTCCCAAAACCTTATTCCGGGCAATGGTTGCAACAAAATCCTTAAGGTATAACGGTTCAAAGTAGGCAACATCTTCAAAAAGATTTTGGTTAAATCGCTCTTGGGCTAAAGGTAACATATATCGTGCCGAGGGAAAAAAGTCATCAAGGAACAGGGCATTTGGGTGATTAATCACATTTTTGGCTTTGGCGGCGCCACTGCCTAGAAAAAGAACTTTGCTTGTTTCGAGTGTACTGCTAAACGAAGTTTCATCGAGTATTTTGGCTTCAACTTCGCTGGTTGAATTCCCTGAAATATCGAAAAGCTGAGTGTAAACCTCCATGCGTCGGGCATCTATCATGGGACAAAAAAGCTGTGGTTTTTCGTTAGACAGGTTTTCCTCAATCCATTGTAAAGAACCTTGTACCATAGCGTCGAGACTGCCAATGGCAATAAGCGGTATGCCTGCTCCGTAGCAAATACCCTTTGCAGCCGAAACGCCAATCCTGAGACCCGTGTACGATCCAGGCCCTTTGCTCACTGCCACCGCGGCTAAATCGCTGGCTTTTATGCCACCCTTTTTAAGGAGTAGCCTTGTAAACTCGGTAACGTTTTTGGCGTGGTTATTATTAGGTTCGTGGTTTTCTAAAATACCAATTAGCTCCTGGCCGTGGCCAAGAGCTACTGAACATGTACTAGTTCCCGATTCAATGCAAAGGATCGGTTTCATGAATTACTTCTTCGGTGATTGAAAGAGTTTATCCTGAGTTACTTTTTTGATAAGCTTACCGTTTTCAAGACGACGCGATACGGCGCTAAAGGGAGCTACTATTACCTCTTCCTCGCCTGTTAACCCCTCTGTGATCTCAATACTGCGGTTGTCCTGAATTCCAGTTTTAACAAATACCAACCGGGCAGTATCACCTACTGCCACAAATAGAGCCTCAAGTGCTTTAGCTGTAGATTGCTCTGATTGTTCGGTGTTTTGGCTTAGGTTTACAAGATTTTTTGCCGATACGGCTGCCGTATCCGATCGTGTGGTAACGGCTTGTATGGGCACTGTTAGAATATTGGCCTTGGTCATGGTTTGTATATCAACCGTGGTGGACATTCCTGGCCTAAAGGGGTTTGGCTGGTTAGATTTAACCAGGTGATTATACGAGTTGTCGAGTAGGAAGATTCTAACCTCAAAAGTAGTTACCTGATCGGTGGCTACGCCGGTTGTGCTGGCCGAGTTAGCAATTTGTGTAACCAAACCCTTGAATATTTGATCGGGATACGCATCGACATAAATTAGCGATGTATCCTGTAACTTGACTCTCACAATGTCGTTTTCGTTTACGCTAACGCGAGCTTCCATTCTCGATAAATCGGCAATACGCAAAATTTCTGTTCCTGCCATTTGGGCTGTTCCAACAACTCTCTCGCCTAACTCGACGCTTAGCTTCGAAATGGTTCCGCTCATTGGCGCGTAGATGGTTGTTTTGCTCAGGTTCTCGTTGGCTTCCTTAAACGATGCCTCGGCACTTTCCACATTAAAAACGGCTGCTTTAACATCGGCTTGGGCTACCTGATAGCTGGTTTTGGCATTCTCGTAGTCCGACTCCGAGATGGCTTTCTGTTCAAAGAGTTGCTTGTTGCGGTTATACGAAAGCTGCGATTGCTGGAGCTGTGCTTCGGCCTGAGTTAAGCGAGCCTTAGCCGAATTTACAGCAGCCATTGCCCTCTCCTTCATCGAGATATAGGTGTCGGGTTTAATGCGGCACAGCAGCTGACCTCGGGTTACCTTGTCGCCCTCCTTAACGGTGAGCTCAATGATTTCGCCCGATACCTCGGGGCTGATCTTTACCTCAATTTCGGGCTGAATTTTGCCGTTTGCCGAGATGCTCTCAATAATGGTTCTTATTTCAGGTTTTTCAACCACAACATCAATAGTTTCGGGTTTACCAAATTTTCCGGATTTTTTTCCAATAATGGCCAGCACAATTAGCACAACAACGGCAATTATCAGTATTCGAAGTAAATTTTTACGTTTCATAGCGGGTAAAGGATTATAGGCTTAATGCGTTTCCTCGATAAAAATCGAGTATTTTAGTTTTAAAGATATATTCGTACTTGGCGCTTAGTAAGTCTGCTTGAGCCTTTGTTAACCTAGTTTTAGATGTGGTGTAGTCGAGCGAGGTTACAAGGCCAAGCGAAAACCTTTGCTCGGAGTAGCGAAATGCCTCCTCGAGCGCAGTTACATTCTTTTCGGTTGCTTTGTACTTTTTCTGTGCGGCAAGTGCATCGGTGTAGGCTTGCTGAATATCTTTGTATAGGTAGTTTTTCTCCTGCTCCAGGTTATATCGGGCATTATCGAGCGATATAATGGAGTTGGCAATGGAGGTTTTTACCTGCCAGCCATTGAAAATGGGGATGGATAGACTGAATCCGACAGTTGTATTTGCATTATCTTTTATTTGATCCCAAAAAGGATTTGAAGTTCCATCGTTGCTGCTGAGAATTTTTTTCTGTGCACCAGTCCCATAGCTTGCTCCTAGGGCAAGGCGAGGAGACATACCTCCCTTTGCGATGATAACTCCCTTCTCTGCACTCTGCACTCTAAGTTCTGCACTTTTAATTTGTGGCAAAAATGAAACGGCTTCCCCAAAGATATTTGAAGGTGAACTTGTGGGTAAAGACTCAACAAATCCCTCAAGATTTGGTTGTTGAATAGAAAATCCCTCTGGAGTTTTAAAATCGAGTATTTGCGTTAGGGTAAGGTAAGCCATGTCCAGCTGGTTCTGGTAGTTAACCACCTGTAGTTCGTCCGATGCCAGCTGCGCTTCAATCTCTAGCAAATTGCCCTCTGGAAGGCTCCCGGCCTTAACCAGCTGGCTGGTTCTGTCTATTTGCATTTGGGTTAGCTCCTTCTGCTTTTTGGCAGACTCAAAGAGTTCCTGGCTAAAAAGTATTTGCAGGTAGGCCGCAGCAATATTAAGCGAAATATTATTTTTCAACTTTTCAACGTCTATCAGGTTAGCCGCAAGGTTTAGAGCATTCTGCTTTTGGGTGTTCCTAATCTGAAAACCATTGAATAGAACAACCTGTGTGCTTAATGTTGCATTGGTCGACTGGATATCAATTCGTTCCTTTTGGTTAGTAATAAAGTTGGTTGTGCGACCAAAGCTGTAATTATGACCACCATTAACATTTAGGTTGGGCAGCGCACCTAACTTGGACTGCCTGAGCTGGTTTTCGCTAACCTTTACGTTAAGTTCCTGCTGCTTAATTGTAATATTGTTCTCTAGGGCATAGGTAATGCACTGCTCAAGGCTCCAGGGCTGCTGCCCAAACACAGTTCCAGTTAGCATTAAAGTGGGAACTGCCATTGCTTTTAGTAGTTTTTTTGACCAAAACATAGGGTGAGGTTTTATCGAAATAAACCACGAAGATAGATGAATATTTTTTATTGAAGTTTAAAAAAGAGTTAAACTATCATTTTAGGATTGGTTCTCAGTTGAATAATAGATGGGATCAGACCAAAAACGAATGTTGATTTTTGACAATTGTAGATTATTATAAAGAAAAACTTGACATATGAAACATTTTCAACTGATGCTATCATCGATAATATTTTGGGGATACACTCTATATTATATGCAAAAACCCTCAGAATTTGAATAAAAATCAAACTGGCATAGACGCCAAAAGGCTTACCGCACAATGATTCAAACAACACAAGTGACTCAAAAAGAAAAATGAAAGATTTTCTAACAAGATTTCATTAACTTTAGGGTTGAATTGGTGTTATATCATTGATTTATTTATCTGTAAAATTTCCTATGCTTCTCGACTACCATATGCACACGTACCTCTCCGACGGGCGCGATAGCCACGAGCAAATGGTTGCCTCGGCAGCTTTTCGTGGGATTGAGGAGATAGGGTTTTCCGATCATATCAGCATAAAGCCAGTGGGTTGGGCGCTGCCCATAGAGCGAATAGAGGAGATGATTGCCCGCGTTAAGGATGTTCAGGCAGGCAATGCACAGGGAGTGAGGATAAAATTTGGGGTAGAGATGGACTACTTTTTCGGTATGGAGAGACAGATTCAGGAAGTTCTATCGAGGTTACCTGTTGACTACGTGATTGGATCAGTACACTTTATTGATGGCTGGAACTTTGATACCGATATTTCAGAGTACGACACCATTGACATAAACCGCTTTTACCGTCAGTACTTTAAGGCTGTGCAGCAGTCGGCCAAGTCGAAGCTGTTCGATATTATTGGTCACTGCGATTTGGCCAAAAAGTTTGCTTACTACCCGTCGTTCCCTTTAGATGTTCTATACGACGAGGCAGCCCAAACCTTTAAGAAGGCCGATGTTGTTGTGGAGATTAACACCAGCGGCCGAATAAAACCCTGCAACGAATTTTACCCATCGGCACAGTTCCTCGAGCGCTTGGCGCACTACAAAGTGCCCATTACCCTGGGCTCCGATGCCCACGTAGAGCAAAACGTTGGGCAATTCTTCGACGACGCCATAGCCGAGCTAAAGGCTCTTGGTTACAAGGAAATTGCAACATTCAAAAACCGCAAGCGGGAGATGGTGAGGATATAGGATAATCGCAATAATGCGTATGTTTTTCTGCCTTTTCTGTAACTAACAAAAAAATCATTGTATTTTTAAGGGAATTTTGAAAGGAAATTTTTGGCCTATGAAGTATTTCCTAAAGCTTATTCCCCCTCAATTACTGCTGTTACTTCTGTTAGGGGTTTATTCGCTCCATGCAACTTCAGCCAATGGTCCTGAGCTAGTTCCATACCTTGTAAACAGCTTCACCATAAGTAACCAGAACTGGAGCATTGCCCATGACCCCAATAATCAACTTATATACATAGCCAACTCTGAGGGTTTAATAGAATACAATGGGATTAACTGGAAGAAATTCGCACGAGCGGACAAGTTGCCCATAAGGTCGGTTGCTGTTAACGATCAAGGAAGAGTCTTTACTGGCTCGTTTGAAGACTTTGGCTACTGGGAGCACAATATCAAGGGTGAGCTAGAGTATACTTCGTTAGCTCATTTGGCCGAGGTGGAAAAGAATGATGAGATTTGGAAAATTTATATTAACAACGATAGTGTTTACTTCCAGTCATTCACAACAATATATATTCTGAATCAAGGTAATGTGAGTGCAATTAAGGCGCCCTACGCCATGCTTTTTCTTCATCAAATTTACCAAAAATATGTGGTTCAGGTAATTGAAAGCGGTCTATACTGGTTTGAGAACGAAAAGTTTGTCCAAATTCCAGGTAGCGATCTTTTCTCGAGCAAGAAAGTTCATGCCATAATTCCATATGTTAACAAACAATGGTTAGTTTGCACCGACAACTATGGGCTTTACCTTTATGATGGCAAAAAGTTCAGCTACTTTAACTCCGAAGCATCCTCCTTTCTTGAAAATCACATCTGCAATGCTGCTAAGCAACTTAATGATTCTACATATGCTTTCGGAAGCATTCTCAATGGCTTAATTATTACAAATCAAGCAGGGGAAATTCTCCGAAGCTATAACATAAACAATGGACTAAAGAACAATACAGTGCTCTCTTTGTATGCCGATAGTGAAACCAAACTTTGGGCAGGACTTGATGAGGGGATTAATTTTATCGATTTGCTATCGCCGTTTACGCATTACAAAAGTCGAAACGCTTCGCTCGGAACCATCTACGCCATGTTAAAGCGAGACAATAAACTTTATATTGGCACAAATCATGGACTTTTTCTGAGTAATATAGAAAAAAAAGGACAATTTTATCATTTCACCAACCTTCGCCTAATGCCAGGTAGCCAAGGGCAAGTTTGGTCCCTTGAGGAATTTGACAACCAGATTATTTGTGGGCATAACGAGGGGACTTTTATTGTTCAGGACGAAACCTTAAGCCTAATTTCATCGGTTACTGGCGGATGGTCGTTTAAGCGCAAGGGCGAAAGACTTTTAGGTGGAACATATACAGGGATAATTGTTTACGAGAAATCATCGCAGGGTAATTGGAACTATGTTACAAAAATTGAGGGCTTCTCCGAACCCACTAGACACCTCGAAATTGATTACTTAGGATACATTTGGGCATCGCATCATCAAAAGGGGTTGTATAAACTCGAACTCTCCGAGGATCTAACCCAAGCACTCGACGTGAAGTATTTCCCAAGCATTAATGGCAACAGCCACAACATAAAGGTTTTCATGATTAACAATCGGGTTGTTTTCACCACATCCGAGAATATCTATACCTACGATTATGTTAGGAGTATCATCATCCCCATCGATTCCTTGTCTAGCGACCTGGGTGAATACAAAACCGCAACACAAATCCAGCACCACAGCAAAAATGAGTACTGGCTAATAAAGGACAATAAACTTGCTCTATTTGAGATTGATTTGGATTTCACTGCCAGAAAAAAATGTGAGGTTCAGCTTACTACAATCAGATTACCTCAGCGCAGTCTTGGCCTAGTAGCCCTCGATAGCAATACGCTAATTATTCCGACACCCGACAGTTTTGACACTTACAACTTGGCGCTTAGTAGTAGTGCCCAACCACCATCGAGCCTTAAGCTCGAAACCATAACATTTTATGGTAAAAAAGATGAGCCTTCTATCCACTTTAGATCATACAATGAGCTGAAAACTAAGTGGAATATCAACAATGTAACAGTTCGATTTATTGCGCCCTACTCATTTGAGCAACCGAGTAAAGAGTTCCATTACCGAATCAAAGAACTTGATAAAAACTGGCAAACCACACAGAATAATCATTTCACTTACCTTGGATTAAAGTACGGTACATACACCATTGAGGTAGTTGCTCCCGATGGGTCGCAACTCGAAATCCCATTTCAAGTGGAAAAGCCATGGTATTACTCCAATACTGCCATTGCTTGCTACATTTTACTTGTTCTGGCTATTGCCTGGTTATTGGCGTTTTTCATAAGGCACAAGATGAGCCGGCAGAAAGAGCGCATTGAGATGGAAATCAGACACAACAACCTGGAGAAAGAGCTCGACTATAAGAATTACGAGCTTATGCTTACAATTAGGTACCTGATAAGCAAGAACGAAATTTTAACAGAACTCCAAAAGGAGATCATGCACATTAAGGAAAACTCCTCGAAATACCCCATTAAAAACCTCCGAAGCATGGAAAATATTATTAACGAGGGGTTGGAGACACAAACTGAGGAGTGGATGAATGCAATGAAAAGTCTAAAACTTTCGGAGCAGGGTTTCTTTAAACGGTTAGTCGACGAATTCCCTCATCTAACCAACAACGATCTTAGGTTATGCTCATATCTTAGGATGAACTTCTCTACCAAGGAAATCGCCCGCCTGCTTAATATTTCAACACGAGCAGTGGAGATAGGTCGATATAGGCTTAGAAAAAAACTAAACCTCGACCACAACGTTAACCTTTCAGAATTCTTAATGAACATCGATTTTTCTACATCAAGGTAATTCACTTATCTCAAAGGCTTCATCCAAGGTACAATCCTATAAATATTTCACAAACAAAATCGACTTAACCCGTATAGGATTTTTTTGTGAAAAGTACTTTTTTAAATCCCTTACAAACTCTATTACAAACGTTTTCGAAAGACTGTTGAGGTAATTGCATATGCTATACTCTCAAGTTTTTTGGATTGTGAAATTGAATTGGCAATAATTATTTGCTATTCCATAGAGGGATGCTGTAACTTTAGGAAAATAGTTTCAACTTCAGTTAAGCGTTTCCATTAAACAATTAAGTGTATGAAACATCACCTCCTAGCTCTTGTATTCCTTTTCCTTGTACCATGCACCCTACTCTCGCAGGTTCTTGTTAAAGGAAAAGTTACCGACGAAACCAACGAACCCCTACCAGGCGTTTCCATAATCGTGCAAGGCACAACCAGGGGAACTTCTACCAACCTCGACGGGAGTTACTCTATTGAGGCAGCCCCAGAGGAATCACTAATTTTCAGTATGATTGGATTGGTTTCCCAAACTCTTAGAGTAGGCGACCGGACTGTGATTAACGTCCAGTTGCAATCTGAGACCACTTCTATTGATGAAGTTGTTGTTATTGGGTATGGTAGCCAAAAGGCAAAAGATTTAACTGCTCCCATTGTTAAGGTGAAAGGTGAATCTCTTGCTCGTCAGTCCTCTTCAAATGCCATGCAGGCCATGCAGGGTAAGGCTGCTGGTGTGCAAATTATCAATAGCGGTGTACCAGGGCGGGGCCCTTCCGTAAAGATTCGTGGAATAGGCTCAATAGGCGATTACGCCAATCCGCTATTCATTGTCGATGGGGTTTTTGTTGATAATGTCGATTTTCTAAGCTCGTCCGATATCGAGGATCTTGTTGTACTAAAAGATGCTTCAGCCGCTGCAATATACGGTGTAAGAGCCGCCAATGGGGTAATACTTATTACTACAAAGAGCGGCAAAGCAGGCGAACCAATAATCAGCTACGACTCGTACTTTGGGTTTCAAACCCCAGTAAATATAATGCCGCTTGCCACAAAGGATCAATATATAGAGGTTCTTAACGAGGCTAACGCGTCTATTACGGGGTATGTGCCCAGAAATCCTAACGATTACTCCACAAGCACCGATTGGTATAAAGAGTTGGTGAGGAATGCTCCAATGACAAACCACAGCATCGATATCTCTGGTTCGAGCGAAAAGACAAGCTACTCGTTAGGGGGAAGTTACTTATTCCAGGATGGAATTATGGATTCCAAGAATCAGTATCAGCGATTGAATCTTCGCATTAGGGTCGATCAGGATGTAACCGAATATCTTAAAGTTGGGTTTAACAATATCCTATCGCGATACGACCAGTACAGCCCAAATGAGGGTGCATTTTTTGGCGCATTTGTTAATCCTCCGGTATACTCTGTATATGACCCCAATAATGTGGACGCATACCCTGTAAAATTTGGGTCGCCACAAACCTACGGTTTTGGTAACCAGTATGGCAATCCTGTTGCAGCTGCTTACTATCCCGAATACTTCGAGAAAGGCCATAAAACTGTATTTAGCACTTATGCAGAGTTTTACCCCATTAAAGATAAACTTACTTATAAGTTCTCCTACAACCAGGATATTGGTACATATACCCCCCGCTCGTTTACTCCAGAATTTAACGTAGGTGGCTCACAAGGTGTGCGAACCTCTAGCCTCGAGAAAACATCGGGCGGATCAAATAAGCAGATTATCGACAATCTCCTCACATTCCAAAACAGAAAGGGGAATCACAGCTATTCCATCCTTCTTGGCCAATCAACCCGAATAGAAAGATATGAAACCCTTTCAGGATCTGCACTGAACGTTTTAGGAATCGATGATCAATCAAAATATCTCACCACCGGATCATTTAAAGGGCGATATGCCTGGGATGGCGGATCGAGATATCATGGAGTATCCTTTTTTACCCGAGGAACATACAACTTTGATAGTAAGTATCTAGTAACCCTTACGTTTAGAGCGGATGGGAGTTCGAAATATCAGAAAAAATGGGGTTACTTTCCATCCATTGGGCTAGGATGGAATCTTACTCAGGAAAAATTCATGGAAAACCAGGAGCTTTTCAGCTTTTTAAAAGCCCGTTTTAGCTGGGGGATGCTAGGAAATGATAACGTCCCAGCAAACTCCGCTGTTATTCTCGGGCAAACAGGTCCTGGTAGTTCTGCCATTTTTAACGATGTTCTTGTAGATGGTGTGGGCGCTCAAACTGTACTCCAAAATATATTAAGATGGGAGGTAGTAAACGAGTTTAACTTTGGCTTCGATTTCGTATCAACAAGTACGAAACTGTCGGGCGATATCGATTTCTACCATCGTACAACCAACAATGTGGTTTTCTATGCTCCCATTGCAACGGGTGGAGGCGTTGCCGAACTACTTGCCAATAACGGTAAGGTGCTTAACGCTGGTGTTGAGCTCATGCTAAACTGGAATGACGTAATAAACGATAACCTTAGCTATACCGTTGGATTTAATGCAACATCAATATATAACCGTGTACTTGAGCTCGAGGGGCGTGATTATATTCCTGGCGCATTTGTAAGAGGGAACTTTACAACACGCACTGCGGTTGGGCATCCTATTGGTGCATTCTATGGCTACGAGATTGATGGAGTATATGTTAGCGAAAGTCAGGCCCTTCAGGATCCTGTAAGCCAAACTATAAAGGATAAGGGATTTTTCAAGTACAAGGATCAGAATGGCGATAACATTATCGACAACAACGACAAAGTCTATCTTGGCAGCGCAATACCTTGGTTAATAAGCGGTTTAGATCTTGGCTTAAACTACAAGAAGTTCGATTTATCGCTATCGCTCTACGGACAGCTTGGCAACAAAATCCTCAATTACAAGAGAATGAACCGCGATATTTTTGCCGATGGCAACTACGATCAGGACTTTGTTGAAAACCGTTGGACTCCGAATAATCACTCCGATACGTATCCATCGGCACAAGCCTACAATTATTCATTTACCCAGCAGGCCAACGATTTCTTTGTTGAAAACGGTTCGTTTGTCCGAATTCAGAATATCCAGGTTGGTTACACCACAAAAGGAATTATGAGTATCCAGATGTTAAGAGTATACATCTCGGCACAACGTCCCTATACATTCTTCACCTACAATGGATTTACTCCCGAGATTGGAGGTAGTCCCATAAGTTCAGGTGTCGACAACTCCGTTTACCCAATGCAGGCCATATATTCTGTGGGTTTAAAGGCTAACTTTTAAAAACATTTGCCATGAGATATTTTAGATTGCTTTCGGTAATAACACTTATTGTGGTTTTTACTAACTGCGAGGACTTTTTGAATATTAGACCCGAGGGAACGGTTCCCACAACGGGAATAGATTATTCGAAGGTTGAGAATGTTTTTCTCCCCATAAGCGCCTCATACGCAAAGTTAAGATCATACGGAGCACACGTTTTTCCATATATCGGAGCCTTTGAGATAGCATCAGACAATGCCGACAAGGGGAGTACTCCCGAGGATAATCCCACGATGAAAGAACTCGACGATTTAACCTACCAGCCCACCAATGGGCTTATAAATGATTTGTGGATGGCATATTTTGATATTGTTAGCGGGGCAAACTACGCAATTCATGAAATGCCAAAATTTGAGGAAACACTTCTAAACGCAAACGATAAGCAGTATGCCATGCAGTGCCAAGGGGAAGCAAAAGTGATAAGAGCATATGCCTACTTTAATCTTACCCGTTTATTTGGTCGGGTACCCATTATCGACACAACCCTTTCCTCGGAACAGCTTGCCTCAGTTAGTCAGGCCACTACTCAGCAACTATACGAATTTATTGAGAAAGATTTGGAAGAGGCCATAGCAGTAATTCCCGAATTTTACTCAAAGGATTGGGCTGGGAGAATAAACAAGTACACCGCAATGGGAATAAAGGCCAAAGTCCATCTATATCAACAGGAGTGGGACTCTGTAGCCTCACTAACCGACAGGATCATTGCTTCGGGACGATATGGGTTGTTGGATAACTTTAGGGCGGTTTTTAGTGTTGATGAGGAGAACAGTGAGGAATCAATTTTTGAAATTCAAAGTTCTACACTGGGGAACAGCACCGGGCCATCAACTTACCTTGAGTATGCCTACGTCCAAGGGCCACGAGGAAATACTCCCAGCAATATGCAGGGATGGGGATTCTGTACTCCCAGTCAAAACCTGATCAATTTCTTTAACTCACGAAACGAGATTGTAAGACCTGCCACAACACTGCTTTACCGGGGAACCAAAACCCCCGAAGGCGATAGCATTAAGGTTGCCTGCTCCAATCCTGTTTATAACGGCAAGGTTTACACCCCTTCTTACTATAATAACTGGAACTTTAATGGCTATGGGTTCGATCACAATATCCGCATTCTTAGGTATGCCGACATTTTGCTAATGCATGCCGAAGCATTGGTTAATGGGGCTGCCGTTCCGTTAACCAGCGGCATAACTGCCGATATGGCCATTAATCTGGTGAGAGACAGGGCTGGCCTCGATCCAATTTCTGGAGTAACCCTACAAGATATTTGGGACGAGCGACGCGCCGAACTGGCCATGGAGCAGGATCGATTCTTCGATTTAATTAGAACAGGGCAAGCCGCAACGGCACTTTCCTCAAAAGGTTTCGTGACAGGCAAACACGAGGTGTACCCTATTCCAGCTGCACAAATGCAGCTAAACACAAACTTAACTCAAAACTTTGGCTACAACTAACACCTAAATATTTCACCATTGTTTAACTAAATCCAGCTTAATTATGAAAAATTTTCGAAAGTTTCAAACGTTGCTCCTAGGAGCGTTAATCGTTTCAATTTCTATGACATCGTGCAAGGACGATGATCCAGATCCCGATGCTGGGAAAACAGACCCCAGTACCATTGCCACTGCAAATCTTATTGCCTATTTTCCATTTGAAGACAATGGAAACGATCAAATCGGTTCGATGACCCCAAGCAATACCGCAACCACAACAGCGACCTTTGTTGAAGGTAGGCGTGGTAAAGCTTTTCAGGGAGCAACTGACAAAAACTCGGGTTTGCTTTATACTTTACCAGCAAACAGTAAGCTGAAAACACTAAAGGCTTTCAGTTTTTCGATATGGGTAAAGCAAGTACCCAACACAGTTGAAACTACCGATGCCCCCGAGCAAATGGTTTTCCATTTAGATGGAAAAGGCGATTGGATCTGGGGTAATCTATTCCTTTTGCAGCACCGGAACTGGCCAGCAGGCGAAACAGAACAAGCGCGCAACTTTGCCGAGATGGACTGCTACTTCTGGAAAGATGATGCAGATGCTTGGAAGGGGCAACGTGGAAGTGGCTGGTTTGTTGATGTTACCGCACCGCAATGGAGGCACATCATCTGTACCTACGACAACGTAACTTCCAAATTCAATGCCTATGTTAACGGAGTACACGTTACCGCATTTGATGGTACTGAATACATGGGCGTGAACCGTTGGCAGCGTGATGGCGAAGATTTGCCTCTTGGCGATTTGAAATTTAACACACCGGAGAAACTTGCTATTGGTGCTTGGTGCGACCGACTTGCTGGTACTTCTTTGCAGGATGATGTGTGGGCCTCTCCATTTAAAGGTTTAATTGATGAATTTCGTATTTATGACAGAGGCCTTACAGCCACTGAGGCGAAGGCTCTATACGATGCTGAGATTACTCAGATAAACTAAATATTTTATTTAACGAAAATATTAAAAGGTAGGGAAGGATATCCCTTCTCTACCTTTTTTTATCATAATCAGCATACAATGAAATTGCTTCCCATTCTTTTACTTTACACTTTACTTTCTCTGTCCTGCAAAAAGGAGGACAACAATACCGTTGTTAAAGATGTTTTTATCGATTCTATTCTTGTTGGCAACAAGTATGTTCCAAACAACACAACAATTAATGGCGTTGATTTTCAAGATTTAAACATAAGCATACATTTTAGAGATAAAGTTGATACAACCAAGTTTACCAAAAGTAAACTATTTATAAGCGGAGGTGTAGATTCCGCTTATAACCATCATTTTGACAATTCAAGAAAAACGCTATATATCATTCCCCACGAATTGCTTAAATCCCTTTCGGGATATCGGCTTACATTCGATCAGGGGCCTACCCTGGGAGGCTTAATTAAGGAAGCATACACTTTTGTACTTAGAACCCGCATCGACAGCATTCCGAAGTTTCCAACTATTACTGACGATGAACTCCTAACGCTCGTTCAGCAGCAAACCTTCAAATACTTTTGGGATTACGCACACCCCGTTTCTGGTTTAACGCGCGAGCGTTTAGGCTCAGGCGATGTGGTAACATCGGGTGGCAGTGGATTTGGACTAATGGCCATTCTTGTTGGCATTGAGAGGAACTTCATTTCTCGTCAGGAGGGATTTGAGAGATTGAACACCATTGTAAACTTCTTAAGTAACCCACAAACAGATAGATTTCATGGAGCATTCCCCCATTGGCTCAATGGTACAACAGGTAAAGTGATTCCATTTAGCACAAACGATAATGGTGGTGATTTGGTAGAAACCGCCTTTCTAATTCAAGGATTGCTTACCGTTAAGGAGTATTTCAAAAACGGGTCGCAAGCAGAGCAAGAAATGTGCGGTTTAATTCAAAAAATTTGGGAGGAGGTTGAGTGGTCGTGGTACAGGAAAGATAACGAAAATGTTCTTTACTGGCACTGGTCGCCTAACCTTGGATGGGCTATGAATCATTCCATTAGAGGCTGGGACGAAGCGCTAATTGTGTATGTTTTAGCGGCATCATCGCCAACATTCCCAATAACCAAAGATGTTTACGATAATGGTTGGGCTCGGGATGGTGCTTACCCAATGATAAACAATATAACTTTTTATGGCATTAAGTTGCCACTCGGTTCCGATTATGGTGGGCCACTTTTCTTTTCACACTATTCGTTTTTGGGATTAGATCCACGAAACTTAAGTGATAATTACGCAAACTACTGGGGTCAAAATGTGGCTCATACCAAAATAAATAGGGCATACTGCATAGCAAATCCCCAAAAATATCAAGGTTATTCAGCCGACTGCTGGGGACTAACCGCCAGCGATATTCAGGGTGGCTACACTGCCAGTTCGCCCACCAACGATAGGGGAGTGATTGCGCCAACAGCAGCAATCTCATCCATTCCATATACACCCGAAGAGAGCATGCAGGCCTTGAGATTCTTTTACTACACCCTGGGCGATAAAATCTGGGGAGATTACGGGTTTAAAGATGCTTTCAATTTAACAACACTCTGGTTTGCCAGTTCCTATTTAGCCATTGATCAGGGCCCAATAATCTGCATGATAGAAAACCATCGAACGGGTTTCTTATGGGATACATTTATGGCTAATGAGGATGTTCAAGATGGGTTAAATACTCTGGGAATAGCATATAAGTAGTGTCTGTCTATATACTCGTCATTGCGAGTTTGGCGTTTTTTGTCAAACGAAGCAATCTGTAGATAACGAAGAGATTGCTTCGCACAGGACGTTCGCAATGACGGGTAAAGTTAGACTTTAATGATAGATTCTAAGTAGACCCATTTAATATGTTGATTCAGTTGTGAATACTTGTATTTCTCAGAAACAAACTATGCGCAAAATACAAATCAAAAATAAAACGACATGAAATTCAAGAGTTTACTTCTGCTGATGTTTCTTGCGTTTGCAGCATGCAATCAGCCAAAACAATTTGTTTTCGAATCAAAAGGAAACGTTGAATACGCATTAACAAGCGAAGAGGAAATTATGCTGGACTCCATTCAGCAAAAAACCTTTCTTTTCTTCGTAAATGAGCATCATCCCGAGTGGGGTATTGTGAAAGATAGGGCTGCAAGTTGGGCTCCATCGAGCATTGCTGCCACAGGATTTGGAATACCAAGCTTTGCTGTGGGGGTTGAAAGGAATTGGATTTCGAGAGAAGAAGCGGCACAAATTACCCTTAACATGCTAAATTTTTACAAAAATTCGGAACAGAGTATCGATACGGCAGCGGCCGGTTACAAGGGTTTTTACTATCATTTCCACAAATTGGACACAGGTACTAGGGCTTGGGATTGCGAACTCTCATCGGTTGATACCGGCTTGCTGTTGATGGGAGTAATTTTTGCACGAAACTACTATAACGCCGATAACGAGGTTGAAAAACAAATCCGCGAAACAGCTGCATTCCTTTTGGAGCGTGTTGACTGGAACTTTATGGAGATGCCCGATGAAGGCGAGTTTGCTCACACAATCTCCATGGGTTGGTATCCCGAAACTGGACTGCACCACATGGGATGGAGAGGATATAATGAAGCACTCTTTCTTTATGTTTTGGCCGCTGGATCGGGCATGGAGAATGTTGAGAGAAGTTACAATGCATGGTTAAAATCGTATAAATGGAAAACTCCCTACGAGGGTTTCTCGCATGCTGCTTTCCCTCCCTTGTTTGGGCATCAGTTTTCTCAAGCTTTTATTGATTTTAGGGGGATAGCCGACTCCTACATGCAGGAAAAAGGGATCGATTACTTCGAAAATTCTCGTCGTGCAACCTATGTTCAGCAACTTTACGCTATTGACAATCCACATGGTTGGGTTGGCTACGATTCTCTGTGCTGGGGGGTTACGGCAAGCGATGGCCCAACTGATGCCCACAACTTCGACAACAAGCAGTTCTTGGGCTATGCAGGAAGAGGGGCAAGCGGTCCAGATTACAACTACTTCGACGATGGTACCATTGCACCATACGGGCCACTTTCGTCGTTACCATTTGCTCCTGAAATTGTGCTTCCAACAATTAAATCGATGATTGAACGAAATAGTAATAAAATTTGGGGTAAATATGGGTTTTACGATGCGTTTAACCACACGGCAAACTGGGTTAACGACGATTTTGTTGGAATAGCCCAAGGGCCAATGCTTATTATGATTGAAAACTTTAGAACAGGGCTTGTTTGGAATTACGTTATGCAAGACCCAATTATCCAAATGGGATTGAACAAACTTGGGTATAAGGTATTAGAGTAACCAAAATTCAAATCATAGCAAAATCAATGAAAAAGTATATCTTCAAAATTGCTATTGCATCTGCCTTTTTGCTTCTATCTGCCAAATTCATTTCAGCTCAAAAAGTAATTCTCGATGAGTTTGAAAACAAAACGGGGTGGAACTTTATCCACTCCGATGGGGTTGAGTTGGATTTATCCGTTGACAAGGGATTAACGGCCAATGCCCTCCGGTTTGATTACAATTTTGCCAAGGGCACGGGATATGGAGGTATTCAGAAATGGTTCCCCATTGATTTGCCCGAGAACTTTGAGTTTACTTTTTGGGTAAAAGCTGAATCGCCCGCCAATAATTTTGAAATCAAATTTATTGATAGCTCAGGCGATAACGTTTGGTGGGTTAGTAATCGGAACTATGATTTCCCCAAGGAGTGGACAAAAATAAAAATAAAAAAAAGGCATATCAACTTTGCCTGGGGACCA
This sequence comes from Tenuifilaceae bacterium, assembly GCA_034003245.1. Taxonomy (GTDB): domain Bacteria; phylum Bacteroidota; class Bacteroidia; order Bacteroidales; family Tenuifilaceae; genus Perlabentimonas. The sequence continues at coordinate 31,175 of JAVEYY010000039.1, forward strand.
ACCGAGGATCGTGAGCTAAAGCGAATCGACAGAATTGAGTTCACCATTGCCTCATTTGTTGGAGGAAAGGGAACGGTATGGATTGACGATTTAAGGTTTGAACCACTAAAGCCCGAATCGGAAAGCTATCCAAACCCCAAAATTACTGCCTCGTCGTCGGCTAAGCGGACTAACTCCAACAACATTAACGACGCACAAAGCAAAACGTTCTGGCTTAGCAAGGGGGTAAAGAATCAGAACTTACTTCTCGATTTCACCACAACTAGAGAGTTTGGTGGGTTGCAAATAAATTGGCATAAGGATTATCATGCAAAAACCTTAGAAATCCTCCTCTCTGACGATGCTATCAGTTGGAAAAGAGCATACTCAGTTAAATCAAACCTGAGCGATGTTAGCTTCATTAGGATGCCCGAGGCAGAATCAAAATACCTCAAGATAAATCTTATTGAAAGCAGCAATCCCAGAGGATTTGGCATCAATAGTATAAAGATATTGGATATCAAAAATTCATTATCGGTTAATGACTTCCTGATTTACTCTGCACATAACTCGCAGGCAGGCAATTACCCGAGATATTTCTTGGAACAGGCATCGTACTGGACCATTACGGGTGTGAACAACGATATGAAAGAGGCTTTGATTAATGAGGACGGGATGGTTGAGGTGGATAAGAACCTGTTCTCCATAGATCCAATAATTAAGATTAGAAACTCCCTCTACAGCTGGCAAAATGTTCAGTCATCGCAATCAATGAGTTTTCCCTTTGACAAAGGAGCGTTGAACTTCACGCCTTCTGTTTCATGGGACTTTGATGATATTGAATTTACTACAGGAGTTACTGCCGGTGGGGAAGCCAATAGTAATTCAAATTTGCTAATTGGGTACTACTTCAAAAATAACTCGTTACAAAAAAAGGAGTTTGATTTTTACCTTCTGCTTCGCCCATTCCAGGTAAATCCATACTACCAGTTCCTTAATCTTGCTGGCGGAGCAGGTAAAATAGGATCATTAAAAGAAGTTAAGATAGGCAGTAAAATTGATGTTGATGGCAAAACCATTACTTCACTTAGGCAATATGATTCTTTTAATGCCTATAGCTTTGACGATGGGAATCCGGTGGATCTTATTCAAAAAGGGATTCAATCAAATAAAACTTCAGTAATAGATGAAAGCAAGCTCGCAAGTGGAGTGATAAAATATTCGATTAGCCTCGAACCAAACGAAAGCACACAATTTTCCTTACTAGTTCCCTTTCACCAACTCGACATTAAGAACGATATAAACAACTTCGAAGCGAATCAGCTATTCGTTGAATCAAACCATTTTTGGAAAGAGAAAATTGATCATATCAAATTCAACCTACCCCAATCGGCCAACAGAATTGTTAACACATACAAATCGAACCTATTTTACATTCTGGTGAACCGCGACAAAGCTGGGATCCAGCCTGGTTCTCGTTCGTACGAGCGCAGTTGGATTCGTGATGGGTCGCTAACCTCATCGGCATTACTAAAATCGGGCATTGTGGACGAGGTTAAAGATTTTATCGATTGGTATACCGATCATCAGTACGAGAATGGAAAGGTTCCATGTGTTGTAGATTTTAGAGGCCCCGATCCCGTTCCTGAGCACGATAGCCACGGACAATTAATCTACCTGATTCGCGAGTACTTCAACTTTACTCAGGATACAATTTTTCTCCGTGAGAAAAATCGTAATGTGCTAATGGCTGTTGAGTACATCGAATCGCTTATTGCGGAGCGATCAACAGATCATTTTAAAAATGGTAATGATAGTATAAGGGCATACTACGGATTAGTACCAGAGTCGATTAGCCACGAGGGTTACTCCGAAAAACCCATGCACTCTTACTGGGATAATTTCTTTATTATGAAGGGATTAAAAGACGCTGCAGATATTCAGAAAATACTTGGAGAAGAAGGAGATTACGAAAGAATCTCAAAAATTCGAGATACTTTCAAAGAGAATCTTTACATATCAATCGATTTGGCGATGAAAACCAGAGGGATCGACTATATACCCGGATGCGTTGAGCTGGGCGATTTTGATGCCACCTCAACTACCATTGCGCTTACACCATGTAACGAGTATAACAACTTACCTAGGCCTCAAGTTTATAACACATTCAATAAGTACTACGAGTTTTTCAAAGATAGAAGGGATGGCAAAAGGGATTGGTCTAATTATACACCTTACGAAGTTCGACTAATTGGCTCATTTATTTTTCTCGATCAGCCCGATAGAGCCCATGAGCTAATTGAGTTCTTCCTAAACGATCTTCGGCCTCAAGGATGGAACCATTGGGCTGAGGTGGTTTGGAACGATTTCCGAATTCCTCGCTTTATTGGCGATATGCCGCACACGTGGGTTGGTAGCGATTTTATTAACGCAATCCGATCGATGTTTGTATACGAGAATGAGTATAATGCAACGTTGGTATTAGCATCTGCTCTTTATCAGGATTGGATTGACGCACCCGAGGGTATGTCCATTGAAAATCTACCAACTTATTATGGTGAGATTTCATACTCAATAAAAAAAGAACAGAATAAATATCAAATTAACATAAGTGGAGAGGTAAATCTGCCCGACAACGTTATTGTGATAAAGAATTTTAATGGTTCAAAACTACCATCAAGAGTAATTATCAACGGAAAAGAGAGTAAGGATTTTAGTCAGAATGAAATTGCGGTGAAGAAGCTTCCGGCAGAGGTGGTGGTATATTATTAAAAGTAATTTTAGGAGTTCACCCATTTTTTTGGCATTACGTGGAAATGAAATAACAAAAAATGACCGTCATCGCGAGTCTCGTCATCTTTTTTTAACGAGACGAAGCGATCTTTTATAAACAAATTGGTTTCGCCAAGCTCGCAAAGAACGCTCGATTGCTTCATCTCAAAGAACGAGATTCGCAATTAAGAGAGAAATTGTAAATAGTAACTTAGATCGAAAGTATTCTACATCAAACTAAATGACTCCATAAAACATGAGCCAAAAGGAATTTACCGAGCAGCACAAAACGAAACAGGAGGATAAGATCCAAATAACCCAACTTTTTGCCTATGGTGCAGGAGGTATTATCCCCATAGCACTCTTTAATATTGCTGGAATTCTTGTTGGACTAATGGGTAATATCAGCCTTGGTCTAAACGCTTTTTGGCTGGGAGTAATTCTTATTATACCCCGTTTGTGGGATGCTGTTTCTGACCCTTTAATTGGTCATATCTCCGATAATACTCGAACACGTTGGGGTCGCCGTCGTCCATTCCTGCTAATTGGGGGTATTCTGGTTGCTGTGTTCTTTGTTGCCATGTGGTGGATACCCAAAGGTGATATGGTACGTTTATGGTTTCCCTCCGAGGCGGGTTTCCAGTGGTTTCAACTTTCGTATATACTTTTCACCTTATTGCTATTCTATACTGCATGCACCATTTTCGAGATCCCTCATGGTGCACTTGGCATGGAGATGACCACCGACTACCATGAGCGAACCCGACTATTTAGTGCCAAAAGTTTTGTGGGAAACCTCTTTGCCATGAGCACTCCCTGGCTTTTTGCACTTGCAAGCATGGAGATTTTCAAGGGGCCTGGTGGAAACGAAGCCGACGGAATGCGCTACGTTTCACTAATGATTGCAGGTGTTCTCATACCACTCTCATTCTGGTGGACATACAAACTTCGCGAGCCTGGTTTTGTTAGGGTTGCCAAGCAGCAAAAAACTCCTTTCTGGAGTGATATGAAGCATACTTTTAGCAACAGGAATTTTATTATGCTAACCCTAACCATCTTTACACTGGCCATGGGTTTCAACTTTGTGAACCTGCTTGGTTCATACATACCCATTTTTTATGTGTTTGGTGGCGATAAGGTTGCAGGTGCATATCTTCTTGGCATTAACGGAACTATTTGGGCTATCACCGGATTGCTCGCGGTTTTCCCATTAAATTGGATAAGTCCAAAACTTGGAAAACGAAGTACACTTGTCCTTGCCATTTTACTTATGTCGTTGGCACAACTCTCAAAAATAGTTTGCTACAACCCTGCTTATCCCTATCTAATTTTAATCCCAACAGTTCTTCTTTCAGCAGGCATGCTATTCTTCTTTACCCTTGGGTCATCAATGGTTGGTGATATATGCGATGAGGATGATTTAAACATGGGCATTCGCACCGAAGGGACTTTCTACTCAGTATTCTGGTGGTTCATTAAAATGGGAACCGCACTTGCCAGCTTTGTTGCTGGAGCACTTATTGTATTTACCATGTTCGACCAAACTCAAGTAATGAGAGTTGATGATATGCAGGGAAGCGTTAGGGAGATGCACAGCAAAGTTAAATCGTTACAAGTCGACAGTACCTTTAATTTCACCGATAGCGATCTATTTAACAGAATCAATACTCAGCAAGCTGAGGCTGTAAAGGAATCGAAAAACTACTTGGTTTATCTTGGTAAAGAATCGGAAAAATGGGAAAAACTCGCTGGCGAAAACCTCACCGAATTGCACCGTCAAAAGAGAAATGTATTGTCAAAAGCTATATCAAATACCGATTCCACAGTAAATGAGCTACAAATACTAAGTAGTGAAATAAGTAAAGAATTGGGGCGAGAAACTTTGGAGTTGGTTAATAATGAGGTTATCTCGTTGACACTCCAGACAAAGCTAGAAAAAGCAAAGGTAAATGCTTTTGAGCTCTGGATGCATTTGGAGACCAAATCGGATGAGACCAAGAATAGCAGAGAACATTACGACGAGCTTATGAGGAATGTGCAGTGGGTTTATAACAGGCTCACCCGAATGAGCACAATGGAATCGTTAAGCGCTATTGACAATGGGTTAAGTGAAATTGAGGGAAAAATAGTTCCGCTAAAAAAACAAACACCTTACACGCTTCTAATGATGAGAGTAGTGGAGATTGGGCTGCCATTTCTGCTAAGTCTATTTTCAATATTTTTTATTCTAAAGTACTCACTAACCGAGAAACGCTCGCACGAAATTAAGGAGCTGATTAGGTTGAGAAACGTGGAAAGGGATAGTAAGAGTTAAATATGTTAATCGTAAATATTACAAAACAAACTAAGATCATTGCGATCACGACGATTTTTATCGTGAGAGGCAATCTTTAAATACTAAATATTAGAAGATTAACTTCGGGGAGATCGCTGTGCTAAGTTGCTTCGTCATCTCGTCAAAAAAGATGACGAGACTCCTCACAATGACGAATGATTTTTAGTAAAACAATTAAAAAACAACTATATGTCATTTACCATAAAAGGCGAGAATTTCTACCTCAACAATAAAAAGGTATTTCTCAACTCTGGCGAGATTCACTACTTCAGGATTAAGCGAGAGTTGTGGGACACACATCTTCATGCAGCCAAAGAGGCTGGATTATCAACAATTAGCACATACGTACCCTGGGCTTGGCACGAGTCAGTTGAGGGTGTTTTTGATTTTGATGGCAGCTCTTGCCCCGAGCGCGACCTAAATGGCTGGGTTGAGAAATGCCAATCGCATGGCTTAACCTGCATTCTAAAACCTGGTCCATTTATATTGGCTGAATTTCGTGGCGCTGGTCTGCCCGATTGGTTTGTTGATAAGCATGGCAATGAGGTAAAAATGCGAAATCGCAAGGGTGAAATCGTAATGAGTGATGGGGTTAATCTCTTTCACAATATTTATATTGAAAAAGTTACCCTTTGGTACAATCAAATTATGCCATTCATTGCCAAGCGACAGGTTTCTGCTGGTGGCCCGGTGATAATGATGCAAATTTGTAATGAGATTGGCGTTTTCTCGTGGTTGGCGCATCAGGCCGATTACAGTCGGGATGTTAAAGCTCGATTCATTTCATTCTTAAAAAATAAATTCACCTCCATTGATGAGGTGAATAAACTTTGGGAAACCAGTTACAAGCAGTTCACTGACCTAGAACTACCTCCCGATGGCCGAATGCCATACACATCCAAAGGCGATCGCAGTCGCGACTACGAGTGGCACTGCTTCTGGCGAACATACTACGGCGATTACCTAAGGATGCTCACCAAAATGGCCAGGGAAAGAGGTGTTGATGTTCCACTATACCACAATCTCCCCGGTTGGATTTACGGCCACGGCTACGATTTCCCCCTCAACATTACCATGTATGAGGATTTATACGAGGATAAAAGCGAAATCATATTCGGAATCGATCATATTCCAGAGTTCCTGTCGCATCGAAACCTTCACGACGATCGCATAATCAACGATATAACCTATGCAATGCAGGGCATCAAGCCCCTTTTTGCCGCCGAGTTCCAAAGCGGTTCGCGTGAGTACCATGTTGTACCAAACCCACGTGAAATGGAACTTTTCTACAAGGCAAGCATAGCCAACGGATTAACCGGTTGGAACTACTACATGTTCTCGCAGGGTAAAAACCCAAGCCGAAAAGGCTACTCAGGCGATACATTTTACTGGTTCACACCGCTCAGCGCTGAGGGTGAACGCTCAAGGGCATTTCCTTTGGTAAAGAAAATGAGCAAAATTATCGACACAAATGAGGAATTAATTCTCAATGCTAAACGCAAGGCTGAGGTTTGCGTGCTCTTCTATCCTCCTTACTATGCAACTGAGCTGGAAAGACCCGAGGCGGGTGCGAGCGAACTCAAGTTTGTACCTGCAGCTATTCGTCGCTCTGCATATTTCGATGGGCTTCTTAAAGTTTTACAGGTGCTAAATATCGACTATGATATGGCTGATCTCAGCAAGATTTCCGCTGATAAGATTGACCAATATAAACAGGTATGGGCTTTCACAACCGATGAGATGAATGCCAAGGATCAGCAGGTTATTGTTGATTATGCTGCTGCAGGAGGCAATGTTGTGATGTTCCCTTATCTGCCCGACCGCGAAATGTCACAAAAACCCTGCACAATAATTCGCGATTCGCTTTTGGTGCAGCCCGTCGGCAGCGAAATTATCGATTCGCCCTTGGTAGATATTTATGATTTGAAGGATATCAAGTGTGCAAATCCGCAGATTATCTACTCAGAAAAATCGCTCGCAGGGGCAGAGATAATTGCCCGAACTATCAAGGGCACACCCTGCGGTTTTTCAAAACAGTTTGGAAAAGGGACGATAATCCATCTTGGCACATGGATAGGATTCGATACCGAAGGGCACAAGCCAGTTTACGAAGCCATTCTTCAAAAATCAGGAGCCAATTTAAGGCAAGTATCATCAAATAATGATAACATATCGGTAAAGCAACGATTTACCGACAGCAATTCAGCAATGCTATTCGTTGGAAACTACTACAACGAGGAGCAGATTGGTAGAATCACCTATACACACCCAGCTAATGGCGAAGCGGTTTCTATTCCCTTCGAGAAGGATGAAATGCTTTGGCCTCCACTTTACGCAATGCTAACACCTGTTTGTTTTGAGTTAGCCGTTGGACTAAAAATTCTTCATTCCACATCCGACATCCTTGGATTTGAAGAATTTGATAATCAAATAAAAATCACCTTACAAGGCGATCGCGATCTGGCTGGAGAAATTGTGCTTGAAGGGAGCAATGCTATCAAAGTTCAAAGCGCAACAATTGATGGTGAAAGCATTGATATAATGACCATAAAAGATTGTATTGTACTTAACTATAGCCATAAACACAACAAAGAAATTCTTCTAACTGTAAAACTTAGCTAGATGATAATTAAAAACTCACACGGCCTCAACATTCACTTTCTCGAAAATGGTTCGGTGAAAAGTATAGAGGTTCACCCAATAAGAGTAAGTCTTAAAAAGAACACTCCCTTTTCCAAATCGGGGGCAAATATCTTCTTAAGGAAAAGAAACACACCGTTTGAATATACTGCTCTAATCGGACCCGAAAGCAACAGTGTTTTTAGTTTTGAGGATAATAAATTTGTTGCAAAGGGTAGCTGGAATGGCATCGGTTATCTTTGTGTTTTGCAGCTATCAACCAAAAGTTTGAGCTGGCAGTGGAGCGTCGAAATCAAAAATAAATCAAACATAGAGGTTGAGCTCGACCTTATATATGTTCAGGACGTTGGACTTAAAACCATTAGCAATGGGTTGGTTAACGAGTACTATGTTAGTCAGTATATAGAAAGGTTAGTCCTCAACGATAAAAGCTACGGCTCAGTAATTTGCTGTAGGCAAAACATGAAGGAGTCGGGTGTGCATCCTTGGCTTATGATGGCATGCAAAAACGGTGCATTATCTGCTAGTACCGATGGAATGCAGTTCTACGGTAAAACCTTTCGCATTACTGGAATTCCCGAGGGATTGAAAAACGACACACTTGGTGGTGAATATGCTGGCGAATCAGCAATAGTAGCTTTACAGGAGGAACCTTTTAAGTTGGAACTTAACAAAACTCACCGTACCGATTTTGTTGCCACCTTTTTGCCAAATCATCCACTTGCCACATCAACTGATGATTTGAAAATGTTACCAAGTGTTGTGAGTGAATTCAGCAACACTATACCTGCTTTTGCTACCCCAAAGTGGATTTCTCCTTCAAAAAATCTATTCAACACCGCGCCATTTTTATCTGCTGATGATTTAACCGATGAGGAACTAACTAAATTCTTTGGAGAAGAAAAACGCCATATAGAACAAGCAAACGGAAAGGTATTATCCTTTTTTAGCCTTGATAGCAACCATGTTGTTTTGCGAGCTAAAGAGATTTTGGTTGATCGACCCCACGGTCATATTATGCAGGCCGAGGCTAGATTTGTGCCTGATGAAAGCATTGTCTCAACCAATACATTTGCCTACGGGGTTTTCAACTCACACATAACCCAAGGCAATACCAATTTTAATATTCTGCTTTCGGTTTGCTCCAGTCAGTTTAACACTGCACTTGAAACAGGTCAGAGAATCTTTGTGAAGATTGATGGCAAACACTATTTACTTAGCGTTCCTTCGGCTTACGAAATTGGATTAAACTATACCCGCTGGATATATAAGTTTGGCAATCAAATCTTCCAGATTCGCACATGGACTTCAAAATCCGCTCCACAAGTCAACCTCGATTTTAAGGTTATCACTGGAAATGATGTTGATATACTTATCACTCACGATTTTGATTTCTCCAACGGATGGAACATAACTTCGGGCAAATCAAATGGCGAATACATTGCCAAATCCAAAGCAGAAAGCCTGATTGCTGGCAAGTTTCCCAATGCCCTGTTCAGAATAGCAGTCCAAAGTATACAAGCTGATTATAGAGCCTGCCGAGACGAAATACTGTATAATGATGAATCGCAATCGGGTTCATTGTTTATCCTTGAGGTAAAAAAAACCTCTAGTTTTTGCATGAGTTTCCTTGGCGAAGTTTGTTCTCCCGCCAAATTGATGATGATTGATAACCCAGATGAACAATGGCTTAACGATTGCAATCAGGCAAAATCAGAGTGGCAAAAATTAAGTTTAAATCTATCACTCCAAGGAGACCAAAAGGATATTACCGCTATCAGCGAGATATTGCCATGGTTCGGGATGAATGCATTAACCCACTACCTAACCCCCTATGGCCTCGAACAGTTTGGCGGTGCAGCTTGGGGCACGCGTGATGTTTCGCAAGGACCAATAGATCTACTTTTAAACTTAGAGAAGTACGAAGAGGCTAAACAGGTTTTACGTATAATCTTCTCAAATCAAAACACCGATGGCGGATGGCCTCAGTGGTGGATGTTCGACAGCTACACAAACATTCGCGCCCACGAAGCCCATGGCGATATTATCTACTGGTGTATCATCGCCCTAAGCAACTACATCAAAGTAACTGGAGATATAAAAATCCTCGATGAAGTTCTACCCTACTATTCTGAAGATTTTTCTTCTAAAACAGAGAAAACGCCTCTGAGTGAACACGTCGATAGGCTAATTAAAATGATTGTCGATTCCTTTATCCCCGGAACTTCTTTAGTTCCTTTTGGGGGAGGCGATTGGAACGATTCATTACAACCTGTTAGTGAAGAGCTTGCACAGAGAATGATCTCAAGTTGGACTGTTGAGATGAACTATCAGGCATTTACCCAATACCAAAAGGTTTATGAGTTGGGGGGTAATCAGAAAAAAGCAAATGAGTTAAAAGATATTTGCAAAAAAATTAAAGCAGACTTTAATAATCATCTAGTGAAGGATGGAATTGTTGCAGGTTACGGGCTTGTTGAGGAGGATAACTCCATAAGCGTGCTCCTTCATCCCAGCGATAAAACAACCGGAATCCATTACAGTATTCTGCCCATGAACCGTGGAATAATTTGCGGTATTTTCACAAATGAGCAGGCAAAAATTCACCAGGATTTAATCGAGCAACATCTAAAAGGACCCGATGGCGCAAGATTAATGGATAAGCCTTTGAAGTATCAAGGTGGTATCCAAAAAATCTTTCAAAGAGCCGAGAGCAGCACATTCTTTGGTCGCGAAATTGGGCTAATGTATGTGCATGAGCACATCCGCTATGCCGAGTCATTGGCCATAATGGGTAAGGCAGAAGCATTTATCAAGGCCCTTCGTCAAGCCATTCCGATTGACTATCAAAATATTGTTCTGTGTGGCGATATTCGCCAGTCGAATTGCTACTACAGTAGTTCCGATATAATCTTTAAGAGTAGATACGATGCCGACCTGCGATACAACGAGGCGAAACTGGGAAAACTAACCGTTAGGGGAGGTTGGCGGGTTTATTCCAGTGGCCCAGGTATTTATATAGGCTTAGTAATTTCACGATTGTTAGGTTTGAGAATTGATTACGGTAACATTATCATTGATCCGGTAATGCCTAGATCATTTAACGAGTTTTCAGCACAGCTGAACTTTTTGGGCAAATCAGTTGAAATTATTTACAAAGTTAAGAATAGAGGGTATAGCCCAAATTCAATTCATGTAAATGGAGAACCAATCCACTTCACTCTTGAGCAGAACCCTTACAGGGAGGGAGGAGTACAAATACCAATGCCTTTACTATTGAGGTATTTAAGTAAGGTGAAAAATGAAATAATTATCCACCTATAAATTCAACTAATACATTCTAATTGAGTGCCGCCATGAAAAGATCTCTCTTCGTAATACTCATCTTTTTCATACCGTTTTTAAATGGGTTAGGTCAACCCTTTATTCACGATGTAAATAAATTTATAGAGCAGGATAGGCTAAACCCGCCACCTCAGAATGCGATTCTGTTCATTGGCAGCTCGTCGTTCACCATGTGGTACGATTTACAAGAACAGTTCACCGATTACGTTATAATTAATCGGGCTTTTGGCGGTTCAACCCTCGAAGATCAGATACGATATGTTAATGATATTGTTTTTCCCCACAGCCCAAAGCAAATAGTGATATACTGTGGAGAGAATGATTTTGCCTCGAGCGACACAATTACTGTTGATATAGTTACACTTCGATTTATAACCCTATTCAACTTAATAACTGAACGTTTGCCAAATGTAATGGTTGCATACGTTTCAATGAAACCAAGCCCTTCGAGATGGCATTTGGCCAATAAGTTTATGGCTGGGAATAATAATATTAAAGCGTTTTTAGAGTCAAAACCCAACACTAGTTATATTAACATATGGGAGCCAATGCTAAACAAAATGGGTGTTCCCGAAAAATCCATATTTCTTGAGGATATGCTCCACATGAACAAGAACGGATATGAAATTTGGAAAAAGGAAATTCAGCCCCATTTACTGAAATAGCCAGAAAACATGAAGCCGAAAATTCTTCTGTTGTCATTACTGTTGCCTCTAATAATTCTATTTGGATGCATCCAAAAGGGAGGTGTTGCAATAAATGAAAGGGATGTATTTGTAAATGATTTGATGAGTCGAATGACCATTGAAGAGAAGATTGGTCAGCTAACACTTTTTTCAAGCGGTTGGGATATCACCGGACCAACAATGCACGAAAACTATTTAGAAGATATAAAACACGGAAGGGTTGGTGCCGTTTTCAATGCCCATGGCGCTGAGTATACAACAGAAATTCAGAAAATTGCGGTTGAACAAACTCGACTAGGTATTCCATTACTCTTCGGTTACGATGTGATTCATGGCTACAAAACAATCTTCCCCATTCCCCTTGGCGAAACGGCTAGTTGGGATTTAGACTACATTGAAAAATCGGCTCGAATTGCTGCCACCGAAGCCACGGCCGAAGGATTGCATTGGACTTTTGCCCCAATGATTGATATTGCACGCGATCCACGGTGGGGGAGAATCGCCGAAAGTTCCGGCGAGGATCCATACCTAACCTCAATGATTGCCAAAGCAAAGGTAAAGGGTTTTCAGGGTGACGATCTTTCGCAGCTAAACACCATGCTGGCTTGCGCCAAGCACTTCGCAGCCTATGGTGCCGCTCAGGCTGGAAGAGATTATCATACTGCCGATATCTCAGAATTAACTTTGAGAAATATCTATTTACCCCCATTTAAGGCTGCAGTTGATGCTGGTGTAAAAACGTTTATGACCGCATTCAACGAGATTTTTGGCATTCCAGCCACTGGAAGCAAATACTTGTTAACTGATATTCTCAGAAACGAATGGAAATTCGATGGTTTTGTGGTTACCGATTACACATCGATTCCCGAGATGATTAAGCATGGTTTTGCTAGAGACGAAAAGCACTCCGGTGAGCTTGCCATTAACGCAGGTGTTGATATGGATATGCAGGGTGGTGTTTACTATAATCATCTTGCTAAATCAGTAAAAGAGGGAAAGGTAAGCTTAAATAGTGTTGATGAGGCTGTTAAGCGAATTCTAACGCTTAAGTATGAACTTGGACTATTCGATGATCCATATCGTTACTCAGATACTCAACGACAGAAGGACTTGGTGATGACTCCCGAAAACCTTGAATTTGCCCGAGATTTTGCAAAGCGATCAATAGTTCTTCTCAAAAATGAAAGTAATACTCTTCCATTGAGTAAATCTATAAAAACACTAGCAGTAATTGGTCCACTTGCCGATAGCCAAAAAGATATGCTTGGCTCTTGGTCGGCATCCGGCGATTACAAAAAATCGGTCACTTTGCTACAAGGGATTAAGAATAAGCAGGGTGACAATACTCGAATTCTCCATACGGTTGGGACTGGGGTAAACGATAATTCCCGCAAAGGATTTGCCGAGGCACTCAGATTAGCAAAAGCATCCGATGCCATTATTTTGGCCATTGGCGAGCACTCAAACATGAGCGGCGAAGCCGCCAGTCGGTCAAATATCAGCCTACCCGGCTTGCAAGAAGATTTGGCTCTTGAACTTGCTAAAGTTGGAAAACCACTCATCGTTGTGCTAATGAACGGCAGGCCCTTAACCATTGAAACGGTTGATGAGAAAGCGGATGCAATTCTCGAAACATGGTTTTTGGGAACCACCGCTGGCGATGCCATAGCCGATGTGCTTTTTGGCGATTACAACCCTTCGGGTAAGCTACCCGTTACATTTCCTCGAAATGTTGGTCAGATTCCAATTTTTTACAACCATAAAAACACGGGTCGACCATTTGGCGAAGGCAAGTATACATCAAAGTATCTTGATGTTGAAAACACGCCACTTTACCCATTTGGGTTTGGACTTTCATACACTACCTTCGAGTACTCCGAAATTAAGCTGGATGATACGCTAATGTCAAAAGCAAAATCCCTAAAAGCATCTGTTGTAGTTACCAATAAGGGTGATGTTTATGGAGAAGAGGTTGTGCAGCTATATACCCAACAGCTTGTTGGAAGCATAACTCGACCAGTAAAAGAGCTAAGGGCATTCCAAAAGATTGGGCTAGCACCCAATGAGTCGCAAGTGGTAACATTTGAGTTGTGTTGGGAAGATATAGCGTTTTATAATGCTAAAGGAGAGTTTCATGCTGAGGAAGGGGAATTTTCTGTTACAATTTCAACAAACTCATCAGTTGAAAATCATGCCTTTTTCACCTTCTCAAGATAAGGTTTAGGTCTTGAAAACACCTCCCTTTAATATATGACATTTAAAACATTAATTCCAAAACTATAAATATGGCATGGTATAGATTCAAAATTAGTTACCTGAACATTTACCTCAATTAAGTCGATACTATATATTTGGCTGTAATAAGAGAAAAAGCAAACGAGCTTTAATAATCTCCCACTATCAATTCCCTTTGAAAAACCCAGAGTCAAAATCAATTGTGTTGCATTCATATAGGAACAGATTCCAAAATCATCAAAAATAAGTACCCCATTAAACCTTTTTCGCATAAGTCGTCAAAGGATTGCTGCCGTGCATTACACTTGTGTATAATCGGCAAAAAGTGTTAAAAACTATAGCTAATGATGCTGGTTTTTTTGTTTCTTTGCACTTGGAATTAATCAACTGCTAACTAGTTACATTTTAAACAATATGAATTTCCCTTCAAGGATTAGACTTCTCATAACCTTAGTCCTCTTTTCGCTGTTTTTAGGTTTGCCTTTCAATATGGAAGCAGGTGGCGTGGTAATGATGCCTCAGAGTAATGATCGTTTCGATTTTTCAATTGTTGTAAATGGTCGAAAGTATGATTACCTTATGCCTCAAGTCGAGGGTCATCAGTTTTTAGCACAAGAGTTTTTTACTGAAGGAACAGCAACCATAAATGGGAAACTCTACAAAGATCTGCTTTTAAACCTCGATATATTTAACCAGCAACTTGTACTAGAGTATAACAATTCCCAAGGGGCTAAGCATAGGTTAACAATGTCAGATGCTAGTGTAACCCATTTCAGTATTGGGGTAAAAAGTTTCGAGTTCAAGACTATGCCCGATGGGTCAAAAACAATTTATCAGGTTATTGGAAATGGAAGAATTCGCACTCTGTATAGCTGGAAGAAACGGGTCGAATTAAATACATCCAAAAGGGAGTACTTTTACACACCAGCCATTCGAACACAGTTTGTTGAAATTGATGGGAATCTAAAAAGATTCAGAGGAAATAGAAGTTTTTTGAACTCCTTTTCGTCGGAAAGTAAAAATTTGGTAAGACAATTTATGAAAGAGAATAGAATAAAAGTTTCCAAGGTTACCGACGAGGAGATGGCTTTGTTAATTAATTACTGTAATTCAATTTTATATGATTATCCGCTAATGTGCCTAAATTATTATATTTGTACAAAATATATTGAAAATGAATTTTATAGATTTTGTAAAGCAGCATCCTGATGAGAACAGTTGCATTCAACATTTCAGGAGAA
>JAVEYY010000040.1:0-46266 GCA_034003245.1 Tenuifilaceae bacterium
TTACCTGAGCAAATTCTATTTTATCCTGTGCTTCTGTCATTGTTCAATTTTTACCACGAAAGTAACATCGGAGCGCTATAATCATGCTCGTGTGTGTCTAAAATCCGTCATGGGTGTTTCATTTTACCTATATAACGTTAGGGTGAGCATTTTGTTCAACAGAATAGTGTTGGTCATAAGCATTTTTCTCAAACCCGTTAGTAAGTATGATGAGCAATATCATTGGATATGTTTTGCTTCGCTCGTTCATATTATTTAGGTTTACAGCATCATACAGAGTGTTAACTAAATCGTATTGTGATGAGAAAATACCTTTACGCAGTTCTCTTTCTGCAACTAGCTATTAGCTTCTCCACAAAAGCACAGTTTACAATTGATGGCCAATTTCGTACCCGAGCCGAGATAAGAGATGGTTATAGAGCTTTGGCATCGGAAGCTACACATCCCACTGCATTGGTAAGCCAACGATCGAGGTTGATTTTTAGCTACAGCGACTCCAGCTTCCTATTTAAGTTCTCAGGTCAGGATGCACGGGTTTGGGGCCAAAACTGGAATGCCATGGCAAGCAATACCCTTCATTTGTATGAGGCTTGGGCAGGCTATAAAGTGAATCCAAACCTTCTGCTTAAGCTGGGCCGACAGGAACTACTTTATGATGATCAGCGGTTAATGGCAACAAGAAACTTCTCAATTACAGGAGTCACATACGACGCGGCTTTGCTGATCTATAGCAATAAAGACAAGGGTTTAAATCTCCATTTTGGAACAATGGTTAACAATGTAGGGGAGGTTAATTTTTTGGATGGTTACAATTTCCCATTATCCTTTAAGTACATGTCGTTTCTTTGGATGGATAAGAAGTTAAACGATTTGGTTAGTGTGAATGCAATTAACTTTTTCGACCTTTCCCAGAATCCGGCTGATAATCATATTATGTATGGGCGAAACACTCTGGGGTCGAATGTAATTTTAAAGCTTTCGGATACTTTTGGTGGAAGAGTGGGGGGTTACTACCAGTTTGGAAATCATTGGCTCGACCTAGGAGCATATGGGGCTAGTCATAAGAAGATTAGCGCCTATAGTTACAACCTTTCGATGTGGGTTAAACCAGCCGATAAATTAAAGATCTCAGCCCATGTCGACACCCATTCTGGCCACGACTGGTCAGGCGATTTTGACACCTTTACAGCATTTAATCGTTTGTTGGCGGCAGGCCATGCTCACCTGGGATTTATCGACTATTTTACAAGCGCCGATTTAAGAGAAGTTCGATGGGCTGGAATCCACGATCTATTTTTGCAGGGAGAGTATGTATTTTCGACAAAGCTAAATCTTCAGGCAACATTACACTATTTTATGCTTAATAAACCCCACTTACGGATTCCCGGTCCAGATACATATACTACAGTAAGTAAGGGGTTAGGAACCGAAGTCGACTTTGTACTAAATTACCGGGTAAACCAAACTTTAGGCCTTCAGGCTTCAATTTGCACCATTTTCCCAACGGAATCGCTCGAAACCCTTAAGCTAACAGGTGCCCCTGACTCGGAGTTTTCTTATTACGCATACCTTTCGTTGCTCTTCACCCCCAAGTTTCTTAAGTGGGAAAATAAATAGAGCAACATTGCTCGGTGAGCAAAATCATTCTACTGCTTTAGGGCAATTCCATCACAGGAGTTGCCCTATTTTATTGACATTTTCTTTCCTGCTTAATCATCGTATAACTGTTTAGTAACAGAACGTAATGATTATTAAATTTCAGTTGTTAAATAAATAACAATAAATATATATCTTTGTGGTCGATTTAGGGATTGAACGATTTAAACAATTACTTTGGTGATAAATATTGAGGTAAATACTAAAACCATGACGTTACAAGAGGTTGCAACTATTATCGATGGCAAAGTTCTGTGTGGAAACGACATGCTAACCCACGAGGTAGAATATGCATTTTCGTCGGATTTAATGAGTGATGTGTTAACAACACAAACCGATGGGATGCTGCTACTTACGGGTTTGGCTAATGTTCAAGCCATTCGAACCGCTGAAATGTCGGATATTCAGTGTGTTGTTGTTGTGCGAAACAAAAAAGTAACTCAGGAGATGATCGATTTAGCCTGTGAGAGTGGGATTGTGCTTATCGAGTGCAAGAGTTCCATGTTTAAAGCATCGGGGCTACTATTTCAGCACGGATTGAAGCCCATTTTTTAAATCGCACAAAATGCTTTATTTTGTACTTTTTACAAAACACTCCTAGCACATGCAGTTTGAGTATTCGGTCGAGGGCGGCGATTTCACACACGCGGGATACGCATCGAGCCAGGTTAAGAAAGTTCTTAAGCAGCTCAACGTTGATCCAAAGCTAATAAAGCGCGTGGTGGTGTGCCTCTACGAGGCAGAGGTAAATATTGTTGCCCATGCCTATAGTGGTAATATCTATGTGGATATTACCACCGATCGAATTCTTTTAAGGCTGGAGGACAAGGGGCCAGGGATTCCCGATATTCACTTGGCCATGCAAATGGGATACTCAACGGCATCGCCCGAGGTTCGGGAAATGGGTTTTGGTGCAGGAATGGGACTTCCTAATATCCAGAACAATGCCGACGAGTTCAATATCAGCAGTGTTGTTAACGAGGGAACTATTGTTGAGATTATGGTTTCCCTTAATCAGCAATAAATTTAGCTCAGATGGAAAACATCTTTTTTCATCATGCTCTTAAGATACTTCGCGATGTGTGCATTGGCTGCTCGCATTGCATGCGCGTGTGCCCAACTGAAGCGCTTCGGGTTCGCCACGGCAAAGCTGAACTTTATGCGAACCGTTGCGTCGATTGTGGCGAATGCTTTAAGGTTTGCCCGGTTAACGCAATAATCATTGAGCAGGATGACTTCAGCAAGATTTTTAACTACAAGCGCCGTGTTGCTCTAGTGCCAGCAGTGCTTTTGGGCCAGTTCCCCAACGATGTTTCGCCTAGCGAGGTTTACAGCACACTTCTTGAGTTGGGCTTCACCGATGTTTTTGAGGTGGAGAGCTCATCCGATATTCTTAGTCATGCTATAAATGAGTACATTAACGACGATGCGCATGAAAAACCAGTTATTTCGTCGTTTTGTCCAGCAATAGTTCGTTTAATACAGGTTAAGTTTCCCGCCCTAGTCGATAATCTCATGCTGCTGAAGGCTCCGCTTGATCTTTCAGCTATCTTTTACCGCAAGATGTTAATGGATAAGGGTGTGCCCAAGAACGATATCGGCATTTTTTATGTTACCCCCTGCGCAGCAAAAATTGCAGCCATTAAAAGCCCAGTGGGGGAGGATATGTCAGAGGTAGATGGCGTTATCAATATGGATGTAATTTACAATAAAGTCCTTAGAACGCTGAAACAGAAGAACTCTGAGCGAGTTGTTTACGACCAGCAGACCAGCCTGAAATCTAAAGGAATCCTATGGAGTATCACCAACGGTGAGGCTAATCACGTTCAGGGGCGATGCTTGGCAATTGATAATCTCCATAACGTGATTGAGTTTCTCGAAAAACTAGAGAACGATGAGATTACCGATGTGGATTTTTTCGAGATTCGCGCATGCGACGAGGGATGTGCCGGTGGCGTGTTAACATCGGGTAATAGGTTCCTGACCGTTGAACGACTAAAAAAACGCTCTGCCGAGATTGCAAGCAACGCTGAGCAATTTCCCAATGAGGGTGGAGTTAATATCGATAGCTATAAGGATTTCGTGCTGGGTAGGGTTTCGGCTAACCCGGTTAAACCCCGAAGCATGCTTAAACTCGACGAGGACATGGCTCGCGCCATGAAGAAAATGGAGCGCGTCCAGCGCATCATGTGCTTTCTTCCCGATATCGACTGTGGTTCGTGTGGCGCCCCATCTTGCCAGGCCTTGGCCGAGGATATTGTGAAGGGCAAAGCGGCTATTTCGCACTGTATTTTCCTTCAGAAAACCATGGAGCAAACTCGCAAGCTGCATCCCGACCATTCGTTCCGTATTATGGAGCGCATTTGGGGGAAAGATCGTTTTTATAAGGATTGTAGCAAAACCAAAGGTAAGGGCAAGAAATAGCCTACGCTATTTATGTATTTTGAATAGTAAGAGAGACAATCATTCTTATACTTTGATATCAAAGGAAATTCTTTGAGAGTCTTTTCATCCAAAAAAAACGACATCAATCACAACAGTCGTAATTTCAAAAATATTAAACCTAAACTCAATGCAAGTAATTGATCTAGTGAAGTCGCTTAACCTTGAGGTTTACTCAGGTAACGAAGGTTTATCGCGCGAGGTTAATGGTGGTTATGTCTCAGATTTACTGAGCGATGTAATGGGACATGCCGATGCTGATAACGTATGGATTACCCTGCAGAACCACAAAAATGTGATGGCAATTTCATCATTAAAAGAACTAGCTGCTATAATTCTTGTTAAGGGAATCAAGCCTGAGCCCGACACAGCTGAGCAAAGCAATCAGGAGCAGATTCCAATATTAGGAACTCAGCTAAATACTTTTGAGATCGCTGGTCAACTATACAAACTACTTGAAAAGTAGTGTTACAGTTCTTTAAGGACTTTCATATTTCAACCGCTTTTCGATGCAGCTATTTCGAGCCGATTTACATATTCACACTGTACTTTCGCCCTGCGGAGACCTAGACATGAGCCCCCGCAGGATAGTTGAATTGGCTAAGGTTCGGAATCTCGACATAATAGCCATAACCGATCACAATTCAACACTTCATGGCCCAGTCATACGTCGATTAGCTGAACCATTGGGTATAACTGTATTTTTTGGTGCTGAGGTCACAACCCGCGAGGAAGTTCACTGTCTATGCCTCTTCGAGACGGAGGAGCAGCGCGAGGCTTTCCAGCATTTTATTAATGAGAATCTGCCCAACTTCCCCAATGATCCCCAAAAATTCGGATATCAGGTGGTGGTTAACGAGGATGATGAAATTTTACAGGAACTCGAACCCCTCCTTATCAGTGGTTTGGAGGCTGGTATTAATGATGTTCAGAAAAAAGTGCACGAATTGATGGGGCTATTTATTCCAGCGCATGTCGATAGGCCACGGTATAGCATTATTAGCCAGCTCGGATTTATCCCTCCCGATTTGCAGTTCGATGCGCTTGAAATTTTTAGAAATACCGATCCTCAGGCATTTCTGAATCAACATAGCTATTTAGCCAAACCTACCCTAATCAAGAATTCCGATGCTCACTACCCCGATCAGATAGGGGCTACCTATACCGAATACCTTCTTCAATCGCCCACCCTTGAGGAGTTGGCTATGGCGCTACATTGTCAGAATGGCCGAAGGGTGTTGGAGTAAGCTAAAAATTCTATGATGTAGTAGTCGCTCAATTTCAGAAATTTATTGGAACAAAATATACATAAAGGAAACGCTCACCCGTGTTACATTTTTTATTAACTTGATTTTTTATTCCGTTCAGCCCCATGAAAGAGCTATCGTTGCATATCCTCGATATTGTCCAGAACTCAATTGTTGCTGGAGCAAAACATATTCATATTGGTATTGCAGAAGATAGCGAAAGGGATACGCTATCCATTACCATTGGCGATAATGGCCGAGGAATGCCTGCTGAGGTTGTACAAAAGGTGCTAGATCCATACACTACATCTCGTACCACCCGAAAGGTGGGCATGGGCCTACCCCTTTTAAATGATGCTTGCAGAAGTACAGGGGGCAAGCTACACATCGAGTCAGCCGAAGGAAAGGGCACTACGGTGTTGGCTACTCTTGGCCTTAGCCATATCGATAGGCAACCCATTGGCGATATTGCAGGCGTAGTGGTTATGCTTATTGCAGCCAATCCAGAAATACACTTTACCTATAATCATCAAAGGGGAGCAAATCGGTTTGATTTAGATACGAACGAGGTCAAAGAGGTACTTGATGGCATTCCGCTCAACTCTCCACAAGTGGCCAAAATGCTAAGAGAGATGATTAATTTAAATTTAGACGAATTATAAATTATCAACCTAGGTTGTACAACATAATCCTTTTATTTAAAATGATTTGCTAAGTGGATAATTTTGCCTACCAGATTTTACAATCCAATTGTTATTTGAATAACATATAAACCAAAGAAACCCATAGTTATGACAAAAGTTAAATCGTTGGCCGATCTTAAGAAGATGAAGGAGCAACTTCAGTCGAAGGTCGAGCTCAGGGAAAAGGGTGAAGATCCAGATAGCCGCATTCAGATAAAAGTTGCCATGGCAACTTGCGGTATCGCTTCAGGAGCCAAAACCGTGATGGAGTTTTTTATCGATGAGCTGGAGAAGCGCAGCATCGATGCAGTGGTAACCCAGACAGGATGTATGGGATACTGCTATGCCGAGCCCACCATAGAGGTGAAATTGCCTAACCAAGAACCTGTGGTTTTTGGCTATGTTGACAACCAGAAGGCCGATGAGATAATAGAGAAGTACATAAAAAACGGCGAGCTGGTTGATGGGATTATTCCTGTGAATTATAATACTATTGACAATCAATAACCGCTAAAGGAGGATATTATAATGGCTAAATACAAATCGCACCTACTTGTTTGCGGAGGAACCGGATGCCGAGCTTCAGAGAGCGACTCAATTGTTGAGACTCTTAAGGCTGAATTAGCAAGCCATGGCCTTGAGAACGAGGTTCAGGTGATTATGACCGGATGTTTCGGCTTTTGCGAGAAGGGTCCTATCGTAAAGGTGCTACCCGATAACACTTTCTATACCGAGGTTAAACCTTCGGATGCTACAGAAATTGTTGCTGAGCACGTGGTTAAAGGGCGTAAGGTTAATCGTTTGCTTTATACCGACCCAAGCAACAAGGAGCATATCAGCGATTCGAAGCATATGGGCTTTTACAAAAAGCAAATTCGTATCGCTTTGCGTAACTGTGGTGTTATTAACCCCGAAAATATTGATGAGTACATAGCTCGCGATGGATACCAAGCGCTGGGTAAAGTTATCGAAATGGGCGCACAAGCGGCTATCGATGAGCTTAAAAAATCAGGTCTTCGCGGTCGTGGGGGCGGAGGTTTCCCTACAGGACTAAAGTGGGAGTTTGCATCTAAAAATCACGCCGATCAGAAATACGTAATTTGTAATGCTGATGAGGGAGACCCTGGCGCGTTTATGGATCGCTCAATCCTTGAGGGTGACCCACACTCTATTATCGAGGCAATGACCATCAACGGTTACTGTATTGGTGCAACCAAGGGGTTGGTTTACATCCGTGCAGAGTATCCATTGGCAATTAAGCGTTTGCTTACTGCTCTTGAGCAGGCTCGCGAGTTTGGCTTGCTTGGCAAAGATGTGTTAGGTAGTGGTTTCGATTTTGATATTGAAATCCGTTATGGTGCTGGTGCATTTGTTTGCGGCGAGGAAACTGCGCTTATCCACTCAATGGAAGGCGAAAGGGGCGAGCCCACTGTTAAACCACCATTCCCAGCTGAAAGTGGATACCTTGGAAAGCCATCCAACGTGAATAACGTTGAAACTTACGCCAATATCCCCGTAATTTTCCTTAAAGGGCATGAATGGTTTGCTTCTATTGGAACCGAAAAATCTAAAGGGACTAAGGTTTTTGCACTTGCTGGTAAAATTAACAACGTTGGTCTTATCGAGGTTCCTATGGGTATCACCCTACGTGAGGTAATTTACGAAATTGGCGGTGGCATTAAGGATGGCAAAAAGTTTAAGGCCGTTCAAACTGGTGGCCCATCGGGAGGTTGCTTAACCGAGAAACACCTCGATACACCTATCGATTACGATAACCTTATTGCCGCTGGCTCAATGATGGGCTCCGGAGGTATGATTGTAATGGACGAGGACGACTGTATGGTATCGGTGGCCAAATTCTACCTTGAATTTACCGTTGAGGAGAGTTGTGGTAAATGTTCACCCTGTCGTATTGGAAACAAGCGTCTATACGAATTGCTCGAGCGTATATCCCAAGGTAAAGGAACAATGGAAGATATTGACAGGCTGCGCAACCTAGGTGAGGTAATTAAAGACACATCACTTTGCGGACTTGGTCAAACATCGCCAAACCCAGTTCTTTCTACCCTCGACAACTTCTATGAGGAGTACTTAGAGCACGTTAAGGATCACAAGTGCCGTGCAGGCCAGTGTAAAGCCCTTATGCAGTATGTAATTGATCAGGAGGCTTGTGTTGGTTGTACCGCGTGTGCTAGGGTTTGTCCGGTTAACGCAATTAGTGGCGATCGCAAGAAGCCCCACTTCATCGATACTACCATCTGTATTAAGTGTGGTGCTTGTATGGAGAAGTGTAAATTTAGTGCCATTAACATCATTTAATAGGGGAGTAGGATAAATGGAAACAGTAAAACTAACCATAGATAATAAGGTAGTTGAAGTTCCCAAAGGAACAACAATCTACAAAGCTGCCAAGCAGCTGGGGATCGATATCCCTGTGCTTTGCTATATGGAGCTAAAGGATCTGAATATTGAGAATAAACCTGCAGGTTGCCGTATTTGTGTGGTTGAGGTTGAGGGTCGCAGAAATCTCGCCCCTTCTTGCTCTACCGACTGTGCCGAGGGTATGGTGGTTAAAACCCACACAATGCGCGTTATCAACGCTCGCCGTACCATCATGGAACTTATTCTTAGCGATCACCCAAAGGATTGCTTAACCTGTGCAAAAAGCGGTAATTGCGAGTTGCAGGATATGGCTATAAAGCTTGGCGTTCGCAAAATCCCAGGTCAGGAGTATGCCGAGATGAGCACATACCGTGTTGATACATCGCCTTCAATCATTCGCGATTTGGATAAGTGTATCATGTGCCGTAGGTGCGAGATGATGTGTAACGATGTACAAACCGTTGGCGCGCTTAACGCATTCAACCGTGGTTTCCACGCTGCCGTTGCACCTGCTTTCGAGCAAGATCTCGAAAAGTCACCTTGTACATACTGCGGACAGTGTGTGGCCGTTTGCCCAACTGGTGCCTTAACCGAGGTAGATCACACTCCACAAGTTATCCGTGCCCTTGCCGATCCAACTAAAAAGGTTATTGTACAAACTGCCCCTGCAATTCGCGTTGCATTAGGCGAGGAGTTTGGAATGGAGCCTGGTACCATTGTAACCGGTAAGATGGTGAATGCGCTTCGTAAAATTGGTTTCGACTACGTTTTCGATACCGATTTTGCTGCCGACCTAACCATCATGGAAGAGGGTACTGAACTTCTTGATCGCTTAACTCGTCATCTTAACGGCGACAAGAGCGTGAAGTTACCTATCCTAACCAGCTGCTGCCCAGGTTGGGTTAACTTCTTTGAGCACAATTTCAATGATATGCTAGATGTTCCTTCATCAGCAAAATCGCCACAGCAAATGTTTGGCGCTATAGCCAAAACCTACTTTGCCGATAAGATGGAGGTGAAGCGTGAGGATTTAGTTGTTGTTTCGGTTATGCCTTGCTTGGCTAAAAAATATGAAGCACAACGCGATGAGTTTAAGGTGGATGGAAATCCCGATGTGGACTTCTCAATCTCTACTCGTGAACTTGCTCACCTAATCAAAGAGTTCAACATCAACTTTGCCGACCTTGAAGATGAAGATTTCGATCGTCCTCTTGGCGAATCAACAGGTGCTGGCGTAATTTTTGGTGCTACCGGTGGTGTTATTGAGGCGGCAACCCGTACTGCTTACGAAATTCAAACTGGCAAAAAGTTAGATAAAATCGACTTTGAGCAGCTTCGTGGTATGGAGGGTATCCGTTCGGCTACTGTTGATTTTAACGGACTACCAATAAATATTGGTATTGCTCACGGACTAGGTAACGCTCGTAAGCTGCTTGAAGATGTTCGTAGCGGAAAAGCAAACTACCACGCTATTGAAGTGATGGCATGCCCTGGTGGATGTATTGGTGGTGGCGGTCAGCCATTACACCATGGCGATAGCGATATACTAAAGGCTCGTTCAGCAGCTATCTATCGCGAAGATGCTGGTAAGCCAATTCGTAAGTCGCATGAGAATCCATACATCGTGAAACTTTACGAAGAGTTCTTGGGCAAGCCAATGAGTGAAAAGGCACACCACTTGCTACATACACATTACTTCGATAAAGGAAACAAGGATATTTACATTTAAATTGGAGGATTAGTCAATGTCACACATTAAAGTTGAGCTAAAAAAGGAGGATGTTGTCAAGCTCAAGGAGATTTGCAAATCCTTCAACAACCAACCAGGTGAGTTAATCAACGTGCTCCACAAGGCGCAAACATACTTTGGATACCTCCCAGCTGAGGTACAGGAAATTATTTCACAAGAACTAAACGTTCCTGTTGCCAAGGTATACGGAGTGGTTACTTTTTACTCTTTCTTCACCATGATCCCTAAGGGCCAACACCCCATTAGCATCTGTACTGGTACGGCTTGTTATGTGCGTGGTGCAGAAAAAGTGGTTGATGAGTTTAAGCGTATGCTAAATATTAACGTGGGTGAGACCACACCCGATGGTAAATTCTCTATCAGCTGCCTACGCTGTGTAGGTGCCTGTGGTCTTGCTCCTGTAGTTCTAGTGGGCGAGAAGGTTTACGGTCGCGTTTCGCCCGATGGCGTTAAGGACATTCTTAAGGAGTATGAGTAGTCAGTAATGCAATAATGAAGAAAGGGGGCAGTTCAAATTGACCCCCTTTCCTTTTATTGATTTTTAAAAGGCAGTGAATTAATACTTCTCCCTCTCAAAGTACTCGGTATGCAACAACTTATGCGAGAGGTGTCCGTAGGGTTCGCCTAAGAATTCCTTATATAATTGAATTACTTCAGGGTTCTCGTGCGATTTTCTTATTGCCATCGATGCATCCTCAGCATAGATAGCCTCAACGCGTTTCTGCCTAATTTCCGGCGTGGTGGGGATTGGTTGACCTCCACCTCCCAAACATCCCCCGGGGCAGGCCATAATCTCGATGAAATGATACTCTGCTTTACCATTTTTTACACTTTCCATAACCGTCCGCGCATTAGCCAGACCATGGGCAACACAGCATTTAACCTCAACTCCCTCAAGGAAATTATATTCGGGCACTGTACCCTCAATCTTTATGGATGCTTCCCTAACACCTTCAAGTCCCCTTACTGGGGTGATGTTTAAGTTTTTAAATGGAACTTCACGACCCGTTACAAGTTCGTAGACTGTTCTAAGTGCTGCTTCCATAACACCCCCGGTAGCACCGAATATGACTGCTGCACCTGATGATGATCCCATAATGGAGTCGTACTTTTCCTCTGGAAGTTCTGCAAACTCAATACCTGCCTGTTGGATCATAATGGCAAGTTCGCGGGTTGTTAGAACGTAATCCACATCCTTAAACCCACTATCACGCATTTCGGGCCTATCGGCCTCATATTTTTTGGCAGTGCATGGCATTATCGATACGCTCACAATATTTTCGGGTTCAACCTCAATCTTTTTGGCGTAGAATGTTTTTGCCAGTGCACCAAACATCTGCTGAGGCGATTTGCAGGTTGACATATGTGGTCGTAACTCAGGATAAATATGTTCAAAGAATTTTACCCATCCCGGTGAGCAGCTGGTAGTCATGGGTAATGGATCCTTATTATCCTTATCAACCAGGATGCTCTTTAACCGGTGGAGTAATTCTGTACCCTCTTCTAGAATGGTTAGATCCGCTGTATAGTCGGTGTCGAGCACAGAGTTGAAACCTAGCCTTCGAAGAGCGGCTACCATTTTGCCGGTTACCCTTTCGCCTGCATTGAGTTCAAGTGCTTCGCCCAGGCCAATTCTCACTGCAGGTGCGGTTTGTACTACAACATGCTTCTCGGGATCAGCAATTGCACTCCAAACCTCCTCAATGTAGTTGCGCTCAATAAGTGCACCAGTTGGGCAGTGAATTACGCACTGTCCACAGTTAGTACACACCACCTCGCTAATGGGCTTGTTAAAGAAGGTTGAGATCTTCATATGATCGCCCTTGTGGGCTACAGTTAGCGCCCCAACGCCCTGCAACTCCTCGCAGGTTCTAACACAACGCTGACAGCGGATACACCTGCTATCGTCCTTTATGATGGAGGGCGAGTAGCTGTCAACGGAGTAATCCTTGGCGTGGTAGATATCAATAAAATCCTGATTGGTAATTTTGTATTCTGCAGCCAGCTCCTGCAGTTCGCAGTTTCCGTTCTTGTAGCATTTTGTACAGTCGGCATTGTGCTCCGATAGGAGCAGCTCAATGATATGCTTTCGTGAATTGCGAACCATAAGGCTGTTGGTTAGCACATCCATTCCCTCCCAAACTGGCGTGGCACAAGCAGCAAACAGTTTGCTAATACCTACAACTTCAACAACGCAAACTCTACAATTACCTGCAATACATAAATCCTTATGGTAACAAAGTACAGGGATCTTTATGCCAAGCACCTTGGCTGCATCTAGAATTGTGGTGCCCTCTTCAACTGATAAGGGGGCTCCGTTTATGGTTAGATTTATCTTCTTTTTCATAGTGGGATCCATTATTAGTAAATCATTTCTTCACGGAAATTCTCAACAATCGATTGGAATGAGTTGGCCACAGATTGGCCTAACCCGCACTTGGATGTACTTTTCATAGTCTCGCTAAGTGCCAGCAACTTATCTAGGTATGCAGCAGGCTTTTCCCCACGCTTAACAGCCCTGCTACCCTCGAGCAGCTGCTGAGTACCAACGCGGCAAGGAGTGCACTGTCCGCACGATTCTTCGGTGAAGAACTCAAGGTAGTTGGTGAGCAAATTAAACATTGAACGTGAACTATTGAACAGCATCATTGAGCCTCCTGTAGGAAGTGATATGCCAGTTAGTTTTCCTTGGTAGCCAATATGTGTTTCACGAAACTTTTTTCTAGGTACACAAAAGCCCGAGGCACCACCAACCTGAACGGCTTTGGTATCGCCATCACCAAAATCGTTGGCAAAATCCTCAACTGTCATACCCAGTTCAAGTTCGTAGATTCCAGGTATAGGAGTATCGCCCGATATGGAGAATAGTTTTGAACCATAGCTGTCCTGTACGCCCAGCTCGTTGAATTTGCTTGCCCCGTATTGGAATATGGTAAAGGTATGTGCCAGTGTTTCTACATTATTTATAACAGTGGGTTTCCCTAGATATCCCTGTTCGCTTGGGTAGGGTGGCTTATTGCGCGGTTCCCCACGCTTTCCCTCCATCGACTCAAAAAGTGCACTTTCTTCACCGCAGATATAGGCACCGTAGCCTAAGAAGATTTTTATCCTAAAATCGATTCCCAATTCTTTACATACCCCGTGGAATTCGTCAATGATCTTATTTAGATTTTTTGTCAAATAGTTGTATTCCTTGCGCAGGTAGATAAAACCCTCCTTAGCCCCGATTATTTTACCGCACATGGCCATACCGGTTAGCACCTTATGCGGTACTTGGGTAAGAATCTCCCTATCCTTAAAGGTGCCGGGCTCACCTTCGTCGGCATTACAGATAACGTACTTCTTATCGGCTTTCGATTCCGAGGTTAGTTTCCACTTCAGTCCTGTAGGGAAACCTGCACCTCCGCGCCCTTTCAGCCCTGAAGCAATAAGCTCATTTATTAGCTCATCGTTGGTTTTCCCTGCTGCTTTTTTGAGAACCGCTTTGTAATCGGCTTCATCCTTAAATATTAGATCAATCCGCTTTAATATATTTTTTCCCATGACGAGTTCTTTTTTTGGTTAGTCTTGCTTTTGCTTGTACTCAGTAATTATCTTATGCACTTTTTCAACAGTTAGTTCTGTATGAACATCATCGTTGATAAGCATTGCAGGAGCTTTATGGCACCATCCAATACAGTTGGTTTCCATAAGAGTAAACTTCTTGTCGGGTGTAGTTTCACCTAACTTAATCTTAAGTGCTTCCTCTAGAGCAAGGAGGATTTGATTTTTACCTTTCATGTAGCACTAAATTGTTCGGCATACCCTAATCACAAACTTCCCTTTAGGGGTAGTGTCCATAAAGCTGTAGAACGTAGCGGTTCCGTATACGTCGGCCGATGAAAGTTCCATCTCTTCAGCAATTAGCTTCATTGCGTACTCGCTCACGTATTGCTCGCATGCAGCTATACCTTGTAGTACTGGCAACAGGTTTTCCCTAGCCTTTCCATGCTTTTGAACAAGCTCTTTAACTCTTCCTTTTAAAACATCCATAGTGTTAAGGGTTTTTTAAATTAGTGTTTTTTTAGGTGATTATTTTGAAAACTATTTAATTTGAAAGGTTCAATTTATTTTAGTTGTGTATATCAAGGATTATTCATTAGTATGTAAAAAATTTAAGTGACTTACCATTTTTCTGGTTTATTCAAAATAATGCTTTTGAACATCATATTTCACATGATTTTTGTCATACGACCACTTATTTGGAAAAATATTAAATAAGCGTTTAATTCGAACTCCTTAGGAATACTCACAAATTTGTATTGTTGCCTCGAGCTAGAACCTTACCCTAGTATAGAAATACTCGTTGGTTATTTTTTATAATTCGGTTGTACACAATAAAAAAACTCATATTCATCAAAATAAATTATAAAAGGCTATTTGCTATTGAAATAAAGCGTACTTTTGCCACCGTATTATTAACTATTTAATTTTAATTGTTACCAGATGAACATTTTTTGTGGAAGTCTTCCTTTTCGACTACAGGAGTCTGAGTTAAAGGAGTTTTTTGAAGAGTACGGCGAAGTATCGGCAGCCAGAATTATTACCGACAAGTTCTCCGGAAGAAGTAAAGGTTTTGGGTTTGTTGAAATGCCCAACGATGACCAGGCCAAAAAAGCTATTGAAGAGCTTGATGGTGCTGAGGTAGATGGTCGTACGATTGTAGTTAACCAGGCTGAAGAGAGGAAAGAATCCAGAGGCGATAACGGTGGCTTCAGAGGTGGAAACCAAAGAGGTGGCGGTGGCTTCAACAAGGGTGGCTTTAACCGTGGTGGCGGAAGAAGTCAAGGTCAAGGCCGTAGGTCTGAGTACTAGTCGTTAGTTTTTTTACCGTTCCTTTCGTTTTGTGTCTGTAAAATCTGCTTCGTCAGATTTTTAACGTTGGTTTTGTTAACGTATTGATTTGTTCCCATTAAGCGCTTAAAGTTTGCGCATCAGCATAGGGGTTAACTTCGGTAAGAGGTTAACCCTTTTTTCGTTTTTATAGGTTTGGTTTGTGGTAAAATTACTTCTTACATTTGCTTTAAGTTGTAGATGTATCGATGCAAAAATACCCTGATATACAACTCATTAGATATTAAACTTCCTTTGCCAATAGCATTCTCGAGTTGGAAGCATCATCTTGGGTTTATGCGCAGATCAATCCTTTCCCTAGGCAGTAATCTAGTTGAAATGTCCATTATCACCATTTGTAATGGTTTAGGCGGTTAGGTTACCGACGTGTACTCTGGCTTGTTAAGTCCTGAATGCATTGCCAGTGAGGTTATCAAAATGCTTCATCAGCAAAAAGTTGATTGTATGGCCACTTTCGCATCGTGGTTAAAGGATTCTGAACGCGACTTTCGACTGATCGAACTATCCGATGGTTCTACTTGGGTATTAAGGATGGGGCGGTTTCCCGAAAGGTATGTCCATATTCACCCTGCCCGAAAATCAAATTTTTCAATCCGAATCAAGTCAACCACCCTTAAGACCATGCTTGCCTATGCAATGGTTAAGGGAATTCCATTGGAATACCCCAATTTATGTGCTCTTAACGAGGTAAGGGAAAGGTTTTTAAAACTACCACCGATTAAGGAAGGTGTTCTAAATCATCAAATTTTTACCCTAGTAAAATATGTAAATGGTTAATTCGGTTGTATCTTTGCAGAGAAGATTTTGAAAAGGGGTGAGATACAGTAGGTGATCTAAATCATCGTTATTCTTACCAAAATTTTGAAACAAATAAAAGTTTTTTTCGTTTTTCATAGTGTAACACAACCTGATTTTTTAGGGTTTATAGTTGGTTTCAGGTTAGTTGCTTTTAGGTTAATTTCTTAGGGTGTGAAACCGGGTCTGAGGAGGCCCGGTTTCTTTTTTATACACTTCAATGTACACCGTAAGTTAAAAGGTTACAGTGATGTTTCGGAAGTCTCCGACTTCTTTTATCAAATTTCATCAGTAAACGATCTGCCGTCTATTAGGTCTGGCAACACTTTATTTATCCACGAAGTTTTCAGTAGAACCCCTTTGGAATTGTCTCGAATATTCCTAGATTTTTCTACTAGTATATTATGTCAACCTTAATATGACCGTTATTGCTAAGACACTGTTTTTTGGTGGATGAAGCAGTCTTTTTGAAAAAAGATCGCTTTGGAAAAAGCTCTCGTGATGACGAGTAAGTCGTTTTATCCATAACATTACACTAGTTTCGTCGCATCCCATTTCATCAACACATCGATTTAGCAAGTAATCCAAACAGAATAGCCACAGTAAGGCTAAGCATCGTTCCAATTAGTACGTATTCGGTCTTTATGGGTCTATTCATTAAACTGTGTCAGGTGGGGCACACACAATCCTAAACGCCAAACCCTAAACCCTAAACCCTAAACGTCAAACGCCAACTTCTCAACGAATAGTAAGAAAACCTATAAAAGTTATTGTACAATCTGCAACCGGGGAGAGTTACTTTTATTGTTTTTTAATCATTTGCTCCTTTAACCAATTTATGGCATCGGACTCAACGGTAAATAGTTTGGTAGGCACTTTGGGTTTGCTAAACTTAAGGAATATGTTTGCAAAGTAACTCGAAACCTTTGAGTCGATAAGAATTGCCTGCCCCGCTACATGGGGACGATACTGTGCAGCAGCATACTCCCGCGTTTTCGAGTCGATAAAAAGCATATCCCGCACATCTATGAGGTTGGCGCAAAGCCTATTTCCATTCCATGCGTCACCAGTTTTTGTCATCTTCTCCAGAGTGTCCAAATCGATTGTGCAGTTGTTAATTGCGATGTACCTATATATTTGGTCGTCGCCCTGAACTACTTTAATCTTATTATTAATAATTGTGCTTTGCATATATTGCTTTGTTAGTTTTTTTTAGGAGTTTTGTTGAAAACCTTATCAAACTTAGCTAAATCTATTCGCAGCTGACTACATAATAGTTGAGATTTTGACCATTGAATGAAAATTGTATATAAAAAGCATGAAATATATTATTTACGAATTGATATATAGTGGTATATATAAAGTATTATCATATTGACCACGAGTTTTTTGTGATAGTGCATGTATTTTCTTTTCTTATATTTGTGCATAAAACTGAATTTTTTAATGAGAAAATTCCTGCTTGTTATATGCCTTCCCCTTATTTTGTTAGGCTGTGTTAGCCGAAGCTATAATAATGACAGTATTCACGTTTTTAGATATAACGAGAGCAAGGGAATAACATCTCTTGATCCTGCTTTTGCAAGAAGTTTGGCTCTTATATGGCCCGTTTTTCAGCTGTATAATGGGTTGGTTCAGCTAAACGATACTCTTGGGGTTGAACCCTGTATTGCTAAAGAGTGGGAATTAAGCAACGACGGGTTGGTGTACACGTTTCATCTTCGCAGCGACGTGGTTTTTCACGACTCGCCACTATTCCCTCAGGGGATAGGACGAAAAGTTGTGGCCCAGGATTTTGTATACAGCTTCAATCGCATTATCGATCCCGAGGTTGCATCGCCCGGTGCATGGGTTTTCTCAATACTTGACAGTGACCAAAATAATACTACAAAGGGTTGCCGGGCAGTGAATGATTCTACCCTTCAGCTGTTTTTATCGAAACCCTTTCCCGCTTTCCTTGGTTTACTCTCGATGCCTTACGCTTATGTTGTTCCGCATGAGGTGGTTGAGCATTTTGGGAAAGATTTCAGGAGTAATCCCATTGGTACTGGCCCTTATCAGTTTAAATCCTGGCGCGAAGGCGAAAAGCTAGTCTTCAGGAAAAATTCAAATTACTTTGAGGTTGATAGGGATGGCGTTCAATTGCCCTATTTTGAAGCCATATCAATATCGTTTATTACCGATAAGCAGTCGGAGTTTTTAGAGTTTCTGCTGGGAAATATCGATTTTCTTTCGGGAGTGCATTCTGCATCAAAGGATGAGTTATTAACCCGAGCCGGAAATCTTAATCCCCAGTATGCCGATAGAGTTAAGATGATTACTGGCCCCTACTTGAACACCGAGTACTTGGGAATATTGGTTGATACAACTCTCGATGTGGTGATGAAAAGTCCATTACGTTTGCCCAAAGTGCGAAAGGCCTTGGCATATGGGTTTGATCGATCGAGAATGATGTCGTACTTAAGGAGCAATATGGGATATCCTGCGCATAATGGATTTGTGCCATATGGAATGCCAGGTTTTAAAGCTTCGCAGCAGGGATACTCGTACAACCCTGAACTCGCACGACAGCTTCTGTCCGAGGCTGGATATCCGAATGGAGTTGGACTCGACCCCATTACCTTGTGTACTACCGATGACTATCTCGATATTGCAGAGTTTATTCAGCATCAGCTGGCCGAGATTGGTTTTCCTATTAGGGTAGAAGTATTTCCCGGCGCTGCATACCGCGAGATGATGGCTAATTCGCGAATGTTACTTTTCCGTGGAAGTTGGGTTGCCGATTATGCCGATGCAGAGAATTACCTGTCGCTCTTTTTGTCAAGTAATTTTAGTCCCCAAGGGCCAAATTACACTCACTTTTCTAATCCTGAGTTTGATGATCTGTACAACAAATCGCTTGTTGAACCAAATGATCAGGCACGACATGATATTTACTTTAAGATGGATTCGCTGGTTATGTCACATGTTCCGGTTGTTCCTTTGTACTACGACAAGGTAGTGCGGTTTGTAAATCCTCAAATTGAGGGAATGAAAACTAATCCCATGAATCTGCTTAATCTAAAGCGGGTCAGAAAAATTGCAAAGAAATGATACTAATTGCAGATAGTGGATCCACTAAAACCCACTGGAGACTTATTCATTCCAATGGAAAAGAGGAGGATTTTTTATCGGTTGGATTAAATCCATATCATCATAGTGAAGAGAACTTCCCTAGAGTTCTAACCAGTTCCATTGCAGGGTTTTTCGATGTGGATAAAGTAACGCAGGTTTACTTTTATGGATCGGGTTGTGCTTTAGAAACAATGAATTTAAGGGTCTCGCAGGCGCTATCGAATCTTTTCACCAAGGCTGATGTAAGTGTATTCTCTGATGTAATTGGCGCTGCACGTGCACTTTTTGGAAATGAAAATGGGCTAGTATTAATTCTTGGAACAGGATCGAGCGTTGCTTATTACGATGGTCAAAATGTGATTTCACGAACACCCTCGCTGGGCTACCTTTTAGGCGATGAGGGAAGCGCTACGCATATTTGTAAGGAATTATTAATTAAATGGCTATATGGTGATCTATCGCTTGACCTTATTCACTCATTGCAGCAGTTTTGTTCTTATCCTGTGGGAGAAATACTGGGAAAAGTATACTCCCAATCATCACCAGTCAAATTCTTAACCAGTTTCATGCAGTTTATTGCCGAAAATATTAATCAACCTGAAATCTCGGATATTGTTGAAAGCTCATTCACCGATCTTACTAGAAGGCACTTGGTAAAGTATCCTGAGTTTCCGAACTCTAGAATTGGAGTAGTTGGCTCAGTGGGAGCCATGTTTAAACCCCAATTAGAAACCGTATTGAAGCGATTTGGGGGTCAACTCTATTGCGCGGAGCAGTACCCAATCGGTGGGTTGGCTACATTTCATCGGCAAAACTTTTACTAGAGCGAATCGAAAAAGATGTTCGCTTTTCCGGCTAAGCTTCGGGAGAATGTCAAGCATTCTTGAGCTCGGTCCTCCTCTCCAATCGCTTTTAGAATATTGGCCAAGCTAACCAATAGCTTAACCTCGAAAACTGTGTAACCTGCAATATTACTGATCTCAACGCTTTTCCTGTAGTTTTCGTAGGCTTTATCAATTTGTCCACGAGTAAAGTAGTACATGGCAAGCACAGCTCTACCTACAATGGCGGTTTGGTAGCTAATCCACGATGGAGTATCTGTTAGGTGTTGGAGTACTCTTTGTGCAGTTATATCATCAAAAGATTTTGATTTTTCCCATTTTGCGAATTCAAAGTATATAGTTAGTGCCTTCTCCTCTTGAGTTAAATAACCCGATTCGCTGGAGGTAATAAGTTTCGATAGTCGTTCATACATGTAGCTGTACTGCTTGGTTACAATCAGTCCAAAAACCAGCGCCAATTCAAAGTTGTACTTTTCAAGTGTGGACCATTTTGAGGTGTGCCTATCGGTAAACGTGGAAATGCTGGTTAGGAGTTGATTCAGCTCAGAATTATCCTTAATTTTATCATCAATAAAAATGCACGAAAACCATAACCCAGCAATTATTGGTGGGGTGCTTTCGGGTAACTTGTTGGCAGGTAATTCTTTTGTGAAGTTCTCAACCCAGTCGAAGTCAAAACCGTAGGTGTTTGAAATGTTTAGCAGAATTTTACCTAAAAAGAAATCGCGCTCGCGGTCACAATTCTGAAGGTAATTGAACAGAAGCAGCCTCGAACTATTTGCTATTGTATTGATATTTATCGATTTCTCGAAAAGCAGATGTCTAGCAACTGGGTTATTAGCGTAGTAGGGAATTAGATCCCTCCTCATTAAATCATCCTTAGTAAGCGCTTGATGTATATTTGGAAGAGAGAAAACTTGCTCAAGCGAGGATTGGGGGAGATTAAAAAAATTCTTAAGTACATCAGTCTTTTTCTGCTTGTAGGCTAGCTCAAAAAGTAGGTTAAGCAGATGTGGATGGATTGATGACCCAGAGTAATGCTTATCAATTTTCTGAAAAAGGCTAAAATCTATACCATTATTCAGTTCGATTAGATTTTGGAGCAGAAGAACTCTGTAGAGTTGGCGTTGAGTAATCTTCACAAACTTTGTGAGTATGCCATATTGATTCTGCGTGAGCTCTTCGCTCAAAATTCCAAACGACACCAGCTGATCGTAGGCGGTTGCATAATTCCCCGCTAGTTTAAGGTGAATTGGGTAAAGGTTTTTGAGCTCGTTCTTTTTTACCGGGCCAAAAAGCTTGTTTTTCTCAGAGATGCTAATAATGGCATTAATAATATCCACCTTCTCATCGGCTAGTGAACTTTGGTATATCTGCTTTTTAATGAACTCCAGTAGTAAGTCAAGCCTATCGGATATATTGTGATGAGCCTCAATTTTGTATAAATCGACAAAGAGTTGAAGGTAGTATGGGTAAGAAACAGTTTCCACCAGATCCATTGGTAGCTCCTCGATAATTAAGCGCTGGCTACTCTCTTTGTTGATTGTCCGGTCGAGTACCTTCTGGATTTCAACCTCGCTTAGCGAGGGCATATTGGTTCCTTCGGACGACAGGTGTTCGAAATCAGCATTTAGCCAACTCGACATGGAGGAGGAACTGTTGAGAAAACTAGTCCATGTGGAGAATCTTGACGATACGATAAGTTTAAACCATTGGCTCGAAAACATGGTAGTTAATCGTTGAATAGCCGAGAATACCTTTTCCGTTTTTGCCTGGTTGAGCTCAATCTCATCGAGAGCATCGATGATAAGGATAAACTTGCCAGGGGCAAGATTTGGGTTTATGTTTAGGGTGTCGAATAGTCCGGATCCGGATAGCTCAAGAATTGACAGTAACCACTCTTCTAGAAAGATATCTTTTCCAATCCAATTCTCGAGGTGAATAGCCGGAATAAAAAGAATTAGATGATTATGATTTTGGGAATTAGTAATAAACCTCTCGTACCAGTTTACAAGAAGGGTAGTTTTGCCAAAACCGCCAGGACCAATAAAAGGTGTTGCAACGTAATCGGTATTTATGAATGTGTTGAGTCGTTCGTTGGCAAAACTGCGGGGAATTGTATTTGAAAACCCTAAGGGATTATCGTTTTTAATAGTTTTACAATTCTTATAGCTTATCTGGCGAGCTTTTGCTATAGCCTTTTCCCAAATGGCAAGAATTGGTTCGTTGTTACACGTTGCCGAGTTCCTAGCTTTAAAATCGTTCCAGTCGGAATAACCGCAGTAGGCCGAGAGAATATCGAGCGTGGCACGCGATGGATTAGAATTCGTTGTTAGGAACCCGAAAAAGCGACGTAAGGTTGAGGGGCTAACTACTTGTGAAGAGTATTCGTATAGCCTATCCGACAGTGTTTTACAGTCTTTCTGGTAAGCGATTCTGCGCCCAAATTTAGCCTCTACTGAATCTTTAAGTTTTTGTATCATATTTTTGGCACATTGCCAGTTAGAAATCGTGAAAATGCTTGTTATTCCGGAGGAAAATGGCAGATAGAGCCGTGACATAATCCCCAAAAGGTTGGCCGAAAAAAATTGGCAATTTTGACCACTCGACACCTTTTCTATTAGCTATAGTTTTGTATCAATAAAAAAAGTTAAAGTTGTTTGTGCTCTAAAATTAGTTTTTTTTTACGAATCGCATAAACTTTTTGGTTTTATAGCACCGACAACCGAATTAACAAACACCTTAAAGAAATTAATTATGAAAAGAGTAGGAGTATTTCTAAGATCAAGCCTCATCAATCGCATCACTATCGATGTGGGCGTTTTCGTGGTTTTCTTCCTAGTAACAATGCTTTTTGTGTTTACAATTGTACGCTCTTTTTAGTGTTGCCTGTTCCAACCAACAACCAACAACCATTAACCATTAAACTCTACCCAACATGCTTAGCCAAATTTGGAAATCTTGCCATGCTTCGGTTTGCCAATTAAATTTTTTGAATGAGAGGGGGGTTAGTATTGATTCACTTACAGGTTTTAAAGTAAAAAATTTTCTTGTTACCAGTCAGCATGCGTTTTGCATTGAAAAAGCACACAAGGTTGAGATTACCTTTGTGGACGCCGATGCAAATACCGTAACCGCTTCGATGAAAATACCCTATACCGAGTTTACCAAGGAGCTGCGGATTGGAGTTCTTCATAACTGTGGTCACTACGCCATTTTTAATATCGATTTGCCCGAATTTGCCAGCATACCTAGTTTGACTCTTAGTCAGCAGCGGAACTTTACCATAGGATCGAGCGTGGCAGCACTCGTTTATAATAGTGGCTATTCCAATTTGACACTACGGTCGGGCATCATCTCATCGATGTATAGCAACAACGACGGAGTGCGCATGTTCCAGTTCGATGGTCAGGTTGGTTACGGCAACAGCGGTGGCCCATTGATTGATCCAAATACAATGCAGGTTATTGGAATTATTAGCCGCAGGTGTACTCCTGCATCTAAAGCCTATAACCAACTTAAAGAAATTGCATCTAACAATTTAGCGGAGCTGCGTAAGGTTGAAACGATTGTTAGGTTTGGTGATATTGATCCAATGCAGGTTTTAATTGCCAATCAGAATCAACTTCTCCACCTGGCAAATATAATTTATAAGCATACTAGTACAAATATTTCTCAAGCTGTAATGCTCGATGGCATACTCTCTTTCTTTGATCAGGATTCGGTAGTATATGCAGAAAAGAGAACCAAGGAAAGCAAGAAGACATTTTATAATGGTTAGTTTGGTTTTATAGTTGAGTTTTAGATCACAAAGCCTCACCTCGGTGAGGCTTTGCTGTTATGTACCCTTCCAATAAGTATGCTGTAAAGTAGGTGAATATCATCAGTTAAACTTTCGCAAAATCCATTTTACTTGAATACCTTTGACTGGGGAATTATAGTAGCACTAGATTTCAAAAATTTTACAATTACCCAGTTTAAACATTATTTACTTATCATAATTTTTTGTGTTATGGACAAAGTTGAGATTATTGAGTTTCTTAGAAAAATTGAACTCTTTAGGGGATTAACCGACAATGAGTACGAGCTTTTATCGGGTAGCATTAAACGCAAAACCTTTAAACCACATCAGCTGCTATTTAGAGAGAATGGCCCACGAGAAAGCATTTTTATCATTTATAAGGGTGCAGTAGAGCTGTTTAAAAGCAATCCCTACGGCATTGAACTTAAGCTTACCTACTTTAGCAAGGGCGATTTTTTAGGCGAAGGTGCTTGGGCTTCCGATTCGCCACACTCAACTTCGGCAAGAGCACTGGTTGAAACAGTGGTCTTCATGCTGGAGGATGAGGTATTTAGCAAGAGTGCCGAAACAACCCTGAAAATATTCTCGAATATTACCCGTGTTATTTCAAGGCGTATGCGCCATGCAAATAACCGTATGGTAAACCCCGCAGCACAATACGAATCGGGTAGTACAAGGCGCGAACACGACCTGCTTGGCGACCGTGATGTGCCCTCAGAGTACTTTTATGGCATTCAAACTCTAAGAGCAATTGAGAATTTTAATATTAGCGGAGTAACGCTAAGCTTTTACCCAACACTTATTGATGCTTTAGCCATAGTTAAGGAGGCTGCTGCTGAGGCAAACTTCGAATTGGGCTTGTTACCTTCACCGATAAAAGATGCAATCGTTGTTGCTTGTGAAGAGATTAAAAACGGGAAGTATCACAATCACTTCGTTGTGGATATGATCCAAGGAGGAGCAGGCACTTCGACAAATATGAATGCCAATGAGGTTATTGCAAATCGAGCTCTGGAATTGCTTGGACACGAAAAAGGTCAGTACGATTTTTGTCATCCCAACAACCATGTAAATCTCTCGCAATCAACAAACGATGCTTATCCCACAGCAGTGAAAATTGCCCTAATTCACTCCAACGAAAAACTGGTGATGGTGCTGAAGACCCTTATCGAATCGTTTTCAGCGAAGGCCAAGGAGTTTGCTCATATCATCAAAATGGGACGAACCCAACTTCAGGATGCTGTGCCAATGACACTAGGGCAATCTTTTGAAGCATATGCGGTTACACTATCCGAGGAAGTTGAACGCCTTAATCAGAATGCTCGATTGTTCCTTGAGGTTAACATGGGTGCAACCGCCATTGGTACGGGTATTAACTCTGAACCCGAGTACGCCGACAAGGTAATGAACCATTTACGAAGAATTTCAGGGCTTGATGTTGTTTTGGCATCTAACCTGGTTGAGGCTACTCAGGATACGGGAGCCTTTGTAATGTACTCTTCTGCTGTAAAACGTTTGGCTGTAAAACTCTCGAAAATTTCGAATGACTTAAGGTTGCTATCGTCAGGCCCCAGAACAGGTATTAATGAGATCAATTTACCACCCATGCAGCCAGGTTCATCCATTATGCCCGGTAAAGTTAATCCTGTAATTCCAGAGGTAGTAAATCAAATTGCCTTTAAGGTTATTGGTAATGACCTAACGGTTACTCTTGCCGCCGAGGGCGGACAGCTTGAGCTAAACGTGTTTGAACCAATCATTGTACAGAGTCTTTTCGAATCGATTGAAATGCTTAAGAACGGAATGAATACTCTAAAGTATAGGTGTATTGATGGAATAACTGCCAATGAGGAGCGTTGCCGCGAGTTGGTTCATAATAGCATTGGTCTTGTTACGGCTCTAAACCCGGTAATTGGGTACGAGAAATCGACAATGATTGCTAAAAAGGCGTTGCAAACCGGTCGAAGTGTTTACGAGTTGGTGCTGGAGCATAAAATTCTTACCCAGGAGCAACTCGATAAAATTCTTGCGCCCGAGAATATGATAAAACCCGGTAAAATAGTACTGTAGGTTGGCGTGATGAAATAAGAAGAGGGGTTTTTCAGTACCGAAAAACCCCTTATCTTTTTCTAATCCTTCTCAAAATCCTTAAGTATTTTTTCAACCTCCTCCTCGGTTGATCGCAGCTTGGCCTTACAGAGTTTGATTAGGTCGGCAACCTTTTTAACATTCTGCGCAAGTTCGTCAACATCGAGTTCGTTGTTTTCGATCTTTTCCACAATTGCTTCAATTTCGGCAATTGCCTCGGAGTACGATATATCCTTCTTTGCCATGATATTTTACTTTCGTTATCCTTTGTGTAATTTAATTGTGAAGATAGTTCCTTTCCCTTGACTACTTGTAACACTGATTGTCCCCTGGTTTTTCTCCACAAATTCTTTGCAAATAATTAATCCCAATCCTGTTCCCGCTTCCTGTCCAGTTCCTTTTGTGCTAAAACTCTCATCGAGTTTAAAGAGTTTTGCCTGATTCTCGGGACTAATTCCTACTCCTGTATCGGCAATTCTGATACTAATAAAACCTGGATCGACCTCGGCGGCAAGCTTAACAGTCCCTCCTTTAGTTGTAAATTTAATGGCATTTGAGGTTAAATTCCTTATGACTGTTGTCATCGTTTCATAGTCAGCCATTACGATTAAATCCTTGGGGACTAGATTGTCAACCTTAATCTCCTTTGCATTTGCCTGCAACATAAGCACGCTTATGGAATCATTTACCAACGAATATAGGTTAATTGGTTTTGGTGAGAGTAAAATCTTGTCGGTTTGGCTTCGTGACCACTCCAGCAGATTCTCTATTAGCTTAAGCAATTTTTCGGATGATTCGTTGATAAGCTTGCTGTATTCATTAATATCGGGTTTACTTAGGTCATTAGACTGATTTGCCAAAACCTCGGTTAAACCAACAAGAGCAGTGAAAGGACTTCTGAGATCGTGTGCAATAATGGAGAAGAGTTTATCCTTTGTTTGAACCATCTTTTTAAGCTCACTTTCCGATAGGGTGATTTTTTCGTATGCTTCGTTTAGTCTAAGATTCTTTTTTCGAATCACAACATACCCATAAATACTGCCTAACGCCACAACCAGTACAAAAATGGAAGATATTGCCAAAAAGTTTTTGATCAGTTTTTGTTGTTTTAGCTGAATTTCCCTTAGCTGTGCTTCTGTTCGCAACGATTCAACCTCACTTTCGATGAGTTTTATCTCTTCGGCTTTTTTATTAAGTTCAACATCGAGGCTAGCTTGCAGTATATTTTCCATTCGGGTGATTGCCACCAGGCTGTCTTTTATTGCTATGTACTGCTTAAAGTATGTAAGCGCCTCCATGTACTGCCCACGGCTACTATAAAAGTTGTGAAGAGCAAGTAGAGTCAACTCTTTCAACTTTTTGTTTTGCGTTTTTTCGGAAAGGGAAAGTGCAAGTTTAAGATTATCGAATGCACTATTGAAATGGCCGAGTTTTGTTTGTAACTCGCCAATTTTTCGCAAACAGAGTCCGCGTTTATCGAGGTCGAAGATTTTTCCAAATAGGATTGAAGCCTGATCAAAATAGGAAATAGCCTCCAGGAGTTTCCCCTGGCGCTGCAAAACGTTTCCCTTCTCGTTGAGTAAATCAGCAACAAGGCCTTCGTCATTTAGGGATTTTGCGATAATAATTGCCTGATCGAGGTGCTGATGTGCCTTTTGAAAATCATCGGTCTCGTTGTAAGCTACAGCTATACTGCGCATTGCCTGAGCAATAAGGATTTGATTGCCGGTGTTTTTTCGTAAATTGAGGGCTTTGGCATAGTTTTCTACCGCCTCTTTGGCATTGCCCATGTCGCGCAAGGAG
Source organism: Tenuifilaceae bacterium (assembly GCA_034003245.1). GTDB lineage: Bacteria > Bacteroidota > Bacteroidia > Bacteroidales > Tenuifilaceae > Perlabentimonas. Next base: position 27,498 of record JAVEYY010000040.1, read on the forward strand.
TTGCCTATGTGGATGTAAATATATGATTTACCCACCGGATCGGAGCTGTCGGTAATGATGCCAAGAGCCTGATTAAAGTATTTTAAGGCGTTATGGTGCGAATTTAGCTGACGGTAAGTTATGCCAATATTTACAAGTGAACGGGCTATATCGGTCTGAAGATTGGCCTCTTGTCTAATTTTTAATGAGTTGAGGTAACTTTTAAGGGCTTCGGCTAAATTGCCCTGCTGGGCAAATAGGTTTCCCATTTCATTGTAGGTAGAGCCAAGGCGTTGAGCATCATCCAGCTCTTTTCGAATGGCTAGGGTGAGTTCAAGGTTGCTTAGTGCTTCTATATAATTCCCTAAATCTCGTTGAATTCTAGAAATGTTTTCGAGAGTCGAGGCGTAACTCGATAGTAGCTCAAACTCCTTTCTGATTTGTAAACTCCTATTATAGTTTTCAAGGGCTATTGTAGGCTTACCAGTCCTAGCGTATAGGCTTCCCAGCAGATTGTAGATATGTCCCATTTCATCCACATCTCCAGCGATATTTGCCAAATCGAGTGCTTTGTGGAGAGTGCTGAATGCAGCATTGTAATCACCTAAATCTCTTTGAGCAAGGCTTATATTTCGCAGGGTAATGATAATGTTCATGGTATCGCTTTGCAAGGCAAAAGCCGATTCGGCTTTTAAATACTCCTCGAGCGATAAAGCGAATTGGCCTTGCTGAAAGTATATGCTCCCAAGTGCTCTATGCGCTATTCCTATACTATTTTGATCCTTTTTTTTATTAGCAAGTTCAATTGCTGATATTGCAAATTCAATTGCTTGCGATGGTTGCTGGGAGGTTCTTAGGTTATCGCTTTGAAGGAGAAGAAGCCCTATAGTTGCTGTATCGTTGTTTTTGGATTTGGACTTTCTAAGGGCATTATCAATTAGTGCATTGCTATCGGTGGTTTTATTATTTCGATTAAGGAAGGATATCTGCGCACGAATGATTTCTAGGTTAGGAGTATGTTGGAATTGATTATATACCAATGCCGAATCGATGTATAATGCAGCGGAATCGCTTTTCCCAATGGTGGAGTAGATTCTGCTCAAAAGGGCAAAACCTTGTACTAAGGTAGTAGTGTCGGAATCAAGTTTAGCTTGAGAAACACCTTGCTGGGCAATAGATAAGGCTTTGCGCGGATTCTCGTTAAGGTATCGAAACGCTTGATCGTTAGTTTTGTGATAGTTGCCGCTTTTTTGATTTGATGCAACAGCTGAACCTAAAGCGAAAAAAGTTACAATAATGAAAAGGTTGAGTCGCTGAACCTGCATTACTATTAGGATAATATGTATTACAACTATTGTTTTTCTGCGCTTCGCGAGGATCGAATTGACGGTAGGGTAAAAATGAATTTACTTCCCTTTTGATCATTGTCCTCGAGCCAAATATCCCCACCATTTTTTTCTACAAACTCTTTGCAAAGCAATAGCCCAAGGCCTGTTCCTTTCTCGTCGGCAGTGCCCTTTGAGGTAAAATTTGTATCAAGTCTAAAGAGTTTATCCTGGTTGTTCTTGTCGATCCCAATGCCTGTATCAGCAACTGACACTTTCACCATATTGTCCTCTTCAATTGCTGTAATCTCAATTATGTCGTTGGCATTGCTAAACTTTATGGCGTTACTTACCAAGTTACGAATGATAACCCCAACAAGGTTTTTATCGGCAAAAACAATAAGGTACTCTTCAATTTGAACCGAAATTTTTAGTCCTTTATTATTGGCTATGGGCTTTAGGAGGTCAAGTTCATCGTCGACAATTGGAAGTAGCGGCAGAAGTTCAGGGTTATACATTATGCTACCAAGCTGTGACCTAGACCACTGGAGCAGGTTGTCGAGTAGTTTGTATAAATTTTGTGACGAATCGTAAATGATTTTTACCAGTTCAATTTTTTCCTCGTCGGAGTAGCTCGGGTAGTTGCTGAATAGCAATTCGCTGAAGCCCATAAGGGCGTTGAATGGATTCTTGAGATCGTGTGCTATTAGCGAGAAGAACCTATCCTTAGTGATATTTAACTCCTTGAGGTGTTGTTCCGATTCTGTTAGTTTTTTGTTAATCTCCTCGAGTTCACTATTTTTTTCAGTTAGCAGCTGATTAACTTTTTGTTTTGATTTTAGGTTAAATGCGATGACAATTCCAGAAGAAACTAGAAGTATAGAAATAACGATCCAGAAAACGTTCAGGTTTTTTTGCCTTTTTATTTCAAGGTTTTTTATTTCGTCGCCTTTCTTGAGTAATTCAATTTCTTGTTCCTTACGTTCGGTCTCAAACCTTACCTGCATTTCCATAAACTTCTCATTATTAATGGCTTTGAAAAGGCTATCCTTAATGCTCATGAAGTTTGATAGATAATCAAATCCTTTTTTATACTCACCTCTTTTGTAGGCAATTCTACTTAGAATCTCGTTGCTCTCGGCTAGGTATAAAAGGTTTCTGTTATGCTCGGAGTACGTAAGTGCTTTCTGAACGAATTTATAGGAGTTTGCAATGTCACCCGAGTGGAAGTAAACCCAGGCGATATTGTTGTATGTGTTCATTATACTTGAGAGATTCTTCAGCTCTTCACTTATTTCAAGGGATTTTTCGTAGGCAACAAGTGCTTCGGTATAGTTCTTCATTTTGGATCGCAGGTATCCAATATTATTATAGGCTACTGCTTGTCCCTCTTTATCATCAGAATTAATGGCTAAATCAAGCGATTTGATGTAGTATTCCAGCGCTTTTGGGTTATCATTTAACTCGTCGTACACTATTCCTAGATTGTTGGAACTTGTAGTTAAACCAATTTCATCACCTAAACTTTCGTAAATCTGGTATGCCTTTAAATGGTATTCAAGAGCTAAATTTATGTTACCCAAGTCTCTGTGAAGGGATCCAATAAAGTTATAGGTGTAGGCAACCCCCGGCTTAACATCAATTTGTATAAAGATACTTGCTGCCTGAATCGCGTACTCCAGTGCCTTATTGTTATCGTTAATACGCTCATAATTTATGGCTACATTCATGAGCATATAAGCTTGATTCTGATTGTTACCAACCTCTGCGGAAATATCAGCTGCTTCTTTATATGCATTTATTGACTCGGAGTAGCTATTTAAATTACGGTAGCATTGACCTATATTGTGCAGTGTATGTGCAACTTTTATTGGGGAGGTTCCTTTTTTCCTAAAATCTATTGCTTTGCCATACCAAGCTAAAGCTTCCCCATATTTTTGATTCATTAAAAAGGCATTTGCCTGGTTGTTGTAGGCATCTCCTAGGATATCATTATTGTTTGTCTTATCTGCTGCCTGAATGGCTAGGTTAGCATAGTAGAATGCAGAATCGGGGTAGTAGTCCCATACTAGCCGGGTGAGACTGATTAGGGCATCTACTTTTATGGCTTTATCCTTACTGGTGGAAAGAGCGAGCAGGCTATCGGCTACTTGTTGGTTAATTTGGCCAAAGGTGAAAACCCAGCATAAGGAGAGTATTATTGTGATAATTGCTGATTTTGCTTTCATAGGCATTCTTTTGGGAAATATAATCATTTATATTAATTTTTCCTAGGTAATTCTCTTTTTACCTCCTTTACTACGCTAACCAATTGTCCGGAGCTAAGAATGGTTTTAACCTCATCGTTGGGGTTAACATCTTGCCCATTTTTAAGAGGTTTACCTTTATAAAGGGTAATTGAGTATCCCCTTTTCAGTACATTTACCGGATCAACGGTGTGCATATTTCTCTCGACCTGTTTTAATTCCTTTGTTAAGATACTTAGTCTTGTTTTAGGTTCAAAAGTAAGCCATTTCTTATATTCCTTAAGCACCTGATTACTTGTACTTATAGCAAGTTTAACCTGATAATTGAAACGATTAGTAAACCTGCTTAAGTCAAGATTGCTTTTGCTCAAGAACTTTGTTGCTTCATCGTGATTATAATGAATCAATTTTTGCAATCGAATATTCTCATTCCTTGTGGATTTTAAAATTTGGGGAATTATCCGATTGCTAATTTTACTAAGGGTTTGAACGTTTAATCCAATAACTTGTTTCACTGCGTCGTTGAAATCATCATTGGCTTCAACCAGCCAATTCTCAGCGTTTACAAATTGATTAATAAAAAACTCAGCAACTGCCGTAGGCGTTTTCAGTCGAGTATGTGCAACCATATCGGCAATGGTAACATCCTTTTCGTGACCAATTCCAGTAACAACGGGAATGGGAAACTGAGCAATATTATTTGCTAAGTTGTAGCTATCGAAGCATCCTAGATCAATTTGAGATCCACCTCCCCGAATAATTGCAACCATATCCCAGGTGTCAATCGAATCATTTATTCTTTCTAGGGCGTTAATAATTGATTCCTCGGCTTTATCGCCCTGCATTGTGGCAGCAAAAAGTTTTACAAAAAATGCATATCCATACGGATTGTTGTGTAGTTGATTGGCAAAATCTTCGAAGCCTGCTGCTGTTGGTGAGGAAATTACAGCTATTCGTTTTGGAAGTAGGGGCAATGGAATTTCATTATTCATCCCCAATACTCCTTCGGCAATAAGCCGATTGATGGTTTGTTGCCTAACCATCTCCAGATCCCCAATTGTAAAGGTTGGATCTATATCAACAATGTTGACAGATAACCCATACAATGGATGATAATTTATTACGCATTGAACTAATACCTTTATACCTGCACCTAATCGTCGGCCAGTAGATGTCTCAAAAAAGGGTTTAATCATTCTGTAGTTACGAGACCAAATAGTTGCTCGAGCTTTAGCCTTTGGCTGATCGTTGTCCGAGTCCTTTTCTACAAGCTCTAGGTAACAATGCCCCGAGGGGTTTTCCTTAATTTCACTTATCTCTCCAACAATCCAAACCGTATTTGGAAACTCCGCTTCTAAAGCGTTTTTGATCCTTAGACTTACTTCAAAAAGCGAAAAGGTTATTTTTTTATCCATCCTAAACTAATTTTTCATTAGTTTACCCACGCTTGTCCCGAAATGGCTAGTGAGTTGAACAAGGTATATGCCGGAGGGTAAGGTGCTGGGCAATTGTATTGTGTGCTCAAACGAAATTGATTTCGATTCCTCGAAATGAACTACAACTCCACTTATAGTTGCTAAAAGAACTGAGTATTGAGTGTTGACGGGGAGAGGGAGCTTGATTTTAACCCTATTTTGGCTCGGATTTGGAAAGATTTCAAGTCGATCCCTCTTTACTGATTGGGACAAACTATCCATTGCAACTAAAAAGTTTGGTATTCCATAACCCTTCAAATAGTTTGGGTTTGAGTATGAATCGGCCGATTGGATAATTTTACTCATAAGTTCCTGTGCCGTGAGAGATGGCAATGCTTGCCAAAGACAAGCGGCTAAACCCGATATAATTGGTGCAGAGAGCGATGTGCCATCGGCAGTTCCAATATTTCCACTGGTTGCCTGCACTGCTGTTCTGTATCCCTGTGCTACCACATCGGGTTTTACGCGTCCATCAGCAGATGGGCCAATGGAGCTGAAGTCTACGTATGCCCCATTTGCATTCACTGCCCCAACTGCAAGACTTCCCATGGCATCGGCTGGGGTAATTATATATTTCCAGCTGTTTGTGGCCTCATTGCCTGCGCTTGCCACCACAAGCATCCCTTTTTCGGCTGCTATGTTTGCTGATTTTGCAATTGGCGTTGTATTGCCATCCATATTTGCATAGCTATGGCTTTGCCATGTTGCATCGTAATCGTAGTATCCTAGCGATGAGTTAATGATGTCAACACCAAGGCTATCGGCTAGCTCCGCAGCTGCAGCCCAGTTGTACTCCTCAATAATTTGCTCGGATGATGTGTCCTCGCAGCGGATTAGTACATAGTTTGCCTCGGGTGCAGCACCCACAATTTGCTCAGGAATATTTGATGCCATTACCGATAGAACTAGCATTCCGTGGGAATGCTCTTGGTAAATATCGGAATGGGGATTAACAAAATCGTGAGTGTGGACAATTCTATTATTAACCCAAAGGCTATCGAACGCCGGAAGGATATCGGCTTTGTAAAATCCACCATCAAGTACTGCTATGGTAATACCTTGCCCTCTGAAACCCATATTGTGCAAGCTGTGGCCATTTAGCATTTTTATTTGATTGGCTGAACTACCGTAGCTGTAATAATCCTGTTGATCCTTTTTTGATTTGTAAACTGCATAGATTTCCTCTTCGGGTGTTGCAGTTTTCTTAGCACCACTATCAAAAATCTTTTTGGTTGAAGCCACAAAACTCAAGTTGTTTATTTCGTTAAGCACTTCAGGATTGTTCAACTCAACTACTGCTCCATTGAACCATTTTAATGAGTATAGTACTTTTGCTCCTGCGGATTTAAGGTAGTGGATGTATGTTGGCGATACGGGAAGATCGATTTCTGTAATCGAGATATTCTGCTTAGTCCGCCTTTCTATTGCCTTAAACGCCAGAAACTCCATTGGATTTTCAACGATATATGGGGTTCCTTTTTTATCAATAAATTCCACAAAATACTTATCCTGACCGTTTAGAGCCAGAATACAAGTTGTTAGGATTGCTAAAAGAATTCCCTTTTTCATTGAAGATTAAATGTGTAATTTAAGCCTAGGGTGATTATTTGTAGATTGTATGATAGTCAGCAGTAAGCATATTTGATGCCAACTACGTATTGGAAATTTTAATTTTAACATTATCTAGTTCTACAATATCTCCGGGTCTTAGCTTAGCCCTTTTCCTGCTTTCAAGGTTACCATTTACTTTAACTAGCCCTTCTTCAACCAGCATTTGCGCTTCTCCACCGCTCTGGGCAACTCGGGTTACTTTCAGTAGTTGAATCAGCGGGATGTACTCACCCTCAAGTATAAACGTTTGCATTATCGTAGTTTTTTAATTGGTTGCAATTTAGTAATAATATGTAGTTTTTACTTGAATATTCTATCGACATAATTCATAAAATAAGCTTTATATTTGTTTGCATTCAAAGTAATAGTAATGAAGGTTTTTACCAGCGATAAGATTAGGCAAATTGATGCTTACACCATTGAACATGAACCCATCGCATCCATCGATCTAATGGAACGCGCGGCATGTAGGTTGTTTGAATGGATTGTAAAGAATTACACTAAAGAGAAGAGATTTATTGTTTTTGCTGGACCTGGCAACAATGGTGGCGATGGGGTAGCTATTGCACGAATGCTAGCACTAGAGGGATTTGATGTCGATCTATATGTTTTATCGGCAAGTGAATACTCGGACGATTTAAGGATAAACATTCAAAGGATAAATTCTCAGGGTATTGTTAGTCCTGTTTTTATAGATGGTAACTCCCAATTACCCGAAATTCAATGTAATAATATTGTAATTGATGCTCTCTTTGGTTCGGGTTTAACTCGACCGTTAAGTGGTGTTGCAGCAAGTTTGGTTGAGCAGATAAACGCATCTAATGCTCAGGTTATTGCAATCGATATTCCCTCAGGACTATTTGGGGAGCAAAATCCTTACCCAAATTCCAGTGCAATTGTAAGGGCTAGTTATACCTTAACTCTGCAATTTCCAAAGGTTTGTTTCTTCCTTCCAGAGAATGAACAGTTTTTAGGTGACTGGCATGTAGTTGATATTAACCTTCATAAGCAGATTTTGGAGGAATTGGAGACTCCCTACCGTTTTGTCGATGCTGAGTTTGCTCGGAGTTTGATTAAAAAACGCTCAAAGTTTAGCCATAAGGGAACTTTTGGACATGCCTTGGTGGTGGCAGGTAGCTATGGAATGATGGGTGCTGCAGTACTTACTACAAAAGCCTGCTTAAGAGCAGGAGTAGGGCTTGTTACCTCGCATATCCCTAAGATTGGATATCAAATTTTACAATGTTCCGTTCCCGAGGCAATTGCTGATATTGATCAGAATGACTTTTTTTTCACAGGGATTGATGAGTTTAATAAATTTTCGGCGGTTGCGCTCGGCCCCGGAATGGGTCAGCACTCCCAAACGGTTAAAGCTATTAGGGAATTAATTCCAAGAATTAAATCGCCATTGATTATTGATGCAGATGGATTAAACATTCTTGCTAGCAATCCCAATTTTCTATCTATTCTGCCCAAAGGTACAATTTTGACGCCTCATATTGGGGAGTTTAACCGTTTGTTTGGTAGGCAGAATAACAGCAACGAGCGTATGCTCATTGCTACCCAAATGGCATCATTGTATGGAATTGTTATTATTATCAAAGGGGCGCATTCTCAAGTAATTTGTCCCAATGGAACTGTTTTGTTTAATAGTTCTGGTAACCCGGGTATGGCAACTGGTGGTTCTGGTGATGTGCTAACTGGCATTATCGTTTCGTTGCTGGCTCAATGTTACTCATCTACAGATGCCAGTGTTTTAGGCGTTTACATTCATGGTCTTGCAGGCGATTTAGCGCTACAACAATCTAGTGAGCATTCACTAATTGCTTCGGATATAATTGAACATATTGGAAAAGCGTTTGCGAGTTTGATGCATTAACTTTTTTTAGTTTTTATTTTATCAATTATGTACCATAGCCAATATTTCTTGGTTTATCTTTGTAAGCATAGTATTTTTTTTGCATTTTCAATTCTGATGAAATTAACTGTTTTTATATGAGGAAATTAATTTTGGGCTTAACAACCCTAATACTTCTGTTTTCGGCTTGCGCTAAAAAACCAATTTCTACTGTAGAGCCTGCCGACGAGGCTTCAGCTCTAAGTCCCAAAGGACTGGTTTACTCATTGCCCAAAACCAGCTTAAAGGTTAAAGTGGAAGCGCAATTTACCTCTTTTGTGCCTGGCCCATATGCACGATTTGCCCAAAAATATTTGGGTTTATCCGGAATCTCAACTTCGCCATCAAGTACATGGACAATCACAAAAGTGAATGTGGAGACAAAAAATCATGCCGATTTGCAGACTCTTTTTGTTGTTGAGCCAGAAGAGGGTTTTGATATTAGTTTTCTGAAGATTTCAAACGAAGGGTTGGTTATTCCCATTTCATCAACTGGATATGCTTTGTCGAAGCAGAAGTATCAACCACAACCACAAGTTATTTCCGAGTTGGAGTTTGTTGATTTAAGCAATACACCTTTTATTGCTGCTGAACAAACAACGCACTATACCCGAGTTTTACAAGATAGTAGCTTTGTTAGGGTTCCAGTTCACAAATCGATGGTAGTTGAGAAATCGCTTGAGGAGAAGGCCAAGGAGGCCGCCGATTTTATCTTCTCACTCCGAAAGCGTCGTTTTGAGCTTCTGTCGGGCGATGCCGATTTTGTTGCCGAGGGCAAAGCGGCCGAAGCCGTATTGAGGGAAATCTCAAGGTTAGAGTCTGAGTACCTTACACTTTTTACAGGCAAAGCACAAACCTCAACTGCAACATACTGGTTCGATTACTCACCCGATGGGCAGAAAAAGGATGAATCAGCAATATTATTCCGTTTCTCGGAGAGTAGAGGTGTTTTACCATTGTCCGATTTAAGCGGTAGCCCAGTTCTTGTATCGGTTGTTGCACCTGAACAATGGAGTGGAGTTGAAATATTTGATCGATTAAATGCTGATGAAAAAGGTATGCCTCGTCTCGATGCCATCTACTATCGGATACCAGTTCCGGTTAACGTAAGAATTCATGACTCAAAAACCGATTTCTTTAGCCAATCCCTTACATTTTTTCAATTTGGACCAATAATTCGTATGCCTTCAAAGTATTTAAATTCTTTTAAAAACTAGTATGACATAACAAAACAGGGCGATTCAGAAAAGTCTGAATCGCCCTGTTTTGTTAATGTATTGTTCAAAAATGGTGAAGTTTATTTTTTCACTACATTTCCCTTAAATGACTTGCTAAAAACTTCCCAGGTTGTAGTTTTATAATGATTCCCACCAAAAAACTTGAGGATTGGCTCCATTTGCTCTGGAGGGTAGTATCCAGGAACGGCCGTAAGTAACTTGTTGTCCTCGTCAAGATATGCAACCGATGGGTACGACATCTTTCCCTGTAGAAGAGCAGCCGCCAAATCGTGTGGGCTTCTTCGTCCCTCTCCCTTGTTCTCGAAAACAGTTCCCATAAAACTCACAGGTTCCTTCGATTCGGCATTGAATTTAACAGGGTAGAAATGCTTGTTTAAGTACTCAGCTATCTCTGGATGGCTAAAGGTCTCCCTATCCATCACCTTGCACCAGCTGCACCAATCGGTGTAAACATCAATAAATATTTTCTTGGGATTGGCCTGGTTGAGCTTAACGGCCTCCTCGAATGTATACCACTTAACTTTTGTTCCCCCTTGGTTTTGGGCTAAAACAGAGAAAGTTATGGTCAATAATCCAAAAAAAACTAAAAAGATACCTCTTCTCATCTGTACGATTAAATTAGTTAGATATGCAAATATATAGATAAAAGTAATTTGGGCTTAAATTCTAACTGATAAACAAAGCTAAAATAAAAATGTTTTCAAAATGCATAAACAAAAACTGCGCCCAAAGTAAACCCTTTAATATTAATCTCACTCAAATTTTCATAAACTTAATATTTGTTAAACATAGATTTTTTGCAGGGCAATAAGGTTTATACACGTTAAAAATCAACTATCTTTAACACCATTATATTATATGTTTAATTTTTTTAAAAATTTAATACCATGAGCAATCCAATTTTAAACTTGGAACCCAAAACCCTTTGGAAGCATTTCTACAGCTTAACACAAATCCCTCGCCCATCAAAACACGAGAAGGCAGTTATTGATTTTGTGGTTAAGTTTGGCAAAGACAATAACCTTGAAACCATTGTCGATGAGGTTGGCAATGTGATTATCCGCAAACCTGCAACTCCAGGAATGGAGAACCGCAAGGGCATTATTCTCCAGGGGCATCTCGATATGGTACCTCAGAAGAATAGCGATAAGCAGCACGATTTTGAGAAAGACCCCATTGAAGCATACATCGATGGTGAATGGGTAACTGCTAACGGCACTACCCTTGGCGCCGATAACGGAATTGGCGTTGCTGCTGCCATGGCGGTTCTTGAGGACAAAACACTTGTGCATGGTCCAGTTGAGGCTCTTTTCACCATTGATGAAGAAACAGGTATGACAGGTGCTTTCAATCTTAAGCCTAGCGTACTAAAAGGTGATATTCTGATCAACCTCGACTCCGAGGATGAGGGAGAACTTTACGTTGGTTGTGCTGGTGGAATGGATGCAAACATTAAGCTTTCCTACAAGGAAGAGGCGGCCCCCGCAGGATATTCCTTTGTAAAATTAGCTGTTACTGGCCTTAAGGGAGGCCACTCCGGAATGGACATTAGTTCTGGACGTGGCAACTCCATAAAGTTACTTTTCCGTTTCCTTCGTTTTGCTGAAAAAGAGTTCTCAATCCGAATAGCGTCAATCGATGGTGGTAGTCTTCGTAACGCAATTCCTCGCGAAGCATTCGCAATAGTTGGTGTTCCAGCAGATAAACTTCCACTTCTAGAAAAAGCAGTTAAGGAGCATCTCGCCGTTTATAAATCTGAATTCTCTGCTGTAGAGCCTGATTTAGCTTTTAGCATTGAAAAGGTTGAAAATCAAAAAACAGTTATCGATGCAAAAGCGCAGTGGGGAATAATTCGCGGCGTTTTTGGATGCCCAAATGGGGTAATTCGAATGAGCGATGCCATGCCTGGACTAGTTGAAACATCAACTAACCTTGCTCGTGTATTTACTAAGGATGGGTTTATTTATGCACAGTGTTTACTTCGTAGTTCTGTTGACTCAGCCAAGGAAGCGCTAGCCGAGAAGATTGCCTCGGTTTTCGAGTTAGCTGGAGCAGAAGTTTCATTCTCTGGAGCATATCCTGGCTGGAAGCCTAATATGGACTCGGCAATTCTTAAGACCATGCGTGAAGTGTACAAGACAAATTGGGGGAAAACTCCTGAAATTAAGGCTATTCATGCTGGATTGGAGTGCGGAATTCTTGGTGGGGTTTACCCAAATTTCGATATGATCTCCTTTGGCCCAACTATCCGTTACCCTCACTCACCCGACGAGAAGGTAAAGATCGATACAGTTGATATGTTCTGGAAATTCCTTGTTGAGGTGTTAAAAAATGCACCCCAAAAGTAGTCCATTCAAAATTTTCCTCATTGAAAGAGAGATGGTTTTAAACCATCTCTCTTTTGTTACATTTTTTCATCAAAATGCAGCATTCAGAAGGGGTGCGTTTTGATTAAGAAAAGTATCTGAGTTTTCTCATTTTTTAACATTATTAAACCGAATGCATCGATCAAAGTCAATACCTTTGATTATTACAAATTCACATTAACCTAATTCATTAATCGTAACCTAAAGTAATGAGACACTTAAGTTTAAAAACGTTGCTGGTGACATTCCTTCTTGCAAGTCAAGGAGTTTTTGCCCAGCAACCTAACATTAACTGGAATACACCTCTTCCAGTAGATTCAAAGGTTGTAATTGGCGAACTCGACAACGGGATGCGCTATTACATTCGTAAAAACGAAGAGCCAAAAGAACGCGCTGAGTTTTATATTGTACACAATGTGGGAGCCATCCTTGAGGATGACGACCAGGATGGTTTAGCTCACTTCACAGAGCATATGGCTTTTAATGGAACCGTTAATTTTCCTGATAAAGGCGTACTAAATTTTCTTGAGAACATCGGAGTTAAGTTTGGCCACAACGTGAATGCGTTTACTGGACAGGATGTTACTGCTTATAACCTATCCAATGTGCCGCTATCTCGTGAAACAATTATCGACTCGGCCCTTCTAATTCTGCACGACTGGTCTAGCTATATCGCTTTCGAAGACGAAGAGATTGATGCTGAACGCGGTGTTATTCGCGAAGAGTGGCGTACCCGCAGAACCGCTGAGTTCAGGGCGCAGCGTGCCAAAATGGACAAGTTGCTACAGGGATCAAAGTATGCCAAGCGTGATGTAATTGGTAATATCGATGTCATTAACAACCATAAGTACGAAACTATTAAACGTTTTTACAACGACTGGTATCGTCCCGATCTTCAGGCTTTGATTATTGTTGGCGATTTTGATCCCCAGATGATGGAGCAGAAGGTGAAAGAGCGTTTCAATAAGATTCCTGCTCGTGCAAATCGTCAGCCTCGTCCCGACTTTGAGGTTCCCGATCACAAGGAGACCTTGGTTGGGGTATTTACCGATCCTGAAATAACTCGTACAATGGTAGAGGTGTATTACAAGCACCCTGTGGTGCCAGCCGATCAGAAAAACCTAGGCTACTTCCGCGATAATCTGATTCAGCGCCTCTACTCCCAAATGCTAAATGCGCGCTTTAATGAGATGGTGCAGAAAGAAAATCCTCCATTTGTGGTTGCCATGAGCCAGTTTGGTGGGTTAGTTCGCACAAAATCGGTTTATGTAACCCTTGCAAATGCTCGTGAGAACCAAATTGAAAGGGCCATGAAATCGATGCTAGAGGAGAACTACAGAGTGGAACAGCATGGATTTACTCAATCTGAACTCGATAGGGCAAAAGCCGATCTTTTGCGCAGCATTGAGAATAGCTACAAGGAGCGCGATAAAGCGCAGAGTTCATCGTTGGTTTGGGAGTATTTCTCGCATTTTACCGATAACGAGCCAATTCCAGGTGTAGAGTTTGAGTATATGTTTTCGCAATCGCTAGTTCCTTCAATCTCGATTAATGATGTTAATCAGAAAGCAAAAGAGTGGATTACCGATGAGAATATGGTAATTTTTATAACCGCACCCGAAAAAGAGAAAGAGAGTATTCCTAGTGAGGAGCAAATTCTAGCGTTGTATCAGAGCGTTAAGAATTCCAGTCTCAAGGCTTATGTTGATAATGTTTCATCTGAACCACTTGTAAGCCAGGCCCCAAGTCCAGGAAAAGTAGTTAAGGAAACGGTAAACACTAAGCTAAACGTTACTGAGTGGCAGCTTGCCAATGGGGTTAAAGTTGTTTTAAAACCTACCGATTTTAAGGAGGACGAGGTTTTAATGTCGGCTTATAGCCCCGGAGGATTTTCGCTTGTAAAGGATGTAGATGTGCCATCAGCTCAAATGGTTCAAGCCATTACAATGATGAGCGGTGTCGGAGCTCACAGTCGTGTGGATTTAGAAAAAATGCTTGCAGGTAAGAAGGTTAGTGTTATGCCCGTTTTAGGTGAGACCGAAGAGGGGTTCAACGGAAATGCGTCTCCCAACGATGTGGAGGAGATGATGCAGCTAATCTATCTATATTTTACAAATCCTCGTTTCGATGAGGGGTCTTTTAACGCATACATGTCGCGCCTGCAGGCCGTTTTGCAGAATGCAGGGAATAATCCTAATATGATAATTAGCGACTCCATCAATTTCATTACAAGTAACAGGCATTTCCGTAGAAGACCAATGAACATTGATCTTCTAAAAGAGGTAGAGTTTTCAAAAATTGAAACGATTTACCGCGATCGATTTGCCGATGCTAGTGATTTCACCTTTATCTTTGTAGGTAACATCGACCTTGAAAAGATTAAGCCCTTGGTTGAAACCTACCTGGGATCGTTACCAAACCTAAAACGCAAGGAGAAATTTGCCGATAATAAGATTCGTTTCCCCAAAGGCAACAATAAGCAACCATTCTCTGTAGCCATGCAGGTTCCCAAAAGTACGTGCTTTGTGGCATACCAATCGGAAGCTCCATACAACTTGAAGAATATTGTTATGATGAGCGCAATTGATCATGCACTAGGATTGCGCTACACTGAAACTATTCGTGAGAAAGAGGGTGGAACTTATGGCGTATCATCACGAGCCAGATTATCCAAAACTCCTATCAACCAGGCTATGGTGAATATGTATTTCGATACCGATCCCGATAAAGCTGAGCACCTTGTGGGTATTATCCATGCAGAGTTTAAAAAGATTATTGACAATGGTCCAACAGCCGAAGATCTGAATAAAGCCAGGGAGTATTTCCTGAAATCAAGAAATGAGAATCTTCGCGAAAATCGTTTCTGGTCATCTACAATCCGCGAATACTATACTTCTGGCGTTGATCTAATCACCTCGTACGAGGATTTGGTTCGTCAGCTTAATACTAAGGATGTTCAAAAAGCAGCCAAATCGTTCTTCAAGAAGACCAATATGGTTGAGATTATTATGAGCCCTCAGAACTAGTATCTGAATATATTATCAGTGAAAGCCGTCCAATCTGGACGGCTTTTCTTATTGTGACATATCGACATACAAGAAGGGTTTTGGGTGGACAAAATGACCTATTGTTTGATTTGGTTTACCTTTTGACGATTTGTGTAGGCTAATGAACAAGTAAATTCTAACGTATGAACTTTAATAATTTAACAATAAAATCGCAGGAGGCAGTTCAGCAAGCCTTTGCAATAGCTCAGGGTTACAACCATCAGGCAGTAGAACCCTTACATATATTAATAGGTATTCTTGGTCAAGCGGAGAATATTGCAGGTTTTTTACTTAAAAAGTTGGGTGTAAATCATAGTTCTTTCGAATTAGCATTGACCAAAATACTGGAATCATATCCAAAAGTGTCAGGTGGAGAGCAGTATATGAGTTCTTCGTCGCATAGGGTTGTACAAAAAGCCGAGGATTATGCAAAAAAACTCTCCGATCAGTATGTTTCCATCGAGCATTTACTCCTAGGTATTATCGATGCAGGCGATAAGGCCTCTCAGGTAATGAAAGATGCTGGAATTACCCAGTCCGATTTATTAAAAGTAATAAAGGAGTTGCGTAAGGGATCGAGAGTCGATTCTCAAACTGCCGAGGATACTTATAATGCATTGAACCGTTTTGCTCTCCATTTAAACGACTTAGCTCGAAACGGTAAACTCGATCCTGTTATTGGTCGCGACGAGGAGATTCGGAGAGTTTTGCAGATTCTATCTAGGCGAACCAAGAACAACCCAATTCTAATAGGAGAACCGGGTGTGGGTAAAACAGCCATAGCCGAAGGGATTGCCCATCGGATTGTGAGTGGCGATGTGCCTGAAAACTTAAAGACAAAGCAGCTATACTCACTTGATATGGGCGCTTTAATAGCTGGTGCAAAGTATAAGGGTGAGTTTGAAGAGCGATTAAAGTCTGTAGTAAAAGAGGTAATCTCTTCAGAGGGAGAAGTTCTTCTTTTTATCGATGAGATTCATACTCTGGTTGGCGCAGGCAAGAGTGAGGGAGCGATGGATGCGGCAAATATTTTAAAACCAGCCTTAGCCCGTGGCGAACTTAGAGCTATTGGCGCTACAACGTTGACCGAGTATCAAAAATACTTTGAGAAGGATAAGGCATTGGAGCGTCGTTTTCAAACAGTCCATATCGATGAACCTTCGGTAACCGATGCTATATCAATCCTTCGTGGATTAAAGGAGCGTTACGAGGCGCATCATTCAGTTCGAATTATGGATGAGGCCATAATATCTGCCGTTGAGCTATCGAACCGTTATATTACTGATAGATTTTTACCCGATAAAGCCATCGACCTAATTGATGAGGCAGCGTCGAAGTTAAGGCTCGAGATGAACTCGGTTCCCGAGAGCATCGATGAGATTGAGCGCAGAATTAAGCAGCTTGAGATTGAGCGTGAGGCCATCAAACGCGAGGGCGATGCAAAAAAAGTGGAACACCTTTCGCACGAGATCGCAGATCTTGGAGATCAGCGAAACGAGTTAAGGGCAAAATGGTCTGCCGAGAAGTCGCTAATCGATAAAATACAACAAAATAAACAGGCTATCGAGAGTTTTAAAGTCGAGGCTGAGGAAGCCGAACGACTTGGTGATTATGGACGGGTGGCCGAAATAAGATATGGTCGGATTAAAGATGCCGAAGCCTCAATCGATACCCTAAAGCAGGAGCTTGCACAGAGCCAATCCAATTTTGCATTGATTAAGGAAGAGGTCGATTCTGCAGATATAGCTGAGGTTGTGGCTCGGTGGACAGGTATTCCTGTTGCCCGTATGCTGCAAAGCGAACGCGAAAAACTGTTAACCCTTGAGGATCAACTTCACAAGAGGGTTGTTGGCCAGCACGAGGCAATCGAGGCTGTTTCCGACGCTGTTCGCAGGAGTAGGGCAGGGCTTCAGGATGCTAAACGGCCCATTGGCTCATTCATCTTCTTGGGTACCACTGGTGTTGGTAAGACAGAACTGGCGCGTGCACTCGCCGAATTTCTTTTTAACGATGAGAATCTAATGACTCGCATCGATATGAGCGAGTACCAAGAGCGACACTCCGTATCGCGCTTAATTGGCGCTCCTCCAGGATATGTTGGGTACGACGAGGGTGGGCAGCTTACTGAGGCTGTAAGGCACAAACCGTATTCAGTTATTCTGCTCGATGAGATAGAAAAGGCCCATCCCGATGTATTTAATATCCTTTTGCAGGTATTAGACGATGGTCACCTTACCGATAATAAAGGACGAAGGGTCGACTTCAAGAATACCATTATAATAATGACATCCAATATCGGGTCGCATATTATTCCGGGGAACTTGACTGAATCCGGGAAAATTGGATTTGAAGAGGTTTTCGATAAAACTCGTAGCCAAGTACTTGATTTATTGAAACAAACAATTCGACCAGAATTTCTAAATCGAGTCGATGAAATTATAATGTTTAAGCCTTTATCATATATAGAGGTATTAAGTATTGTGAGTATTCAGTTCAATCGCATTTCCGAGATGCTTCGTCACCAGGGAATCTCGATTAGCATAACCGATGCGGCAATCGACTGGCTTGCTAGCATGGGATTTGACCCAATGTATGGAGCACGTCCCATCAAGCGTACAATACAGAAGTATATCCTCAATAGGTTATCCAAGGATATTTTGGCTGGAAAAATTGATGCTGCAAAAGCAATTACCATCGATTATTTTGGAGGCGATGATATCGTTTTTAGGTAAATTGATGAATAGTTTGACCATTTATGGACTCTTGTAAAAAAAAAATATTGTATCCTAAATATTTGAAAATCAAAAGTTGATATTTAGCCATTAAATTTTTATTAAAAAAATTCATATTGTGTTTGGAAAAATGAAATCAAATGCGTTATCTTTGCACCCGCTTTGAGAGAGTTCTTTGTGAGTTTTACCGGCAGAAAATGTAGATTTAGTGGGGATTGTAGCGAATAAAAAAAAATAAAAATTTTTTTTTCAAAACGCTTGCCGGAACGGAAAGAATGGTTACCTTTGCAGCCCGGTTCAGCGGAGCCGGTTAGGGAGTAAAGATGAGATTATCCGGCCGCCCCTTGGGGGAGGCTACCGATAGGGGTTCTTTGACACTTTGGCACCAAGAAGAGAAGTTTAGTAAGGAATATTAACAACTAGTCAATATCCGAATGAGCAGGGAGGCGCGGGCCGGGAGGTCGCCGCGCGAGAGACTAAAAGCAAGACATAACTACAACGAAGAGTTTGATCCTGGCTCAGGATGAACGCTAGCGGCAGGCCTAACACATGCAAGTCGAGGGGCAGCACGGGCAGCAATGCCTGGTGGCGACCGGCGCACGGGTGCGTAACGCGTATGGAACCTGCCCCCCGCTGGGGGATAGCCCGCCGAAAGGCGGATTAATACCCCATGGCTCCCGGGAACCGCATGGTTTCCGGGGTAAAGCTTCGGCGGCGGGGGATGGCCATGCGTGCCATTAGCTGGTTGGCGGGGTAACGGCCCACCAAGGCGACGATGGCTAGGGGGTCTGAGAGGATGGTCCCCCACACTGGTACTGAGACACGGACCAGACTCCTACGGGAGGCAGCAGTG
>JAVEYY010000041.1:0-46100 GCA_034003245.1 Tenuifilaceae bacterium
CCTTCATTTCACCTCCCATTCAAAAATCAAGCTTTTTTCATCTCAATTTCATTCAGTTTTTTTTTACTTTTTGTTGCATTTTTTTCTTCCCCATTTATTAGTGTGCTATTTCACAATTGCTTACAACTTGCTTGTAACTCTCCAAAAAGCATACTTTAACCACACTATTAGCAGTATATAAACACTAAAGGTAGGTTATATACCGTACCGGGATGTTTTAGCATTTAGCCCTAAAGTTAAAACAAAATAGCTTACGCGGCATCGTGGCAGCGTTTTTTTTCGGTAGGGCGGGGTGTTGTTACGCGCACACATCCGCGCGAACGGTAGATACTATGAAAGTGTAAGTAGTTTTGCCGCGACCTCGGGGCAATCGGTGGTGGCATCGATAGTTTTAACGTTGGAGAGGTTCCACTTAAGTATCACCTCGTTGACAAACGGGGTGCGAACAGCCATAATCATGGGGTTTTGGTTTCGAGTAATAATCTCGGTAAGGGCATCGGCCCAAAGCTCTCCATTAAGCTCAAAACGGCCCACCTCATCAATAAAAATAACAGCATCTTTGGGGGCGGTTAGCAGGGCTTGCTTGCCCATTTCTATTGCATCTGGGTTGAAATAGAATGATTCTTGCTTTACCCATGTTTTGGTAATCCTATCGCAAAGTGTTTGCGAATTACGCTCGGGTAATGTTATCAGATTGAATCCCGAACGGTTACCCTGCGAATCCCATTGGCCCTCGGAGATAAATCCGGCAATGGCAACAGGCTGTTTTTCGAGCCAAGCAATCATCTCCTTTAAAAAGGTAGTTTTCCCTGCATGCCTATCGGCTGTTACAATGTATACGGGAAACGGGTGGCCGTTTTTGGTGTGCTGATGGGTAAATTGGTTATACATCCTCTCGATTAGGGGGATAGGTTGAAATATCTTTCTCGATCCACCCCTAAGCGTGGTGATTAGCTGAGGAAGTGCGCTATGCGCATGGATGTACGAGGTGGCCAGGGGCGAGAACATCCTCCCCCGGAAATGCCGCGAAACGCCCTTGCTCATCAACTCAATACTAATGCATGAGAATGATATTATTACCACCGATGCTCTTACGAGTATGGCCAGTATCTGCATAAAGAACTCGGAGGAAAGGGTTAGGGCACTGTATTTCCCAAGCGTAATGAATACGGATGATAGGCTAGATACCAGGACTATGGCCACCCAGAACGTGGGTCGCGACATTAGTCGCCGCACTCGTCCGTACCTAAAAAGGCAAAGAAGTAGGTAAATTGCTCCGCCCGAGAGCCAGTAAACAGACGATATATAGTTTTTGGTGAATATAAAGATGATTAACCAAGCTACATGAAAAAGTAAAAATCCAATTCCTCCTTTGTAACCCTTAACCACTGTGGGCATATAGCTATTGCTAGGGGGCAGCAGCTGAATATTGTCAACATCGTACTTTTTTCTGATGGAGTTACCTCCACGGTACCCAGTGAGTGCAGCAAAAGCACCAATAGCTAAGTAAATTAATACAAGTATCAGAATGGGGATTAGGTAACCCTTTGTGCTTAAAACCTCGTTGCTAAATGCAAAGCTGAAAACCGATTTGTAGGCTTCCACCAGATCGGTTCCGTAAATCATTATCAGCCTAACCATTTTAAACCCCAGTATCGAAAGTACCGCCAAACCTCCTCCAAGCAAATATCCAGCAATACCATTGCCCAGCAGGAGAGTGCCCAGCTCCATCAGTAAGCCCTCAAGGGTTATGCCTATCATGGGCGAAAGAATTACTGGGCTTGGTGATACTGTTTTAAGGGCAGCGCAAACCAGCGCTGAGCGCCAGAAAATACCCTTACCACCAAAAACCCTTGCTCCGGTAACCATAATAACCACTCCCAGCGCCGAGAGGATGGTGGCAGCAACCATGGGTACGGCCAGGTTGTGCAGCAGGCTGCCGGCAACAATCTCGAAAGCGCCCCAAACGCTTCCAATAACCGAAGCAATTTGCCAGGGTGATGGTTGTGATTTCATTCTTTATGCGATTAAACGCAAAAACACAAAGTCGCCATGATAGTCATTTGCGTCTTTGTGTTTTTGCACTTTCCTATTTTACTTCTGAGCGTATAGCTCAATAATTTTGAGCATTACCTCGGTGGCCTTCACCATGCTCTCCACGGCAACGTACTCCTGTTTCCCGTGGAAGTTTTCGCCTCCGGCAAAAAGGTTGGGGCAGGGTAGACCCATATATGATAGGCGAGCGCCATCGGTTCCACCACGGATGGGTTTTACCTTTGGCTTTACGCCAACTTGCTCCATAGCCTTTACAGCGGTATCAACCACATGGTACACGGGCTCAACCATCTCGCGCATGTTGTAGTACTGATCCTTTACCTCAAGCGTAACCACACCCTCGCCGTACTTCATGTTGATAAAATCGGCAACTTTAGATATAAAGGCTTTGCGAGCCTCAAACTTTGCACGGTTGTGGTCGCGAATTATGTACTGGAAGGTGGCATTCTCCACCGAGCCATCCATCTTAATAAGATGATAGAATCCCTCGTATCCCTGCGTATGCTCGGGGCGTTGCTGCGATGGGAGCAGGCTGTTAAACTCCATGGCCACATGGATAGAGTTTATCATCTTATCCTTGGCGTAGCCAGGATGGATGTTGCGACCCTGAATTGTAATTTTAGCACCGGCAGCATTGAAGTTCTCGTACTCCAGCTCGCCAATGGCTCCGCCATCGAGGGTGTAGCCAAAATCGGCGTTGAACTTTTTCACGTCGAAATGGTCAACACCACGCCCAACCTCCTCGTCAACAGTAAAACCAATGCGTATGGGGCCGTGTTTAAACTCAGGGTTGGTAGTCATGTATTCTACCGCAGTCATAATCTCCGCAATACCAGCCTTATCGTCGGCGCCCAGAAGCGTGGTTCCATCGGTAACAATCAAGGTTTGGCCCTTGTAGTTATTTAGCTCGGGGAACTCGGTTGGCGAAAGGGAAACGTTTAGCTCCTTGTTTAGGATGATTTCCGAGCCATCGTAATTCTCTACAAAACGAGGCTTCACATCCTTTCCGCTCATATCGGGAGCAGTATCAACGTGGGCAAGAAATCCAATGGTTGGAACTTTCTTGTCGATATTTCCAGGTACGGTAGCCATTATATAGCCGTACTCATCGATAGTTACATCCTTTAGTCCAAGCTCGTTTAGCTCCTTAACCAGTAGGTTCGAGAGCTCGAGCTGTTTTTTTGTGCTGGGGAA
The DNA here is from genome assembly GCA_034003245.1 of Tenuifilaceae bacterium. Taxonomy (GTDB): domain Bacteria; phylum Bacteroidota; class Bacteroidia; order Bacteroidales; family Tenuifilaceae; genus Perlabentimonas. Next base: position 3,250 of record JAVEYY010000041.1, read on the forward strand.
GATATCCGTAACCGTATCGTCGGCTTGGGTATCGATCTTCACGTAGCGCAAAAATCGGTCGATAAGTGTTTTTTTGTTTATCATATGGATGATTGAATGATTGGTTGATTGGTTGATTGGTTGTATGGTTAGAAGACCGAAGACGGAAGTTAGAAGATTTAAAACATCCAACATCCAACATATGTCTTCTCTTGTTATCTCGTCAAAAAACGCCTCAATCCCGAGACAGGTGTCTTCTGTCTTCTGACTTCAGACTTCTGACTTCAGACTTCTCTACTCTACCTCCGGTTTTCCCCTTAGCGATTCCCATATAAGGTATCCACAGATAACCAGGAACATTCCAAGGCCAAGAACCTGAGCGGGATTTGACTCGAACCATTCCAGGTTAACATAGTTAATTCCCGAGAACTTAAGAATAGCACTAACTACACCCATAAGTGCTCCACCTGCAATAAATCCAGAGGCAATAAGGGTTCCACGCTCGCGGCGAGCCTGATTGACCTTGGCATCCTTGCTGCGGGTTGATACAATGTGTGCAATAATACCACCCACAAGTAGGGGTGTGTTAAGGTGTAAAGGAATAAACATACCCAGAGCAAATGCTAGTGCAGGTACACCTATCATGGTAAGAATAAGCGATAGCATAGCGCCTGCACCGTAAAGAAGCCATGGGGCAGGTTTTCCGCTCATCATAGGCTCAATTACAGCAGCCATGGCGTTAGCCTGTGGGGCAACCAGTGCACCCTCGCCCGTAAAGCCATAGGTTTTATTAAGCAGGATTATAACGCCACCAACAGTTGCTGCCGAAACCAGCGTGCCTAGGAACTTCCAGCTTTGCTGTTTGTAAGGCGAAGAGCCCAGCCAGTAGCCAATTTTTAGGTCGGTGATAAATCCACCTGCCATCGATAGCGCAGTACAAACTACACCACCAATAATTAGCGCTGCAACCATTCCTGTTTCGCCCGACAGCCCAACTGAGGCCAAAATAATGGAAGCAATAATTAGCGTCATTAGGGTCATTCCCGATACGGGGTTTGTTCCCACAATGGCAATGGCGTTGGCTGCAACCGTGGTAAATAGGAATGCAATAACCATAACTATTGCTAATCCGATTAGAGCATGGGTTAGGTTATGAACAACTCCAAACTGGAAAAAGACGAAAATAAGAATTGTGGTAGCTAGTAATCCGAATCCAATAATTTTCATGGGTAAATCGCGGCGGGTGCGCAGTTCCTCTTTGCTTGCCGAGCCTTTGCGACCCATGGTTTCAGATACAGCCAGACCAATCGCTTGTTTTATAATGCCCCACGACCGAATAATCCCAATTACCCCAGCCATAGCGATACCACCAATACCAATTGGGCGTATGTAATGCGAGAACATCTCCTCGGCGCTCATATCGCCAATAAGCGAAAGCGCGTTGGTTCCAACAGGAATAGTCATTCCCTCGGCAAAGTAGTTGAGAAATGGGATAAGGACAAACCATCCAACAAACGACCCAGCACAAATAATAGCAGCATATTTAAGTCCGATAATATACCCTAAACCAACAATGGCCGCACCAACGTTTATTTGGAAAACCATCTTGGCCTTGTTGGCCAGCATTTCGCCAAAGGGGATAACGCGGGTTGTGAATACCTCGCTCCACCACCCAAAGGTTGCAATTATAAAATCGTATAAGCCGCCAATCAATCCACTTACTAAAAGCAGCTTGGCCTGCGTTCCTCCCTTTTCGCCCGATACCAGCACCTCGGTGGTGGCGGTTGCCTCGGGGAAGGGATATTTTCCGTGCATATCCTGTACAAAGTACTTACGGAATGGGATAAGGAAAAGAATACCAAGTACTCCACCTAGTAACGATGAGATGAAAACTTGGTAGAATTCCGCCTCAAGGTTGAGAATATACAGAGCAGGGAGCGTGAAAATGGCTCCAGCCACAATTACACCGGAACTGGCCCCAATGGACTGAATAATCACATTTTCGCCCAGCGCATTTTTGCGTTTACTTACCGATGATAATCCGATAGCTATAATGGCAATCGGAATTGCTGCTTCGAAAACCTGTCCAATCTTCAATCCCAGGTATGCAGCAGCAGCCGAGAAAACAACGGCCATTATTAAACCCCAAACCACCGAGTAGGTGCTAATTTCGGGCACAATCTTTAGGGGCGACATTACCGGTTGGTACTCCTCGCCGGGTTTAAGCTCCAGATAGGCATTATCTGGCAAACCCTTAATCTTGTCGTGTTCGGTGTGATGTGACATTTTTGTTAGGTTATTTAGTTATGATTGAAAGTAGATTACGCTTATTTTCTTGAATAAAACTCATCGAACCAAATGAAAAAGTTGCCTGGGTTTTCGTTTAATGAATCCGTCTTTATCCGCAAACCTTTGTCACCTGTCCGCGTTCCATTTTTCAAAATCGCTTCGCAAAATACAAAAACCAAAAAACTTATTGAATTACTTTAGGAATATTCCCGTAACAAAACGTTCGGCATCGCCCTTGCGAGCCGAGAAGAAGATATCGTTCTGCGATATGGTGCATATACCCGAAATTTCAATATTTACAGGCAGTACCCCCGACTCGGTTAGGGTTATTCGGTTGGCTTCCCACATATCGAAAATGGTTTTCCCGTTGATGTTTTTAATCACTTTTTTAAGGTCGAAATTTTTCGCAACCTCGGCAATTACATCATCACCTACCTCGTAGCAGCATGGACCACCCGATGGGCCAATTCCCACAATTAAATCCGCAGGATTGGTGCCAAACTCGGTGAACATTCGCTCAATAAGGAAAGCTGGGATTCGAAGTGCTGTGCCTTTCCAGCCGGCGTGGGCAACTCCAATAGCTTTTTCTACGGGATCGAAAAAGACTATTGGCACACAATCGGCAGCAAACGCAATAAGGCAAAGTTTTGGAACACTGGTAATAAACCCATCGGTTTCTTGAAACGAGTCGGCGGCACTATGGCTACCTCTTCCTCGATCGGAATCGAACACGCGCGGCGTGCTCACCCCATGAACCTGTATTGGGAAAACAAAATCATTAGTCGATAAGCCCATTGTTCTGGCTAATTTCTCTCGATTTTTAAGAACATAAGCGGTGTTATTATTTTTATCCAGATTTAGGTTAAAGCTAATGTCATTGTCCGTGTCGTGGCGAGTGGTAACAAAATGGGTGATCTCGTTACTGTATTTTAGTAGGTTCTCGAAATGCCCCAGTTTTAAACCGTTGTTTTTAGTAAATATCATACGAGTAGATTTTTTCCAGTTTGCAGAACCTTAACTTATCTGACTTAATGGCAAAAATATGAAATTGTTTTGTACTTTACGGGAGGTTTTATCACCACTATCTATATATTGAAAACGAAAGAGTACAAATGAAAAGAGTCTGGTTTATTAGTTACCAGACTCCTCTATTACTCTATATAGATAATTTAATCCCACTCAATGGTTATAAGTGTTTTTAGGTTTTTGCCATTTTCCATATTGTTAACCTCTACGCTAAGCGCACGTTTCAACGTAATTTCAAGAGTTTGCTCAATCCAACCTGCTATGCGGTTCATAATTAGTTTTTCGCTCACATCAAATTGGGTAAGTTCCAGCACACAGCGCTTATCCTTACTTTCTGTTACCTTAATTTCGGAAGGTTTGTAATATGCCGAGAAGATGCTCGATGCCCTGCTAAGCACAAAATGTGGGCTACTAACACGTACAAAAATCTTATAAATACCCTTAAGGGCAATCTCGGCGCTGTAGCGTCCAAGGGCATGCGCGGCTTCTACATGATTTCCATCGAAGAAAAGGTCGCCAACTTTTTTGGTGGGGATAATTACGGAGTCAATCAAGTTGTACCAGCTTGTGGCGTAGATTGGTTGTTCAAAAATCTTGCGCGAGGTGTCGGGCATAGTTTGTAACCACTCAAGGAATCGCCCCGGGTATTTATCCTTCACAAAGTCGGGAGTTGTTTTAACAGCGGTACCTTTTATTTCCATAAAATCTAGGTTTCAGGGTTAATTATTCAGCCAAAGTATAAAAAAAATACGATAATTCGATATTCGTATCCTATTTTTGAAACTTTATAAGCTCTTGCAAAGTATTGATATGGTACTTGTGTACCCGTTAATAGCCCAATTTTTTTGAAGTTATTTGAATGCAAAACTTAATGTAGTTACACCAATCAACCCATGCAATCCATTGCTAAATATCTGATTATTTCTTTATTCGTGCTATTTGCGAATGGTGTTGCTGCACAAAGAGAGGAACAGTCGAATTTAAGGGAAGGAAGTGTAGAGTTAGCTCAATATCTTTGCCAACAGGCCGAAGATCTATATAATAATGGCGATTTTGAGCAGTCGGTTAGAGTTTCGAAGTTAGCCATTGATGCATGCGAGGAGGTCGGTTTGCTTCAGGGAGTAGCGCAAATGCTGCTTAATATGGGGTGCATATACCGGATAAATGGTGATTTTCCCCAAGCGCTTAAGTATCTGTATTCGAGCTTAGAAAATTTTCAGACACTTGGTAATCTGGGAGGCCAGTCGGCAACGCTAAATCAAATTGGTTCCATATACCGGTTGCAGGGCAACTACCCAGGGGCATTGGAACTATTTCTTAATTCTCTTACCCTCTCCATTCAGATTAATGATAGCCTTGCCCAGTCGAGTGCGCTGAACAATATTGGTATAGTATATTTCTATCAAAATAATTACCCCAAAGCCTTAGAGTACTATATGGCCTCGCTCAGTATTGAGCAGGCAATGAGCAGCGAATACGGGGTGTCCATCTCCTACATCAATATTGGCGAAGTGCATAAGAAGATGGGCAACTACGAGCAAGCTCTCGATTATTTTCTAAAGGCACTTGTGCTAGCCAAAAAGCACGAAGATTTGGATTCCGACGGAGATGGTGTTGGCGTTCTGTATAACGAAATTGGATCAATTTACCTTGCCCTTAACGATTTCGATTTGAGCAGCACTTTTCTTAATCGGGCATTAACGATTTTTGAGGAGATCAACAACCAGCAGCGGTTAGCAGAGTGTAAACTCTATTTAGGTGAACTATTTCAAAAGATAGGAAAACAGGATCAAGCGCTGAAGTTTTTAATGCAAGCATTAATTCATGCAAAGCATGTATCGGCCACCGATCTGATAGCCGAAGCAAATAAGTTTCTCAGCCTGGTATACGAATCGCGGGGCGATGAACGCAACGCGTTCAAGCATTACAAACAGTATATTCAAGCCCGCGACAGCATTTTTAACGAGGAGAATATGACGCGAATGGTGCAGACAGAAATGCTGTACGAGTTTGAGAAACAGCTGCACGAATCGAAAATTGAGCAGGCTAAGCGTGATGTGAAGACCCAGGAGGTGGCCCAGAGGCAAAAAGCTGTGCGCAACTTACTGATAATTATTCTTGTAATTGTGCTTACTGGTTCAGGGTTGACCTACAATGCATACAAGAATAAGAAAGCCGCCAACTTGCTTCTAGCTCATCAACAGGAGCAAATTCTGGAGAAGAACGAGGAGTTGCTACAACAGCAGGAGGAGATTGTGGCGCAGCGTGATGAAATTGAATCGAAGAATAAGATTCTGCTCCAATCGCAGCAAATTATAGAATCGAAGAATGAGCGTATTATCAGTAGTATAGAGTTTGCGCAAACCATTCAGCAGGCCATTTTACCCAACCGCGAGCAGCTGAGTAAGTTTTTTCCTGAGCACATCGTGTTGTTTATGCCCAAAGATATCGTTTCGGGCGATTTTTACTGGTTTTCGGCGGTGAACGATGTGCTGATTGCCGCTGTTGTCGATTGTACTGGTCATGGTGTACCGGGTGCGTTAATGTCGGTTATAGGTAATACTTTACTAAATCAGATTGTTGTGGAGTGGCAAATAGTTAATCCTGCCCTTATTCTTGAGCAAATGCATAAGCAGGTTCGTTTTGCCTTAAAGCAGGATACTACCGACACAAAAGGTCATATCTGCATGGATGTTAGCATTGTTTCCATTGATAAGAAAAATCGTAAGGTAATTTTTGCTGGAGCAAGTCGTCCGTTTTACTTTGTGAATCGCAAGGGAATGAATCGTATTCCTGGCGATCCCCGTTCAGTAGGCGGATTTCAGCGTGAGGACAAGCGTTACTTTACCAACCACTCGTTTGAAATGGATGAGATTAAAGCTCTTTACCTAACAACCGATGGGTATATCGATCAGATGGATCCTGAGTTTAAAAAGTTTGGACAAAGGAGATTCAGCAAATTGTTACACGAGATTTATAATCAACGCACAGATATTCAGTATCAAGTATTGCATTCGGAGCTAGTTAAACACCAGAAAACACAGGATCAGATTGACGATATTTGTATCCTGGGTTTAAAACTTTAGCTATTTTTGTCGTCAAAGAAAATGTGATGATAAAATACAAGTGAACTGCCTCTTTTATTTTTTAAGAGACAGTTTTTTTATGGTCAAACACTAAAATCAAAATAATAATGACAGAGAAAAAGAAGAAATCGCTTATCGACAGGTTTTTGAACATTGTCGAGCGTGGAGGTAATGCTCTGCCGCATCCGGCCTCGCTATTTGGTATTTTTGCCTTGCTGGCACTGGCCTTTTCTGCCATTGGCCACTGGTTGGGCTGGGAGGTTATACATCCAGCAACCGGCGAAGCCATTCGCACGGTAAACCTGCTTTCAAAATCGGGTCTTGAGCGCATTATCGACGAAATGGTGCACAACTACACCGGCTTTGCACCATTGGGAATTGTCATGGTTGCCATTATGGGTATTGGTATAGCCGAGGGCAGTGGTTTAATTGGTGCGGTAATTCGCAAGCTAGTTCTTGCTTCTCCAAAACGTATTCTCACTTTTGTTATCGTTTTTGCTGGTATTCTTTCGAATACCGCAAGTGATATAGGTTATGTTTTGCTAATTCCCTTGGCAGCGATAATTTTTATTGCGGTTGGCAGGCATCCCATAGTAGGTATGGCTGCCGCTTTTGCTGGGGTTTCAGGAGGATTTAGCGCTAATCTAATACTAGGAACAATCGATCCTTTAGTAGCAGGACTATCGGAGGAGGGAGCGCATATACTCGATCCTACATATCATGTAAATCCAACGGCAAACTACTACTTCATGGTAGTTTCTACTTTTCTGATTGCATTTTTGGGCACCTGGATTACCGAGAAGTTTATTGCACCCCGATTTGGAAAGTATACTGGCGATGAGGTTGGTGAAAAATTGGAGCCTTTAACGCCAATGGAGCGGAAAGGACTTAGATGGAGTTTCTATACCATGCTTATTTGGGTTGCCATTGTACTTATTGGAATTATTCCTGCAAATGGAATTCTCCGTGGCCCCGATGGGGGAATTCTCTCATCGCCAGTGATAAAGGGTGTAATTGCCTTTCTGTTCTTGGTGGCAGGCACCATGGGAATTGTTTATGGTGCAGTTACAGGTAAATATAAAAATGATGGCGATGTGGTTAAGGGAATGACAGTTAGCCTTAAGTCCATTGCCAACTATATGGTGCTGGTGTTTTTTGCAGCCCAGTTCGTGGCCTATTTCAAGTGGAGCAACCTTGGGGTGATCTTTGCCATTAGTGGTGCCGAAATGTTGATAAAGGCCAACCTTGGGGTAATTCCCCTTATGCTTATGTTTATAGTGCTAGCAGCCGTAATCAATATGTTTATGGGCAGTGCCTCGGCCAAGTGGGCCATCATGGCACCCATTTTTGTGCCCATGTTCATGCTGCTGGGCTACTCGCCTGAGCTCTCGCAGGTGGTTTATCGTATTGGCGACTCGGTAACCAACGTAATCTCACCCATGATGAGTTTCTTTGCGCTAATCATCGCCTACTTCCAAAAGTATGATGAAAAAGCCGGTATAGGCACAATAATATCAACCATGCTGCCCTACAGTATCTTCTTCTTTATAGGTTGGGCCATATTGCTAATTGCATGGATTCTCTTAGGCCTTCCCCTTGGTCCAGGTGCTGAAATGTATTACGAGTTACCAGCTGGAGTGCAAGGTTTCTAAAGCATCTTTTTTGATATTACCGAGCCGTAAGCCAAGCAAAATTGCTTAAGTTTACGGCTCGTTTGTTTACTATGGATTTATTATATAAGTCTAAAGTCTAAAGTCTAAAGTCTAAAGTATAATGTTTAAGGTTAATAGTTAAATCGCAGACTGCTGAACTCTAAACTCTAAACCCTAAACAATTAATCTGTATATGAATAATTTCCCTATCAACGATCCTGTAATCCAATCTATTGCAGTTGGTAATACACTTCCAGAAATTAAAAGAACTACCAATCTTTTTGTCGATTTGCTAGAGGATATTGTTGCGCAGCAGCTTTCGGGTAAGGTGGCCGACGTTATCTTTAAACGGTTTTGTAAACTTTTTCCTGATAACAAGCCTACACCAGAGCAACTTAAAGGAATATCAATTGATGAGCTACGCTCTGTTGGACTATCCAATGCCAAGGCAAACTATGTGCGGAATATTGCCGAGTACGCCACTACCAGTATCCTTACGGTTGAGCATTTCGATTCGCTAAGCGATGAGGAGATTATTATAGAATTAACCAAGATTAAAGGCGTTGGTGTATGGACCGCCCAAATGGTGCTTATCTTCTCGCTATACCGACCCGATGTTTTTCCAATTGACGATTTAGCCATTCGGCTTGGGATGCAAAAGCTTTATGCTGTGGACTTGGAAGGCAAAGCTTTAATGAAAAAGCTAGTTGAGATTGCCAATAGTTGGAACCCAAACAGAACACTCGGTACGCGTTACATTTGGGCATGGGTGAATAGCCAGAAAAACAATGCGGTTAGGATGTAGCAGCTATGCTATAACCCCCGAACCAATTAGTTCATCATCCAAGTACCAAGCGGCAAACTGCCCCGAAGCAATTCCCCGTTGGGGTTGGTCAAAGGTGATGTACATTCCTTCATCCACTCTGTTTAATTTACCCATCTGTAAGGGTTGTCGGTAGCGGATTCTGATCTGATAATCCTTGGCTTTGCCAATTTGCAAAGCCATATCAGGGCGTATCCAGTGTATATCTTCCTTGGGGATAAACAGTCCGCTGCGATACAACCCAGGGTGATCCTGCCCTTGCCCAACGTAAACTATATTCTTGTCCACATCAATGGCTAAAACAAATAAGGGTTCGGGCGTTCCGCCAATATTCAGCCCTTTGCGTTGTCCAATGGTATAAAAGTGGGCGCCTTGGTGGGTTCCAACCTTTTTTCCGTCGAGTGGATTGTATCGATATTCGCTGGCAATATCCTTTAGCATATCGGAGTTAACCCTATTATTCGTTTTGGTAAAATCTTTGGGTATCTCGATGATGTTGCCCACTTTGGCTTGCAACTTCTGCTGAAGAAAAACCGGCAGGTCCACCTTGCCAACGAAACAGATACCTTGCGAATCCTTGCGTTGTGCTGTTGCCAATCCCAATTCAGTGGCTATGCGGCGTACCTCGGGTTTAATCACATCGCCAATGGGGAACAGGGCTTTCGTGAGCTGCTCTTGGTTAAGCTGACAAAGGAAATAGCTTTGATCCTTATTGGGATCGACCCCTGCTAGCAGTCGATAAACAGTTTTGCCGTTAACATCAATCGAATCCTTACGGCAGTAATGACCAGTTGCCACAAAGTCGGCATCGAGTTTAAGGGCAGCCTTTACAAACTCGTCGAACTTAATCTCTCGATTGCAAAGCACATCGGGGTTGGGGGTACGTCCGCGCGAGTACTCATCGAACATGTAGTCGACCACACGCTTGCGATACTGCTCACTTAGGTCAACCATTTCGAAGGGAATGTTCAGCTTGCGGGCAACCATCTGCGCAAAGTTGTAGTCATCGTCAAAGGGGCAATCGCCATGCAGCACGCCGGTGGTATCGTGCCAATTCTTCATAAATAGTCCAACCACATCGTAGCCCTGCTCTTTGAGAACGTAAGCGGCAACGCTTGAGTCAACTCCACCTGATAATCCTACTACAACTCTTTTCACTTTTAATTTTTTTTCTGCGCAAAATTAGTTATTTTTTGAATAGTTCTGAAAAACCCTTAATCGCGAATATGTTTATATAAAATCAGCAAACATTAAACAAAAGAATGCTTTTCGTGTTTAAACGGAAAGTTTATGCATATTGAAAAAAATAATTACCTTCATCAACCTATTTCAATAGGTGCTATTATTTTTTTCAATACCAAAGACAGCGTTATACCTTGTAAACATAAATCAATAAATAATTTAGATGAAAAAGGCTCTTGTAGTAGGAACGGGTTTGGGCGGATTAACCACCGCCATTCGCTTATCGTCGAAAGGTTATCAGGTTGAGATGCTTGAGAAGTATCATCAGGCTGGCGGACGCTTAAATCAGCTAAAGCAGGATGGGTTTACATGGGATTTGGCGCCCACCTTTTTCTCCATGAGCTACGAGTTCGATGAGTTTGCCAAGAGTTGTAACCTGGAGCTTCCCTTCACCTTCTTCCCCCTCGATCCGCTTTACACCGTTAACTTTTCGGGAAATCCAAAGAAATATATTATTTATAAGGATTTAGAAAAATTGGCCAAGGAGTTTGAGGCCATTGAGCCGGATTTTGAGCGAAAGATGAGGAACTACTTGGAAAAAACCGGACGCCTTTTTCACGATACCGAGAACAAGGTTATCCGAAGGAATTTCAACTCACTAATCGATTTTGCTGCCACCTTGGCTACCGTTCCGTTAAAGCATGGCCCGTTAATGCTTAAAACAATGTGGAGCGAGATGAATAAGCATTTCACATCGTATGAGGTTAAGGTGATCTTTTCGTTGGTAGCCTTTTTTCTTGGTGCAACTCCATTCGATACCCCTGCAGTATACTCCATGCTAACATATACCGAGCTGGTGCATGATGGGTATCACAACGTGCAGGGTGGAATGTACAAGATTGTTGAGGGGCTTGTGAAATTATTGGATGAAAGAGATATCAAAGTTAATTACAATACCGAAATTGTTGGCTACTCAGATAATGGTAAGGATATTGATGGACTTATCGACAAACAAGGAAAGAAATGGACAGCCGATTTGTATGTGGTTAATGGCGATGCCGCCTCGTTCCGTGGCGAGATACTGAAACGTAAAAGTCATAGTCCCGAAAAGTTGGATGGTAAAAAGTGGACCTTAGCTCCCCTTACTATGTACCTGGGGGTTAAGGGAAAGATTGATGGGCTGGAGGTTCATAACTATTTCCTTGGGCAAAATTTCGAGGAGTACAGCTCGGGAATCTTTAAGAACCGAGTAAGCCTCGAAAAACCTTACTACTATGTTAATGTGCCCAGCAGGGCAAACCCCGAGCATGCCCCCGAAGGTTCTGAGGCAATCTTTATACTTTGCCCTGTGCCCGACCTACGTTACAAGCCCAATTGGGACGACAGCGAAACCATTGCCAATAACATTATCAGCGATTTATCAGAAAGGATTGATTTCGATATCCAAAGTAACCTGGTTTCAAAAACCATTCTATCTCCCCAAAATTGGGAAAAGATGTTTAACCTATACCGCGGAAGTGGACTGGGGTTGGCGCATGACCTGAACCAGATTGGTTACTTCCGGCCCCATAATACCGACGAGAAGTACAAAAATCTCTTTTACGTTGGTGCTAGCACCATACCCGGCACGGGTTTGCCCATGGCCGTAATTAGCTCGCGACTAACCACCGAACAAATTGTTAAGCGTTATGGATCTGTACAATAGCACAAGTTTAAGTTGCAGTAAGATATTCACTACCGAGTACTCAACATCCTTTTCTAAAGCGGTGTCGAGGCTACACCCTTCAATACAGGATGATATTTACGCTATCTACGGATTTGTTCGCATTACCGACGAGATTGTCGATACCTTTCATGATCACCCCAAGCGCCAGCTGCTGGCCGATTTTAGGACACGGGCATATCAGTCCATCGAGCAGAAGATAAGTACCAACCCAATTCTAAACAGTTTTCAGCTGGTCGTGAATAGGTATAATATTCCACACGAGCTAATCGACTCGTTTTTGGAGAGTATGCGTATGGATTTAGAGCAACAGGAACACAACGATGAGACCTACAAAAAGTATATTTACGGTAGTGCCGAGGTGGTTGGGCTAATGTGCCTTAAGGTTTTTTGCAATGGAAATCAGCAGTTGTACGATGAGCTAACTCACCCCGCGCGTAGCTTGGGAGAGGCCTTTCAGAAGGTTAATTTTTTACGCGATCTAAAATCCGATTTCGAGGAGCGAGGCCGTTTCTATTTCCCTTCGGTCGATTTCGAAAACTTTTCGGAGGATGAAAAACGAAAGATTGAGGACGATATTGAGGCCGATTTGAAAAAATCGCTCGAGGGTATTCGTAAATTGCCCCCAAAGGCCAAACTCGGTGTTTACATTGCATATGTTTACTTTAGGGCATTGCTTCTGAGAATAAAAAGGGTAAAAGCAGCTAACCTAATGAACGAGCGCATCCGCGTTTCCGATCCTATGAAGTACTTGCTGATGCTTAAAGCACGATTGGACGTATTGTTTAGGATTGTGTAAAGCTAATAGAGTATCTAAAGTTTAAAGTTTAAAGTTCAAGGTTCACCCTAACTCTAAACTCTAAACCCTAAACAATCATCTTCGCGCCCTAGTGTTTTAGCGTTCAATTACCCAATCATCCAATCTCTTCCCTTCCAGTTTTCCATTTCTTTAAATTCTGCTACATTTGCAGAAAAATTTTTATGTTCGATTTTTCTGAAGCCACAATAAACGGAATAGCCATCCATAGGGTGGGTAGCAGGGCGCGCGAGGGCGAGTTGGTTTTAGCCAATAGTTTGGCCAACATATACGATTCAAACCTTTTAGGTCTGCTCAAAACATATTTCTTATCACCATTTAAACAACCCGAATTCTATAGCTTTGCTCATGGTTCCGATCTTTCGATGAACGAGGTGTACAGCTACTCGCAGCGACTGTTCGAGAATCAGGATCAGCTGCTGGAGCAGTCGGTAAACATTGCAAAGCACCTGTACCAAAGCAGTGGCCACCCAAATATCAAGGATGGGGAGCTGTACGTGGTTTTGCTATCCGATTGTGTAGTCGAGGGCGAGCTGGTGGATGCCATTGGCCTATTCAAGTCCGAAACCAAGGATACTTTTATTACCGTTCATCAGCAGTCCGATGCATTTGAGGTGGAGCAACATCAGGGCATTAGCATCCGCAAGCTCGATAAGGGCTGCCTCATATTCAATACAGAGCAGAATTTTGGTTACAAGGTGGTGGCCATCGACAATATCAATAAAAATGATGAGGCGAGGTTTTGGAAGGAAATTTTCCTTGGCGTTAAACCACGCGAGGACGATTTTTACCAGACCAGCAGTTACATCAATCTTTGCAAAGATTTTGTGAACGAGGTTTTAGTTGATGATCCAAAAATTGAACGAACCGAACAGGTGGCTTTGCTAAATAAAACCCGCGATTACTTTACCAAGAACGATTCATTCGATCAGCTGGAGTTTGAGGAGGAGATAATTCGCAAACCCGAGGTGGTGGAGCAGTTCCGCGAGTACAAGGATAGCTATCAGGCCGAGATGGGGTGTAATCTTAAGGATTCGTTCACCATATCAACCGATGCCGCCAAGCAGGCCAAAAAGGTTTTTAAAAGCGTGATTAAGCTCGATAAAAACTTTCATCTATACATTCACGGTGGCCGCGATAGGGTGGAGAAGGGGTACGATGACGATAAGGGTTTAAGCTACTATAAACTTTTTTTTGATGCCGAAGGGTAGGAGGGAGAAGTTTAGAGTGCCTAGAGTTTAGGGTTGAAAGTCTTAAAGTTGAAAGTCTTAAAGTTGAAAGTTAGGTTTTGAATTTCAATCGGTCAATCAATCAACCAATCAGTCAATCAACCCGTCTGCCGACAGGCAGGTCAATGGCGGGTCAACCAATCAACTGATAACGTTTAGCGAATATGTCAACAAAAGAAATAGTTTTTAGCCGAAACGTAGTGGAGTTTGCTGCTGTGGCAAAGGAGTACTGCGCATTTATCGAGAATACAAGCAATTACAAGCGTAGCCAGTTTGTGAGGATTATTAGCAGCCTTTTGCCTTTGCTTTACTACAAGGCCTCACTACTTCCCGAGACTGAGCCCATTTACGAGGAGGGTAACCAGAAGTACGTAACCGAGGAGTACTATATTGCACTCAGCGAGCGCATTAAGCATTTTATGGGCGAGTTCGATGCCTTTCCCGAGGTTTTTGATAAGCGAATTGCCGAAACCGATGATCAGTTCTCCGCCAGTTTAGCAGAGTACTTAAGCGATGTGTATCAGGATCTAAAAGATTTTACCATGATATATCAGGGGGGACAAGTTGAGGAGATGAATGATGCGCTGTGGGAGTGTCGCTTAAATTTTCAGGAGTTCTGGGGTATGCGCTTAGCTAACTCTATCAGGGCAGTGCACCAGCTAGCCTTTGGCGAAGCCGATTTGGACGAGGTGTTGCCCGAAGAAACAAAACCCGAAACCGACGACGATGTGGATACAAGTAATTGGTTTATAACCCGTCGTCAGGACGAAATGGATAATTAGTAGATATGGTATTTAAGGATGATATAACCAAAGAGGAAGTAAACCAGCTGCCAAAGGCAGTTTACAGTGGCGATATCTTTGTAATCAATTCAGAGGATGAGCTGATTAAGCATTTGCCTCGGTTGGCCAAGGAGCGAATTATTGGGTTCGATACCGAAACCAAACCCAATTTTAAAAAGGGGCAATCCAATGGAATAGCCCTTTTACAGCTAGCCACACCCGAAATTGCCTTACTTGTTAAGGTTAAGGAGGTTGGTTTACCCAAGGAACTTGTAAGGGTTTTAGAGGATAGAACCATCCTGAAAATTGGTGCTGCCATTCGCGACGATAATCGTGGATTACAGAAAGTGGCTAAGTTTATGCCCGCAGGTTTTATCGATTTGCAGAGCATTGTGGCTGAATATGGCATCGAGAGCCTAAGCGTACGCAAGATGGCTGCCATTGTATTGGGACTTAAGGTTTCAAAATCGCAGCAGCTCTCTAACTGGGATGCACCAACCTACACTGAGGCTCAGCAGCAGTATGCTGCAATCGATGCGTGGGTTTGTCGTGAAATTTATCTCAAACTTATCAAAAGCAAAGTAAAATGATATACCCAAAGGTTTACCTTAAAAGCGGTAAGGAGCAGTCGCTGCAGCGTTTCCATCCCTGGATATTTTCAGGCGCAATTAAGCGAATTGATGGCGAACCAGCCGAGGGCGATGTGGTGGAGGTTGTGTGTGCCAAGGGCGATTTTTTGGCTTTTGGACATTACCAGCCCGGCTCCATTACCGTACGGGTAATATCGTTTGATAATCTTGATATCAACAAGGATTTTTGGCTGGCCAAGCTGCGCAATGCATTGAACTTGCGTAAATCGCTAGGTCTTTTCCCAAATCCAACCACCAACATATTTCGCCTAGTACACGGCGAGGGCGATGGGCTGCCCGGGCTTATTGTCGATATTTACGGCTCCACCGCCGTAATGCAGGCGCACAGCTCCGGGATGGCTCTTATACGTGGCACTCTTGCCGAGCTTATTGTTGTGGTGATGGAGGGTACGGTAACATCGGTGTACGATAAGAGTTCCGGTACGCTTTCACCAAAATCACCTGCCGAGAGCGTCGATGGTTATTTGGTTGGTGAACCAAAAACTGATGAACTATTCGAGAATGGAAATCGGTTCCTGGTGTCGTGGGAGGAGGGTCAGAAAACTGGATTTTTTGTCGATCAGCGCGATAACAGGGCTTTGGTGGCTCAGTATAGCAAGGATGCCAAGGTGCTGAACGCGTTCTGCTACACAGGTGGTTTCTCGGTTTACGCTGCCCGTGGCGGCGCCAGTAGCGTGGTGAGCGTGGATAGCTCGCAGAAAGCCATGGACTTAACCACGCAGAATATGGTGGCCAACTTTGGCCAGAATCCATCGCACGTGTCGGTTTGTGCCGATGTGTTCGATTTCCTTAGGGATAACGATGAGGTTTACGATGTGATAATTCTCGATCCACCTGCTTTTGCAAAGCATAGGGGAGCGCTGAACAATGCCCTGCAGGCATACAAAAGGTTAAATGCAGCAGCATTTCGTAAGCTAAAACCGGGTGGGATACTTTTCACCTTCTCTTGCTCGCAGGTGGTTACGCGCGAAAACTTCCGCAATGTAGTGTTCTCGGGGTCAATAATTGCCAATCGGAATGTTCGGATTATGCATCAGCTAACTCAGCCCGCCGATCACCCAATAAATATTTATCACCCCGAGGGTGAGTATTTAAAAGGGTTGGTGCTTTACGCAGGGTAGTTTACCTTACAAAAACCCAAGTACTTCCCTTGGTTTGCAGGGGGCTAAAAACATAACCCTCCTCGGCAAAGGTTTTTAGGTGCTCAACCTTATCCAAACGGTTTTTTATGGCAAAGCGGGTCATTAGCCCCCGGGCTCGCTTGGCAAAGATGGCAATGGTTTTTAGCTCGTTGCCTTTCTGCTCCTTAAAAACTGGGGTAATCACATTTCCTTTCAACTTCTTAATGTTGATGGCTTTTGAATATTCGTTAGATGCAAGGTTTACAAGCGTATTTTCTGTATCGGACGCTAGCAGCTTATTGAAATGATCTGTTAGTGTTTTCTGCCAGAACTCGTATAGGTTACTGTCCTTATTAATCTCAATCTTAGTACCCATCTCAAGCCTATAAGGCTGCATTAAATCCAATGGTTTCAGAACACCGTAAAGGCCCGAGAGAATACGAACGGTTTGTTGCGCAAAAGCCAAATCATCCTTGGTAAAATCCTTCACATCAATTCCCTCATAAACATCGCCCTTAAAGGTTAGCAAAGCAGGGTGGCTATTCTTCTCATCAAAAGGTAATTGCCACTTAAGGTAACGCTCAAAGTTTAGGCGGGCTAATGTTGGGCTTATACCCATTAGCTCCTTTAAATCATCAATAGTTAGCCTACGAAGCCTTTCGACAATTATCTCTGACTGTGCTAAAAAGTTGGGTTGGGTGGCATTGGGTTGTTCCTTTACCTTAATGCTATCAAGAGTTTTTGATGGAGAAAGAATTATGATCATTTTAAACAGAATTATGAAGTTTTGTTGCTATCGATATTTTGGGCACAACTTTGTCAAAACACAAAGTTAGCAATACCAAAATACAAACAAAACACTGTAGTTGCGGTTCAATGCGTTTTATTATGATCGTCCAATTCAAGGATTAATGCTTTCCGTATACAGGTCGTGTATGATAGCGATTTCGAGCATCCTTTGGGTCTGCATCCAATGCGATGTAAATTGTGGTTCGGTTGTCGATTACAACCGCCTGCATTTTGGTTAAATCGGGCGCTTTGTGAACTACTGGTTTCTTCTCGTACATTTTGGTATCCTTTCGTTTAATTTGTTGTAGCAGTAATGATTTTTAATCTAAAAAATATTGGCAACATACTATTAGCAATAGAAGAAAACAGTTTTCAAACTATTAATTCCTGATAATGCGGGCTATATGCTATGCTTGGAGAATCACCTTGAGCGGAAATAATTGATTTTAAGGCGAGAATCACACAAATGTAACATTAATTATCCACTATATCAAATTAGCATCCTGCAAAGGGTATATTATACCCGAATAATGCGGTCTAAGAATGATGTATTTTTAATTTATTGAAAATAAATGTTGTATATCCAGATAATGGATTACCTTTGCAAAATAATTTTTTAATTCATTTTAATGATAAACGGAAGAGTAAAATTTTTTGATGAGACCAAAGGTTTTGGATTTATCAAAGACAACGATTCAACAAAAGAGTACTTTGTACACTCTACAGGTTTAATTGACAAGATTACGGACAACGACGAAGTTTCCTTTGATCTTGAAGAAGGTCGAAGAGGCGTTAACGCTGTGAATGTGAAACTTGCGTAAGTTAAGATATTAGCATTTGTTGATTAAAGTCCTGCCAGCGGCAGGACTTTTTTTATGCGGTAGATTGAGCATTCTGTTGTAATTTTGGGATTCAAATTCGATAAGATGGACTTAAATAAAGTTGTAAATGATATTTTTCGGGAAGTTACCCCTTTGGCCTCAAAGGGAAAGGTAGCCAATTACATACCAGCACTAGCCAATATTTCACCCAATTTACTGTCGATAAGCGTACACATGGTTAATGGCGATAGTCATTCCGTGGGCGATTCCTGTATCCCATTCTCAATACAAAGCATCTCCAAGGTGTTTGGTTTTACGTTGGCATATAAGAAGTTGGGAGGTGATATTTGGATGCGATTGGGCAAAGAACCCTCGGGCAATGCCTTCAACTCGCTGGTTCAGCTCGAGTACGAGAAAGGGATTCCCCGCAACCCTTTCATTAATGCGGGTGCGCTGGTGATCTCCGATATGCTCCTCTCGCTGTATCCAAATCCACAACAAGCACTCCTCGACTTTGTTAGGCGCATTGCCGATGAGCCAAGCATTAGCTATAATATTGAGGTAGCCAAATCGGAGAAGGCTACTGGTTACAGGAATGCCGCCTTAGCCTACTTTATGAAAAGTTTTGGAAATATTCACAACGCGGTGGATGATGTGCTCGATTTTTACTTTCTCCAGTGTTCACTCGAAATGAGTACAGATTGCCTTTCAAAATCATTTCTATATTTGGCCAATCATGGCATTGTTCCCTATACAAACGAGCAGATTTTAACCATGAGCCAGGCTAAACGGATTAGCGCATTGATGATAACATCGGGTCTATACAACGAATCGGGCGATTTTGCATATAGGGTTGGCATGCCGGCCAAAAGTGGAGTGGGTGGTGGAATAGTTGCCATAATTCCTAAAAAGTTGAGTATTTGTGTGTGGTCGCCACCCCTTAACGAGTATGGTAATTCACTTTCAGGAATTGAGGCTTTGGAACGGTTTACTTCCTATACAGGTGAGTCGGTGTTCTAATTGAGTATAGTTTGTGAGTAAAAGTCTACCCGGTACTCGTAATAATAAAACATCATATAATCAACACAATAGGTGTTATTGTTGAAATAATTCGATCTAAGTCAACCTAAAATATTTATCAATCCATTTCATTTACCCCCGCTCTAATGCTTTTCTTCGTATAAATAAAAACGAAAAGCATTATGAAAGAAGTTGTAATTGTATCGGCAGTTCGCACTGCAATTGGGAACTTTGGAGGAAGCCTTACAGATTTCTCAGCAGTTGACCTTGGTGTGATTGCTTCCCGCGAAGCCATAAAAAGAGCAGGCATTTCTCCTGCCGAAATCAACGAGTCAATTATTGGCAATATCCTTTCTGCTGGATTAGGGCAAAATATTGCCCGCCAAATAGCCGTAAAAGCTGGTGTGCCCGAAACAAGCCCTGCAATGGCAATCAATAAGCTATGTGGCTCAGGCTTGCGTTCAGTGTCGATGGCCGCACAATTTATTATGCTTGGCGATGCCGATGTGGTGCTGGCAGGCGGAACAGAAAGTATGACCAACGCCCCATATCTGCTTGAAAAAGCTCGTTATGGCTATCGTATGGGTCATGGTGAGATAAAGGACACGATGATCTATGACGGGTTAACCGATGCTTTCAACAATTACCATATGGGCATTACCGCCGAGAATATTGCCGAGCAATGGGGAATTAGCCGCGATGAGCAGGACGATTTTGCAGCTAAAAGCCAGAATAAGGCTGAGGCTGCCCAAAAAGCCGGAAAATTTACTGACGAAATTGTACCCGTTGAAATTCCCCAGCGTAAGGGCGACCCCATAATATTTGTCGATGATGAATTTCCAAAACACGGCTTAACTATTGATAAACTGGCTAAACTCCGTCCTGCTTTTAAAAAGGATGGAACTGTAACTGCTGGCAATGCCTCGGGCATTAACGATGGCGCTTCGATGCTGGTAGTTATGTCGGCCGAGAAAGCCAAAGCCTTAGGTTTAAAACCATTGGTTAGAGTATTATCGTACGGAAATGCTGCGCTTGATCCAAAGATTATGGGTTACGGCCCAGTTCCCGCCACCCGTGCTGCTCTACTAAAAGCACATATGAAGGTTGAGGATATCGACCTAATTGAGGCCAACGAGGCATTTGCTGCGCAATCAATAGCCGTTGTTCGCGATCTTAAACTCAATCCCGAGATAGTTAACGTGAATGGAGGAGCCATTGCACTTGGTCACCCCATTGGTGCATCGGGTGCTCGTATCTTAACAACATTGATTTACGAGATGAAACGCCGAAATGCAGCAACTGGCTTGGCAACTCTATGCATAGGTGGGGGACAGGGAACTGCATTGATCGTTGAGAATATCTAGGCTTATTTCTGACAAATCCAAAAATTTTTAAATACTCATAACAATGAAAAGACTTGAGAATAAAGTAGCCATCATAACAGGCGGAGCCGATGGACTAGGTAAGGCAGGTGCTATTCTTTTTGCAAAAGAGTGCGCCACAGTAATAATTTGGGATATGAACGAGCAGAAGGGTAAGGAAACTGTTTCCGAAATTTTGGCATCAGGCGGCAACGCTTCGTTTTTAAAAGTTAACACAGCAAATTTTGCTGAGGTTGAAAGTGCTACCCAAAATGCAATTGAGCAGTTTGGTAAAATTGATATTCTTATAAACAATGCAGGCATTACCCGCGATGCATCGCTTAAAAAGATGACATCTGAGCAGTGGCAACAGGTAATTGATGTAAATTTAACGGGTGTATTCAACTGTGCCAAGTGTGTAAGCGGTTTTATGGTCGATAAAGGCTTTGGTAGAATTATTAACACATCATCGGTAGTAGCCCTATACGGAAACTTTGGCCAAACCAACTACGTAGCCACAAAGGCAGGTGTAATTGGGATGACCAAAACCATGGCCCGCGAGCTGGGTCGCAAGGGTGTAACCGTTAATGCCGTTGCGCCTGGCTTTATTGCCACAGAAATGGTGAAGAAAATGCCCGAGGATGTTCTAAAAGCGATGGAGGCAAAGGTACCCGTTGGTCGTTTGGGAATGCCCGAGGAGATTGCTTCGGCATACCTTTTCCTTGCTAGCGACGAGGCTGCCTATATAAATGGCACAACGCTAAGTGTTGACGGTGGAATAACCATTTAAAAATTTTGTTTAATCCATCGCAAACAGTTTTTTAATTTTTGCCAACTGTTAATTGCGAAAGAGCAATTCAGAATTGATAAAAAAATTTAATGATATAACATAGAAAAATGGCAACAACCGATCAAATTGTGGGTACCTGGATACTGATAGCGCTTTACGCATCGGCGGTTTTGTACTTTGTGGTTAAAGGTGCAATGGGAACTAAAAGTATGAAGGACTATGCAGTGGGGAGTATAAATTTTTCGCCAGCTTTTGTGGGAATGTCACTGGCAGCGGCAATGACCAGTGCTGCTACTTTTATCATAAACCCTGGTCTAATTGCTTTGTATGGCGTAAGCGGAGTACTTTCCTTTGGCTTGTTTTTCCCGTTGTCTTCAATGATCTCGCTTGTTGTGCTTACTAAAAGTTTTCGTAAGTATGGCGAATCAGTAAGCGCAGTATCGCTGGCCAGCTGGATTGGTAAACGTTACAATAGCAGTGGCTACTCACTTTTCATTGCATTCCTTTCGTTTCTGCTAATCACTTTTATAGTTTTAATACTTGTTGCGCTAACCAAGGTGTTCTCGAGTGCGCTAAATACTAATGAGATTTATACCCTGGCCGCAATTATCATATTTGTGTTTGGCTACATGATGTTTGGAGGAGCCAACTCCATGGTTTATACCAATGCTATTCAGGCAGGAGTAATGATTATTGTTGCAGTTATTCTGCTGTTATCAGGTTATAAGCATTTTGGAAATGGATTAACAGGATTTTTCGAGACCTTAAAATCTATCGATCCAGTATTGGTGAAATCGACAAATGAGGGAAGTCCGCTATTTCGAGATTTTTGGGAAATAATCCTTGCGCAGTTAATTATTGGTGCTGCAGTGGTTTGTCAGCCACATATCATTACAAAATCTCTTTTGCTAAAAAAGGAGAGCGATGTGAACCGATTCTTGGTTGTGGCTGTTGCGGTAGAGGCTCTATTTTTCTCCGTTGTTATTGCGGGGCTTTACGCTCGAATTGAGTTTCCCGATTTGATTGCAAATGGTGCAAAGCTGGGTAACGATAGTATTATTCCCACTTACGTTATTCATATTTTTTCCAAGGGTTGGGTTGCCTTGCTTGTTGGGTTGTTTGTAATTCTTGGGCTAATTAGCGCAGGAATGTCAACCCTCGAGGGGCTTATCCAATCGCTTAGCACAAGTATAACCAACGACATTATTAACCCACTTTTTGGTAAGAGCATTAGTGGGGACAAGAGTTATATTAAGATTAACAGAATGGCCATTGTAGTTCTAGCTGTGTTTGCTTTTATCCTATCGCGACAGCAGCTAATATCGCCAAACCTAAGCGTAGCAATTTTTGCGCAGAATGGTGTTTACGCATATTTCTCTGTAATATTTATACCAATTGTGCTTGGGATTTTTGGGAAAAGCGTTAGCCTTAAAGCTCCATTATGGGCCTCAATAACTGCATTAGCCACTCACTTTGGGGTTTACTATGGTTTGCCCTATTTGGTCAACAACGAAATTGCTAATCTGGGGTACTTCAATAAGTACTTTGTGGGTACTATTCACAATCCCGCTATTGCTGCTGCCTCTGCAATTGTTTTATCGGCGATTGTCGGACTTGTTCTTTACCAGATAGATAGAGCTAAAGCTAAATCAGCATAAAATTATTTTGTTATGAAGGATTACACACCAGATTATAGAGCCAAGCTAATTTCCATCGAGCAGGCTGTTGAACTAATTAAAAGTGATACAGATGTGATTGTAGCCCAGTGTGCATCGGAACCTCAGGGCTGTATGAGCAAGTTTCACTTGGTAAAAGATAAGGTGAAAAATGTGCAGGTTTTCTCGGTGCTCACCTTAAAACCTTACGATTTCTATATGAAACCTGAGATGAAAGGCCATTTTGAGCTTTGTAGTTGGTTTCATGCACCGGGTTCGCGTCAAGCAATAAAGGAGGGAGCCGGAACGGTTACTTATGTTCCTAACATGTTACATCGCGCTGCAACCGACAGGCTTAAGGTACGCAAACCGCATATGTTTTTTGGCACTTGCACTCCGCCCGATGAGAAGGGATTCGTATCGCTTTCGCTGGGAGTAACCTACGAGAAGGACATTCTTGAGGCAGCCGAAATTACTGTGCTTGAGGTAAACGATAAGCTACCGCGAACCTTTGGCGACACTCATGTTCATATCGATGATGTTGACTTCTTTGTGGAGTACTCACAAACTCCGCCAACCCTTCCTTCGCCCGAGCCCGATGAGGTGGCCATGAAGATTGGCAGTAACATTGCACATTTGGTCGACGACGGTTCTACCATTCAGCTTGGTATTGGCGAAATACCCAATGCGGCAGCATTGTCTCTTAGAGACAAGAAGGATTTGGGCGTACATACTGAAATGCTGGTAGACTCGATGGTGGAACTTTACGAGATGGGGGTTATCACCAATAAGCAGAAGGCTTTTCACAAGGATAAGTTTATCTGCACCTTTGCTATGGGCTCGGAAAAGATGTACAAATGGTTACACAACAATCCGGCTGTGGAGTTTTTGCGAGGAAAGTATGTAAACGACCCCTGCATAGTGAAGAACAACTCCAGGATGGTTTCCATCAACACCTGCATAATGGTCGATTTTACTGGGCAAGTAGCCAGCGAGTCGATAGGGATTAATCAGTATTCTGGAACTGGCGGGCAGACCGATACAGCTGTTGGTGCTGTTGAAGGATTTGATGGATTGGGAAAATCGATAATTGCTTGTCGCTCAACAGCGCAAAAGGGTAAAACATCAACCATTGTTCCTGTACTTCCCGAAGGAACAGCGGTAACCCTGCATCGTAGCAATACCGATTGGGTTGTAACAGAGTTTGGCGCCGTTAGGCTTACAGGATTAACCGTAAAGGAACGAACCAAGGCGCTAATCTCCATTGCCCATCCCGATTTTCGTGCAGAATTAACCGAGAAAGCAGAGAAGATGGGGTATGTTTAGAGTTTAAAGTTTAGAGTTTGCCTGCCTATGGCAGGTTTAAAGTTTAAAGTTTAAAGTTCAAGGTTCAAGGTTCAGGGTTTACCCAAAACCTTAAACTTTAAACCCTAAACACTAATCAGTCAATCAATAAATCAGTCAACGATGTTACCAGTAAAAATAGCAGGAACAGGAGTTTACGTACCGGGAAAACCGATCGACAATCGCGAGCTGAAGCGCCTAGCAAATATCGAGTTCGATCACGAGAAAACTGAGGCGAAGCTGGGTATCTTTAAGCGCCATATTGCCCATTTGCGTGGCATTGAGGAAACTACAGCCGATTTTGCCACCAAGGCAGCTGAGCAGGCCATTGCCGATGCAAACATTTCGGCAGCCGATATTGGGCTTTTCATTGTGGCTACTGATACTCCTGAATTTATTACTCCTGCTACATCCATTCTGGTTCAGGGGCGAATTCAAAAGGGCGAGACTTGGGCTTCCACATTTGATGTTAGCGCATCGTGCGCCAGTTTTGCCATAGCGCTCGACAATGCAGTACGCATTATGGCTACCGATTCCACCATACGTTACGCCGTGGTGGTTGGCGTTTACAATATGCCTGCATTTGTTCGCCCAGGCGATGCCTTTGGATACTCCATCTTTGCCGATGGGGCAGGGGCATTTGTGCTGGAAAGGAACGAAGGTGGAAAATCAGGTTACCTTACTGGTCAACGCCTTACCGATGGTACACAGTGGGATTACATTGGCGTGTATGCTGGTGGCGCAAAAAAACCTGTTACCCCAGAACTTATTGAAGAGCAAAAGCAGGGACTTCTAAATCTTCAGCCTTTGCCCGGCGATCGGAATGTAAGGCTTTGGCCAATGGTGGTTAACCATCTTTTAGGTAAAGCAGGCGATAGTTTAGATAGCGTTGATCATTTTATATTTACCCAGATAAATAAATCTGTAATTCTGAAGGTGATGGATGAATTGAATCAACCCGAAAGCAAAACCAGCTTTGTGATGGATCGATACGGCTACACTGGTTCGGGTTGCTTGCCCATGGCATTTCATCATGCGGTAAAGGAGGGTAAGGTAAAACGAGGCGACAAGGTTGTGCTTATGGCATCGGGTGCTGGGCTGGCTGTTGGTAGCAATCTTTTCATCTATTAGCATCCAACATCAAATTTCCATATTCAACATCTAACATCTAACATCAAAATCAGCAATAATGATCTCACAGATAGGAATAGTCGGAACCGGAATTTACATCCCCAATGGTCGAATGACAGCCAAGCAGATTTCCGAGGCCACAGGTGGAGCTTGGAGCGAGCAGGCGGTTGTCGATAAGCTTGGAATCAAATCAATAGTTATCCCTGGAGAAGATGATGGAACCCAGGAAATGGGGGCTAAAGCAGGACTCGAAGCGCTTAAAAATACTGGTATCGACCCAAAATCCATCGATCTAATCCTTTGCATTGGCGAGGAGTGGAAGGAGTATCCGCTAACTACATCTGGCATATATATTCAGGAGCGTATAGGTGCATCAAATGCCTGGGCAATTGATGTGCAGCAGCGTTGTGGAACCACCGTGGCCGCCATGAAGATGGCCAAGGATATGATAATTGCTGATCCTGAGATTGAAACCGTTATGATAGTTGGCGGATACCGTAATGGTGATTTTATCGATTTTACTGACCCCAGCGTTTCGTTTATGTATAACCTCTCAGCAGGAGCTGGCGCATTAATCTTAAAGCGCGATATTGGCAAAAACCTGTTGCTGGGCACACACATTATGACCGATGGTTCGCTGGCTCGGGATGCTGGTGTAGAGTATGGCGGAACCTGTAATCCAATCACCAAAGAGAATGCTGATGTTGCCTACAAATCGCTTCGTGTTTTCAACGAGAAGCATATGAAGGATAGGCTTAACGAGGTATCGATGGGCAATTGGATGCACTGCATAAAGCGAGCTTTCGAAAAATCGGGAGTGGATATGAGCCAAATGGGTTACCTGGCGGGTCTGCACTTTAAGCGCTCAATGTACGAGTACATTGTTCAGGATTTGGGCCTAACCATGGAGCAAACCATTTACCTCGAGGAGTATGGACACATGGGGCAAATTGACCAAATCCTGTCGTTACACCTTGCGCAGCAGCAGGGAAAACTTAGGCCCGGCACTATTATTTCGATGATTGCTGCGGGTATTGGCTATGCATGGGGAGCAAATGTGATAAGATGGGGATAGAAAGTCTTATCGGTAAATTACAGTATTAATAAACAGAAAATCAAATATATAAATATTTTGAATGTGTTATAAATGCCAAAAGTCAACCCGTTCATTTTGTTACCCAGTTTGAGTTAGGCTACAATCTTTTGTTACTTGCACTAAATAATTCTTTAAACACAAAAACACGAAAACAATTTAACACTAAAAAACTACAATTATGAAGAAGGCTATTATTTTTGGACTGCTACTGGCAGTTGTATTTACTGGTTGTAAAAAGGATGATGAGAATAATGATAACGAAATTCCTCAAGGTGATAAAGTGGAGGGCGTTTGGTTATCGTCAGGCACTGATGTTTCTCCTTTACTTGCCTACAATGGTTTTTCATCGATTAATGCTGAGTTTAAAGCCGACGGTACCTATACCGTAATAGGTAACTTAACAGCAGGCGGAGCAATTAACTTTGTGGGTGTGTACGAGCAAACCAAATCAGACGTGGAAGGCATTTATAATATTAAGTTGATACAGAGCGCCCCATCAAGTGCAATTAGCGAGGGTATCCTCCAAATTACCGTGGAGAATCAGGTTCGCATAATGGTATATGAAGTGGCACAGGTCGACCCATCTGTAGCAGGTGTTACGGCACCTACAGCCGAAGCCGGCTTTGGCAGCACAAGTGATGGTCAGTATGGAATGATGAATGTTCAGCGTTTTGTAGAGGTTCAGTAGTTTTCTAAGAACTCATATTTAAACAGGCATCTATCCCAGGGTTCTTTTTTTTAAAAAAAAACTATCGAGGATAGAGCCTGTTTTTTTTACGATTACTTAATAATCGAGATGTTATGAAAATATTGATAGGCAAAGTGAGTTTAGGTGTATTTCTGGTTTGCCTTGGCTTTATCCCAGCAATGGCACAGCGAACCACAAATATCTTTGATGCTCAGGTTCCAGGAGAGCCAAATAAAGAGTTTCAATTTCTTGCTTTCTATATAAATCAGGGGGTTACATCCAACTTTTTTCCAACCAACGAGTTTCTGCGTGGGCAGGTAATTGGGCGAATGTTTGGTCGAAATACTACATCTACATCCAGCACAGAAACAACTCGTTATGCCGAGCAACGATTAATTCCGTTTTTCATCTACCAACCTAATCTTTTCGATGGCAAAGCCATAATGCGTGCCGCCTTCGAAATCGATTGGACTTGGGGTGATGTGTCGTATGGAACTGGTGGAAACCAGGGAGGAGCTGTCTCGGGCCATCAGGTTAATATTCAGACCCAGAATATTGAAATTGAGTATGTGCCGGTAAAGGGTTGGATGATAAATTTGGGATTACAGCGAATGTACGACAATCCGTACAACCCTTATCGAACTGTGGCCGAGAAAATGTTGCAGAATGGTTACAGAATGACCTACTTTGGAACACATGCTGTTGGCCTTACCCTTTATCGCAACGCTGATTTTTATCGTTGGAAAACTGCTTATTTCAAATTTTACGAGAACGATATATTTATGTCCGACGACGTAAGTATGTTCGAAGTACAGTTCGAAGCCAACCTGAATAAGATGTGGCGGGCTGCCGTTACCTCCAATTATGTATACGATCGCGCAGCAGGGAAGGGTGGTATTTCAATTCTTGGTCAAGGGCTAAATAGTAATTTGGCCGAGTATAATGGCGTATTCCGCTTTAAATTTGGTTCTAACCCCTACAATGCCGATGTAGTTTGGTTTGGTACACATTTCTCCCGAAATGCAGATTTTATGCTCGATCGCTTTATGTTAAACGGTTTTTTTAACTATAATGCTGGAATTGTTGATGTAAATAAACCTACGGGCTGGGAGCGAGGAGCTACTATTGGAGGCTTTGCATCAAACCTGAGATTGGCTTACCGATATGGTCAAACATTATATGATTACGTTAGTGTAGATTTAATGTATACCTCTGGCGATGAGAATGGAATTGAGGATGGTAAGTATTCGGGTGTTATCACAGGCAACAGCTGGGCTGCACCGGGAGGTTTCTGGATCAATTCTGGAGCCTACATTCTATTCCCCCATGCAAACGTAGTAAATCGATTCACTCCCGTTGTTGGTGACTTATCAAATATGGGGTACGGTCTATCAGGGGGCACATTAAATTTCTCAAAAGGTATAATTCCCAACAGGTTAAATCTAAAAGTAGGTGCGGCTGCCGCTATGAGTAATGCAACACCCATTGGAGGTGGAAAGTATCTTGGTGTGGAGGCCAATGCTGGCTTGGTGTTTAACCTTGGTGCCTTTATGAGCATTGAACTCCATGGTGCCCATTTGTGGTTAGGTGATTTCTTCGATAGCGCAGACGATCGATATGGATTCCCTGTAAATGGTGGCGTTCAGGGCGTGAGACCTGTAAATCCTTGGACAGCATTTATCGTTTATAAATGGCTAATGTTCTGATAAAATTACCATGATATGAAGAGAAATATATTATACTCCATTCTAATTCTTGCACTTGGGGTTATGCTTACCACTAGCTGCCAAACCTTTACAAAGGCAAAATGGCATCCATATAGTCAGGAAAAATCCTTGGGGTCGCTAATGGAACTAGATTATCCATTCGAGACGAACTGGGCAAATTTATCCGGTGGTGAAAAAATTGCGTATGTTGATGAAGGGGAAGGTGAATATACACTTATCCTTATTCATGGCCTTGGTAGTTACCTTCCAGCATGGAAGATGAATATACCGGAGCTTAGTAAGAATTACAGAGTTATTGCCATTGATCTCCCAGGATACGGTAAATCGAGCAAGATGCCCCATTCAGGTTTGATGACCTATTACGCTGGTGTAATCAAGGAGTTTATCGAAGTTCTTGGTCTTAAAAATGTCGTTCTTGGTGGGCACTCTATGGGTGGGCAAATATCTATGGTGACCGCATTACATTACCCCGAGCACATTGATAAGATAGTGTTAGTAGCCCCTGCGGGATTCGAACGATTCACCGAAGGTCAGAAGCAATGGTTCCGAAATGTAATGACCGTAAGAGGAGTTGTGCTTACAACTGCTGAGGATATTATTACAAATCTTGCATACAATTTCTATAATCTACCCTCAGAAGCCGAGTTTATGATTACCGATAGGATTAGTATGCGATCTGCCTCCGACTTCGAGGCTTACAGCTATGCTGTGGTTCAATCGGTAAATGGAATGGTGAACGAAGCCATAATCAACTACCTAGATCAAATAGAGCAACCTGCTTTAATCCTCTTCGGCGCAAACGATAATCTGATTCCTAATCGTTTTCTAAATCCAGGGCCAACTCGTGAAATTGCTCAATACGGAGCATCGAAAATTAAGAACAGCAAGCTGGTAATGGTGCCCAAGTGTGGCCACTTTATGATGTTCGAAAAGCCCGAGGTGTTTAATGCCGAGGTAAAAGCATTCCTAAAGTAGTAATTATGGAACCAATTTCCATCGGTAAGCATTGTAGGGTGTCGTTTATTGCAGCCATTGGGTGTGCAAAGATAGAGTGGTTAGGGATGCCCACCAGCGATGAGTTTAGGTTGGGCTGCAATGCTGTGCTTAATATCCTTAAGGAAAACGGACTTTCAAAGGTGTTGGTCGATAATTCTGCTGCAACACTCTTTACTGTTGCCGATCAACGATGGCTAAACGAGGACTGGCTTCCCAGAGCCGAGAGGTTAGGATACCGATACTCAGCTACAGTACTAGGAAATACCGATGCCTTTGTGAAATTTGCTGCTCAAAGTATTGCCAGTAAACGCGATAATTCAAAGTTTATTAGCAAATTTTTTAAAACAGTAGATGATGCTGTGGAGTGGTTGTCATCTGTTAACTAATAGGTTTTTTCGATTAGGTTTATGGGAATTTAGCCAGCAGCAATGCTGGCTTTTTCTATTTTTTTGGATTTGATGGTGCGACTAAACAGACCTACCTCAATTGCCTGCTTTTTCCTTAAAGTAAACTGGTATGCCCGTATTATTTAAGTTGTTAGAAGAATAGTATATACCCTGTAAGTAAATAAATTTGGTACAGATAAATTATTTGTACATAAGTTTTAAACTGTCATTCAAATTTTTTTGCATCAGCGTTTGCCCAACCAAATAATAGATTATTTTAGCTTGCTAATGAAATAAAGTATCATATACTTAATATCAACCTAAAACAATTCCTATGCTACATGAACCTGCTGTTGAAATAGGAGCCGATTATGCTTCTAAAAAGAAAACCCGATTGGGTATTATCCTTTTTTTTGTGTATGCAGCCATCTATGCTGCTTTTGTTTACATTGGTTTAGTGCAAACCGATTTACTTGGTGAAAAAGCATTAGGCAATGTTAATTTGGCTATAGTTTACGGATTGGGTTTAATAATTTTAGCTGGCGTAATGGGCTTCGTGTATAACATTGCCTGTTCAAGAATGGAGGATAAACTGAAAGGAGGACTAAAGCGATGATATACGGAGTATCTATTTGGGCCATAATAATTTTCATAACATTTGTGGCATTGGTAATTGGGTTATCCTTTTACTTTGGTTCAAGAACAAAATCTGCAGCAAGCTACTATGCTGCTGGCGGAACAATCCATTGGGGTGTTAACGGAATTGCCTTTGCTGGCGATTACCTTTCGGCGGCATCATTCTTAGGTATTTGTGGTATGATTTCGTATGCAGGATACGATGGATTTCTTTACTCAATTGGATATCTTGCCGGATGGGTTGTAGCACTTTTTCTAGTTGCCGAACCCCTTAAGCGCTTGGGTAAGTATACTTTTACCGATGCCCTCGACTCTAAGTTTAATTCACGTGGCATTAAGCTTACCGCATCAATAAGTACCCTTATTGTTTCTATTTTCTACTTAATTCCTCAAATGGTGGGTGCTGGCGATTTAGTTGTTCCCCTTTTAGGGTTGCCTCACTGGTTGGGAGTTGTAATTGTTGGTGCTATTGTAATTTATATTGTAGCAACGGCTGGAATGACATCGACAACCTACGTGCAGTTTATTAAAGGCGGTTTACTAATTACCTTTTCCATAATTCTTACCGTTTACATTTTGCGTAATGGCTTCACGCTAAACCCAAACGATAACTACCATCAATTTGCGAAAATTGAGGTAATTGTGGAGGACGGTAACGTGATCTTGGTTGAAGATGAATCCTATAATCTACTTGGTCAAAAAAATATTGGAGACTATATCTTTGCCAAGCTCGAGAAGGATGGATATTTCAATTGGTATAAGCTTGAGGGGGTTGAAGGGCAAACTCCATATTTAGTCGAAGCATTGAGCATAACTAGTACTGCTAGTGGAACATTGTTATATAACGGTGCCCCCAAGTCGGAGGAAAGGTTTTACCAAGTTGGTCATCTCAATAAAATTGTTTACAAAGGGAATGAAGTGGAAGAAACTGGTCCACTTGGCCCATTCGAGTTCTTTAGTGTACTTGAGGAGAGTGAGGTTGGTCTATTTAAAAAGACCTATTTTGATGATGGCGATGACAAGGTAACTGTTTTTTATCAGCAGGCAACAAAAGGATCAGATTTACTAAAACCTGGAATGATATTTAAGCTTGGAAAAAATGGTAAGTTCTGGGATAAAGTAAACTTTTTCTCATTAATGTTAGCTCTTTTCTTTGGCACCTCTGCTCTGCCTCATATTCTAATTAGGTACTACACTGTTCCTAGTCAACGCGATGCCCGTAAGTCGACCATAGTGGCAATTTTTGCCATAGGCTTCTTTTATATATTAACCCTTTACATGGGTCTAGGGGCAATGGTTAGCGGTGTAAACGATATGGAGAGTAGCAACATGTCGGCTCCATTACTAGCTAAGTCTTTTGGTATTGGTCTCTTTTCAATAATTTCTGCCATTGCATTTGCAACAGTATTGGGTACTGTTAGCGGCCTTATAGTAGCCTCGTCGGGTGCCATTGCTCACGATTTTATTGACAAGTACCTTAAAGTTCAAATGACAGATAGGCAGAAGGTTAGAGCAGGAAAAGCTGCTGCATTTGGGGTGGGAATCTTGGCTATATTACTAGGTATCATTTTTAAGGGTATGAACGTTTCGTTCCTAGTTGGATTGGCGTTTGCCGTTGCAGCCTCAGCTAACCTGCCATCCATACTTGCTGTTATTTTCTGGAAGAAAACAACATCTCGCGGTATTGCCAGCTCAATTGTTGTGGGAATTGTTTCAGCGGTAACCCTAATTCTTTTATCACCAAGTATGTACGAACGATATGGATTGCCCAAAGCCGATGCCATAATCCCATTCGACAATCCAGCAATTATTTCGATGCCACTTGCACTAATAGTTCTTGTGGTGGTATCGTTACTTACTCAGAAGAAGAAGTAGTTCTATCCCCCTTTCATTTAAACGCTAATAGCCTAGTTTCTATATATTAAGATAATTGGGCTATTAGCGTTCTTTTTTATAACTTTGGTTCCAAACCAACAACAGGCTAATGAGGTTTGCCATCTTAAGCGATATTCATGAAGATTTTTATATGCTCGAGAGGGCTCTAGCGGTCCTCAAATCGAATGGATACGATTTGCTGGTTTGTTTAGGCGATATTACTGGCTTTGCGCACGATTATTATTACCATATACCCGATGCCAACGCATGCATTGATTTGCTCCGCGAAAATGCGCACATAGTTCTGGCTGGAAATCACGATTTGTTCAGCGCGCAAAGGTTACCATCATATCATCTCGAGAAGAATATTCCATTAAACTGGTATGAGCTAGGTCGTGAGGAGCAATACAAAATATCCAATAACTCTCTTTGGCTTTACGAAGATGAGATAGTTCCTTTGCTATCACAAGAAAATACAGATTATATAAATAGTTTGGTTGAGTACGAGGTTTTTGATGATGGGAGGAGAAAAATCCTCTTTTCACATTTTCTTCAACCCGATCTTTCGGGAATCGGTCGTTGGTTTCCCTATCGGGTGGGCGAGCTGAAACCCCACTTTAAGTTTATGGAGGAGAGGAATGCTTCCGTAGCATTTGTGGGGCATGCTCATCCCGAGGGTGCAACCCTGATCAGCAAACTTTTATGGTCGGCTCCTACATTAGGGCACGTTAAGGTGAGCAACAAACCGAGAATTGTTTTATGCCCAGCGGTTGTTCGTAACCGTATGCCTAGCGGGTGCTTAATTTACGATACAGAATCAAGTGAAATATTATCTCTACCATTATATCCATAGAATAAATGAAATTTGGTAGCTATGCAAACTAACCCTCGTTTTTTCTCAAAGATTCTACTTCCGTCGATGGTAGCAGTGCTACTATTCTTAGTTGCCATTTATTTCTTTGTAATCCCCAATTATAGGGAGAGCCTAATGGATGGCAAACGCGAAACCATTCGTGAACTCACCAGCACTGCATGGAGCGTAATGCATAAGCTCGATTTTATGGTTAACCATGATTTCGACACTGAAACAGCCCAAAAAGAGGCAGCACTAATTATTAGCGATATGCGCTGGGGTGAGGATATGAAGGACTACTTTTGGATTACAGATACTTTACCCCGAATGGTTATGCATCCCTACCGTCCCTCGATGAATGGGATGGATTTGTCGAATTATCGCGATCAAAACGGCAAAAATTTTTTCGTTGATATTGTAAAGTTAGTTAAAGGTCAAGGCGATGGCTATATCGATTACAAATGGCAATGGAAAGACGATAGTTTAACGGTTGTTTCTAAACTTTCGTACGTAAAGGCTTATGAGCCTTGGGGATGGATTGTGGGAACAGGAATCTATGTTGATGATGTGAAAAGTGAAATTGAAACGCTAACCCGTCGTCTAATTTGGATTTCCGTTTTAATTACCATTTTAATTGGTGCAATTATTACCTATTTAGCCCGACGAAATTACATTGTAGAAATTGAGCGAAACAAAGTTCAGGAGCGTCTGCGCGACTCCATGGAAAGGTATAAGAAACTTGTGGAGGCTTCAACCGATGGGGTGCTTATGATAATTGACAATGAGATAGCTTACTGTAATCCATATTTACTAAACTTGCTCGGCTATACACAGTCCGATTTCGATCAGCAGGATTCGCAGTTCCACAAAACCCTTAATGATTTTTTGCAGCTGTTTTCAGCCAGTATCGACAAGGGCGAAGGGTTGAAACAGCCAGAGATATCCATGGAACAAAAGATAATGAAGAAGAATGGGGTGCTGACAGATGTTGTGGTAAACCGATCAAAGTTTGAGATTGAGGGCAAACAGGGTTTTATACTTGCCGTTAAGGATGTATCGAAGCATAAGGATGTGGAGCGTGAGCTTGATTTGAGCATGGAGAAATTCAAATCCATTGCAGGTTTGATGAGCATAGGAGTTTTCCGCTGTACACTGGGTAGGCAATCGCGCTTTGTTGAGATAAATCAAAAGGCCATAAACATGTTGGGATATTATAACGAATCGGAGGTGAAGGACACCAGAGTGCAGGATCTATTTGATATTGAGGATGAGAAGAAAGAGGTAGTAAAAGCCATTAATGAGGGTTTCACCATTAAGGATAGACTGTTAAGGTTGAAAAGAGCCGACGGCTCAATTGTGCCAATGCTGGTATCGCTTTTTCCTGTTTCCGATGCACATGGCAAAATGGTGTACTGCGATGGAATGCTTATTGATGCATACGATCACCTTTGTAGGGATGTGGATTTTGAAAAGAAACCCTCAACAATTCATCTATCTTCAAATGTTTTGCTGCGCCCATTAAAAGATTTCATTCAACCCGCACCCTATTGCGATATGCATACTAAGGTAAGCGTGGCATCGAAAGTTTTAACCAGTTCCGGAGCAGATATACTTATTGTCAACGACGAATCGGGTTCAGCTGTTGGTTTGGTAACACATAGCGACATTAGTAGGAGGGTTGTGGCGGCAGGGGTTGAGTTAAACTCTCCGATATCGGAAGTTATGAGTGCCCCATTAATCTCTGTTTCGGAGGACGATATGGTTATGGATGCTTTTACGCTTATGCTGCAGCATAGAATTTCCTATATTGTTGTTAAATCCGAAGCAAACTCAAAAAAGCATTACATTAGCCTGCTAAGCTTATCGGAGCTGCGAAGAGATACCCCCGAATACCTTTCAAACACAATTAATAAGGCGCAGTCAGTTTTTGAGATCAACGAAACGATGTTGCAACTCCCTCGCTTAATTCGAAATTTACTCGAAACGGGTACCGGGATTGCCTCAATCGGAAAGTTCACCAGTAAGCTTTCCGATTCCATAACAACAAAATTCATCGATGAGGCTATTTCAGAGCTGGGCGAGCCGCCAGTTCCATTTGTGTTTCTTGTTTTGGGAAGTGAGGGTAGAAAGGAGCAAACCCTTGCCACCGATCAGGATAATGCAATCGTATTCCATTCTCAATCCGATGAAACATTGAATTCAGATAGAGAGTATTTCCTAAGACTTGGTGGAATAGTTTGTGAAAAACTTAGTGAAGTAGGTTTCCCGCTCTGCAAAGGTGGGGTTATGGCTATGAATAGTGATTGGTGTATGGGTTTGTCCGATTGGGAAGCTAGGGTTACGCAATGGATTAGTTCTCCAAATCCACAAGAAGTACTTAATACATCAATATTTTTCGATTTAAGACCTGTTTACGGGGATTTTGGATTAGCAAATCAGCTTCAAAAGTTTTGCCAAAAGGCACTGAAGGATCAGAATGTGTACTTCTACAATTTGGCTCAATCAACCATTAACATCAAGGCTAGCCCAGCTGAGGGGAGGGAAAATGAAAACTATGACATTAAAATGCCCATTCTGGCAATTACCTGCATTGCTCGATTGTGGTCGCTACGCTATGGACTTGGTGAACGTAATACCGCAGAGCGGCTACTTGCCCTAAAATCAATTGGTGTTTTTACATCATCGCATCGCGATGAGTTTGATCAGGCATATAGGTTCCTTATGAATCTGCGAATTAAAAATCAGTTACAGCAGATTGAGAGTAATTCTTTCCCGAATAATAAAATACCCGTAAAATCATTTTCCGATATTGATAGAATTATGATTAAAAAAATCGTTACAACCATTGCTGATCATCAGGCACGAATTGCCATTGATTTTAGGGTGGGTTAAGCATTTTTTTTGTAAATGATTAGTAGAAAAGTTTATACTATTGAATGAGTTATAATTAGCAATCATGCGCAGCAAGCTTACCACTTTTTCCGATTTTGCCAACTCTCTGTACCCACACGAGACAGAATACCTGCTTTCGGTTCAGCAATTCAGTAAAGCCAGTAACCTCAAGATACTTAATCTGGTTAACTATAACAGTAAAAATCCGCTAAATCGCTTGCCATACGACTCAGGCATCGATAAACGCTCCTACTCATACATTAAGAATTGGATTAGTGAAACGCTCACAAAGGCTGATGTTGATCAGTTTTACGACTGGTTACTAGGCATTGAGCGAAGCGTTATGACCGATTCTATTACCCCTGATCAGGAAAAGGAGCTAATGGATCAGGCCAGTCAAACTTCCTCGTCGCGATACTACTTTATCCGTTTTTATCAGGTTATGCAGCATTACCGCGATTACCTAATGGTACGAAGCCGGATCAGATTTTACACGCAGGTAACCGATTACCTAGAACAATATCATCAACACTATGTAAATGCCCTAAACCTGAATAACGAGATGAACATTGCTGCTGAGCAAATTGTAAAGCAAATGGCTCCAAACGACCAGGAGTTTCAACGTTGGGATAGTTTACTCTTGGAAATCTACTATAACGGTGAAATTGATGGGTACACCCGATACCGCGCTGCGGTAAGGCTCACAATTCTGTATTACACCAGCAGGGAGTTCGATCGCTTGCAAACCTTGTACGACCATTTAGACCAACAGTTTAGGACTGATGCGTTTTACTCAAAGCGGATTTTAGCCAACTACTACCACAACCGCGCCATGATGCACTCCAAGCTAAAGGAGCTCGATATGGCCGAAAAGTATGGCTTCCTCTCCATTCGGCAAAAGAATAGCGACTACCTTTTCTACCTGGTTAGCCTTTGTGGTATTTTGCTTAACAAGGATAAAAGTGCCAAGGCTTTACGCATGATGGCTAATGCCATGCCTGAGCTGAAAAAAACCAATAGTTTCCATAGTAAAATTGGGTTTGCAGCATTTTACATCAAAACGCTTTCGGCCAACAACCAAATTGATAGTGCTGTTAGCTACGGTACTACGTTCTTTGAGGCTTACAAGAAGGAGATTTTTGAGTACCGATGGCACCTGTTTTTCAGTTCTTACCTTCTTGCATTGCTTCGAGCCGAGAAATATTCTAAAGTCCTTTCCATTTCGCGTCGCTACAAGCTGGTTTCGCGCGAAAAACAGCAGCGCGAAAAGGCAATGTATCTTCCTACAATTCTATGGTATACAACCCTATCGGAATTTATGGAGGGGATAATAACGCAGGAAAAATTCAAAAGTTTACTTGTAAAAACGGGTTCAGAGTTAATCGACAGCAAGTATAGAGCCCAAAAAATTGCTGAACTGCTTACCGATCTAAGCTTCTGCTTACCCGAGGAGATCAAGTTCGTTACCGCTGAGCTCGGTATATAGATTATTTGCTATTTTTGTAAATACATAGCAAATCGTTTGACATAGCCAGCCATCTATTAAGTTGTTTTAATTTAGGGCAGTATGATAATTGGTCGCAAATATTTTATCTATCCTATAAGGGTTGCTAAGCTAGCTATCATTCTAGTGCTGCTCCTTACATCGTGTAAACCCTCCGATGATGAAAGCGATCCCGATCCCCAGCAAAGGAGTTTAAAGGGGGAGTGGTACTCCTCGCGCGGAAACCTATCGGTATTAATGAAAGATTTTTATGGTGTAGATTCTGTTTACTTTGTTTTCAGAGAGGACTTCACTTATAGGATGGAGTCCTACGGCGACAAAAAGGAGGTAGCTTACGAGGGCACATTTGCGTACGACAGTACTGATTTTGGCAATGTCTGCACTATTATCTTATATCAAACTAGCCCTAAGGAGTTGACCATAGAAGGTATTTTCGAAGTTTTAGAAGGAAATCTACCCTATACTATGAATTACGAGGTTATCCAAACCTTACCCTATATAGGTTTATATCCGCCATCTGCTCAAGAGGGTTTTGGTAGCTCCGATAATGGGGCATATCAGCACCGCAATATTCAGCGATATATTAAAATTGCCGATCTCTAATCATTAGTGTTTTTCCCCTAGGTTACTCAATAAAGCCATTGATCGGCATTATTACAATTCCTTTTACTGTTTCCATTACTGAGGTCATTATTGGCGTGCAATTCCTGCAAGTCTCAACCAGCATGTTTAATGATATATTAAAAAAAATTAAACAAATTTGTTTTTAGTTAACATTTTAAGGAATTCGTTGTTTACAGAATTGAAATTTGATCAATGATTTACCCGCTATTTTGGCATTTATAAATGCTGGGTTTAATAATTGAAGCAATAATTATAAAGTAATACAAGTCATCATCGAATTCTCGTGGAAATATTTGCTGTGAGAATTACTGTTAATTAATAATATATGAGCGATGTAGCTGTAATTTCTACTAGGGTCAATTCAACCTCAGAGCAGTTTAGAAACAACTATTCCGAAACAATACAAATAATTGAAGATTATAGGAATAGAGTTAATAGAATCATTCAACGAGATGATCCCAGCGTGGCCAAGCATAAGCAGAAAGGCCGAATGCTTGCAAGGGAACGAGTTGATGCTCTTATCGATAAAGGAAGTCAATTCTTCGAGTTTTCGGTGTTAGCTGCCAATGGAATGTATGAAAACCAATTCCATTCTGCCGGGATAGTAACTGGAATTGGACAAATTCACGGAATTGAAACGGTAATTATTGCCAACGATCCCACGGTAAAGGGTGGTACTTATGTAAAGGAAACCATAAAAAAGCATCTGAGAGCCCAGGAAATTGCCATGGAGCATCATTTACCCTGTGTTTACATTGTTGAATCGGGTGGTATTTTTTTGCCCGAGCAGGCTAATGTATTTGCCGATCAGGGTCACTTTGGAAGTATATTTTATAATCAATCGCGGCTATCGGCGTTGGGAATTCCGCAGATTGCTATGGTTATGGGGTCATGCACTGCTGGCGGTGCTTATATTCCTGCCATGAGCGACGAGTCGATAATTGTTGATAAGCAGGGAACCATTTTTCTGGCTGGCCCTCCGCTGGTAAAAGCCGCCATTGGCGAGGATGTTACCGCCGAAGAGCTTGGAGGTGGCTATGCTCATACCCATATCTCTGGTGTTGCCGATCATTTAGCGAAAACCGAGGCTGAGGCCATTCAAATTTGTCGTAATATCTTTGAACATCTTCCCAGACCAAAGAAGTTTTCAACTCCAACCGAAACCTTCGATGAGCCCATATATCCTGCAGAGGAACTATATGGAATAATCCATTCGCAGAATAATCGCTGGATCGAGGCCCACGAGATAATTGCTCGACTGGTCGATGGGAGTCGTTTTCAGGAGTTTAAGCCAGACTATGGGAAAT
This sequence comes from Tenuifilaceae bacterium, assembly GCA_034003245.1. Classification (GTDB taxonomy): domain Bacteria; phylum Bacteroidota; class Bacteroidia; order Bacteroidales; family Tenuifilaceae; genus Perlabentimonas. The sequence continues at coordinate 43,104 of JAVEYY010000041.1, forward strand.
CATTGGTAACGGGTTTTGCCAAAATATTAGGACAAACAGTTGGAATAGTTGCCAGTAATGGCGTTTTGTTCTCCGAATCGGCTTTAAAAGGCACCCACTTTATCGAAATGTGTGGAATACGTAAAATTCCTCTGCTTTTTTTGCATAATATCTCCGGATTTATGGTTGGCAAAGATGCCGAGCATGGAGGAATAGCCAAGGATGGTGCAAAAATGGTTCATGCTGTGGCTAATGCTAATGTGCCCAAGATCACCATAATTTTTGGACGCTCGCACGGTGCGGGTAACTACGCTATGGCTGGTCGTGCCTATAAGCCAAATCTTCTGCTAACCTGGCCCAACTCCAAAACATCGGTAATGGGAGGCCGGCAAGCAGCTGAGGTGCTTGTTAGCGTTAAGCAGAATAGTCCAGGTGAGGCAGAAGCACTTAAACGTGATATTATGGAACGCTACGACGAGGAGAGCTCGGCTTACTTTAGCACTGCCCGAATTTGGGACGATGGTGTAATTGACCCAATCGACACCCGAAAATGGATTGCTCTTGGACTTTCGATAGCCGCAAATAAGGAAATCCCCGATTATAAGCCCGGAATTTATAGGATGTAGTTAATATGAAAGAGTATAATGATATTGAGGTAAACGTTACCAATGGCATTGCTACAATCTGGTTAAATCGTCCCGATGTGCAGAATGCCGTTAGTAATACAATGCTTGAAGAGCTGATCGATTGTGTTTTACATATCGACCAACTCGATAACGTCAGGGCTATCGTACTCCGAGGAAGAGGAAAATCGTTTAGCGCTGGTGCCGATTTAAAGATGATGCAAGCTGCAAGTACAGCCGGTTTCGATAAGAATCTTGAAGATGGATTTAGGTGGGCAAATTGTCTGGCAACTTTAAATAATTCAACAAAACCACTTATTGGAATTGCTACCGGTAATGTGTTTGGTGGAGGTAATGGTTTGCTTGGTGCTTGCGATTTGGTTATTGCTGATAGTGATGCGGTTTTCTCGTTCTCCGAGGTTAAACTTGGATTGGCGCCATCTACTATTTTGCCCTGCATTTTAGCTCGAATTGGTGAACAAAAATCAAAATATCTGATGTTTACAGGTAAGCGATTCACTGCAGCCGATGCTTACGAGTATGGTTTAGTCGATTTTTTGGTTAACAGCAGCGAGATAGTTGAAACATTAAACAATCTAACCTCCGATATTCTCAAGGCTTCGCCTGGTGGAATTAACGAGATAAAAATGTTGATTAGAACATTAAAATCAACAAATTGTTATGATAACATCAAAGATTTAACCGCTAATTCCATTGCAAGGCTAAAAATTTCTGATGAAGCCCAGGAGGGATTGGCTGCATTTATCGAGAAACGAAAACCAAGTTGGGTGTCAGAATAGAGTAAGTACTTAATGACGAGTAAAAGACAAATAGGAGCAACAAGAAAATGATATAAAGTAATTGATTAATAACGATAAACAGAATGAACCATCCACTTATAAACGACAGTCACAACAACCTCCGTGAGCAGGTTCGTGATTTTGCAGAGCGTGAAATTAAACCCCTAGCTCAAGGTCTTGATGAACGAGGCGAATTTTCAGCCGACTTAACCCGAAAAATGGGTAAGATTGGACTGTTTGGCATGAACCTACCCGAAGAGTATGGAGGACGAAATCTAGATACTCTCTCATACATAATAGCCGTTGAGGAGTTAGCTCGGGTCGATAGTTCTCAAGCAGCAACCGTTGCAGCACATAACTCCCTCGGAATTGCCCCTATCTACAAGTACGGGACTAAGGAGCAAAAGCAGAAGTTTTTGCCTAATCTTACTACCGGTGACAGGCTTTGGGCGTTTGGCCTAACCGAGCCCAATGCCGGATCCGATGCAAAAGCCATCGAAACAACGGCTAAGCTTGAAGGCGATTTTTGGCGCGTAAACGGTCGTAAGGTTTTCATTACCAATTCAGCCTCTGAGCTAGCCTCGGGAATTACTCTGTTGAGCAATACTAGCGACAATTCGAAAGAGAAGGAGTTTTCGGCCATACTTCTCGAAAGGGATTTGGCAAAGTACAATGCAGAGCCTATACATAATAAGATGGTGTGGCGTGCTGCCGATACGGGTAGGTTAACATTTAATAATAGCCTTTCACCAAAAGAGAACTTACTTGGCGAACGTGGCAAGGGCTTACACTACATGCTTGAAACCCTAGATTCAGGAAGACTTTCGATTGCCGCCATAGGATTGGGATTGGCACAGGGAGCATTTGAGATGGCTCGCGATTATGCGCGAACACGAGTACAGTTTGGGAAACCCCTTTCGAGTATGCAGGCTATTGCCTTTAAGCTAGCCGACATGGATATTAAGCTGGAGTTGGCTCGTAATTACCTATACCAAAGCTGCTGGTTAAAGGATAATGGAAAACCTTTCTCCAAACAGGCTGCCATTTCGAAGTATTATACATCCGAAATAGCGAAGGAGATTTCCGATGAAGCGGTTCAGATTTTTGGCGCTTATGGCCTGTTTAAGGATAACGACGTTGAACGATTCTTCCGCGATCAGCGCATTTTGGGAATTGGCGAAGGAACTTCGGAGATTTTAAAGCTGGTTATTGCCAGGAGTTTGTAGACTCTATTGACCCTGCCTTTGCCGGCCGGCCGGCTGCCATCGCCCGAAGGTCATGTCAGTCTTATTGTCAATATTATTGATTGATTGGATGATTGACTGATTAATTTCGCTTTGCCAACTGCCACTTGCTTATTGCCAACTTTACTATAATTGAGTGATTGATAGAAAGGCAAGTTGTGAGTAGGGATGCGGCATTGCGAACGAAACGGAGTGAAGAGAAGCAATCTTCTTTAAATTGAATGACACTAGTGTTGCGTTATAAGTCGAATAAATTCAGTTGATTATAGATATCTTTGATTTCATTGTTCTTTGAAAAGTTTGTAAGTAGTTCATTTATTGGCGTTTTGTCAAAAATCGAGATGCTCAGAA
>JAVEYY010000042.1:0-45816 GCA_034003245.1 Tenuifilaceae bacterium
GTTGTGCATAATTTTAAATAAACCAGCAAACAAAAAAAATGACAAATTGGGGACAGATATTACCAGAAAGATTTGAACAATTATGTGTTGAAATAATTGAAAGCGAAGGATTTTATAATATCCGAAGGCTGGGAGGCACAGGAGATAGAGGGCGGGATATTTTAGCGCAAAAAGATGCACAATTGTTTTATGGTTCAAAAGAAATACAAAACTGGATAATTCAGTGCAAAAGATTAGTTAAATCAAACTTGACAATTAATGACTTAAATATTGAATTAGGAAAAGTAAGAATGCACAAGCCAGATTATTACATGTTATTTTTAACAAACACATTAAATCCTAATGTTGTTGATTGGCTGGAAGGAGTTAAGGATCAGTATCCATTTAAAATTTTAATAAAAGATATAGACTGGTTAGAAAGACAATTACAGAGACAACCAGGTTTAGTTAAATACTATTTTGAAAATCAAGTAAGAAATGAAAATGTTTATTCAATAAGAAATACTTCTGATTTACAGATTTATACTGCTGGTAAAATGCCAGAAGAAGCTGTAAGAGGGGAAATTACGAAATGGAGAATTGAGACAGAGTTAGAGGTTGCAAAGTTAAATATAAAAATAGGTTACTTTCATCCTGAATTTGTAGGTTGTGATCATAAAGGTATTTACTTAACAGAAACTGTTCAAGAGGATTTTAGAATGATCTCTCAATCCAATCTTCTTGTTGCCTATTTAGAGGACAAGGAACAATTTGGAACAATTACCGAAATTATGATAGCATACTCAATGAATAAGCAGATTGCAATCTTTATTGATGAAGCGATTAAAACTGAAATAACTGTTCCTGAAATGGAAAATGACATAAAAATTAATTCTGATTTTTACAATCAAGTATATGAAAAAGTATTTAAGACAAATCATTCTTGTCCCTGTAATTTAATGAATGAATTGGAGCCAATTCACCTAAACGATTATTGGTTTCTGATAGAATTTTTAAAACTAAGACAACCTGAAACTCATATACAAATGACAAACAAAAGCAATGTTGCAAAAGACATTAAGAATTACTTAAAGCAATTTACTAAATAAAAACTAGCCACAACAAGGGGTGTACCCAACCAGCCTGCCGCCTGGCAGGTGTGGATTGATACTGGGACTTCGGAGCGGTTTCGCGCGCTCTCCCATCTCGGCAACACTTTGACGAGACCACACCCCCAACCGTTAGACATTTAAAAACAGTACCGTGCAGAAAATAAAATGACGAAAAATAAATCAAAAAATATAATTAGAATTTTATTGTTCTTGGGAACAATAATCTCATTGTATTTTGTTCCGTGGCCAATTGTAACTGCTTGGATAAAGCCACTTCCAAACAACATTCAAGAGCAAGTTGATAAAGCTACAGATTACGGATTTGATGGTATAGTTGTTTGTGTAAACAAAACTGGAAATCAATCCGAATTTTATACATCAGGCTACAAAAACAAGGAAAACAAAATTCCAGCCGACCCAAACGCATTGTTTAAAATAGCCAGCGTAAGCAAATTGTACAATGCAGTTGCAGTTGCGAAATTGGTGTGGGATGGTAAATTATCTTTAGACAAAACACTTACAGACTATTTGCCCGAACTGAAAGGCAGAATAGAATATGCTGATAAAATCACTTTGCGTATGTTGGTTAAACATCGAAGTGGTATTCCAAACTTTACTGACACCTATATGTATTGGGCAGCTCCAAAAGAAACCGAAGATGAACAACTTGCTTTGGTTTTAGGTAAACCAGCAAACTTTAAACCCGACGAAGATTATGAATATTCTAACACCAATTACTTATTATTGGGCAGAATAATGAACCGAGTACTTGGCTATAATAAATTTGAATACATTCAAAAGGAGATATTAAATCCACTGGATTTAAAGCACACTTTCGGCTCAATTAAAGATGTAAATATTGATGATGTAATGAGCGGTTATTATGTTGGTTATGATATGGATTTAAAAACGGATAATATATGCTCAATAATAGCGACTGCGGAAGATTTGAGTAAATTTATTCGAGCATTAAATGATGGTTCTGTTTTTAGAGATAAAAAGGAACAAGAAATCTATTCTTCGATTTATAAGTTTGAGCATACAGGCTTGATACCAGGATACCAAACTATTGCAAAATATCATAAGGATATAGATGCTGTCGTCATTCAATTTACAAACACGGTAAACTTTGATGGTTACAATTGGAATATGTCAGAAGTAATGTATAATCGAATAGTTAAAATATTGAGAAAGAAAAACTAGCCACAACAAGCGGCCATATTTATAGGACTAAACAATGAAACATATACTTTTAATTCTTGTCAGCTTCTTAATAATTCCGACGAGCTTAGGACAGAATTTACCTTTGTTGAAAATTAGTAGTGATAGCAATTATATTGTTACACACGACAATAAACCATTTTTTTGGTTAGGAGGAACTGCATGGGAACTTATACATCGTTTGGATAAAGAAGAAATTGACAAATACTTGACAGATAGAGCAAGTAAGGGATTTACAGTAATACAAACTGTTATACTTGCAGAGCTGGACGGTTTAAATACCCCAAATGCTTATGGAGAAAAACCACTTATAAATAATGACCCGACACAACTAAATGAGCGATATTTTACACTCGTTGACTATGTGTTAGAAAAAGCAAATGAACTTGGACTTTACATAGCCTTGTTGCCATCCTGGGGTGATAAGTTTAATAAAAAATGGGGCGCAGGGCCGGAAATCTTTAATACTGAAAATGCAAGAATTTACGGCGGACTTTTAGCAAAAAGGTATATCAAATACAATAACTTAATATGGATTCTTGGAGGTGATAGACCTCTTGAGAATGATAATCATTTTGAAATAATACGAGCACTGGCAATAGGTATTCGAGAGGTTGATAAAAATCATTTAATAAGTTTTCATCCTGTTGGTGGAGAAAAGGCAACGGATTTTCTTAATGACATATGGCTTGATATTGATATGTACCAAAGTGGACATAGCAGAACTGCTAAAGAATATTCTTATGTGATAGATAGTAAAAAATCGTCAACTAAGCGACCAATTATTAATGGTGAAGCAAGATATGAAAACATACCCGATAGATTTTGGGAAGAAAAATCATATGGTTGGCTTGACGATGCTGACGTTAGAGTTTCTGCCTATTGGAGCATAATTGCTGGAGCAGCAGGGTACACATATGGCTGTAATGATATTTGGCAAATGTATGATGTAACCAAAGCTCCTATTATTAATGCACGGACTGATTGGAAAGCTGCACTTCAGCTACCAGGTTCTTCTCAAATGGGCTATATGAGACAAATTTTTGAGAAACTATCATGGCAAAAGATGATACTTAATCAAAATTTGATACTAAACAATAATCCGGAGAATGAATCATATATTTTAAGTGCAATTAGTTCAGATAAAAAAGTTCTTATTGCCTATACACCGATTGGGAATCCAATAAAGATTGATTTAGTAAAAATAGATTCAAAGCGAGTAAATGCATATTGGTTTAATCCTCGAAGTGGAAAGACAAAACATATAGGAGATTTTGAAACTAACTCACCACAGGAGTTTAAACCTTGGTCGACAGGTTGGGGAAGTGATTTTCTATTAATAATTACAGCGGAAAATCGCAAGATAGATTTTAACGATTTGAATAAATAACGCTTGGTAGCATCATGTATAAAACTTTGGGGTTTATGTGGTTATTTGAAGAATCCTACCCCGCATCAGCTTTTGTAACGGCAGACAGGGACCAAGCCCGCAAGCCCAAACGCTTCATACCCCCAGCCGTTCGCACAGTTTATAACCCGGAAAAATCCCCAATCCCTAGCTTTTAATCCCCCGATCACGCCTGCTTTCCCACCCTAGGCATCAGCAAAGTGCCACAGCTTACTGAATACACACCATTTCCACAACGAAACTATCATTTCCTCGGCGAAACTACCATTTCCTCAGTGGATATGCCCATTCTAACTGACACTATGTCCATTTTCCCGAACAAAAAACCAATTTCCCCGAGCAAAATGCCATCTTCCCGACCAAAAAACCATTTCCTCATCCAAAATACCATTTCCCCGCTCAACCTGTTTTGTAATCCATATTTACCCTGTTTATCGGTGTAAATGGTGGCAATATCATACATCAATACATGATTACCGATCACCGATCACCGATTACCAATCACCGATCACGTTATCTCGTTAGCTATTGCTTTTTGGCTTTCTGACGAAAGGAACTGCTGTTCTTTAGTAGTTAACTAGGGAACACGCAACACGCAATCTCGTTACCAAATCCAAAAAAATTTCACAGGTAAAACCACTTACACTTTTTTGTTTTACATTTATAATTAAATTCCCAAACCCTTTTATAGGGTATAACATATAACTTAAGCTATTAGGTAAACCAATTTCCCTTATCAAAGAATAATTTTTGTAGAAATACCACTAGTAAGATTTAAATAATGCTAAACAATTAAACCTAGCATGAGTAACAATCACAAGCTACCAAACCTGCTCAAGGTATACTCAAATGCTAACTTTGTAACCCAGCAAAGAGTAAAATTTCTGTTCTACCTTTGCATTACATTACTGGTTACAGTATTGCTGCTAATATCTTTAAGACTACATTTTACTCCATTAGGTAATGCTATAACCCCCACCCATTTTGCCAATCTACTCCCACTGGTAGTTGTATTTCTGCTGTTTATATTTTACCTGTTTTTACTTGTAAGAGGGCACTTCATAACTACGTCAGTTCTAGTTCTAGTTCCAGTTACAATTCTATCGGTCATCTGGTTTATCATGATTTTTCATGATAATCAAATCATTGCAAGGCTAAATACTATAGCTTATGTATTTATGATTCTGACTGTACTCCCAGTACTAGTCCAAAAACGAAACTATATAATTTTACTTGTAGCAGCGGTAAATATTCTAGCTGTAATAGGATTTACCATATTCTTTAAGGACAGGCTAAACCTTACCCGTGTTGATTTCTGGGATTATTTAATCGACAATTCTGTTGCCATTGCCTTTGTTGGCCTTATCGGTTTTTATATGAACAGAATTTACACAAGCGCAATTGAGCAGGCTCAAACCGATTTGCAAAAACGTATAGAAACGGAGGAGTCGCTTGTTGAAAGTGAAAAAAAATATAGAGAAATAACGGAATCGTTACCCCAAATAATTTTCGAGATAGATTTGAACGGTAGGGTAAGCTATATAAACCAAATAGGACTGACCAAATATGGGTACTCATCCGATGATATTAGTAAAGATTTACTTGTAACTGACCTAATTGTTGAAAAAGAAATTCTATTGCAGAATATTGATAAAAACATTAGAGGAGACCTTAATGCATTCAAATATACTGCAATAAAAAAAGATAAGTCAACATTCCCAATTCATGTCTTCTCAAATGTAATTCTTAAGAACGGAGAGCCAGCTGGCCTTAGGGGTATTGCCATAGATTTGACGGATGAGCTAAAAGCCCAGAAAACTATTCAGGAAAGCGAGGAACGATTCTCCACGGCATTCAGATCCAATCCGGCACCAATGGCAATTTCCGACATTGAAACTGGGCTTTTTATTGATGTCAACGACAAGTGGGTTCAACTAATTGGATACTCAAGGGATGAGCATATTGGGCAAACATCGGAAGATTTGAATTACTGGTTCGACAAAGACGATAGGCTGAAGATTATAAGAAAACTAAAAGAAAATGGATTCATCAAGGATGAAATCGTAAGGGTAAGAACCCGTTCGGGTATGCCAATAAACGTAAAATGGTCTATAGAGATTATTACTCTAAATGATAGAAAAGTAATGCTCTCGCTGTGTATCGATGAAACCGAAAAGTTAAAGGCAGAAGCAGAATTGAGAGAGAGCGAGGAACGTTTCTCCGTCTCATTCAAATCGAGCCCTGCTCCACTTATTATCTCAGATATTGAAACAGGTCAAATTATTGATGTTAACAACAAGTGGGTTGAAATGCTAGGCTACACTTACAGCGAACAAATTGGAAAAACCACAAAGGATATTGGAATTTTTGCAAGAAATGAAGACCGCGAAAATCTTATCAAAAAACTGAAAATAGAAGGCTTTATTAAGGATGAGCAAGTCAACTTTATAACAAAATCGGGTAGTAAAATAATTGCAAAATGGTCTGCTGAAACCATTACACTGAATGGAAAAAAAGTAATGCTATCCCTTATCACCAATGAAACAGAAAAAGTAAGAGCCGAAGAGCTACTGATTGCCAGTGAAAGAAAATTCAAAGAGACATTGCTCCTTTTGCCGCAAACTGTATATGAAGCAGATCTAACTGGTCGGCTAACCTACATAAATAAAGCCGGTACCGATATGTTTGGCTACAGGCTGGAAGACATTGCTGATGGGGTAAATGTTATGGAAACTATTGCTCCGGAGGATCATGAAAATGTAAAGAGAAACATCTCCAGGTTGCTTACTGGAGAGATTACCCAGGGGAATCAGTATATGGGGTTACGGAAAGATGGCAGTACTTTCCCGATGCAGATATATTCAAGGTCAATTATAAACAACAACAATGTTGTGGGGTTCAGAGGTGTTATTTTTGATTTGACACAGATAAAAGAAGTTGAGAATGAGTTGAGACAAAGTAATGAGCTATTTAAAACTCTAATAGAATCATCACCAATATCAATAACATTAAGCGATTTGCAAGGCAGAATACTTGTTGCAAACAATGTTTTTTCGAAATATGCCGCCCAACCTGTTGAGTACATAATTGGAAAAACAGCCAAGGAGATTGGGATTACTACTGATTATGATGATTCCAAAGAAGCCCTTCTGCAATTTAAAAATACAGGTATCATTAAAAACTTTGAAACCAACATATTCAACCATAAAGGCGAGAAATTTTTTATGCTTTTCTCTGCACAAATTGTCACTTTTAATGGTCAGAATGGTTTTCTGCAAACATCAATCGATATTACTGATAGAAAGCATCTGGAGGAAGAACTAAAAAAGTATAACGAACAGTTAGAGTTTTTGGTAAAAGAAAGAACTGAAGAGCTAATGTCATCCAACGAGGAACTAAGAACCACAAACGAAGAGCTATATACCCAACGAGAGCATCTTTCAGTAACGCTCGAAAAGTTAAAGGAAACTCAGGAGCAGCTTATCTAAACCGAGAAAATGGCCTCGCTTGGGGTGTTAACCGCAGGTGTTGCGCACGAAATAAACAATCCCATAAATTACATATATAATGGAGCAAAGGCCATTGAAAACTTCTTGGTCGATAAATCACCCGAGAACCTTGAAACACTTAAACCTTTATTCGAGGCTATAAGTACAGGCATACATAGAATTACAGGCATTGTTAAAAGTTTAAACAAGTACAGCCGAAAAGATGAGTCGGCTTTGGTAAATTGCAACTTGAATGAAATTTTAGACAACGCTTTAGCAATACTTTACAATCAGTTCAAAAAAAGGATTGAAATAAATAAGGAGTATTCCGATACACCCCCAGTTACAATGGCCAAAGAGGGGGAATTGCATCAGGTACTCTTAAACATTCTAATAAACGCAATACAATCCATAGAAAACGAAGGAACAATAACCTTAAAAACCCAAACAAGCGATAATGGAATATCTGTCTCTATAAAGGACTCTGGTATTGGGATCCCAGCAAAGTATCTTAGTAAAATATTTGACCCTTTCTTTACCACAAAAGACCCCGGGAAGGGAACCGGTTTGGGTCTTTCCATAACAAAACGAATTATTCAGGAGCATAAAGGAACTATCAATTGCTACTCAGAGCCCAATAAGGGATCCGAATTTGTTATTACACTGCCGCTAACACAAGAAGAATGAGAAAACTGCTTTATGTAGATGATGAGGTAAATAATCTGATTACCATTCAGGCGCTACTTAATAAATGGCTCCAGGTTGATATTGCTGAAAATGCAAAGGCTGCATTAGAAATGATGGAAAACGAGCGGTATGAGGTTATGATTACGGATCAAAAAATGCCCGAAATGACGGGGTTGGAATTAGCGAAAAAAGTAAACGAAAACTTTCCTGATACCATTATTATTATCTTAACAGCATTCGACGACAAGGAAACAATGCTTGAGGCCATTAACCAAGGTGGCATATTCCGCTTCCTCTTAAAGCCTACCGATATAAATGATTTAAGGCAAACTATTGATTCGGCCTTTTTTATGCACGATTTAAAAAAGCAACGTATTGAACTGCTAAATGATCTTATTGAGAAAAATAAAATACTCAACGAAGCATACAGCGAAATTGAAAAGCTAAAAAATCAGCTATACGAGGAGAATATTCAGCTGAAGAACGAGGTATCTACCAACAACGATTTTACCGATATTATTGGCAAGAGCAAGGTTCTTAAGAAATCGTTGAGCCTGCTATCAAAGATTGCCCAATCGGACTCTACGGCTCTAATAACAGGCGAAACAGGCACAGGAAAGGAACTTTACTCAAACGCAATCCATAGGCTAAGCGGAAGAAGGAATAGCATATTTATTAAGGTTAATTGCGCCGCAATTCCCGAAACCCTTATTGAGAGCGAGCTGTTTGGTTATGAGAAGGGCGCATTTACAGGAGCCAACACCTGCAAGTACGGAAAATTTGAGATGGCCAATGGAGGATCAATCTTTCTTGATGAAATTGGGGAGCTACCCCTACTGCTTCAATCCAAACTGCTCAGAGTTTTACAGGAGAAAGAAGTTGAGCGGATTGGCTCAAATAAACCAGCAAAAGTTGATGTAAGGATTATTGCTGCTACTAACCGTAATCTTGAAGAGGAGGTGCGAAAAGGAAATTTCAGGTCCGATCTGTTCCACCGCCTTAATGTTTTACCCATAAATGCCCCCCCCTTTACGCGAAAGGAAAGAGGATATACCTCTACTTATCAACTTCTTTATCGAGAAGCTAAACCGCAAGACCAACAAGAATATAAACACAATATCACCCGCCGATTTAAAACAATTAATGGAATACGATTGGCCAGGAAACATTAGGGAACTCGAAAATATTGTTGAGCGTTCACATATACTCAGCTCTGGCGCAAGGCTAAAAGTAGAGTTCTCCTCTAGTACCTATAAGGATGAAAGTTTAGAAACTGATACAATTAGCACGCTCGAAGAGCACGAGAAACAATACATTTATAAAATCCTTAAACAAACCAACTGGAAGATAAGAGGTAAAAATGGAGCGGCCGAACTTCTAGATATTAACCCCAACACCCTTGACTCTCGATTAAAAAAACTTGGCATTAGCAAACCAGAATAGGTACGATATACCGTATTTTTATACGATATATCGTACACATAAACTGATCTCAACAACAACTCATTACACATTATAAGTCTGTTTAATAGTATGTTATAGATTATGGCGCGGTATATGGTTGATATTTACTAAACGGATGTGAAACCATTACTAAAAGTAAATATTACTAACCATTAAAACTTACTGCCATGAACGAAGTACTATTACAGGGTATAATAATGCTAGGCTGCATTCCTGTTGCTTTTATCTTACTAAAGGTGATCTTCAAAAAATCGATTATGTTCAAATTTAGCTTTCTTACAGTTGCATTCACGCTGTTTGTGGGCTATTCAACCTACCTTAAAGGAGCCATTGGCTTATCGTCTTTAATCTCCCTTCCAGTAAGCTTTGGCGTTGGGATTCTACTCTATAGGTACATCAATCAAATTCTTAGTAAACCCCTTGTAAGCGCTATTAACAACGTTAAAGTTCTAAGCGAGGGTAATTTGAATATTGAAGTTGCAGAAACCTCGGAGCAAAACGAGCTGGGAGTGCTTAACAATTCGATTAAGTTGTTAACCGAAAACTTGAGGAATATCCTTAGCGAGGTAATTGAAGGTTCAAACAACTTGGCCACGTCGAGCGAACAGTTTAGCAAAACCTCAGAGCAAATAGCCGAAGGGGCAAATGAGCAAGCATCATCGGTTGAGGAGATATCGTCATCGATGGAGCAGATGGTTGGCAATATCGACCAGAACTATCAGAATGCACAGCTTGCCGAAAGCATGGCAAGAGAAATGCTGGAGGGGATTAAAACAGTTGCGGGTGGTGCAACAAAAGCATTGGAAGTTAATAAACTAGTATCGGAAAAGATAAAAATAATAAATGATATCGCATTCCAAACCAATCTGCTTGCCTTAAATGCCGCTGTTGAAGCAGCAAGGGCTGGGGAGCACGGAAGGGGATTTGCTGTGGTTGCTGCTGAAGTACGAAAACTAGCCGAGAATAGCAAAAAGGCTGCAGATGAGATTGTGAGTTTAGCCAACGAAAGTTACAATCTTTCAGAGCAATCGGGAGGGAAGATCGCTGAAGCAGTTCCCACCATTGAAAAGACTACTCGCTTGGTTCAAGAAATTGCAGCATCGAGCAATGAGCAAAAATCGGGAGCAAACCAGATTAACAGCGCAATTCTTCAGCTAAACTCAGTAACACAGCAAAATGCAACATCAGCTGAGGAGTTAACTTCAAGCGCAGAGGAACTATCGAATCAAGCGGAGCTACTCAACCAGGTTACGACTTACTTCAATGTAGGAACAACAAATGAGTATAAAGCTAAAATAACTCATAGCAAGAGGAATATACCGTCGCTAAAATCCAGCATATCCAATCAACCGCAAACTCTAGAAAAGAAATCGGGAGTTAATCTACTTGACAATCAATTTGAAAACTTCTAATTGTTATTGCCATGAAATCACAAACAACCATATTATACGTTGATGATGAGCCCATTAACCTAATGCTTTTCGCTCAGGTATTTAAGGAGAAGTACAGTGTTATTACAGCAGAATCGGGCTATGCAGGCTTAAACTTAATAGAGAAGAATCCTGGCATCGATGTAGTGATTAGCGACATGAGAATGCCCGGGATGAACGGAATAGAGTTTATTCAGAAAGCTAAAGAACTTAACTCAAACATCTATTACTACATCCTAACGAGTTATGATATTACTCCTGAGATTGACAATGCAATAAAAACTGGCTTAATTGACAAGTATTTCCAAAAGCCTTTCAATTTCCTGGAAATTGAAATCGCTTTAACCGAAAGGCTTAATTCGCTTATATAAAATCATGATGAAAAAATTCTAGAATTTAGAATACAGAATTTTATATATTTTTTGAAAGTAACCTTCTTCAGCTAAGATCCCATGCATGGGTTACAACAAGGAGTGTAATCTCTTTACGTCTGAAGGTGACGAGACGAGATTGAATAGGTTACGGAATCGGGTCGGCACGCAGGCATTGCCACCTTTGCTCAATGTTAAAGCCATTTTGGGTTGAATTAACGTAATTTTGCTAATCAAGCTTAAAGTAGTTCACAACCCGCATCGCCCTCAGCGTATTCCAACGGCTGGGTTTTGATAGCGGTTCCATGTCGAAGTGGGTTTGCCCAGAATGCTTGGCCTGCAGGGGCCAGGTGCCATCGGGCCGGCGCTTATGGAGCAACACCTCAATGGCATCGGCCATACGAGGATCGTAGGGCACTTGCGCCTGCTGGAAGTACACCAGCGCTCGCAGTATATCGAAGCGCCAGCGTGAGGGGTACGAGAGCATCAGAAAACGCTTATCGATAACCTCGCCCGTGCGGCTCGACTTGTACAGCTTATGCTCAAGGATAAATTCCTGCGATTGTGCCTGCACCCGTTTTAGCTCATCCAGCCTGTAGGTGTAGCCCTGGCTTGAATACTCCAGAATTCCCTCCAGAATGGAGAGCGTTGTATGCAGCGAGCTATGCCTTGCACCCGATCGATTCGAGCGGCAGTTAAAGCCGCCATCGGGCAGCTGCTGCGAAAGGATAAAGTCGATAACCGAATGCAGATCCCGCTCGGCAACGCCAAAGTAACAAGCGTAAACCAGAAACATTCCGTTTATGCACACATCGCTGTTGGCAACCGTTTTGGCGGGATTTATTCCACCATCGGGATCTTTACAAGTATCAATTATTATCTGCACAGTTCTCCGTGCCTGCTCATTCTGCCTATCCACTTCCAGGTATCGCAAATCGAGCATGGAGTAATGGGTCGAGGTCCATTTAGGCTGATAAAAACTAATTCCCCAATGCCCATCGGGTTTTTGCACCGAGAGCAGCTTTGCGCCCCACCCCTCAGTGGCTATTCGTTTCTGCAGGTCGGGGCGGTTTTTCCCAAGCAAATAGCGGTAAACCTGATATTGCAGCGAAACATCGCCTTGCAAAAACCATTGGATAAGCGGTCCTGCGTTCATTGCATTTACTTTTTACTTTTTTCTGATAACATAGGGATTTTCGCCCTTTGCCAAACACCAGATCAAATATACAAAACCAACCCCAATTAGCACCAGGGCAAATCCATCTAAAAATCCTCTGGTAAAGTCCGACAGATGTTCTCTAAACAGACCTCTTAAGGCTAAGGCTAGGTAACCAACCGACCAGCATGTTAGCATTACATATCGAATAATGCTAACCATTTTTGCATCAACTGCCATTACTAAATCTCCTTTCTTTTTTGGAACGAGTAATAAACATTAGAATAAAAAGCACTGAAAGGCTGTAGAGAAAAATCTTAAATCGTTGGCAAACAACACCTGTCCTTTTCAGTGCAATGCCCAGCGCAGCAAGCCCAAAGCCAACGGCTATTAGCCAACGGGGCGAAATTTTTTGGGTGTACTCCCTTATCAAAATCAGCAGCATAATCCTACTCCTTTCCAAGTTTTTCTTTTGCCTCCATAAGCTCCTTAATTATGGGTAAAACCTCTTGCCTTGTCCTGTAGTGCCTTACCCTATATCCCATAAAGGCTGCGATAAGAAGGAAAAGCGACGATAACCCATGAATCTGAATCCTTAAAGCCATATCAGCATTGCTGGTCATACCCAGCATTAGAAAATTAAGGCCAGTAAGCATTCCAAGGATAAAAAGCAGGAACGGAAGTCTAAAAATGGCGTTTTGCTTGCGTAGCTGATGTATTGCGCTATTAATAAAATTTTCGGTCGATTGACCAAAGGGCAACCTTGATACCCTAAGCTGATTTTGCAGGTAGTAGGTAAAGAATGCGATAAGGCTAGTGAGAATAATCGAAAATCCTATCAGCACATTTATCAACTTATCGCCCTGTAGATCGAGCCTAAAAATCGTTGGCACAATCGACAACAAAATAAGCGTAACTGTAAGTATTTTTAACTTATTAACTCTATCCTGACGTTTTTGCAGTGACTTGAGTTTGCCCATTATGGAATCTACATTTGTGGCTATCTTTTGGGCCGAAACCTCATCGACTCTTTGGTTGATCCACATCTGCTGTAGCTCGTTAAAATCGTTAGTTGGTTTCATTCTCCAGTAATGTTTTAAGTTGCTTTTTAATTCTGTTAACCTTAACTCCCACGTAGTTGGACGTTATACCCACCACCTCGGCAATATTCTCGTAGGTTAGCCCTTCGAGTAGCAGCGAAATGATAACCCTATCCTGCTTATCGAGTTGCGATACCGAGCGGGCAAGTTTATCCAGCATCTGGTTGGAATCCGATATGCCCTCTGTAGCCTCCACAACCTGGGAAATCAACAGCTGCCTTACCTCAGCCTTATTGCTACTATAGTATTTAAATTTACGGTTATAGAACAACGCTGAGTTCACCGCCACCCTGTACACCCAGGTGCCTAGCTGGGCGTCGCCACGATACGTGTGAAGGCTATTCCAAATATTTGCCATAATCTCCTGAAAAAGGTCGTCAACCTCATTCTTCTCGTAGATATAGGCATAGCATATTCGATAAATTTTATGCTTATAATCCCTGTAGATGTTGGAGAACTGCTCCTCCTTTTCCTTCTGGTTCATCGGTTAGATAAATTGGTTGATTTTGTCAATCAGCCAGGCATAATCATCAAGCATAAGAAAATGCTTTGCCGATTGATGGATAAAAGTAGTGCAATTGGGTAAATTATGAAACTGGGCATCAACTCTGGCCCTTATGGTTTGCTCATCCAATCCCAATTTAAGGTAGTTGAAAGCAGAGCAAAGAACTTGTGTAGGACAGCTAATGCTTGCCAAAACAGGCCTAAGATCGGTGGTCAACATGGCGCACTGCGCATCGATAATAAAATCCTTATCTGATCTCAAAATAGAATTACAAAAATTTACTTGCTCCTCTTGCGACGCTAACATATCGCGCGAGTTTTGAGTCCAAAACGCCTCATAATGGGCTTGGGGCATTGCACCAACCTGGCTACGGAATACCTGCGCCTGCTGTTCGCCTATTTCCTTCGTAAATGCCGGGTTAAATATGGCAAGTGCAAAGGGATACGAATCGACAATTATAAGTTTGCCCACAAGGTTATTATACTTTGCAGCCAGCTGCATAGCCAAAAAACCTCCAAAGCTATGCCCTATAAGAATGGGCTTATCAAATCCATTGGATTTAAAAAAATCATGAATATCTCCATTAATCCGTTCCACATCGAACCTATTTGGTGTTTTCTGACCGCTTACACCCTTAACGGCAATAACATGAACCTCATAGCTCTGCGCAAGTTCCCCGGCAGTATCATGCCAGAAATCGGCACCGCCAAACCCGGCAATGATAACAACTGGCTTACCCTTGCCATAGCTAACAACATCGATAGTTGTACTGGGTTTAACCCAAAGGCTAATGGAAATGAGAATTACGGATAGAACAATACTTTTCATCTTTTAGGAATTTTTTAATTTCCCCCTTTAGTAGCAGTCCGATGAAAAATATTACAGTTTTCGTAGTGATTTTTAAAAAAAATGTAGTGGCGCTAAAACTTTGCGGATGCAATCCGGTAAAATACAATCGCTAGGGAAACAATAAACCCAACGGTTGCAAATCGATGTGTCCACTGCATCAAAATTGCATGCTTATCTAAAGTCAACATTGCCCCCGAGGCAAAAAGGGCAATTATGCTAATCAGCAGTACAAAGCTTAAAATATAGAAAACAGCCGACAGATCACCCCCCTTTACTACTCCCCATAAGAAAATTGCAAGGTAAACCACAAGGGCCAACGATACTAGCTTATGACCTGCGGTCAGGATGCTATTGTAGGGCTTTCCTGACTTGCTTAACATCAAGCCCAACACCAGAATGACAGTAAATAGCAGGCTGCTAATAATTACTTTTGATAAAACGGTGGATTGTATCATTTGGGGGAGATTGGATGATTGAGTGATTTTTAGTTTTTACAAAGATAAAACGATACTGATTAAAAATATCAAAAAAAAGTAGCGAAATTTAATTTATTGTAATGAATATCAAGGGAAATTGTTGAATCCATAGTCACATTTACTTACCACTAAGCAGGTAAAACCTTACCCTTTTACTTGTGTTTGATCAATAAAAGAATGATCAGTATACCAGATTGTTGAAAATTTGGTTTATACAATAGTACGCCATTACAATGCAAAGTCTTAACTTGCAACTATTACTAATCCCATTTTTTATGAGAATCATCATTTTTCTTGCGGTAACCTTAATGGCAGCTCACCAATTAACGGGGCAGAATGCATTTCGAATTGCTAATAGTGAGCTACAGTTTAGCACAACGGAAAACCTGGTTGAAATCAGCAACTCCCCGGGTTTAGCCCAGTTTAAGGGATCGGATATTGAAATCACTGTTAAGGCCGTTCAACCTCTACCCCAATCGAAAATTGAGGGTTTACTTATTCAGGATTTAGAAAACCAGTCATTTAGGGTAACCTCAACCTTTAGCATCTCCAATACCGATAAGCAGAAGGGAACCTTTGTTTTTGCATCGAAACACGGCGAAGGTAAAGACATGGTGAAAGGGATTATTACTAATCCAAAGGAGATGGTAATTCTAGAAATATTCTATAAATCGAACCTTAGCGAAACGGTTGAGGAAATTATCACCTCATTCTTCAGCGGGGCAAGCCAGTGCCCCTTAGCCACCAACCCGGGGAGTGATACTAATGCTAGCAACACATCGGTTGCTCAGCTAGAAGATGATGACGAGGATGAGTACCACCAGAAGTATGACTACGACCAGGGCTACAATCAGGTTGACAAAGCAAACGAAGGTGGGCAACCTAATAGCCGAGATCAAGTGCCAAGCATCCCTAAGGTAACGCATCAAAACCTGATAACGTTAACCCCAGCCCAAAAGCAAGAGTTTATTGATGCGCACAACCGCTGGCGCGCCGATGTAGGTGTACCCCCACTAAAATGGAATGAAAACCTGGAAAATTACGCAGCTGAATGGGCCGTTATCAACGGGAAAAAAGGCTGCAAAATGGTTCACCGCGATGAATCACCCTACGGCGAAAACCTTTACTGGTCGTCGGGAATGAGCTTTAGCCCCAAGGGGTCGGTCGATAGCTGGGGCAGCGAGATAGAAGACTACAACCACGAGCCCGTTGGACAGGAAAAGGCCATGGTTGGACACTATACGCAGATTGTATGGCGCACCACAACCGAGGTTGGCTGCGCTGCCTTTGAGTGCGGCAATGCGCTGCTGGTGGTTTGCAATTACAACCCGCCGGGTAACTGGGTAGGTCAGCATCCATACCGGTAAAATTTTACGATTGTTGGGGAGCAAGGAGAATTTTTTAAAATCAAAAATTCACGACCATGAAAAATTGCATTTTAATCATAACTCTTACAACTCTCCTTTTCTCTATAAATAATCTCAACGCGCAGCAATGGGAGCATATCAATGCGCTGGCTATTGAGGGTTACTTTGTGTGCACTTCATCGGAGCTACCCGACCCAAACCAAGGCGATGAGCCGTTAAACAGAAAGTACAGCGTGGCAAACCTCTTCGATGGTGATTTCACCACATCGTGGGTCGAAGGGGTTGATGGGAATGGAGTTGGCCAGTTTATATATGTTTCAATACCCGAAGATTTCAAAACCATCAATATCGTCAACGGTTACGGGAAAAGTAAAACTCTTTTCTCGCAAAACAATAGGGTAAAGCGACTTAAAGCCACATTGCATGTTGGGATCAATCCCGTAGGTGCTCTCTCGGAGATTGCATACTTGTTTAAACTTAGTCCTCTCGATAAGGAGTTTTTCATCGATATTTATGATAAGGATAGCTTACAAACGATTGATTTCCCTGACGAGCTTCACGAATTAAATCAGCTTAAAGAAGCGATTAAGAAATCATACTTCGAACATTTTAGCGACCCAATATACCAGATGGTTACATTCCTAAAACTCGAAATTGTAAGCGTATACAAGGGTTCTAAGTACGATGACACCTGCATTAGCGAGATTTTTTTCAACCAATCGTTTGTGGCCGATTACCGTTCGCAGCGGCATAGCAGCATTGTAAACATTTACACCCATGAAGGTAACGATAGCCAATTGTTAATAGACACTCCCAATCAGAATGGGATTCTGCTGATAGACGATCCCGAATCGGTATTCCAGATAATAGATATTTCGTCTAGTAAACGGTGGGCTACCGTTATAAAAATGCCATCGAGCATGAACGAAGGGCGAACCGAGACCGAGTACCTGATTATAAATACCCATTTGGGTAAGGTTATGAACTCTTTAATAGAGAAAACAGCCGGAACAACCCTATATAGCCCGCTATTCCTCAACGAAAAGAAAGGCGAACTTATACTTGAACATTCGACCGGCGAAATCCGCTTGCGGTAGATTGCGTGTTCCTGTTAAATGTTGTTCTGGCTATTGGCTATTAGCCCTTTGCCCTTGCCTGTCTCGTAAGACTGCCGTCTTTTGGCAGGATGACGAGAGCTCTTCGCCCTTTGCCCTTTGCCCTTTGCCCTTTGCCCTTAGCCCTTCACCTCGGTCTTCCACTTTCCACTCCAACTCTCCTATCGCTATACAAATCGAAAAAAACAATTAGGACATAACTAAACATGCGATCAAAAAATATTAACTACATTAGCTCGACCAAAACTAACAAACCATGTACGACCTACTGCGCGAGATCGATTCCCTAAAGCTGAACTTCAGCGAGGGCGGTCTTCTTTTCATGAATATTACGCTGGCCGCCATTATGTTTGGTGTGGCGCTTGAGATTAGAATCGACAACTTTAAGAATATTATCAACTACCCCAAATCCACTATTCTGGGCTTTGGTTCGCAGTTTATCCTACTTCCAGCTTTAACTTTTGGATTGGTTCTTATACTAAATCCCCCTCCCACCATTGCCATGGGGATGATACTTATTGCAGCTTGTCCGGGGGGCAATATCTCAAATTTTATCACTTCATTAGCCAAGGGTAATGTGGCGCTATCGGTTAGCCTAACAGCTATAGCCACTCTATCGGCAACAATACTCACCCCGCTAAACTATGCTATATGGGGCGGGATGTACGTTAACTACTACGAGCGGGCAAAACATCTAAATATCCCCATCGAAATCGACTTCTGGCAGATGGCCCAAACCGTATTTATTCTCCTGGGTGTTCCCCTGATTCTGGGAATGTGGTTTGGAAACCGTTTCCCCGATTTCACAAAAAAATACCTTAAACACATTAAAATTGGCTCCATAATCCTTTACCTAACCTTTATTTTTGGTGCGCTATGGGCTAACCGATCGTTTCTCGGGTCGATACTTATTCCCGTAGGAATTCTTATCCTTATCCTTAATGCCCAAACCCTGTTCACCGGTTTTCTGGTTGGAACCATCGGAAAAGTATCCCGCGCCGACCGGCGCTCACTTAGCATCGAAACTGGTATTCAAAACTCCGGCCTTGCCCTTATCCTAATCTTTAATCCAAAACTTTTCGATGCCAACGGGGGAATGGCCGTAATGGCAGCCTGGTGGGGAATTTGGCAAATGATTACAGGACTTGTTCTTGCCTATTTTCTGGCAAAGATTAAATTACCCGATGCTTCGGTTGATAAGTAAACGGTTTTTACTTTGGACAATAGTATTACCATACGCAAAATATTACCAGCCGATAATCCAAATCTCGCTTCTATGATCCGCGAGGTATTCGAGGAGCATGATGCACCACGTATTGGAACGGTTTACTCCGACCCTACAACCGATAACCTTTACCAACTTTTTCAGCAGCAACGATCAATCCTTTGGGTTCTTTCCGTTAACAAGCAGCCCTTGGGCTGCTGCGGAATATATCCCACTCCAGGGTTGGAATCGGATTGTGCCGAGCTGGTAAAATTTTACATCTCGTCCAAAGCACGAGGCCAGGGGTTTGGACAACTACTTATGGAAAAAACCATCGAATCGGCCAGGGAGTTTGGCTTTAAAAAGATTTACCTCGAAAGTATGCCCCAGTTTGCCAAGGCTGTTAGCATTTACAAAAAGCAGGGATTTACTTACCTCTCTCATTCCTTGGGAAACTCCGGGCATTCGGGATGTACTATTTGGATGATAAAAAGCCTTTAGCATCTCCGATTCAGCTAAAAATCCTCAATAAATATTCTATTCCTATGGTATTTAAAAAAACAATTCCTAGGCTTAAATTGTTTGTCTAGAAATATTCTGACAACGTAAAACAAAATTGAAAAATGAGCGATAATTGGACAACAACCAAAATCTCCTCACAGGAGGGAAAAACTATACTTATAACAGGCGCCAATAGCGGATTAGGCCTTGAAGCAGCAAAGATACTTAGCACTAAGGGTGCAAAGGTCATAATGGCTGTACGCAACCTCGATAAGGGAAACCAAGCCGCAAAAACGATTCTGAGCGAATATCCTAATGCGCAGGTTGATGTAATGCAACTCGATTTGGCCGATCTGGAATCGGTGCGCAAATTTGCCGACGAATTCAAGTCGAAGTACACGCAACTCCATATCCTTATAAACAATGCAGGGGTAATGTGGCCGCCACGCCGCGAAAGTACTAAGCAGGGTTTCGAGAGCCAGTTTGGAATTAACCATCTGGGACACTTTGCCCTCACTGGATACCTGCTCGATATGCTGAAGAATACTCCTAACTCCAGGATCGTAAATCAAAGCAGTTTGGCGCACACCATGATCTCAAAGCTAAACTTCGACGATCTGAACTGGGAAAAATCGTACAATAAAAACAAGGCCTACGCCCAAAGCAAGCTGGCAAATTTGCTGTTTACCTACGAGCTCGACCGAAAGCTTAAGGAGAGTGGTAATGGATGTATATCGGTGGCATGTCATCCTGGTGTAACCGCCACAAACCTATTCCGCTCATCGAACAGCCTGGTAAACTGGGGCAGCGGTTTAATTGGCCAAAGGGTTGAAATTGGAACTCTGCCCATGCTAAGAGCTGCCACCGAGGAGGATTTAAAAGGAGGTGAATACTATGGTCCAAAGGGATTTATGGGGATGTCGGGCTACCCAAAAATTGTTAGGTCAACCCAGACCTCACACAACATCGAGCTAGCAAGAAAATTGTGGCAGCTATCAGAGCAACTTACCCAAGTAAAGTATAACTTTGATTAATCAAAGTTATACTTTACTCTATGGAACAGGTACTACTACTCGATAGCGTTTCGCTGCGCGAGTTCACCCCCGCTGATCGCGACCGTCTGGCCAAACTTGCCAACAACGAAAAGATAAGCATAAACCTAAGAGATGGTTTTCCCCATCCCTACACCCTTGCCGATGCTGAACGGTTTATAGAGATAAGCCGTAGCTTTTCACCCCCGCAAATCTTTGCCATTGAATACGAAGGTCATTATGTAGGTAATATTGGCCTGCATCGCTGCGACGATGTGTACCGCAAATCGGCCGAGATTGGCTACTTTCTGGGCGAACCCTACTGGAACATGGGCATAATGCCCAAAGCCGTTACGCTAATCTGCGATTATGGCTTCCAGAATTTGGATATTGTTCGTATCCACACCGGAGTTTTCGAGTTCAATACTGCTTCGCAGCGGGTGCTGGAGAAATGCGGATTTACAAAGGAGGGCGTGTTTAAGCAGGCCATCTTTAAGCAGGGAAAACTTTGGGATGAAATCCGATATGCCAAGCTGAAGCCATCGGACTTAGATTGATCTTGAAAATTCATTTTTCTCGGTTTGGTCAATTTCAACCATCAATAGCACTTGCAGAGTAAACAACTCCCCGTTAATAATTAAATCAAACTTTATAGTACAGGATTTTTCATTCCGATTAATTATATGTACATTTAAGTGTTATACCAATATATCTCATCCAAGTTATATCCTGGATCTACTGCTTCTTTTTCTTCTATCTCCGTCATTAACCAAATCTAAATGCACTGATCATGAAAAGAAAAAAGAACATATCCAACCAAATTTTCCTACCCGTAATTGTAATCACAATTTCGGCAATTGTGTTGATAATTCTAGTTTCAAATATTCTGATAAAAGAATTAACCAAAACAATATCAACCTACAGGTAAGCAACGCCACCAATGTATTCTACGGTAATCTCGATCGACTATCGAACCGTTTACTGCAGGCAGCCTCAATTGTATCGGCTAATGAGTGTGTAGTAAAAACCTACTCATCGTTGCTGGATAATGGTGATACCGAAAGCGCTGTTGATTCGCTGAAAAAAAATGTATCCGCAATTAACCTCACTTTCTCATTATCCGGGAGTAAGCCTCTCTTATTACAGTTTCACACTAAAAATATTACTTCGCTTTACCGAACCTGGACCGACAAAAGGGGCGACGATCTTTCGTTCCGAAATGCAATAGGTAGGTGTGTAAACGAGAAAAAACCAGTAAAAGGGATCGAAATTGGTCGTGGAGGTATAGCAGTAAGAGGTATTTCACCAATTATCACGCCAACAGGTGCAGTGGCGGGTTCGGTGGAGAACTTTGTGGATATCGGAGATCTGATGTCTATCCTAGTAAGCGATACCCTTCAAGAGAACTTTGCCATTGCCATGTCGCCCGAAATGGCAAAATTAATCAATACCGATATTTCACGAAGTTCAGGTATTACAAATCAGAAAGTTGGCGAATTCCTAATCATTTCAACAACAAGCCAAAGATTTGAGACTTCAAACCTAACTGAAGAGCATCTTAATCAAGGCGTTAACACACCAATCACCATTACACATAAGCAACATATTTACTCCATTAATCCATTGCTTGATTTTAATGGCGAACATATTGGGGTTTTTGTCTATCAGTATTCAATCGACAACTACAACAAAGCAGTAGCTGCCATGAGAATCACATTCCTAATCATTGGTGTAGCCATTGCATTTCTAATATTTATAACTATTCGATATTTAGTGAAAATAATTGTTGGCAAACCCATTGGAACTATTCTGGTAAAGATGAAAGAGGTGGCCTCGGGTAACCTAAAATCGGTAATCACAGTCAATTCAAATAACGAAGTGGGTGAAGTTCTCCACAATCTAGCAAGCATGAACCAAAAACTTAAGGAGATAATCCACGAAATTATTGAGGAATCAAATAAAATTGCCGACTCCAGCGAAGAGATGAATAACACTTCATCTGCTATTGCATCGGGTGCATCGGAGCAGGCATCATCCATTGAGGAGATATCGGCATCCATGGAGCAGATGGGCGCCAATATTCAGCAGAACGCCAGCAATGCAAAGCAAACCGAGAAGATTGCCTTAAACTCAGCGCAAGGCATTAATGAGAGCAATAAGATTATGGAACAGGTTGTATCCTCAATGAAAGTAATTGCTGAGAAAATATCAATTATTAACGAGATAGCCACCCAAACAAACCTCCTAGCCCTAAATGCTGCCGTTGAAGCTGCTCGTGCTGGCGAGCATGGCAAAGGATTTGCCGTGGTAGCAGCAGAGGTTCGCAAGCTTGCCGAAAGAAGCAAGTTTGCCGCCGACGAGATTACTACTATAACACATAACGGAGTTAGTATTGCTAACCAAGCGGGAAGTAAACTATCGATTATTGCTCCCGAAATTGCCAATACGGCCAAGCTGGTCGAAGAGATTACTGCCGGTAGTAACGAGTTGAACTCGGGTGCCGCACAGGTAAACAGCGCCATTGATCAACTCAACATGGTTACTCAGGAAAATGCTGCCTCCTGTGAACAAATGGCATCAACAGCTCAAGGGCTTAGCGACCAAGGGAAAAGGCTAAAAGACTTAGTTTCGTATTTCGAAGTATAGTAGCAGAATAACAACATCATCATGTATTTCTATAATTGTTTCTTAAAAAAATCTGAATAGTTCTAATCTTAAGACTAGTTGGTAATATGTAGCGAGATCGTATATTGCTTTTTAAAATATTTTATACTAACGTTACTGTTTATTTCAGGGAAATCAACATGCAATAGGAAACTAACAATCCTACTAATATGAGCTACAAAAATCCTTTGCTATACGGAATAGGCCTTGCGCTAATTCTCGCCCTTATCTCCTGCCATAGCAAGCACAACGAGCAGACACAGTTTGCAGAGTTTACTCAACAATCAAGGGGTGCAAATGAACTTATCGATATGTCGCAGTTTACTAATGTCGTTCTCGATATCCCTTACGCCAACAACCAAAATCCACGTCAAACCCTCGATATTGTTTACCCAAGCGTGGGCGAGCCACCCTACAAAACAATAGTGGTACTGCATGGTGGCGGGTGGATGACTGGTGATAAGCAATCTAAATCAATCTCTACCATTTTTCAAGCTACCACCCAGGGCTATGCCCTTGTTTCCGTAAACTACAGGCTATCGGACGAGGTGAAATGGCCAAAACCGCTACTCGATGCCAAAGCTGCTCTTCGCCATATAAGAGTAAATGCCAGTATTTATAAACTCGATGCAGAAAAAATTGTGGTTTGGGGCGAATCGGCTGGAGCACACATTGCCATGATGCTGGCAGCTACCAATGGTCACCCAGCTTTCGAGAATCTTTCCATGGGCAACACCGCTATTTCAAGTTCTGTACAAGGAGTTGTTGCCTGGTACGGCATTGCCGATATGAGCCGCCTCCCCAACTTGGCAGTCCCAGCTGCCAATGAAATTATGGGATACGATATCAGCAAAAATTGGGAAAAAACCAACGATGCCAACCCCATAAAGCTTGTTACCGATCAGTTCCCTCCCATTCTTCTGGTTCATGGCACCAGCGACCAAATTATTCCCTTCAGTCACTCAGCGAATATGCACAGCAAGGTGAACAATGAAACCGACAAGCCCACTGCTGAACTTATAGCTTTTGAGGGAGCTGGACACGGCGATGCCGTTATTAAATCCATGGATAATGTTATCCAAAATCTCGACTTTGTGGATAAAATTCTGTTCAACGGCAACAACCCATACCGCAACAAAAACTACATAAAAATTCGACTAGCTCAGTAAACTCCCAAAAACAAAAACAGTCCAATCATCCAACCTGCCCGCCCTAGGCGGGTCAATCAACCCTCTAACTTCAACCCGACCCAACATGAACCACAGTGCCAACGACCCCAACAGCTGGAATCAGCTGTTTAACATTGGCGGATATGCTGCAATTGCTGTTGTGTGCATTATCCCAATTCAAATTCTGATTTTTTCTGTATTCCCACCACCCAGCAACGTGGTAGGCTTTTTTGAACTCTTTAACCAAAACTGGTTTCTGGGCTTACTGAGCCTCGATCTGCTTTACCTGGTTAATAATGCGATAATAATTATCCTATACCTTGCGCTCTTTGCTGCGCTGCGCAAAACCCATTTCGCATATATGCTTATTGCAATAACCGTAGGCTTGGTGGGCATTACCACATACTATGCATCAGCGGTTGCATTCGAAATGATGTCGCTTAGCAATCAGTACTTCACCACCGAAGATATAGCGATTAAGCAGCAAATGCTTGCTGCTGGTCAGTCGATGCTGGTTACATACAAGGGCACTGCATTCGACGTTTACTATATACTAAACGCCGTAACGCTTCTACTCATATCTAGGGTGATGCTAATGGATAAAACATTTTCGCGTTCAACGGCCATTTGGGGATTAGTTTCGGGCGTACTAATGTTAATACCATCCACCGCAGGTACCCTAGGGCTGATCTTCTCACTGTTATCGTTAATACCATGGATTGTTTTCTCCATTCTAATAGCAATTCGGCTATTTAAACTGGCAAAGGCAGAAAGGTAAAGAATTAGGTGTATGTATTGAATGAGGCAGTCTCTTACTATTCAGATTGCCTCATTTTAATTTGATTTTTATAGCACACCGCCAGCTATTTATAAATGCCTTTTGAAAACTTTTCACTATATTTGTTTAAAGCGTTTTTTGCACTAAAAATTGGGTGAAGTTTCTATTTAACCATTTAAGGTTGATATTAATATCAAATTAAGGTTACAACAACAAATTAAAAACCTGATGAGGAGAGCAGCTGTATCGATTGGTAAATGCGCAATTGGATTTGTTGCTGGAGCGCTTGTGCTTTCAACCTTCTCGGCGCTCCAGAAGTTAATTGCTGGCTATCCAATTGCCCTTATGGGTTTTTATGTTCCCATTATATTTGGTGGGGTTATTGGTGTAGTCCTATGTCAATGGCGATCGGCACTAAAAGCTAAGGAGAAAAACCTTTGCGAGGCCAAAAAGAAGGCCGAGGAGAGCGACCAGCTAAAAACAGCGTTTCTCCATAATCTTTCGCACGAGATCCGCACACCGTTAAATGCTATCTGTGGATTTGCAGAGTTAATTAATCACTCCGATTTACAGAAAGATAAACTCAGCGATTACACTAGTATTATTAACACCAGTAGCCACCAACTGCTGGGTATAGTTACAGATGTGCTCACCATATCTACGCTCGAAACGGATCAGGAGGCCGTTAGCCTAAGCCCAATTTCTGTAAACACCATAATCGACAATCTCTTTGCAACCTATAGTCAAAAGATTAAAGGCAAAAACATTGCTCTGCATATAAAAAAACAGCTAACCGATAGGCATTCGGGAGCCCACGCCGATGGGCCTAAGCTTCAGCAGGTGTTAAATCATCTACTTAATAACGCCATTAAATTCACCCACGAGGGTCGCATCGATTTTGGCTACGAAATCGCCGAAGATCAGCTAAAATTCTTTGTAAAGGATACTGGTATTGGGATTGACCCATCGATGCACAAAATCATCTTCGATGCTTTTCGGCAGGCCGACGACACTGTACATATTAAGTATGGCGGAACTGGACTTGGCCTCTCCATCTGCAAAGGGTTTGTGGAGCTTATGGGCGGCTGCATTTGGGTTGAATCGCAACCGGGCCAAGGCTCAACCTTCTTTTTTACCATACCCTATCAACCTGTAGATGAACAGGAACAGACCACTGCCCCCGAAACCAAGGACGGGTCCCACAGCATCCTAATTGCCGAGGACGAGGAGTACAACCTCTACTATGTGAGGGAAATCCTTACCGAGATGGAACTTAACGTGGTGTACGCCCAAAACGGCCAGGAGGCCGTAACCGCTTGCCAGCAGAACAACGATATTAGGCTGGTGCTAATGGACATAAAAATGCCCGTGATGGATGGTTACACAGCTGCCAAGTTGATATAGAAAGTTCGTCCAAATTTGCCCATTATAGCACAATCGGCTTACGCCTTTGGACAGGCCACCCTGGAGTACGCCGGCACCTTCGACGGCTACCTGCCCAAACCCTTCTCGGCCGAGGAACTAGAAAAGACTGTACATCGGTACTTGGGGAAAACCTAATCTTAACCTAAATCTCGCCAACTTCCAACGGACGTCGGTTTACGCGACACGCGCAAAACCGCCAAGTAAACTCACACATCTTTTGCGCCTTATTGCCTTAACGTTGAAATACCTCAACGCAAAACTCTAAACCCGAAACACGCCAACCCGCCAACCCGCAACCGCTTCCCAAGAAAAAATCCCAACCTCAACCCCCACAACTCTTCCAGCCCAAAACCCTTCAAAATCAGGGCTCAAAAACCGCATTTTTTCCAAAATTACCCCTCGCGCTACATCAATAGCATTTATAAGCCTTACAGAGAAATATTATTTTTTCTCTATTTTTTCTTTGCCAAAAACTTGACAAGCCTTTTTTGGCAGCATAACTTTGGGTAAGAAACTGGGGAGTAAATAGACAACAGTTTCAATTAATGGAAAGGTTGTCGATTGGAGTACTATTGATTAAAAAGAAACTAAATATAACCTGAAATCTTAATAGGTTCTCTCGAGTTAAATATTCTCAACTCCAATAATTCATTACCGATAGAAGCGGTTAATACTTGATTTTTTAGAATCTAATATAAACATATACCTTACCATACATGAGTATTAGAAAATATTGTTCTATTGTTATAATCACACTCCTTCTTGGATCAATCTACAGTTGTCAAAAAGAGAACGCAGATTTAACAGAAGTTGAGATAGTGACAAACCCTGTCGATACGATTGGTAAAGTCGTTTTTGGCAAGAAATTGGAGAACCCATACTCTGTTAAAAATATGCGGATAGCACTTGAAAGTTTGAAGGTGAAAAAAATGGTGAAGGCAGAGGATGTTGAACTTATTGAAATAATGACGACACATCTATACGTCGAGATACCCACCGCGGATAATTCTAATCTAGATATGTTCGTTCAGGACACGTCGCTTGAACTATTTAACCACCCGTTGGACTATGACTTACCCGAGGAGGGGTCATTCTATCAGGATACAAGTTTCACCAATTACGACCCAACATGGCTCTATACTGTTGTCCCTGTTGACTGTGATTTGACTTTGATAAACCATAGGGTATTGGAGGAATGCTTCCTCCCTAACTACGAGTTGAAAGAAACCGTTGAAAAGAATATAGTTAAGGCGGAACTACTGCAATTGCTGGAGTACGAAGCCTACCTCATTACTGGTAACCTCAAGGATACTAATAGTTACAACACAAAATCGAGGCAGTACCCACGTGGTACAATCACAGTGCAAAACACATTGGGTTATCCTGATGGCTTAAAGGGAGTAAAGATTAGAGTTCATAACTTTATGAGGGTGGATTCCGATATTACAAACGAATATGGGAACTACTCCATTTCCACGGGATTTCTTACTGGAGTGCATTATGCAGTTATATTTAAGAACTCTAAGGATTTCAAAATATGGGGGAACTGGGCATTTATTGCACCAGCACATTACTACATGGGTTGGCATACGTCATCTGGATTGGATAGACTAATCAAAAAAAGTTCTGGGGCATGGAAATGGGGCTCCATTAACAATGCAATATATGCGTATTATGAACTTTGTAATGTTTTTTCAATTTATAAACCTCCATCAGATTTAAGAGTATGGGTATTCGAAAAAGGTGATGGTACCACTAAGGGTTCAGCATCTATGTTGAGAAGAACATACGGGTTTTATGGTTTTAATACTGGTTCAATTGTTAATAATCTTTTAAATACTATTAACGGCGTAAATATTAGTCTATCCGCAACTCTTAATTTACTTAAATTTGTGCAACCTGATATAACAATTTCTGTCAACTCTAGTAACGTTGAATCAGAGGATGTGTATAATACGACTTTTCATGAGTGCGCTCATGCAAGCCATTGGACCAAAGTAGGGAGTTATTTCTGGGTTCAGTACATTAATTATATCATAACATATGGTAACTCAAACAATCCTTATAGTAATGGTTTAGGCTATAATGCCGGCTATTGTGGTGTAGGTGAGATGTGGGGAAATTACATTGGTGCCTTGTTTCAACGTTATCATTTTAGCTATACAACTCCCTATTCATTAGATTGGTGGTGGTTTGATGAAGATGAAGATTGGTATAATCCTGGTTTCCTAAAAAATGTAGACAATATTTCGGATATCTCAACTTCAGAGATATTCAGCTGCCTATCAAGTAACACGAACACTATTTTAAAACTTGTTGAACAATTAAAAACGAAAACTGCATATGTTGAACAAATTAACTTTGCGTATGGCTTATACACAGATTGGCCATAAAATATTACCATATATTATTCTTGTTTCCTTGCTCTCAAGCTGTACCTTATTCGAATCAGATGATTTTGGTGACTATAGCTATAAAAGTTATATTTTGAATAGTTCAAAGGACGCGATACGGATTCAAATTGGTAAATCCTCAATTTTTCATCAATTCGATACTATTATTCTTCCCAATGAACTTGTATTCTATGAGGGTGGCCTCAAGGTGGATAAAAATGATAATGTACTAATAGATCACTTATTTAGTGAATACAACCCTGATTTAGATATTGTATACTTATATAAGTGCAACGACCTTATATTAACGTGGGAGGGCCCAGCCCATGATATGGGAAACTTAGTTCATCATTTTTACAATTACCAATCATGGAGTGTTGATCTAGATAAGAACGAATTCAACCTAATTTTTACTATCTTGAATTCTGACATTGGTGAATAAAAATACTAGCTAACGACAACCCGCTAAGGGAAAAAAAACCTAGGCACTTACAATCTAAACTGTAAGCATACTTTGAAAGTAGGCAATTCTATTATCCATCCCTCGTTAACCTCCAAAAAAACGGCACACCCCGAGGCAGGCAATCATCCAATCATCCCTGTCTGCAGTCAACCTCAGGCAGGCAGGTGTAATATCTGCACCTCCTGTTTGCCGATAGGCCGGTCTGCGTTCCATCTAAACTTTAAACCTACCTGCTCTACCTGTCGCCAGCCTGTCGTAGACAGGGTAGACAGGCGGTAGGCAGGCTCTAAACCCTAAACCCTCTAACCCGCAACTCGCAACCTACCTTCCGGTAGGCCGGCCCGCAACCCCAAGAAAAAATCCCAACCCCAACCCCCACAACTCTTCCAGCCCAAAACCCTTCAAAATCAGGGCTCAAAAATCGCATTTTTTCTAAAATTACCCCTCATGCTACATCAATAGCATTTATAAGCCTTACAGAGAAATATTATTTTTTCTCTATTTTTTCTTTGTCAAAAACTTGACAAGCCTTTTTTGGCAGCATAACTTTGGGTAAAAAATTGGGGGAGTTAGTAGTTTTAATTCTTTCAATACAAAATAAGGTAGTGCTATAAGTAAGTTACCAACAAGCTGTAAAAAAGCGACATACGATTAAAAAACTTTGCTGCTAATAATATACTGAAGCTCCTCCCACACTCAGGCACATTTGGCTGCCCAAACGCACAGGCGACACCTTCGCAACCAAAAGAGCCTTCGTTTTGCAAGCGCACAACCTAATCTTGATTTAATTAATTATCTTTGAAAACAAACTTTCTTTTGACCTAAGAAAAAAAGATTAGCAGTAAATTATGAACCAATATTTCATAAAATCAAGCCAAGGACAGGATGAGGTAAGCGATGCTAGCCTTTACTTTGAAAGTGAAGACAATTATATTGGAAAGTACCAAGGAAAAGTTTTAAATGGACAACCTCATGGTTCTGGAAATATTAATTTCAGCAATGGCGATGAGTTCTTTGGAACCTTCGAAAATGGAGTAATAGAGGGTGAAGGTGTACTTATCTTAAAAAAAGGGGAGAAATACACTGGAATTTTTAGTAAAGGCAAAAAGAATGGATACGGTACTCTAAAATCTGCCGATGGGGAAATATACGAAGGGGAATGGAAAGATGATGTTAGATGTGGTGGTGGGGTTTACACATATATTAATGGCGATATTTATAAAGGTTTTTGGGAAAATGACAAATATTCTGGCGAAGGATATTTGAATTATTCCAATGGCGATCAATATATTGGTTATTGGAAAGAGGGGAAAAGGGAAGGGAAAGGGAAACTCATAAAAACTAATGGCGAAGTAATTGAAGGCGAATGGATCGATGATGTATTTCAACTCCCAAACCAGAGAGATCCACTTTTTAATGATGCTGCAAGGATTGTTGTGGAACACCAACAGGGTAGCACATCTCTTGTTCAAAGAATATTGTCGCTGGGATACAATAGAGCCTCAAGAATTATTGACCAACTTGAAGCCGCTGGCATTGTTGGACCATTCGAGGGAAGTGTATCAAGAAAAGTGCTGATTCCAAATTTTGAGGAGCTGGAAAAATTATTGAGTAGTAATGGGAAAGGTGTAAACATTCATAGAAAAGAGCCAGTTCAAGTACATAGCGCTGGGAAGGTTCCCCCAACAGTTGAAGATACAAATGTTGAAACTAAGGGAAATCAAAGTGGCAAACCAAAATTTAAGTTCACTTGGCTTTTTGTTATTCTACCAGTTGTACTACTTTTAGTTGCTGGGTGGTATTTCTTGTATCCATTTCAGGCCAATAAAAAGACACCCTTTTCACAACAACTTAACGAAACCAGTTTGCCCCTTGAGGCCGGTGGATATAGGATTACCCTTACCCAAAACAATCAAATTAGCAAGGGCACTTTTGATATAACCAACATTATCAATGAAAAAGAAGGCAGAGCAATCATTAATGTTTACAGTGGACGATTAAATAGCACCCTTTACCGACAAGAGCTAAGATTTATAATCGAAAACAGAGTTGTTGATATTGAGCGTATTGGAAAAGCAACCATTTTCGAGAGCAATTCGTTAATAGTTCTAAAATCGGTTGATGGCAACCCATACAATTTTGAAATTGTACAAATTAAATTCGACTAACATGAGGCTTATTTTATTAATATTCGTAATACTCTTAGCATCTTGCACACAGCCAACCCAAAGAGATTCTGAAAAGGATATGCCCATTCAAGCCCCTGCTGGTAATGATGAGGAACTAAAAGAAATTCTAAGGCTAACTAGGCTTATTACAGACGTGGAGGTGAACATCTCCAAAATCCAGCGCGAGTATGGTATCGTTCAAACAAAAACATTGGCTGCCAATGAAATGGGCCAAAGCAACGACCAAAAGTTGCTCTCAGATATCGATGCCATTTTCGAGAAAATCAGGAACGATCAGAAAACCATCGATAACCTTAAGCGTCAGCTTAAACTTTACAAGAGTCCCAATGCCGATGTGAACAGGATTAAGCAGCAATTTGAAAAGATAGTTGCCGAAAAGGATGAGCAGATTACGGTTTTAACTACTAGATTAACAACCCTACAAAATACCATTACACAAAAGGAGGAGGTTATACAGCAGCAGGCCGAAACCATTGTAAAGCAAATTAACCATATTGAGGAGCAAAAACAGGAGATCGATAAGCTGTCCCAAAAATACCTTATCCTATACGCCCGGCGCGAAGTGTTACAGGAAAAAATTGAAGGGAACACAATTCAAATTCCATATAAATCAAGAAGAATAGAGATTGTATCTTACCACAACGAGGATAGCTACCGGTTAACCGAGGATAGCAACGGATCAATTATATCCATTATAGATGAAGAAAAGTTCTGGGACTACAACAACTACCTTATTGTTAGGGTCAAATCAAGGTCGTTGTAACACTAGCAACCCGAATGTGCTGCAATGCTACATCAATACAGCAGATTATCGGCCTTGTTTTCAATACTTTGAACAATGTTAGAAGGAAGCAGAACCAAAGCATCAAAGACAAAGAATATTTAGTAAAAAACATAGATTTATGATGTATAGAATAAATTTAACTTATATTTGCTTATAGTTTCATTTATACATTATAAAAATGAAAATACCAGATTACAAAGAACGCCCGCTTTACGCTAATAAAATCAGTCCTTTTATTGGAAAGCAAATAATTAAAGTACTAACTGGACAACGACGTGTTGGAAAGAGCTATATCCTTTTTCATTTAATGGATATTATTAAAGCTAATGATCCTCAGGCAAACCTAATTTATATTAACTGCGAATTAGAGCAGTTCTTCCAAATAAAAAATCACGAGGATCTGCTTAAATATATTAAAGAAAATATTGATCCAAGTGCAAACAACTACTTGCTAATTGATGAGATACAAGAAATATCATCATTTGAACTAGCACTGCGAAGCCTGTTTGCAGAGAATATTTGTGATATAACCTGTTCCGGGAGCAATGCCAATATGTTATCGGGCGAGCTGGCAACTTACCTTTCGGGAAGGTACATCGAGTTTAACATTCACAGCCTAAGCTACAAAGAATTTATCCAGTTTCACAACTTTAATTCATCCCCCGAATCGGTTTTACAGTACCTAAAGTATGGCGGAATGCCTTACCTGATGCAAATTGGACTAAACGATAATTTACCATTTGAATATCTTCGGAATGTTTATTCCACAATTCTTTTGAGGGATGTAGTTTCAAGGGAGAACATTCGCAATGTTGCATTTTTAGAGAACCTTATCCAGTATCTGGCAGGCAATATTGGCAATCTTTTTTCGGCAAACAATATTAGCCGATACCTAAAATCCCAAAGAATCAGTATGAGCCCTCAACTGGTTATTAACTACCTAAAAGCGTTAACCAATGCATTTTTTATACATAAAGCTGTACGAGCAAATATTGATGGATTAAAGATTTTTGAAATTGGCGAAAAGTATTACTTTGAGGATCT
This sequence comes from Tenuifilaceae bacterium, assembly GCA_034003245.1. Taxonomy (GTDB): domain Bacteria; phylum Bacteroidota; class Bacteroidia; order Bacteroidales; family Tenuifilaceae; genus Perlabentimonas. The sequence goes on from JAVEYY010000042.1 coordinate 33,374, forward strand.
TGGTTTGCGAAATGCATTATGGGGACAGAGCCAGCGGATGGATTTACACCAGCTTCTCGAAAATGCTGTTTACCTCCACCTTAAACAGCTAGGTTTTAATGTTTTTGTTGGACAACTTGGAAGCCAGGAAATCGACTTTGTGGCTGAAAAGCAAGGCAATAAGGTATATGTTCAGGTTTGCCTTCAGCTAAGCTCCGATAAAACGATTAACAGAGAGTTTGGTAACCTACTACAAGTAAAGGATAACTACCCAAAATACGTGGTTAGCTTAAACGATCCAATTATTGGCGATAATTATAAGGGCATTATCCATATAAACATTCACGATTTTTTAATGCTAAACCTCTAACATTTATATTACTATATCACAAATAGTAAGAAATTGTCTATAAGGCAATAGCAATGAATCTATGATAAAAAAAGGAAATACCTACTACTTCACCCACCCTGTGAAGAAGACTCTTAAATACCTTCTCGACAAGCGGTATGGTAAGATTACTTCGCCCGCCGATTTTGACTCGACTGGCGATTACGACACAGGGGTTGAAGGTCATGTGAAAGCGTGTACAGGCAAACTGCTTAGCGGTTCAACCCTTGAACGGCTTGTTGGATTGCGCGAGAACGAGAACAAGGGTGTTTTAAAAGCAACATTACAGATTGTTGCCGAATACCTTGGTTTCGAAAGCCTCGATAGCATGCTGGCATCAATTCAACAGCCATCGGCCTTTAGGTCAGATCCTAAAAAACAATTTAATATTTCCCAGTTAATACAACAATACATTATACGGGTACACATGCCCTCGGAAAAGTTGCTAGATATTAAGCACCTTAACGAGAATCAATTCGAGGTAATTTTCTCAAAAAATCTTATGCTGCAAAATGGCGATATTGTTGAAATTGCACAGCTTAACATTAACGATGAGCTGATCTGCAATAGAGTTAAAAGAAATCACGGTAAAAAGCTAGCCTCGCTAGGCCAATACCGATCGGGCAGCCGAAACCAAATCATTTCGCTGGAACTAATAAAATAAGTTTACGATTATCCGCATATTTGCCACAAGGGCAACTTGATTTTCATCATTTACCCCAAGCCTAAAGGGAGTTCAGAAAATCAATTTGCTCCTTTGAGGGACGGGGTAAACAAATTGATTTTCTTTTACAAGAATAAAGTACTTGCAATAATGCGGATAATCATAAATAAGCTCCGTGAACATTATGAACTTTTATTAGGCCATCTTTTGTGGTAATTTTAACTTCAAGTTTTATCATAACCCTAAAGCCTAATTCGTTTTTGAGGTTTTGTTGAAACCATAAAAGTTGATTTGTATGAAAACTCCTGAATTCATAATTAACGAGCTAAAGGCTGCAGCAATTGGCGAGGTAAAGAACACTTTCCCGCCAAATGAACAGCCTATGCTAATTGATGAAATAATCCAGGCTTTTGATAGCGATTTTCCCGATGTGGAAACGTTAGCTAACCACAACAAAATCATTGGCTCGCTAAAAATTATCCGCTACATACTAAACCTAATGGATCAGGATGACGGGACCATTCAAGACCTTGAGCAAAAACTGATAAACGAACCCCGCAATAAGCTATACCAGTTATTGTGGATTGATCAAAAAGTGGAAGCGTTCCAATACGACGAATATTTGGATAGCGAGTATGCAACCTTTCTCGAAACCATTACGGCTTCGTACGGCTACTTTTTTGAGCTCGATGACTTTATTACTAGCACAGAGATAATACTATACGAGCAATTGGCCAACACGCAGGAGTACGAAATGTTTCAAAAGGTTTTTCTTAAGGCATCAGCCATGTATCCTAACAAACACCCATTTAAGAAAATGCTTGCGCGTTTATACTTTAAGAACAACGATTATTTCCCTGCCCTTGAATGCATTGAGCAGCTAATACACGATAAGCATACCCCTAACTGCGAATGCGAATTCGAAGAACAGCTAGATGCCATACAGCTCGCCGGAATTATTAACTATAAGCTGGGAAATATCGAAAGAGCGATGATCCAAATTAACTATGTTATTGACAATATCCCTAAGTGGAAAGACAACAAAAAAAAGGTTTCCAATACACTGAGCTTTATAGATGCCTATTTATACAGAATGCGCTATAACATAAGCAAGGGCAATGCCTCCCAAGTTATGGACGACTTTAACCAAGTGGAGATGGAGCTATTCTACAGCGACTGGGAACACACCCACCCCGATGTTTATGACTTTATAAACAAAAAAATTGCATAAAATAATATTACTTGCCATGGGGAAAAAGCATAAATATCTGGTATTCTTTTCATTACCCCCCCTGTTTAGATTCATTATATAATTGGGTAGTGCATATTTATCCCTTGCAAAATTTTAAAATTTAATTACTATTTTTAAGATATGGATAATTTAAAAAACTAACATAATGGCCAACGAAAAAATTAAGTGGAAACATATAGCCTTCGTGGCAGGTGGATTAGCGATTGTTATTGCATTTATAGTTTTAGTAATTGCCCAGCCCGAAAGAAAAGCCATTGATGCAGAGAAGCAGCGGCTTGAGAAAACTGAGGAGCGCGTTACTGAAGCCATTGCAGCAGAAAAAAACGACCTTGCCAAAGCTCTGATAATTCAGCTACGCTGGCAGTACGAAGCTAGCACTTCAGGAGGCATAGCTGAATGCAACAAGTTAAGGCAAACCTGGCGCAATAAGCGCATTGAGTACCTAAAGCTCATTGGCGAAAACCCCAATGATTTTATGGCTGACGAGGACGAGGGCAAAACCAAAAGCATCAAGGAGCAGTGGAAGGAAGTTGTGGGTGAATAGAAATTAATTAATAAAAAAATTACAAAACAATGAAATTTCAAGATGTACCAGGGGTAGAAGACTTAATTAACTCCGAAGGTCCAATCCTTAAGCTCGTTGAGAATGTTGACGACCAGGAGATGGAAAACGAAAGGCTATATCTGCGGGGTACTTGCCTTAAAGGTATATATTACATTTACACCCAGGTTAACGATTTTGTGCTGGAGCTTTTCTTTCAGGGACGCATCTCTGTAAAGGAACTTTTCCTACTGCGTAAGGACGAGAACTATATTATGGAGAAACGAGATGGCAGGCAAGAGTTGGTTTTTTGCGATGAGGCGTTTGAAAACAACGTTTTAAGCACCATTGAGTGTGGCAATAGCCACTACTACTCTTTACCCCAAGGTATGCGCCTGGAGGATCCTTTTGCCGAGGCGCTTCATATTGTAAAAAGGGATTATATGAATGGCATTGGAACTATAAGTGCTGAACGTAATTTAGGCACTGTATGGATTCAAAAAAATATATAAGACATTATAGTGCGTTATAGAGTTTTTGGGGATTGAATGTTACGATGAGGGAAAAGAGGATTTTTCTTACTTTGGAGATGAAGATGCTTTTAGATTGATTTTTGAAAAAAAGAAAAAGAGAATGATGAGAAGCAATAATTCTGTATAACAAAACCTAATCCTAAACAATTATGGACGACCTATTTCCCAACTACAAATGCAAGCATTGCGGCAAGGGTGTTAGAGACAGGCATCCTTATTATGATGAACAGTGTAATTATTCTCCCACCAACAGGCACGAATGGATATGGCAGGGTCATGCCAATGATACACGTTGGAGCGAATCATTCGTTGGCAAAAACTGGAAGTGGTTGGTTCCAGCACTAATTATTCTTTACCTCTTGTATAGATGGGGTATAATTTGATCATTTTTTTGTTTTTTAGTTTTTTGTAAAAAAATAGACCTAACACTTTTTCTATTATGGAGAAATGCCATTGGTGTTCAAATTATTTTAGTGAAGGAGGCTTTTGGGGTTATATGTCGGAAAAAAGTGGTGATACTATTTATTATCACAATCGTCTTTTCTGCTCACAAAAGTGCTTCTATGAGATGCTAAATACAACTGGATTCAAAGAAGGGAAATGGGTATGGTGCAAATATTGTGGCGAATTTTACAGGGAAAGTAACTCTACTTACAAATATGACTCAAATGATTTTTGCAGTGAAAGTTGCGTGAATAGTTATCAATCTTATCTTCGAGATAAATCAGAGCAAGAGGAACAAAAAAGAATTGTAGAGATTAGAGAAAGAGAAAGAAAACGCGAAAAATGGGAAAGAGAAAATCCTGAACTAGCAAAACAAGAAAAGGAAAAAAGAAGAAAAGAAGAAGAATTAAGAAGGGAACGATTAAGAAAAGAAGAAGAAGCCCATGCTGAGATTGAAAAAAAGAAATTCAAACGTTATAAGAACATAAAGAACCTTTGGTTTTTATGGCTAATGCCTATTAGTGTTTTTGTTTTATTGCTTTATGTATATTTTGATGATTTACGTATAATTATAAATCCATTAATTGATAAAATAATTCTTTACGCTAAGAATTCAGAAGAATATAACAAGCCTTTTGTTATTTACCCTGTTATTATTACAACTATTGTTTTTTCATCACTAGGAATGGTGTTTTCAAATATAAATTTTCTATCAATAGAAAAAAAACAAAGAAAATTATCCGTAGAAAAATTTTTGATTTATTGTGCTATGCTACTGTTAACACCAATCTTTTTCTTTGTTAACAATTGGCTATGGGAGGTTATCGCTGTATTTTTGTATACTTTCGTTGGTGGGGGTTCAATTCTTATATTATATGAAGGGGGTTTTGATGATGATTTAGAAGAACTGGGCATTTATACTGCTATTTGTTTTTCTTCCCTTATCTTAAGGACTATCCTTTTTATAGCATATATTATAATGTATCTATTTTCTGATAAACTACCTGCTTTATGGTTAAAAGGCACCTTAGATATTTTTCTGGTTTTCGCTTTATCATTATTACCTTTATATATTATCTTTAAAATGAGAACGATCAATAAGTTTTTTTACCTATTTACAATAGGTGTTTTACTGAACATTGCTCTAATCCTTATATTTTTTTAACCATTTTTTTCAATTTAGATCATAAGAAAATTAAAAAAAAAGTATGCTTACAATCAGACACCCCATTACCGGCCAAGATTTTTAATGGTTGGTCTAAAAGATTTTCCAGATCGTATGCAATATAAAGAGGCTCTCAATGCTTGTGAAAAACTTAGGGAAGGTTGGCGTTTGCCTACATTACAGGAATTAAATGAAATTTATTTGCAGTTGTTTAAAACGGTTTAGGCGAATTCGATTCTGCAGAATACTGGGCGTTGAAAGAAAATTCGGATGACCTAAATCATTCTTTTGACTTTTGCTTTGGTAATGAATCAATTCTACTTGGACATTATCCAACAGCCAAGGTTCGTGCAGTGAAACCAATATAGCGCATAAGTTTTACGAAGAAATAAAGCGTAGTGCTTGGTCTGAACCTTAAGAGAAAATTTTAAATAACATAGGACACATCAACCCAAACAAGTAAAACGCAATGAATGTCAGAGATCTACTAAAACCAAAAGCGAAAGCAGAAATTCTAAAATCACTAGAAAAGAACTCGCTTGATCCCCAGCTGCTTCAGCTTATCACCGATAACGATGAGGCTTACGAGGTTCTTATGGGAGCTATTTCTATGATGAATGGTGATGCAAAAGAGATAATTCAAAGGATTAATTCGTTGCTTAAAGTGTTTAAACGTTTAGTGTAGAGCATATTCTGCGAAGAAAATGCAAGGCAAAGAGGAATAATATTAAGAACATATAAGTATTTTGTAGTAATGGTCTTCTACAAAACTTTGGAAAAGGATTATGTACTTAGAACAAGATAAAATATATAAGTAGAACAACCATTCTGGTTATGGGTTTTCTGTTCGTTGAGTTAGAAATATTGGGTGATTATTTTGTGCCATTAATAATTGCAACACATAGAGCATTGTAACTTGCTATGTAATAGCTAAGGGAGGTTCAAGTGAAATAAATATTCATTGATTTGTTATATATCAAAATATCAAAACAATAGATTTATGAAAACAAAAATAGATTTAGGTTTTCTTTACAACCTCAAAGGGAAAAGGGTTCTGCTCTACGTTTCCTCATCCAAAACGCTTAGCCATTACATGGATTTGCCCTTCGATTATGTTATTCTTAATAGTAATATTTTTCCAAAGAGAGATGGGATGCAACTGGTTAACAGTAAGATTATTGAAATGCCATTCGATAATAACAAGGCATTAAGGTTGCTTAAAAATGCCGGGGTGAAAATTCAGTGCTTTGTTGGAATGCAGGACGGATGTAATGAAGGAGGGAACTATGAGTGTGTAAACACTCCACAATTCTTCGGAAGGCTTAGCCCTATTCTCGATGATAAAGTGCTTTACATAACAAACCATTGGGATTCTAATCGCACTGGCACAGGGGTTAATAATGTGGTTAGTAGCATAGGCTTTCTTAGCACACACTATAAAAAGGTGGAACTAACTGATGATTTCCCGAAAATTGAAAACACAGTTCGCCTCTGCGAACACATTGAGGACGAGAAGCATAGGGTTGATGTACCCATTGAACGACTTGATCCCAAAACTGCTGAGGGAAAGGTTGGCAGTATTGCCATAAAGGTTAGCCACAGCTCGGTTTGGGATTACGAGGATGATTTCGACTGCATAATACACCCGCCACTTGCTAGTGAGAACCAGTACTTAATTGATATTCAAGATAGGCAATATAGGCTTTTAGATGAATATGAAAGAAATCCTGAGAAAATCCTGCTTGATGCAAATGATAATAAATGGAGCAGTATTGGTCTGGTTCCCTTTTTGGGATCGAGGTACAATCAGTTCTTAGATTTGTGCGAACAGTGGGATAAACCATACCCTAAAAAACTTCATTTTTGCCATATGGAAGAGAGGGATTTAAATGGGGTAAGGGAAAAACTTTCTGCCTAATAAAATCTTTCTTTCAATATATTTGAGCCATTTATCAACATAATAGCATAGTTTGTTAAACACCCCATTACTCAGCTATTCAATCGCCTTTGGCGATATTCACGGTTGCTACCCCGCGGCACAAACTGCCATTGAATTGGCAGAGGATATTGGGGCGCAAGCAATTTTTCTGGGCGATTACGTTGACCGTGGCCCATCGGCAGTACAAACCGTAAACCTGCTAATTGAGGCAAAAGCCAAACACCCCGGCTGGATATTCCTTCGTGGTAACCACGATCAGATGCTGGCTGATTTAATTGATGGGAATTACCAACCCGAAGATTATGGCGAGGCGCTGGGCTACATATCCTATAACCTATCGCAGGCCGAAGACTCATTTAATGAATGGAAAAAGTTAGAGAGGGCTGAACAGGAAAAAGTAACCTCATTTCTAAAAAACACAGAGCTGTACTACGAAACCGAGCAGTTGATCTTTGTACATGGTATTCTGCGAAATACACATCAAAGCCTTCGTGAAAAATCAATTGATGAGCTGCTCTGGAACTACGAACCCAAACCCCTATGGTTTGGAAAAGTATTTATTCACGGCCATTGGCCAAGCGACATTGTTACTCGTTATGGGAACGGCATAAATATTAACACTAAGTGTGGATATGGAGGAAAACTAACGGGTCTGCTAATTGACAATATGGCAGCAAAACCCATAAAACTTTTCATCATTAGCGAGGAAGGCGAGTGGCTTTCGGAGGAACCATATTCCCAGCAATAGTAATAATTCATTAGAGTTTTAATCTCAGAGAAGCAAAATAGTTTTCTTAATAATATGTATATTTGAATAAAACATATCCGATTATGACTATAATTTCAAGAATAAACGAAATCAAATCCAAAATCGAAAACCTCGAGAATTGGGTAAGCAGTTTAGATGAAAATTTTATCTATTACTATTTATTTTACACAGCAAAGGGTGCAAATGATGTGATAGAAATAAGAACCAAAGATGATAGGGTTATTGCAACTTTGAATATTGTCTGGAACGATCTTACTTTCTATAACACTTTTTTAGAGGAAATTGAAAAGGAAACAGAGAGGTTGTCGGGTGAGCCTGGTAAGGAGAAACAATTAAATGAGTTTAACAGGATTGTGGAAATTTTTGGTTGTGAGTAGCTTTTTATTGTAACCAATTTATATCGAATATTAAATGTCAGAGCAAAAAGAATCCGAGTCAATTAAAGATTTGGTTGCAAAACTTTACACTTTTCTTAAGGTAGCCAAAAAGGAAGAAGCCGAAGGAATGTTAGGGCGAGTAAATGAATCTTGTACTCTAATCCATGATCGACTTGCTAAGCTGAAACTATATTTTAGTTTAGGCCTAGATACCAACTATATTGATGAGATGATAACATTAACCACTAACCTAAATTACCTTTGTAAGTTTGAAAAGGATGTGGAAAAAAAACTTCAAGAGTTTGCTTAGCGTTTGTTTTTAAAATATTTTTGGTTTTGTTTCTTTTAACCGTGTTTTTGCGGTTAAATAGAAATATGTTGATTTTGGTTTTTCCCATTTTTATTGTTATTTTCCTTTCGTCAAAACTTTATAGAATCAATGCGAATATCCAACCCATCACAGGAAGCCGTTCAAGAGAAGGTAATGGATATCTTTCGCAAAACCCTTGGCGATATTCATAACATCAAATTCTTTAGCTGGCTATACAGCTGCACCTATATTATGAGTCCAGAGATATCGACCTTTCGTCGTTTAGCCAATGTTCCGTTTGACCCATGGAAGGATATTCGCTACCTTTTTTTCGACGATGAATCGATGCAGCTTGTTGACGAAAAGGAGCTGGCTGGTTACCCCGGTTTCTTTTACTCCTATCATCCATTGAAAGAACTTTACAAAGATTTTTTTGGTAAGGAGTTAATTATGGAGATGATAGACAATGGCAAGGACCCATACGAATCATACATTGGTGTAATTGACTTAAAGGAAGAGGTTTACCTAAGGGTAAACGGCAAGGGCGATTCTTACAATTTTAACCCTAATAGCCTTAGGGAAAACGATCCGATTTGGAACAGAAGATGGTTTGTAAATAACATAAAATAATTCATGATGGAAAAAATTATTAAAATAGTAGATTCCGAGGGACCACATCTTGCTATTACAGAAAAAAATGGAAGGCTTTACTTGATGATAAAGCAAAATGAAAATAACAACTACTCCTATTTCCCAATAACAAAGGAGGTGCTAGTACAGTTTTTAGATGGTAAGATTACAGTAAGGGAAATGCTGCCATTATACGACTCGTTTATACATATTGATAAGTATTACCAAGAAATAAGGCAAAGCGCTTGGATCGAACCAAAGGATAAAATTTTGGATGCAATTGAAAAACAAAAAAAATAATAAGTAAATCAACTACAAAAAAATAAGCTACTATGAAACCACAAAAGGATGAGGTTTTTTCCATAGTTATTGAAATACTCGATAAATCCATTGGCAATATTGATGTTGTAAAATTTACTGAATGGCTCGAAAAGTCCACCTCTTATGGTGGAGTAATAGAAAGAAGCGATAAATTCAATCCTTGGGATGTAAGGTACCTAATCTTTGAAGATAGCAATATGTCTGAAGACATAAGGAATTCGGAATATTATACAGGTCATTTTTTCCCTAATGGAAATTTATCTAAATGGTGGATGTGGTTTATTAAAGCCGATGGTACAGACCCAGATGAGGATGAAGATGTTTATGATTGCTATCATGGTATTATTGATTTAAATGAGGGTAAATACTTTAGAATGAACGGGCATAGAGATCGATATGATTACGATCCAAGTAATCTAAGAAAGGACGATCCTACCTGGGAAGATTGGCGATTATAGTAATAATCTGCTCTAATCAAAAAAACAGTCAATTAGATGTTTCATTACGAAATACTAAAAAATTGCACCTATACTCGTTAGATACCCCTCTGGGAAAAATATTTCATCGGGAGTCTCACTTCCCTCAAATTGAACCCTGTAACCCCAGGTGTGTTTTCTAAGCCGTTTATGGTACATCCAAATCGCATCAACAATAGTGCCTGCGTTCTCTTCTCCAGTCCAGCGGCGTACAAGCACTTTTTGGCCTTTAGTGTATTTGGGCAATGTTATCAAGAGTAAAGAAAGTTAAAAAGGTAAGTCTCTGTTATCACTATACTCAAAACCTAGTTGTTCTAAATATTCAAGAAATTCTCGGTCATTTTGTAGATTGGGCGAAGCATAGTCAATGGCGTACTTTCTATTTTTAACCGCTTCAATAACAACATCTTTATCATTCTTTAATTCATCCGAAACATACTGGAGTGCAAATCCATTTTCTTTTACAGCTTCAATAGCAAGGGATTTGTCATTCTTGAGTTCTTCCGAGGCTAATCTTATGGCTTCACCATTAACACGAACGACACTATGTATAAAATCTTTATCATTCAAAAGTTTGGGTTCTGCATATTTAAGAACCCCTCCATCTTTTTGTATTGCCAAAAGTAAAAGTTCTTTATCGGTTACAGGCTTTCCAATATTCTTAATTATTCTTGGTTTACCAGATACGCATAGTTTAATAATTTCCATATCTTTCTTAAAACTATCGTTCAAATAATCGTATAAACTTTTATTCCTACTTTTACGGTTAATTAATTCTATTACAAACTCCTTATTGCTTTGCAACCTGTGAGAAAGTAATGTAAAAGCAAGAACATTTGAGTCAACTGCATATATGGCAAGTTCTTCGTCATCCGAATAATGCTCTGCAAGATATCTATAGTAATATTCATTTTTTGCAAGTTCCTTAATTACATCATTGCGGGTAAGGTTTTGCGGAGGATAGTTCTCAGGTATGGGAAACTCGCCAAGTGAAAACATTTCAGGTATTAAATCCCTATTTCTGATTGATGGGAAATCGGAGGGCGAGTCAAATGGGCCAAAAATTTCTCCATCACAATCATCTAGGTATTGTCCATTATACCTATACAAATGCCAGATACCTCCATCGTTTTTAGAGAATCTTAGCAGTACCAAGCCATCTGTGCCAAGATCAATATCATGGCAGTATTCTTCAAGTTGATAGCCATTAGAATCAAACAATATACTAATTTGACTTTCAAAACACTCCATTTCGATTAGACCACCGTAATCGAAAGAAACCTGTATTACACTTGTAAATATTATAGGAATTGATTTATAATCATTTGATGCATAATTTATCTGTTCGTAATCCTTTTTGAAGAAGAATATCTCATCTGGTATAAACCTCGGTTGAAAGTGTATATTTTCAATGCCAGAGATATCCTCCATGTCTTCGCATTCTTCATCAGTGGTTTTGTCATTTAAAAGGTTCTCTATATCAGGAATTTCTAATTGGTTTAAATCCCAATCATTATGGTTATCGCTTAACGAAGGGAATTTCTCCTTCATTTTTTCAATAATAACATCGGAAAGTCCAAATCGTGAGCTTATTATTTGATACAAGTATGCTCGTATCTCAATAGGTTCGGGTTTTTTGCGTATAAGATTGAAATCTATCATGAGTGTAAATTTTATAGGGTTTAAAAATAAAGGCAAGTTTTCTCGTAAACATTTTTTGCAAAATAATAATTATAATTGTCCTCGTCAAAAAAGATGATTAAGTATTAGAGGCTTTCAGTATATTTATTCTGTTTATTAATTCATAATTTGAACAGTATTGATAAAGAGAATAGCTTTCGACCTAGATAATACTCTTATAAGAAACGATTATCAATTCCCTATAGAAAAACCTAGGAGTAATTTTCTTTTAAAACTTTTTGGTTTAGAGCAATTAAGACAGGGTACTAAAGCAATATTTGAATATTGCAGAAGTAAACGTATTGAAACGTGGATTTATACAAGCTCATATCGGTCACATCAACTTATTAGATTAAATTTCTGGTTATCCGGAATAATACTTGACGGTATTGTTACACAAGAAACACATAACAAAATAGTAAAAATTAAGAGTGTTAAATACCCACCAAAATTTAACACTGATTAATTGGTAGATGGTAGCGAATACATTAGAAATGAGGGGCAGATTTAGGATATAATGTAATTATTGTTGACCCGAAAGATAATAATTGGAAAGAACAAATAATCAATGAGATTAAAATCTTACAATCTTAGTCAAGCACATTGGCTGGTCGCTTAAAAATCCACGCACAACCTAAACCAGCCAAAGAGTTTGCCTTAAAGAAAGTGAGCAATGAATGAGTCGCAGCAAATTGTTGGACACATTTAATAACAAACTACGAAAATAAACAGCCAGTTGGTAACAAGGGGTGTAACCAATTTGGGCTGTATGGGTTAGGTAAGCGGGTCGACACGCAGGGAGCTTCTTAACGTGGGATAAATCCCAAGCCCCGCTATCCCAAACTGGTCACACCCCCAGCCGTTAGCAGCAATATTAACGAAAAACGGGGAAGATCAAATTTTCAGGTGGGCTATCAGCTTTTTTAAACAAAATTGTGGCCTGAAAATGCGGCGTTTAGGATTAGTAGCACGGTC
>JAVEYY010000043.1:0-44374 GCA_034003245.1 Tenuifilaceae bacterium
GATCTCAACGCTAAGCACACACGACTATTGCCATAGAGCATGAAGATGAAATTTTGACTCTCTTAGCGTTTTCGCAGTGAATAAAATATGTACTAAACAATGAAAATATAAACAGATGAAAAAATCGGTAGTATTTTCGGCACTTGCCATAGTTCTAGTTCTATTTTTGTCAAACAACAAGTTATTTGCTCAGTTTGAGCAGAAATTTACCCTTCAGCTTTCGGGCGGTTACGTTCAGTCCCTAAGCCCTGACTTTTTTACTAGTGTTTTTGAAAATGGTTTTTCCTTTGATGCTGGTGCGCAGTACAACTTTAGCCGAAGCCTTAGCTTTGTTGTGCTTGCCAAGTATGCCAAATTCCTGAGCGATTTCGAAAGTCTTTCTGGTGTCTCCGAAATTAAGTACAACCAAATTGGCCTTAGCCTATGCCCCAAGTATAGGTTTATACCCTCAAGCAAGGTGAATCCCTACATGTATGGTGGCTTTAGCCTCAACTACATTAGCTTCAACTTGATTGGACTGCCCGGATATACACAAACGTCTCCCGCGAGTTTTGGATTTACGGGTGGATTAGGGATCGACTTCAGAGTTAGCGATAACTTTGCCCTTTTTGTGCAGGGTGGTTACAATGCCTTTAGCTCTAAACGGGATTGGATAAGTTCGGTTTACACTCAAATTGGGGCAAACATCAGCATGTTTAAATCAAAGAGCTTGTGATATGAAAACACTCCACCTTTTGTTGATTTTAGTGATATCGGCTCAGCTGAGTCATGCTCAAACCCGCGTTGAGCTGAAGCAGACCCACAGTGAACGCAGGCATCAAATTGTTTGTGTGGCCTATAGCCCCGACTCCAAGCTTATTGCATCGGGTGGATTCGATAACCAGATTATTGTCCGCAACAGCCAAACAGGTGCAGTTGTCCAACGTTTAACAGGTCTTAAAGGATTTCCCTTGTCATTAACCTTTAGTCACGATTCTCGCTTCCTTATCTCAGGAGGAAAGGATTCGCGGGTTACAATTTGGGATTTGAGTAGCGGTAAATCCCTAAGGGAAATTCGTGCCCACCGCGACGATGTTACCGATGTGGCAATTAACGCTTCTAATATTATTGCCTCGGCCAGTAAGGACAAGACCGTTAAAATTTGGGATTTTAACGGGGTAATGGTAAAGGAACTAACAGGTCATAAACGCGAGGTAATGGCTGTTGATTTTAGCCACGATGGGCAACGAATTGTTTCGGGAAGCGCCGATGGAACGGTAAAGGAGTGGGATGTACTAAAAGGAGCCGAAACGTTGAGCATTAATGCCCACGATGGCTGGGTACGAACCGTGGCCTACAATCACAATTCAACCCTTATTGCCAGCGGTGGCGACGATGGAAAAATCAATATCTGGAATCGATCCAACGGGCAACGTCAAAACACCATTATTGCGCATAGCAAATGGCTCGAGAATTTATCGTTTAGTCCCGATGGCAAATACATTGCATCGGGTGGCCATGATAATTACCTTATAATTGTTAATGCAAACACTGGGCAAATTGTTTTTAACTCGCCCAAGCAGGATTACTACGTGCTTTCCACGGCATTCGATCCTTCGGGTAAAAACCTAATCTCGAGCGTGCTTAACTCGGCCGATTTAAGTGTCTGGGATGTTAGCTCGCTGGGAATCGGTGAAGCCGTCCCCGTTTCAATACAGCCCAAAACCAAACCCACAATTACTTGGATAACCACAAAAAACCAGCAAACCGACAACCTAACCCACAGGGTTAATGCCAAGATTAAAACCGATTCGCCACTATCGAGCGTTGAGGTTTACCTCAACAATAACCGTTTCGCATCGCACCGCGATATTACATTCGACAAAATATCAAATTCCGTTGATTTTGAACAGATCCTTTTTCTAAACGAGGGGAACAATGAGATTAAACTCATTGCATACAATGATGGAGGGGAGGCAACCTCAGAGGTTTTAAGCGTTACTTACATGGCACCAAAACCCGAATCCATTGTTGAGGTGATAAAAGAGGAGATTCAACCAGTAGCCGAAAAGGTAGAGGCAGTTAAAATTGAGGCAAAACAGGTTGAAGCTAAGGAAGAGATCAAGGTAGAGGAAAAAATTGAGGAGAAGGTTCAAAAGCCTGTAGTATCGGCAAAAACCTATCAAAAAGTAAAGCCCAACCCCTATCGCTTTGCGCTGATAATTGGCAACGAGGACTATAGCACATACCAAACTGGACTGGAAAGAGAATCGAACGTTGCCTTTGCCATAAACGATGCAACAGCATTTAAGGAGGTTGCGCAAAATGTTTTGGGCGTACCCAGCGATAATATCATCTTCCTAACCAATGCCAGGGCAATAGAGATGGACGATGCAGTACGAAAGTTAAATCCCATTATCAAAGCATTAAATGGAAAGGCCGAGATATTCTTTTACTACGCAGGACATGGATTCCCCGATGAAAAAACGAAAGAACCCTATTTAATTCCTGTTGATGTTAGCGGAACCAATCTTCGTTTTGCTGTCAGTCTTAAAGAACTATACCAGCAGCTAACCGAACACCCCTCGGCCCGAGTAACGGTTTTCCTCGATGCTTGTTTTAGTGGTGGTGCGCGTGAGCAGGGATTGGTTGCGGCCAGAGCGGTGCGTGTTCGTCCTCGGGAGGATAGGTTGCAGGGCAACCTGGTGGTTTTTACCGCTAGCAGTGGCAACGAGTCGGCTCATCCATATAAGGAAAAAGAGCATGGAATTTTCACCTTCCACCTTTTGGAAAAGATTAAGGATACGGGTGGTGAGCTTTCGTATCGCGAACTTTCCGAATACCTCTCGGAGCAGGTGGGTGTACGCTCGGTAATGGTAAATAATATGCCCCAAACACCCCAAACCAACGTTAGTTTCGATGTTGAGGGATTATGGGGCGACTGGAAACTCAAGTAAAAGCCTTTTAAAGCACCAAATAAACACGAAAGACCCCGAGGTGCACCTCGGGGTCTTTTGGTATAGTTCTCCTATTAAATGCTAGTAATTTCCCGTTGCAGTGGCACCTGTAACAATGGCTACGCTGGCACCTGCTCCAATTCGGTTTGCACCCGCTTTAATCATTGCCACCGCTGTGGCAAAGTCGCGAATGCCGCCGCTGGCTTTTACACCCATATCGGGCCCAACAGTTCTGCGCATCAGGGCGATATCGGCAACAGTTGCGCCTCCGCCGCTAAAACCAGTGCTGGTTTTCACAAAATCAACCTCCACCTTCTTGCAAATCTCGCAGGCAATAACCTTTTCCTGATCGGAAAGCATTGAGGTTTCGAGAATTACCTTGAGCACGGTGGTGCTGCGGCAAGCGCGTTTAACTGCACGAATATCATCCTCAACCAACTTTAAATCGCCCGATTTTAGCGCGCCGATGTTAAGAACCATATCCAACTCATGAGCTCCATGATCAATGGCACTACGAGCCTCAAAAGCTTTGCTGCGTGTCTCCATTTCCCCAAGTGGGAATCCTATTACAGAGCAAACCTTTACGTTTGATCCACGCAATTTCTTAGCAACGTAAGAAACCTTGCTAGAGTTAACGCAAACCGAGTAGAAGTTGTACTTCTTGGCCTCTTCGCATAGCTGATCGTAGTTTGCAATCACTGCGTCGGGCTTTAAGAGTGTATGATCAATAAATCGTGCGAGTTCATCGGGAGTAATGCCGTAGTTGGGAGCTGCTCCTGCCGACTTTGCCCCTTGGGAGCCTTGATCCTTTACCTCATTCTTAATCCGCGCCATTACCTCGCGTACAATTTTATCAACTAATTCGTCCTGATTCATACCTGTAACTTTTATATCTTTTTATTTTCCAACCACATGCATCAAAATATCTTTCAAAAATAGCGTGCAAAATTAATCATTTTGTAAGGAATTACCAATATATGTCAGCTATTAAGAATTCCAATCCGGATTTACACACTAAAGACCACCCCTCTCAACAGCCATCATCTTGTTAATACGAGGCCAGTGTCGCCCGCCCTCAAAATCGGTCTCGAGCCACTGCTTAGCCATTGAGCAGATATCGGAAATGGGATGCTGATCGGTTCCCATGGTTAACACGTTGGCATTATTATGCAATCGGCTATTGGCAATGGTTTTGGGACTCCAACATAAGGCCGCCCGAATGCCCTTCACCTTATTACAAACCATTGATGATCCAATTCCTGCGGCATCGAGCATAATTCCCCGATCGCACTCGCCACTCGCCACTTTTTTAGCCACCTTATAGGCAAAATCGGGGTAGTCGACCTTGGTTGTGCTATTATCGGTACCCACATCAACCACAGTGTAGCCAATTACCTGAAGGTAGGCCTTTAAGGCCTCCTTGGCCGGAAATGCTCCATGATCGGCTCCAATGGCTATGGATTTAACTGTTTCCATTTTTAAAAAAGTATTTACTAAATATATCTTACCCTTACAGGGCTTGATATTATTCTTTCAGAAGTGCATCAACAATTCCAACAACTACAGTCTTAACTGTATAAGTTTTGGGCTCCCTAATTACCATACGAGCCGAACCACCCTCATCGATTGTTATTACGGTATCGCCCACACCGGCTTGAACCGTATCGATGGCCAGAAATGTTTTACCCTTGGGTGCTCCAGCAGGGTCGATGGGCTGAATTACCAGAATTTTCCGCGCATCGTATCCCGGGGCCTTTACGGTGGAAACCACATTGCCAACAACTTTTCCCAGTATCATTGCTTGCCCTCCAGGTTAATTACATCAACAATCCCCACAATTGCTGCATCACAGGGATTCATGGTATTTTCAAGGATCATGCTGGCTTCCTTGCTAACCTCGTAGTAGATAATTTGGCCCGTATTCGATTGGATTGTATCAACAGCCACAATGGGATCGCCGTAAGGAACCAAAACTTCATCGACGGGTTGAACCAAAAGCAACTTTAACCCCTCAAAAGCTTCTACTTTTTTGGTGCTAACCACACGACCTATAACCTTTCCAAGTTTCATCCCTAATATCTTTATATAATTCTGAAATGATCAACTAGCGTGCATCTGCGCTCGCGGGTGAAAGTGCTTGCCTTGGTAACGCCCTCGCCAGTTGGACTGGCGATGGTAAACGAGGTGAAACCTGCGCCACCAAATCCCAAGCCAGCATAGCTGGGCCCATTTTTGACAAAGAGTGAACAGTTCATCATCTTGGCCATCTTGCTTAGCTTATCGATATTCAGGGAGTGCATAATGGCCGTATGGCGGAATCCATGTTCAACCTCAACGGCAAGTTCTATGGCAGTATCCACATCCTTAACCCGAACCAGGGGCATAACGGGCATAAGCTGCTCGGTCCACACCAGCGGGTGATCCTTATCCACCTCGCATAGAAGCAGACGGGTTGTGGAAGGAACGGACAGGCCGATATCCTGTGCAATGAGCGAAGCATTTTTACCCACGTACTTCTTGTTTGCGGCTCCCTCGTGGCCGGGTCTTCCTGGGTCGGATATTACCAGAGAGGTAATCTGCTTTATCTGCTCGGGGTTGAGCTCGTAGGCACCATTCTTTTTCATCTCCTCCTTAAGCCTGTCGGCAACCGATTCCACCACCAGAATTTCCTTCTCGCAGATGCAGATAATATTATTATCGAAACTTGCTCCATCAACAATGGCCTTGGCGGCTTTGGGAATATCAGCGGTTTCGTCGACAACCACAGGAGGGTTCCCAGGGCCTGCACCTATTACCTTTTTGCCGCTATTCATGGCTGTTTTTACAACCGCTGGGCCTCCGGTTACCACCATTATGGCCACTTTACTATGTGTCATCAGAGCTTTAGCCGACTCGATGGTAGGATTATCGATACAGGTTAGCACGTTGGCTGGCCCTCCTGCCTCCATAATGGCCCTATTCAAAAAATCGATGATGTAGGCCGAAACATTTTTGGCTGCTGGGTGTGGATTAAACACCACGGTGTTGCCTGCGGCAATCATGCCAATGGCATTGCTGATAATGGTTACCGTTGAGTTGGTGCTTGGAGTAATGGAACCAATTACGCCGTATGGAGCGCGCTCCATAAGAGTAAGCCCATGCTCGCTCGAGAAGGCCTGGGGAACGATGTCTTCAACTCCCGGGGTTTTTGTTATTCCAAGTATGTTTTTAGCCACCTTATCCTCGTAGCGACCCAGTCCGGTTTCCTCGTGAGCCATGCTCGAAATGGTCTCGTTATGAGCAAGCGATACCTTGCGGATATTCTCAATGATTTTAGATCGTGTATCCAAGGGCAGCTGAATGTACTCGCGAAAAGCCTTATCGGCTGCGCTAATGGCATCCTCAATACTGCTGAATACTCCTATTCTGCCTGTGGTCGATGGCTTTGGAGTGGCGATATCCATCTCCTTTAGCACTTGCGACACCAGCTGGCGAATATTTTGCTCTAAATTATCCATTCTGATTATGAGTCTATTTTAGAAAAAATGGTCTAATCTCCTCGTGCGGCTGTGAAATAACTGTTTTTGCACATAGCTGCTTTTTGGCCTCTACACGAGCAAGGGCAGCATCCATGGCGGCTTGCACTTCGAACAGAGAGCCCATCATTTTTAGATACGATTTTCCGCCAAATCCAATGGCCAACCGTATCTCAACAATGGTAACACCACCAACCTTTGCTGCAATATCGGCTGCCTCAATGGCCGATGCAACCGATAGTGTTTCGATTATTCCTATCGAATCCCACCCTTCAACCTGTTTTACCCGACCAATTGCATCAAGTACCTCGGGATGAATTTGGGGCAGAAGAAAACTATCCACAAGAAACCCTTGGCCAACCTCCAGGCCTTTGTTGTAGGAGTATTCGGCAGAGGCTACATCGCCACAAAAAACGATAATATACTTACCCGGACAAATGGTGTGCGCATCGATAATCTTAATCGGCGCAATCTTCACCATCTCATCAAGCACAGCAACGCCAATGGCCATGCTACTATACTCAAGAACACCAAGTACTGTTGTATTCCTATCGATTGTCATTTTCTGTAAACTACGGTTTCCTCCTGGTCAATCAAATCAACAATTCCTACTATAAGAGCATCAATCGGTTTCCCCTGGGAAAGAGGTATTTCACGAGCCGATGTGCTCTCGGAGATCATCACCACCTCATCACGGCCAACGCCAAGTGGATCGAGGGCGATAAGAAAATCGCCACGACCCTCGGCGTGCTGATTGCATTTCTCAACCAGCAAAAACCGAGCACCAGCAATGGAAATACTATGCTTTGTGGTTACAATGGTACCAACTACTTTGCCTATAATCATAAGCGCCTAGTTATCCTTTTGAAAGGTGAATGCTCCGTCCTTCTCAATCTGATCGACAATGGCAACAATAGACGAGTCGGTGGGAAGTCCCTCGGTTAGCTTGGTGCATCGTGCACTGCTGCCCGAAGCGTAAAAGACAACCTCGCCAACACCTGCGCCAACACAATCAACCGACACCACAAAATCATTCTTGCCCTTAAGCGTAACAGGGTCTATTTTTTCGAGCAGCAGGAACTTCATCCCCTCCATCTTTTGCTCCTTATGCGAGGAGACTACTGTTCCAACAACTTTTGCAAGTATCATACGATGATAGATTTGATGCTACCGTTACTTAGTTGATTTAACGCCAAGAGGCAACGCATAATCGACATTGCCATGAGGACGAGGAATTACGTGATGCGAAACGATTTCGCCAACCTTTTCGGCTGTACGAACACCAGCATCAACCGCTGCGCGAACTGAGGCCACATCACCGCGAACAATTGCTGTAACATAGCCTCCACCTATCTTCTCGAAACCAATAAGCTCTACTTTGGCTGCCTTAACCATTGCATCGGATGCTTCGACCATGGCCACAAAACCGCGCGACTCGATCATTCCAATAGCTTCATTATTTATTTCTGACATAACAATTACCTGTTAAAATGTGAAAAACTACTTATAATCCTCCTTGTTCGAACGACCCGAAATTTCGGCCAAACGCTTCTCCACGTTTATTTTGCACTCGAGCACATCGGCCTCCTTACCACCAATGTACACGCGGCCGAATTTTCCAAATCCCATAACATCAATTATGTTGATATTAGCCGATTTCTCGGCTTCGTTGGCAGCGTAGTATGCATATCCAGCAGGTTCAACCTCAAGCACAAAAAGGGTATCGCCCCTGAGCAGCATCATACCCATGCGGGTACGATTGATAAGCTGCGCATGGTGATCCTCCACGTTCTTAATTAGCTGGCTGGTTAAAATGCGAGGTTTTAGACGGTCGTTCTCGGTCTTGCCAATTGAGCTAAGAACTGCCTCACCAGCCATTCGGGTATCGCCTTGGCTCGATGAGTGAACCTCGAGCATACCATAGGCTCTCTCAACAATTTGCATTCCTGGGGTAACGTGAGTAGCTTTAAGGGCAACGTCGGTAAGGGTATTGATTTCAATCCCGGGGGCAATCTCAATAATACAGCAGGTTTGTCCTCCAACGGGAAGGTATCCCCTCGAAACGGTAGAGAGGTAAGAGGCCATTTGTAGCTGCAAAGAATCCAGAAAAATATAGGTTCTTAAATCGATGTGCGTTTTTGACTCCATGCTATCTCCTTTTCTTCGTTACTATTTCTTCGATTTTGATTTGCCCAATGGAAGAGCGCTATCAACATTGGCGTGAGGGCGTGGGATGACATGTGACGAAACGATTTCGCCTACTTTCTCGGCAGCACGAACGCCCGCATCAACGGCAGCACGGACCGAAGCCACATCGCCACGAACGATGGCTGTTACATAACCACCACCTATTTGCTCGTATCCTACCAAGTCAACTTTAGCTGCCTTAACCATTGCATCGGAAGCCTCGACCATTGCGGTAAATCCTCTTGTCTCGATCATTCCCAATGCCATCATCTCTGTGTTTTCCATTTTATTTCCTCCTAATTATTAATTAGTTAATATAGATTAATTGATATCTAAATAGAGTGTATTTGATTAAATAATGAGAAACTATTAGCCAATTTACAAAAAAGTTGGGACGACAAATATAATGGATTTATTAAATAATGATTATTCCAGCAAAAATTGAATCTGCTGATGGATTTTTGACCTAAAATTTTTGGGGCGTTAATGGTACTCTATTCCGCTCCCTTTGTTCGACTTTAGCTTTGGGTTGTTTAAATGGCGTTGAGCATCTCGGGTGTTGCGCTTACTAAAAGCAGCCTTCATTGCCAAGGAAAGATCAACACCTGTTTGGTTCGCCAAACAAACTAGCACAAAAAGTATATCGGCCATCTCCTCAGCAAGTTTATCAGGACTCTCTCCTTGTTTAAACGACTGGTCCCCGTATGTGCGGGTAATGATTCGGGACAGTTCGCCCACCTCTTCCATTAGAATTCCCAGGTTAGTGAGCTCGCTAAAGTAACGCACTCCCTTGGTTTTTATCCATTCGTCTACTTTTTGTTGCAGCTCTTTTAGGGTTATCGAGTCCATTACTCCTTATTTTTGGTGTCAATTAGTATTGTCACAGGGCCATTGTTTTCGAGATAAACACCCATCTTCGCACCGAATAAACCCTCTTTTACAGTCAGTTTCGAAACCTGCTTTAACTCCTGAACAAATTGGTTATAAAGCGGAATTGCCAAATCGGGATGTGCCGCTTTAATATAAGATGGGCGGTTACCTTTTTTGGTTTTGGCATGTAAGGTAAACTGGCTAACCACTAAAAACTCGCCCTTAATATCAACTATTGACAGGTTCATCACTCCGTCCTGATCTTCGAAAATCCTGAGATTACAAATCTTGTTAGCCATCCACACAACATCCTCTCCAGTATCGTCGTGTTCGAAACCAACAAGAATTAAAATACCATTGGCAATGGCTCCCACCTCCACTTTATCGACAGCAACTGAGGCTTTACTAACCCTTTGAAGTACAACTCTCATAAAATAGCATTATTTGTTCGCCTATAACTTCTATGCGAACGCTTGTTATATCGGACGCATTATGTGCGTTCGCATTAATTTTAACATCAATCAATTAGTATAAAAAGTAAAGTAGTTCACAAATACAGATAACAAATTTGGTTTAAAAAGCTTTTGCATCCAATTTTCGACGAAAAAAAATTAAATCCTTGCTATATTTGCCCGCCATAAGGCAACATGTACAATTTTAAAAATGGAAAACAGCCTTCACATTAACTTCGATAATCAATTCGCTCACCAGGCTGAAGCCATTTTCTCTTTTCAACAGGATACACTACCTAAAAAACAGATCCCAGACACCACCAAGACAAACACTCAGGGAATAAACCCCTTATTCCTGATGATTGAGCGCAAAACTCAGGAGGTTGAAGCGTACAAAGAACAAGTAGAGCAAGCTCGCATTAGGATAGTGCGAAAGCCATCTGCCCCACCGGATACAACTTGTAACATTTGCCCAACAGCAGCCAGGGTTCCACTCCACACTCTTCTATCAAAACATCAATCTTTTGAAGATTTCCCTTTTACTGAGGCCGTACTTCTTGACAGGGATTTCTACAATTCTAACATAAAAACGGATGGACGAGTTTTTATAGAAACAAGAACCACCAACTCATTTAAAACATCTAAAGAGATATCTATTAAGCCATTAACCAACAACCAGACCTCAATTTCCTGGACATTCTACCCTGTTCTGGCATCCTTGGTTCTGCTTCTTTTTCTAAAAATGTTTTTCTCTAAACATCTGACCGAGTTTTTTCGAAGTATTCTATACTTTCATATCGGCAACAAGTTCACCAAGGACAACTCGTTTCTACTAAATCGGTTTTTCAGGCTGCTCGACGTAATCTTTTTTGTAACCCTCCCTGTATCGACAATTATCGCTTTAGATCACTTTGATTTTTTGCAAAACACTGGAATTCCTTCTCCTCTTATAGCCCTATACCTTATTCTGGGGTTACTGGGCTTCCGTATTTTTCTTTATATAACATCCTTGGCTACAGGATATATTTCGGACTTTAACTCGGAATTCAGTCAAATACATGCAAATAAAATTCTTTACACCAGGGCTATGGGCATAATTCTGGTTCCACTTAACGCTCTTTACCTATATTCCGAAGGAATTGCTCAGCAGGTTTTTCTATATTTTACAGCTGGGCTACTCATAATTCTAATAATTGGTAGGCTGTTACGCACCTTTCAAGTTTTTCTTTACAACGGGTTTTCTGTGTTCTATTTATTTTTATATCTTTGTGCCCTCGAAATTATTCCCATTTTAATTGTTTTAAAGGAGATTGCGTGGGGATAAGTGTTGTTGAATAAAATATTTACGGCCTTGAAGATCAAAAAGATTATTGTCTCGCAACCCGATCCACAAAGCGAAAAATCACCCTACTTAGAGCTGATGCATAAGTATAACCTTAAGATTGACTTCCGGCCATTCATTCAGGTTGAGGGAGTCTCTTCAAAGGAATTTCGCCAGCAGCGCATCGATATTCTTCAGCATACCGCCGTTATTTTCACCAGCCGAACGGCAATCGACCATTTCTTCCGAATTTGCGAAGAGGTTCGGATTACCGTTCCCGAAACCATGAAGTATTTCTGCATAACAGAAGCTATTGCCCTGTACTTGCAGAAGTATATAGTGTATCGCAAACGAAAAATTTTCTATGGGCCGGGTACTTTTATCCAGCTTATGGATGTGATTAACAAGCATAAAACCGAAAAATTCTTAGTTCCTCTTTCAGATGTGCACAAGGCCGAAATTCCCAAATCACTCGACAAGGCCAAAATAAAGTACACCAAAGCAATTCTTTACCGAACTGTTAGTAGCGATCTATCGGATCTGAACGGAATGGATTACGACATGCTCGTTTTCTACAGCCCTAGCGGAATAAAGTCGCTTTTCAAGAATTTCCCCAATTTTGTTCAAGGTGACATCAAAATTGCAGCTTTTGGGCCCACAACCGCTAAAGCGGTTAAGGACAACAAACTAAGGCTAGACGTAAATGCACCAACACCCGCCTGCCCAAGCATGACCCAAGCCCTCGACGAGTTCATTAAGAAGCACAACAAGGACAATAAGTAAGCCGGGCCGTTTCTTGAGTTGGCTTTTTTGTATCCGCTGAAATTATTGCAGCAGGATTAGAGTAAAAAAAACGATCCCAAATTTGCCATGAAGCCATTTGGCTTTCCAAAAAACGAAAGGCTCTGCAGCAAAAAATCTATCGATTTAATTTTTGAATCGGGCGAAAGCACTTTCGCATACCCTATTCGGGTTAGCTACACCCTTTCGAATCGCGCACCTGACGATACCCCAGTGCAAATCATGTTTGTGGTTCCCAAAAAAAAATTCAAACGTGCGGTTCATCGCAACGCCATAAGACGAAAAATGAGGGAAGCCTACAGGTTGAACAAACATTTGCTACTCAACTCGTGTTTAGAGAATGGCAAATCTTTTCGTATCGCCTTTATCTACATCGCCTCCGAACAGCTAAACTACCAGCAAATACTCGATGCTACGCAAAAGGTAATTTCGATGCTTATGGAGAGAACTCAAAAAACGGACTAATGAATCTTATTAAAAAACTATTGATCTATATCCTTATCTTCCCAATAAAGGTATACCAGCTAGCCATAAGTCCATACTTTCCGGCAAGTTGTCGTTACACGCCAACCTGCTCAGCTTACTCCCTTGAGGCTATCAAAAAACACGGCCCCATTAAAGGCCTGTGGCTTAGCATTAAGCGGATTGTAAGCTGCAATCCTTGGGGGGGTCATGGATACGATCCTGTTCCATAGTTTTCAAAAACTAGCATTGTTTTATATTATTTAGGCAGATTTCTCTTACAGTATTTTAGCTATTATCCAATTATTTTGGATTAATATTTGTTTACTTTGCTGATCTGTATTGCACAGCTTAAGAACTTATCGGTTACGTTAGAAAACAACTACTCGGCATGATAAAAACCGGAAAAATTTTCAAAGGATTTGCTATTGGTTTTTCAGCAGCCATTCTTATGGTTGGCTTGATTTCCTTCAAATCGGTTGACTTTAAACTATCGAAAAGCCTCGACATATTCTTCTCGTTTTTTAGAGAGGTAAATATATTTTATGTGGATAAACCTAATCCCGAAAAGCTCATCTCGGTTGGTATTGAGGCTATGCTCGAATCGCTAGATCCCTACAACGAGTATATTCCCGAGGAGAATATGGAAACATTGGAGTTCCAAACCACAGGCGAGTACGGAGGCATGGGCGCGCTTATTCGTCATGGAAACGACTACCCTGTAATTGCCGAAATTTACGAGGGAAGCCCCGCGCACAAAGCAGGGCTTATGAATGGCGATAAGATTCTTGAAATAAACGGACGAAGTGTTTTTAGCACTCCTGTGGACCAGGTAAGTGGAATGCTAAAAGGAGTTCCCAATACGGAGCTGAATGTTGTGATTAGGCGGTTACAAAACCCCGATTCTCTCTCCTTCAAGTTTAAGCGCAGCAAAATACACATTCCCAGCGTTCCGTATTTTGGGATTATTAGCGAGGGGATTGGTTACATAAAGCTATCGAACTTTACCACCAACTGCCATAAAGAGGTGGAAAGTGCGCTAAAGGAGTTAAAATCGAAGCACAAAGCAAACCGATTGGTTTTAGATCTAAGGGGAAATCCTGGTGGATTGCTTAACGAAGCAGTAAAAATTGTTAATCTATTTGTAAAAAAGGATGAGTTAGTAGTCTACACCAAAGGGCAAATCAAAGATTTTGATCAGGAATACAAAACTGCTTCCAGGCCGGTTGATTCAGAAATTCCTCTAATAATCCTTGTTGATAGAATATCGGCATCTGCCTCAGAGATTGTTGCAGGTGCCCTTCAGGATCTCGATAGGGCAATTATTGTTGGGGAGCGCACCTTTGGCAAGGGTCTGGTTCAGGCTACTCGTCCACTTCCCTACAACTCGCAACTAAAGATTACAACAGCAAAGTACTACATTCCAAGTGGAAGGTGCATTCAGGCAGTCGATTTTTCGCAACGGGCCGAGGATGGTAGTCTGAGCTATATCCCCGACTCCCTAATCTCTGATTTTAAAACCCGCAACGGCCGACTGGTGCGTGATGGTGGTGGTATTACACCCGATATTGATCAAAGTTTAAAGATGTACAGCCGTTTGGCCTCGGTGCTTTACGCCCAAAATAAACTCTTCGATTTTGCCACCCAATTTCGAATTACAAACCCTACCATTGTCACTCCTGCCCAATTTTCGCTAACCGACAATCAATACGATGAATTTGTGATGTACTTAAGCAAGTCGGGATTTACATACCAGAGTCAGTCGGAATTTGCGCTAAACGAGCTTGTAAAGATTGCGCAGCAAGAAAAGTATTACGACCTACTTAAACATCTTTCCGACAGCCTAAAGATTATACTTACTGGTAATGGTAAAATGGAGTACGAGCTGTTTAAGCCCGAGATAAAAAGGTTGCTCGAAGAGGAGATTATTGGTCGTTACTACTTCCAACGTGGTAAGTCGGAGTACAGCATAAAGAACGATTCGGCAGTATGGCGAAGCATTGAACTACACAGCAATCCAAACGAGTTTAACGCCATTCTAACTGGCACCAATTCTGCTCTCTCAACAAACAAGATAATGGAGAGAAAGGGATTTGCTGCAAAAAACAACGGGGAAAGTATTCAACTGCTAAGTTCCGATAAATCAACCAAACAATTTAGGCTTTTACCTGTGTAGAAGTGGGGTTAGCTGTGTGATTTTCGTAGTACAATTCTAAAGGTTGTACCCTTATCTATTTCGGAATTGTTCACGAAAAGTTTTCCGTTGTGATACACCTCTACAATTCGTTTCGATAACGTAAGCCCTAAGCCCCACCCCCTCGACTTGGTTGTGTAGCCAGGTTGGAAAACTGTTTTGAAGTGCGAGCGAGGAATTCCCCTGCCGGAATCGGTAATATCGATAAAAATAACCTGGGTGTTATCGACTACTGATATTGAAACCTCGCCACTCGATTGAATGGCATCGACAGAATTCTTAATAATATTCTCGAGAACCCATTCAAAAAGCACTTCGTTAATGGGCACAAGTATGGATTCGTTGGGTTCGAAATTCTTCACTATCTTAATTTTGCTCGATACCCTGTTGCGCAGGTAATCAACTGTGCCATTAAGTACCTTAATTAAATCAACTGATTTAAGTGCAGGTGTTGATCCGATTTTTGAGAATCGATCCACAATTTTCTCAAGTCGCGATATATCCTTCTCGAAGTTAGCTACAAGTTCGGGGTGTAAATCCGATTCGCGGATAAGCTCGAGCCAGGCAAGAAGGGAAGATGTTGGGGTTCCGAGCTGATGTGCCGTTTCCTTTGCCAGCCCAACCCAAACGCGGTTTTGCTCTGCCCGCCGCGAGTGGCTAAATGCATAGTACGACACAACTATAAATAGAATAATAACAATAAGCTGAATGTATGGATAGTAAGTTAAGAGGGTGAGGGTACTGCTGTCCTTGTAGTAAACAATGTTTTTGCTGTCGTCGATAAGGGTAACCACAATGGGCTCCTTTGCCGATTTCATGTGGGCAATAAGCTTTTGTGCTTCCTCCTTGGTATCGAGGCGTTGGGGTTTAATATTTCGATACGAAAGGATATTATCATCCTCATCGGTTAAAATAACCGGAACAGTGGTATTGTTTTGAAGCACCTCACCGATAATAGTAAAGTTCTGGGTAGTGTCGGCAAGGTCGGTAATCTGCGAGAGTTCTTTGATAGCCTCGGCCCAAAGCTGTATTTTGGTTCGCTCCTCACGCGAGAGATCATTCACCAAAACATTTGTGATGAAGAGCGATGCAAAGCCGATTAAAACGGCTACCACCAGCAACAGGATTTTCCATCGCTGTTTTGCTAAGTATATTTCCAAAGCCTATTTACTTATTAGTTGACCCAATAACGGTTAATGATGCTGATTAGTATGCTAGTCCCACTCAATGGTAAACTTTTGTGTCTCTTCCTTCTTTTTCTTAGGGGCATTAGGTTGCCTGCTATTTATCAATTTTACAGAATCCGCTTTTACTATTATGCTATCATTATCGGATTGCGAGCGGCTTAAAAACGAAAATTCCTCGCGCAGAATTTCTTTGAGTAAAATTCTCTCTTGCTGTAGGTTTTGCCTAAAGGTTTCGCGGGCACTTGCAGCATCGTACGACACTTTAAAGCTATCGTTATTCCCTTCGAGTTTTAGATGAAGTTTAGCTCTCCCCGACCCATCGTCTATCACCTCACCAAATTCCCTGTTCTGCTCCTTACGGTTCGACGCTTTGCCAAATAGCACATCCGACAGCAGGACCTGCACACGATACTGATACTCCCCTGCAAAAGAATGTGTTCCAGATACCGAAAGGTTTAAGGCCGATGAATTTACCACCATTTCGGGAATTACTACAACCTTGTCCTTAATCCTCAGTGTATTTTCAAGGGCATCAAACTTAATGTCCATTAGCTCGTCAACCTGAATAAACCGCGATAAACTCTTTAGGGGTTCAAGATCGACTAGTTTACCGTTTACTAATCGCAATGTTGCAGTAGACTCAAGTCTATCAAAATCAAGTTTTTTTCCATTTAATGGAGCCGATATTGCCATCGATCCAATTAGTTCGCCAAATAAATTTTTACTGGTAATGGTAGTTTGGCCAAAGTTGTTGAACGATCTAAAGAGCTGATTAATGTCTAATGCATCTGCATCTAACTCAGTCGCCATGCTTAACTCATTTACACTATCGGCTGTTACCCTAAACTTTCCAGTAAGCATACCCCCACATGTGCGAGCCAAAAAGCTGTTACAGTAAAAATTATCGGATTTTGTGTAAAAACTAGCGCTTATGGGATGAGCTTCAAACTGATTGTGCACTAACTTGTCGATAAAAATATCACCCGATATTGAATTTATCCTATCCCAAGAGCTAACGGTTGGCTCGGAAGGAGTTGATGGGGATACAATTTGGGAAAGCCATAATGTGTTCAACGAATCGAGCACAATACTTGTGCTTACGCTAGTTTTTGAATTTCCAAAAACCAGAGCGGTGGCATTGGTTGCCTGAATATCGGCTTCGAATTTTGAACCAAACAGAAGTCCCTCGATTTTGGCATTACTAATATCCTGATTGCTTACCTTTACACTTCCCGTAACCTCCTTAAGGTCGGGGATGCTTCCCACCCTCTCAAACGCCAATCGATGTAAATCGAGTGTGGAGTAGAATTTAGAATTCTCGAATGATTGTAAGGTTATGCTTTCAAGATTATCGATAATCCCCAGGGCCTCAAAGGTTCCATTTACAATCCCATCAACCAGTGGTACTTTCACGCCCCAATTTAAAAAATCGGGGATATAGATCAGCTGATTGCTTTTTAGATGATAAAGGGGAGATGTAAGATTTTTCACTTTAAGCGATCCGCTTAAGGTGGACGATCCTGATTTTAGGCTGAAATCTTCAATATCAACCTCCGACGATTCGGGTTTTCCCAACGAACCATTGGTAAATGTACCCTTAAGCAGGTTTACCATAAGGGTTGGCTTTTCGGGAAGGTTTATCTCTAGATTAGAAGTGTTAAAATCGAAGGCAATATGATAGGGTTTCTCCTCTTTAGTAAATCCTCGAATACTCAGGTTAAATGCTATACTCCCTCGGGTTTTTGTTCCCGATGGCACCGCAATGTTATGCTGCGACAAAAACGATACTAAACTCTCGACACCAAAATCGTGTCCGCTAATATCAACCCAGGTGGCACCACCTTGCTGTAGACTAATATTACCCGAAAAATTTAGCTTGCTAGGGCCTAGTCGACCACTGCTGGGCATAATATCGATATGCTCCTCGGCCAACAGGAAAGAGGTTGAAACTGATGCCTTTTGATTCCGAACGTAATAAAACGAACCCTGCCTAAGCACACCCATCGATATGCTCGACTTAATGTTTAAAAGGGTTTTCTGTTGAGCCAGCCGACCACCAATATGAGTATCGTGCAGAAGTCCTTTGAAAATCCAACCCGTTCGCAAATCAATATAGCTTACATTGATATTGTCGAGAATTAAAGCATCGAGATTCAGTATCCAGCTACTAGGAGTTTGATCGGTAGAGTTAAATATCTCGAAATTTCCTTTTCCCTTACTGTCGTAGTAAAGGTTTATCCAGCCGTTTCGGAGCACAACCTGCTCCAAATTAAACTCCTTACGTAGAACACCCAAAAGTCCTATACCCACATCAACCTCATCAATCGAAAGAAGGCCGGGTTCTAGTTCGTGTGGTGTAGCGAGGCTTCCCTCAAAAATCTCTACCCCTTTAAGGGTAACCACTGCTCTGGGAAAACCCTTTATCAACGAAACGGTTACCTGCTTAACCTTCAATTGGGCATTAAGCTGCTTATTTAAGGTGTCAATAGTACTAGCCACAATTCTATCTTCCAGTATAAGACCAGCAACGGCCAGGCTTATGGTTATGGCAATAACAAATGATAGGATAAAGAGAAAGACTTTTAGTGCTAAGCGCATATTATAAAAATAAGCAGGTTTAAGTCACTTTTACAGCAAATGGTACTATTAAGTTACTTGAAAAGAATCCTAATTGACCACTGACAAAAATATGACAAAAACGAATGCATCGAGCGTAAAATCTGAGTCTTTTTTGCTCCGCTATTAACTCTTTCAAGTTACTGAGTTAAATAGTTGAACATTTTTGACTCCACAAAATAACCCATTTACATTTTTTTTGTTAATAAGTATCAAGCATTTTGTACATTTGTAAACATCAAATACCTGTGTTTTGAGAAGATTCTACAGCCTTATTCTAACTTTTTTTCTTCTATTTTCCAGCGCATTAGCGCTTGGTGATGATAGGGTCGACAGGCTATTAAGCCGGTTAAATAAGGAGTCGTCCGATTCGGTTCGGTTTGAGATTTTGCTTGAACTCTCACGCTCTTTTAACAAGGAGGCCCGTACAAAAGTACAATGTGTTGATATTCTTAACCAGGCGCTTAAGATTGCTCTGGTCGATTCAAACTACAACTACATCTCCAGAGTTCATAACAACTTTGGTGTACTTTACCGCAACATTTCGCAGTACGACACGGCCATTGTGTACCATCAAAATGCGATAGACTTTGCCCTTAAGGCAAGCAATAATCTTTTACTGGCCTCGGCTTACAATAGTTTAGGTGTTGTTTACCGACGCATGGACAACCACCCCTTGGCCACGCAGTATCATTTGCTTGGTCTTAAATCGGCCGAAATTATTCGCGACACTGCCAATATAGCCGTTTCACTCAACAGCCTTGGAAATATTTACTCCCTAAACGGGCAGTACAACGAAGCGTTCCGGTACTTTAAAAGAGCTTTAGATTTAGCTAAAGCTATGAATAACGTACTTGGCCAAGCTATTAACTACAATAACATCGGCGAGGTTTTTGAATTTATGGGAGTGATGGATAGCGCCATGGTTTACTACTCCAAATCACTCCAAGCCAATCAATCCATCAACAGTCAAAAAGGGATAGCCATATCGTATAATGCAATTGGCAAAATACACCTCTACAAGGGTGATGCCCCAAAAGCATACAATTTATTTTTCGATGCCCTTACCATCGATTTAGTCCTGGGCGACAAAAAGTTTATCGCCGACAGCTATATCAATCTGGGAAAGGCGCTAATTGCCCTTAAGGATCACCGAAAAGCCGAAGAGTACACGCGAAAAGGTTTACAACTAGCCAAGGAGATTGGATCCATTACACACACCCAATGGGCCTACGAGATATTAAGTGATATATACAATCTAAAGGGTCAATTTAATGTCGCCCTTGAGTACTTCAAACTCGCTTCTGTTTATAAGGATAGCCTGCTAAACGAAAAGAACACTAGGGCTATCGCCATGATGGAGGTTATGTACGAGATGGAAAAGAAGGAGCAGGAGATTCGAATTTTAAGGCAAACTCAGGAGATAAATAAGAAGGAGCTGGCCAGGCAAAAAACCAGCCGAAATCTGTATTTCGCAGCATTTCTTTTCTCATTCCTTCTCCTAATCTCCGTGCTAAATGCGCTTAGCGTAAAACGAAAAGCAAATGCTGTGCTGGCCCAACAAAAGGCCGAAATTGAAAAGAGCCATAAGATCCTTAGCGATCAGCAAAATGAGATTGTTAAGCAGAATCGCGAGATAGAATTCCAGCGAAACAGCGTTGAGCAAAAGAGCAAACACCTCGAAGAAGCCTACAAGGTTATTGAGGGCTATGTGGGCAAAATTACCGACAGTATCCGGTATGCCGAAAGAATTCAGAAGGCTATTCTGCCTCCGCTTACCCAAACAAAAAAGCACTTCTCCGATCATTTTGTTTTCTACAAACCCAAAGATTTTGTTAGCGGCGATTTTTACTGGCTTACCATTAAAAATGATACCCTTTACCTTGCCGTTGCCGATTGTACTGGACACGGAGTTCCAGGCGCATTTATGAGCATTATTGGAATGGATCTCCTAAGCCAGGCTGTTAATCAGCTGGGAATTACCGATCCTTCCAAAATCCTCGACTTCCTCAACATCGAACTCAGAAATAAGCTTCGCAAGGAGGCGGGCGAAGAGCTTATCCTGAAGGATAGCATGGACATGGCTATAATTACCAAGAAACTAGGCGAAAATAAGTTA
Source organism: Tenuifilaceae bacterium (assembly GCA_034003245.1). Lineage (GTDB taxonomy): Bacteria > Bacteroidota > Bacteroidia > Bacteroidales > Tenuifilaceae > Perlabentimonas. The sequence goes on from JAVEYY010000043.1 coordinate 20,661, forward strand.
ACCTTTAGCGGAGCGCTTGTACCCGTGACCATCGTTCGGCAAGGGAAAATTGTTCATCATAAACCCCAGTTTACCTCCATTGGAGTATCAACCAAACTGTTTAACAGGCCATTCCATCAAATTGAAATTGATGTTTTCCCAAACGATTGGGTGTACATTTTTTCAGATGGCTATATGGATCAGTTTGGTGAGAGGGAAAACAAGAAATTTATGCGGTCGCGGTTTTTTGATTCCTTATGCAGTATAAGCCCTCTGTCGGGTGTAAACCAAGCAGCCGAGCTAAAAAGAATTTTTGTGGAGTGGAGAGGCAATAATGAGCAGATAGATGATGTTTTAGTTCTTGGGCTTAAGGTTTAACTTATCATGCGCAATCGCCACATAAAAATACTTTTTGTTCTCCTACTGTGGCCATTATCCACATTCCCACAGATTCAGCGAATCGAAATCCCTAAAAATCTCCTAGCCTTCACCTTTCAGCAAGATTCAGATGGGTGTGTATGGATTGGACTGAGCGATGGTGACTCATCGGGATCTTTAGCATCATACCATAACGATACGCTAAAAATTGTTTCGGGCAACGAAAGTCTACCTAACGGATCTTACCACAGCTCGCTAAAGCTTACCGATGGGAGTTTAATGTTTGGCGGAAACATAACCAACAAGCAAGGAAAATCCCTGCTGATTTGGGTGTCGAATGGACAAGCCGACACATTACAAATTCCCTTCGCCTTGGTTAACCCTTTTGTAAACTGTATTTCATTAGTAAATCGAAGAGAGATTTGGATTGGTACCGCCAGCGGACTACTGGTAAACAATCGCGGCCAATGGTCGCGGTATACAGTAAATCATGGACTTCCCGATAATTTTATTACAGCAATACATCAGGATTTTAGAGGCATTGTTTGGATTGGCACAGAACGAGGCATAGCCTATTCAATCGAAAACCAGTTTCGCAGAATTGAGCAAGGGTCAAGGATTATTGGTTCAGCTACAACTTTTTACAGCGATAATCGGGGCTATGTTTGGGCTGGATCTAGGTTCTCATCGGATGGCGTAAGCGTATACAATGGCGAGGTTTGGGAAACCTTTTCGGGGAGGCATGGGCTAGTTGATAATTCGGCAAGCGTATTCCATCAAGACTCAAATGGGCGGCTATGGGTAGGTAGCTGCTACAACAGGAGTCGTGGGGGCGTTTCGGTTTTTGATGGTCAAAAATGGGTTGGGTACACATCTGCAAAAAACCTGGCCAAACCCTGCGTTGATGCAATAATTTCCGATTCCAAGGGTAGAGTTTGGATCGGTGGATCACTATCACCTCGAAAGGGAAAGGGGATCACTGTTTTTGAAAATGATAACTGGCAGACCATTGCCAACAACAGGGAAATGCCTGCCGAAAGGGTTATTGCCTTCTTTTTCGATTCATATGAAAGGCTTTGGATATCGTCGTTCGAAGGGCTTTTCATTGTTGATCCAGACAAACTTGTGTCAAAGGAATAGAAAACAAAAAAAACAAACTGTTGGCAACCATCGAAGAAAAAATATTTAAACACAGCTTGCTGCTTCCATCGCTTTTTGTGCTTGTTTTATGGTTAGTTACCATTACGGAGCATTCTTTGGGTCTTAGCTTTTACAAGCTAGGAACTTATCCACGATCATTAGCAGGACTAAGCGGCATTCTTTTCACCCCATTTATCCACAGCGGCTTTAAGCATCTTTTGGCCAACTCCATCCCACTAATAGTTATGGGCAGTGGAATAATCTACTTTTACCGATCGTTGAGCTATAGAGTATTTTTAATAATTTGGCTTGCTTCGGGCATTTGTCTTTGGATAGGGGGCCGGCCAAGCTACCATATCGGGGCCAGCGGGCTGGTGTATGGTTTGGCATCGTTTCTTTTCTTTAGTGGAGCTATTAGGCGGGATCCCAGATTGGCGGCAATTTCTCTGGTGATAGTGTTCCTTTACGGCGGAATGATATGGGGAGTTTTCCCCATTTGGCCATCCATCTCATGGGAGGGTCATCTTTTCGGAGGCATTTCGGGTTTTGCCTGTGCCATTGCATATAGGCATCAGGGCCCGCAACGAAAAATTTACAATTGGGAAATTGAAGATGATGAAGAGGAGGAGATATCCGATGACAACCAAGAAAACCAATCCCAACCTCTCCAACACAACGAGAATATCAATTAGTAAAATTGTTAATAAATCAAAAAAACAGCAATATCTACCAGCTTGTTAAATTCATTTTATATTTTTGCCAGTTGTAATTGTTTTTTAAACCCAATAATATCTACTTCAATGGCAAAGTATAACGAAAACGAAACAACCTCGAACAATATTAACCTTATTGGCTTAGGCACAGAGATACATGGTGATATTCTCTGCAATGGCGACCTTAGAATCGATGGTAATCTTGTGGGTAATATTATTGCGAAGGGCAAAGTGGTAATTGGTGAAACAGGTAAGATTAAGGGAGAGATAACCTGCAAAAACAGCGATATATCGGGACTTGTTGAGGGTAAAGTAACCGTAGCCGAACTACTCTCGCTAAAATCATCGGCCAAAGTAATGGGCGACATAATAACAAATCGCTTGGCCATTGAACCCGGAAGTCGATTTACTGGCTACTGCGATATGAGCGGAACCAACAAAAAAGATATTGATATTGAGTCCCCAACCTCAAATACTGAGGGGAAATAAGGACAAAATCCATGGATACTTCAACCGTCCTTAAAACATTTATTAAGCGGCTTACATTAAAAACGCTGATAGCTGGTGCCATTTGTGCTGCTGTGTTCTACTTTTTTGCACAGCAGTACTACTTTCATTTTGCACCCGTAGTATTTCTTTACTTTTACCTGGTAAGCATTATTGTATTCAGTATCCTTATTAAGTCGCACAATCTAAACACGGCAAAATTCTCAAGAAGGTTTTTAATTGTAACCATGCTCAAGTTTTTGGGCTCATTAATTTTTGCTTTTCTATTCATGATTTTTGCCAGAGAACACATGATTCCATTCCTGGTGATTTTTATCATTCTTTACTTTCTTTCTCTTAGTCAGGTAGTTCGAGACTTCCTTGGGTTTATCAACCAAAAAAAGTAATATTCGCGGTTGTTTTACGGTTTAAAGTTCCTAATTTTGAATTCGGTGTAAATTCAAAATTAGATGAAACCTAGGATCTATCTGCCTATCTCTTTTTTCCTCCTGTTTTATCTATCTATCTTGCCCTCATTGGGGGCAGGTCACTCTGCTGTTGCCGATACTCTGCTGGGCAAGCAAGAACATCATCCCCCCCAAAAAAGATTTAACCCAGGCGAATTTATCTTCGACCACATTGGCGATGCACACGATTGGCATATTACAACCATTGGCCATAGGCATATTTCCGTTCCACTTCCTATAATACTTTATAGCCGAACCCGGGGGCAACTTTTTGCGTTTTGGTCAAGCAGGTTTCATCACGGTCACGACTCCTACAAGGGTTTTATGCTGATGAATGAGGGGGAATACAAGGGAAAAATTGTGGAGGTAGACAACAACAATCACCTAATTGAAGGTAAGCTTCCGCTGGATTTTTCCATTAAGAAAAACGTAGCCGGCATATGGTTTTCGATATTTCTGCTTTGCATAATTTTTATCCCCATTGCCAACCGATACAAGGCTGCACCCAACTCAGCCCCCAAAGGAATCCAAGGTTTAATGGAAACCCTTATTCTATTTGTCCGCGACGAAATTGTTAAACCCTCGATAGGCGAAAAACATTACATGCGTTTTATGCCTTTCATGTTAACGGTGTTTTTCTTTATCTTCCTAAATAACCTCTTGGGGTTAATCCCTATCTTTCCTGCCGGAGCAAATATTACAGGGAATATTGCAGTAACCATGTCGCTTGCGCTGGTAACGCTTATTGTTATCTTACTTAACGGCAATAAGCACTTCTGGAAGGATATTGTTAACGCACCGGGAATACCCATTTTTCTGAAGCTGCCAATACCCATTATGCCTGTAGTAGAGGCTGCCAGCTGGATTATTAAGCCGGGTGTTTTAATGATTCGACTTTTCGCCAACATTCTCGCCGGACACATGATTGCCCTGGTGCTATTTTCTCTAATCTTCATCTTTGGTGCTGTAAACGTGTATTTTGGATACACCATATCCATTGTTACCATTATGCTTACAGTGTTTATGACACTGCTTGAATTGCTTGTATCGTTTATACAGGCCTTTGTTTTCACCATGCTTAGTTCCCTATTCATAGGTATGGCTGTAGCTGAACATCACTAGTTATTAACCATAAATTTCAAAAAACATGACAACACTTTTCATCATTTTACAAGTAGTAGCAGGCGCTGCTTACGCAAAAATTGGTGCTGCCCTTAGCTCAGGTATTATCGTTGTGGGAGCATCGTACGGTATTGGTAAAATTGGAGCAACAGCACTCGACTCGATGGCTCGTCAGCCCGAAGCAGCAGGTGATATCCGCAGTGGTATGGTTGTCTCCGCGGCGCTTATCGAAGGGGTATCGTTTTTTGCTATCATTATCTGCGCCCTTGTAATTCTCCTTTAAACCAGCTAAAACCTCATTGCCATGGGTTTAATTACTCCCGATTACGGTCTGCTGTTCTGGATGCTGCTGTCCTTTAGTATTCTCATGTATATCCTTAAAAAGTTTGCGTGGAAACCCATAATTCAAAGCATTAAGAACAGGGAAGATCTAATTGCCAAATCGCTCCGCGATGCAGAGTATGCCCGCAACGAGGTTGCTCAAATCGAGGAGCGTCAGGCAAAAGTTATAGCAAAGGCTCAAGCCGAGAGGGACGAAATTCTTGCTCAGGCTCGCAAAACCAAGGAGAAGATTATTGAAGAGGCCACTGCAAAAGCGCAAATGGATTCGCAACGAGTGATTGAACAGGCTCGCGAAACTATAAAGCGCGAAAAGGAAGCAGCGCAACTTGAGATCAAGACTTATGCTTCAAAAATTGTAATTCAGACAACTGAGCGAATCCTCCGCTCCGAGCTTAAGGACAAGCAGAAGCAAGACGAGCAGATAAATTCAATAATTAGGGAAATCTCAGAGCAAAACTAGTTATGGATCAAGGAAGAGTATCGGTAAGCTATGCTCGTGCACTCCTCGAGTGGGCCAGTGGTAAAAATCTGGCTGGGGAGGTGTACGTTCAATCGAAAAGCCTTTTCCAATTTATTAACAATCATCCTGAGTTCACTCATCTGCTTAGTTCACCTGTCGTGTTGCCCAGTAAAAAACAGAAAATTTGCTCAACACTACTGACGGAATTTGCCCCTCATCTCACAAATTTGGTTGTGTTGACCATAAAAAATGGACGCGAAAATCATCTCCCAAACATCATGTTGATGTACCAAACGCTTTACCGCAATCAAAATGGTATTGCCAAGGTTGAGATTGAGAGCGCTTCAGAACTATCTGCGGAAATTATTGGCGCCATAAAAAGTTTTTTGGAGCAAAAACTTAGCAAATCAATAGAGATGGAGCACCAGATTATCCCAGACCTTTTAGGTGGATTTAGACTCATTATCGACGATAGACTTATGGACAAGAGTGTTAAAGGCGAATTGAATCTACTCCGCCGTAAGTTATTGGGTATTTACAAGCATTAGAATGTTTAGATATGGCAGAAATTAAGGCATCGGAGGTATCGGAGGTTCTTAGAAAAGAACTCGAGGGAATTGATCTCAAATCGGGATTCGAGGAGATTGGTTCTGTACTGCAGGTTGGCGATGGTATTGCCCGTGTTTTTGGGCTCTCGAATGTTCGTTCAAACGAGCTGGTTGAGTTTGAGTCGGGCATTATGGGCATTGTGCTTAACCTCGAGGAGGATAACGTGGGGGTTGTACTTCTGGGCTCATCGGAGTCAATCAAGGAAGGATTTAAGGTTAAGCGAACCAATCGCATAGCCTCTATCAGGGTGGGCGATGGACTTCTTGGCCGGGTGGTTAACACGCTGGGTGAACCCATTGATGGAAAAGGACCAATTTCTGGAGAAACCTTTGAATTGCCCCTGGAGCGCAAAGCGCCGGGTGTAATTTTTCGTCAACCCGTTACCGAACCGCTTCAAACAGGGATAAAAGCCATCGACGCTATGATTCCCATCGGAAGAGGGCAACGTGAGCTGATTATTGGCGATCGCCAAACGGGCAAAACTGCCATTGCCGTTGATACCATAATCAACCAAAAAAGCCTTTACGAAAAGGGTGAACCGGTTTTTTGCATCTATGTAGCCATAGGTCAAAAAGGATCTACCATTGCCAGCATTGCTAACACTCTCGAAAGGTATGGCGCAATGAACTACACTGTGATTGTGGCGGCCACGGCATCTGATCCTGCGGCTCAGCAATTCTACGCTCCTTTTGCAGGAGCAGCCATTGGTGAGTTCTTCCGCGATACTGGTCGACATGCACTGGTAATTTTTGATGACCTTTCGAAACAAGCAGTATCCTACCGCGAAGTGTCGCTTCTGCTTCGCCGCCCACCCGGTCGCGAAGCATATCCCGGCGATGTTTTCTACCTTCACAGTCGCCTTCTTGAGAGGGCTGCAAAAATAATTAACTCCGACGAGATTGCCTCGCAGATGAACGATCTTCCTGACTCACTAAAACCCCTTGTAAAAGGTGGTGGTTCTCTTACTGCGCTTCCAATTATTGAAACTCAGGCAGGCGACGTTTCGGCATATATTCCAACCAACGTAATCTCCATAACCGATGGACAAATATTTCTTGAATCAAACTTGTTCAATAGTGGAGTACGACCAGCAATTAACGTGGGTATCTCGGTATCGAGGGTTGGAGGAAAGGCGCAAATAAAATCGATGAAAAAGGTTGCCGGTACGCTAAAACTCGATCAAGCGCAGTACCGCGAGTTAGAAGCTTTTGCCAAGTTTGGTTCCGACCTAGATGCTGCTACACTTAATGTGCTCGATAAGGGTGCCAAAAACGTGGAGATACTTAAGCAGGGTGAAAACAGTCCTCTTCCCATTGAGGAGCAAATTGCCATTATTTACTGTGGTACAATGGGGTTACTTAAGAGCATTCCCATTGAAAAGGTTAAGGTTTTTGAGGGTAATCTGTTAGAAAACCTCAGAACTACTCAACCCGATATGATGAATAAGATTGCTGCCGGAGATTTTACCGAGGAATATGGTAATATTATTGCTGCCGTTGCAAATGAGATAACTTCAACACTTTCAAAGTAACAAGATGTCGGGGCTTAAGGAGATACGTAACAGGATAAATTCCATCACATCGACGCAGAAGATTACTAGCGCCATGAAAATGGTGTCTGCCGCCAAGTTCCATAAAGCACAAGACACTTTTTTTCGCTTTAAACCATACTCCGAAAAAGTTTCGGAGGTTCTTTCCCAGGTTTCGGCAGGGAACACCTCGGCCGAAGTCATTAAATGGTTTGGTAAACCAAAATTGCCCCGAAAAGCAGCTCTTGTCATTATCAGTTCAAACTCGAGTATGTGCGCGGGTTTCAACCTTAATCTCGTTAAGAAAGTTATTGACGAAGGCCCTACTATCTTTGGAGATTTATGGAAAACCAATAACCTTAAAGTATTCTGCTTAGGGAAAAAGGGTGCTGATGCTCTAACGAAAAGGGGTGTTTCTATCGGTTTAATCGATACTGAACTTGCTCATCGTGCCAAGTTCAACGAGATTTCATCGTTCTGCGAGGAAAATCTTCTAAATCGATTTGAAACCGGTGATTATGATGTAGTTTACGTTGCTTACAACGTGTTCCGTAATCCGGCTCTGCAAGAGCCCACAATAAGACAATTTTTACCTTACTCTTTCGCTGGGCAAAATAGTAGCCTAAAACATGCTCACAAAATCATTTTTGAGCCCAATAAGGAGTACATTAACGAGGTGCTAATACCTATGGCGCTTAAAACCTCTTTCTACGAAATGGTACTTGAAAACGCCATTGGTGAACACGGGGCTCGAATGACCGCCATGCATCAGGCCACAGAGAATGCCCTTGAGCTAACTAAAGCTTTGAAATTGCAGTACAATAAGGCACGACAAGCGGCCATTACCAAGGAGATACTCGAGATTGTTTCCGGTGCCGAGGCGTTAAAAGGCTAATACAACAATCTTACTTCTGCTGCAGCACTGCCTTTTTAACGGGCTGATTTACCTCTGCAATATCCTCAGATACGTTTATGATATAATCGCCAAGTTTTTCGGCCTCAGAGAATAGGTCGTTATAAATAACGCCTGCCTGATACTTGTACTTAACCTCTTCAACATTTTTCAGATGCTGCTTTCGTAGCTTGTTCCTAAACTGGTTTATCTTCTCCTCGGCTTCATAAGCTGGCCCAAGATTAATCTTTGTATAACCCATTTCAAGATTGTAAATCATAACTTGATAGGCCTCATCAACCAACTCGAACATGTAATTTAAGTTATCGCGCACCTCCTGATTAAACCAAATATTCGCCTTGCGTTTACGACGCAACGTTTTGGCAAGATTGTAGTTGCTATCCGAAACGCTTTCGATATCGTTTATAATGTTGAACATAGCCTGTAACCTTCGTGAACTCTCGTCGCTTAGGTCGTGAACAGATATTTTAGTAAGGTAGGTGGCAATTTCGACCTCCACACGGTCGCTAATATCCTCGTACTTTTCAATACGTTCGAATATTTCCTTAAAGTTTTTCTCGTTGGTTTCAACAAAAAGATCTTTAAAGAATCCATACATCTTATATGTACGTTTCGCGTAGTTAACAATCTCTTTTTTGGCCTGAAGAAGTGAAAGTTCTGCAGTTGAGAGCAGTCCGATGTCGAGATGCTGCAGACGGAACTCCTCGTCCTCGCTCTTCCGTGAAGGTACAAGTTTGGTAACAACCTTTACAATAACAGGGGTAAGGAACACCAGCAAAAAGGTATTTATTACGTTAAAAGCCGAGTGGAACATTGAAAGTGCAATGGGAACACCTTCGGGATTCTGAAAGGGATCGGCACCTCCCATATCCACAGTAAATCCTGCCACCTTATTGATGAATAACCTGAACACAAAGAGCATCCAGATTACTCCAAATAAGTTGAAAATTAGGTGGGCTCGAGCAGTTCGTTTGGCCGAAACGTTGGCGACAGCCGCCGCAATATTAGCGGTTATAGTTGTTCCAATATTCTCGCCTAGTACCATTGCGGCAGCAAGTTCAAAACTTATCCACCCACTATTACACATCACTAGGGTTAGAGCCATCGTAGCGCTCGACGATTGAATAACAACAGTTAAGATGGTTCCAATGGCAACAAAAAGGAGAATCGAGATGAGCCCCAAATCAGTATAACTTGAAAGGAACGAGAGAATTTCTGGACTTTCACTAATATTGGGAACTGAGTTCTTTAGAAAATCGAGCCCCAGGAAAAGAAGTGCAAACCCAACTAGAAGCTCACCCCACGACTTGCGATTATGACTTTTACTAAATACTAAGGGAAACCCAACACCAATCAGAGGTAATGATATTGCACTAATGGAAAACTTAAAACCCAAAAGCGATATCAGCCAGGCAGTAAATGTGGTGCCAATATTGGCGCCCATTACAACACCTATTGATTGTGTTAGGGAAATAAGCCCTGCATTTACAAAGCTAACCAGCATTACAGTAGTAGCCGAACTCGACTGAACTATGGTCGTTACAATAAGACCTGTTAGTATACCTTTCACCCGGTTCGAGGTCATAGCGGCTAGAATGTGGCGCATTTTATCGCCAGCCACTTTCTGCAAGGACTCGCTGAGCATTTTCATTCCAAACAGGAAAAGCCCTAGAGATCCTACCAGGGTTAAAAACTGAAGTATACTATAATTCATGCCGTTGGGGTTTTAAAAATGGTCGTAAAAATAGTGAATCAGAGCCATATCTGCACTATACCAATGTTAACTTAAAGCTAATTATTCCTCTTGAGCAATCAAAGCAAACCAATCCGTTTTTAATATTTTCTTTTTGGCAATTTTGTTAACTTTGCGGCACTCTTATTACTGATTTTTATGATTTTTCAAACGATTGCCCGCTTAATCCTTCGTAACAGGCTTGCTGTACTAATTGCCGTTGGGGTTATTACCATTATTATGGCCGCGCTAATTCCAACGCTGAAATTCAACTACGAACCCACCCCACTACTTCCAAACCACGACAGTTTACTTATTAAACATCGTGCTTTTACCGAAAAATTTGGTAAGGGTGAGAATATCATGGTGATTGGAGTACAGGATTCAAATTTCTTCACAGTACAAAACATTACCCATTGGCATAATCTGGAAAAATCGTTACTGGCAGTAGATGGAGTTGAGCAGGTTTTCTCCTTGTTCGATGCATTTACCGTTGATCGCGATACCGAAAACCGCGTTTTTACCTTCAATAAAATCTTTACTCCCAACTTCAATCCTTCAGATATCGACTCGCTCAAGAACATTGCCCTATCTCTTCCATTCTACGAAAATTTACTCTACAATAAGGACTCTAATGTGTACCTTATGATGGTGGTTCTCCGCTACGATAAGATTAGCACCCCGATTAGAGTTCCATTTATGAAGGAGCTGATAAGCATTTGCAACAACTACGAAGAGGTGTCGGGCAACGAGCTTCGCTACTCTGGTTTACCCTATATTCGAATTACCGTTGGCGACATGATTAAAGGGGAGATGTTTATGTTCATCTTTTTAGCGGTAATAATAACCGCTGTCATTATCTACCTTCTGTTCAAGTCGTTTCGGATTATGATGTTCGCCATGCTGGTAGTTGCCGTTTCTGTGATTTGGGGCCTTGGATTAATGGCCATTTTGGGGTATCAAATCACACTGTTAACAGCGGTAATCCCTCCTCTTATTATTGTAATTGGAGTTCCAAACTGCGTATACCTGCTCAACAAGTATCATCACGAGTATAGCGTGCATGGCAATAAGATAAAAGCGCTTCAACGGGTTATTCAAAAAATTGGTAGCGCAACATTCCTTACCAACCTTACAACAGCAGCAGGATTTGGAACCTTTATGTTTACCAGCATCCGAATCCTCAACGAGTTTGGCTTGGTTGCTGCTATTGATATTATGGCAGTTTTCCTTGTATCGCTGCTGCTAATCCCAACAATATTCAGCTACTTACCACCACCCGAACCTCGCCACCTGCAACACCTCGATAGCGCTAGAATTAAGAATACAATAACTCGGGTTATTACCACAGGGCTTTACCATCGCAAAGGCGTTTTTGCCATAACATTTATTTTTATCGTACTTGGATTTTGGGGTATAACCCGCGTTCAAAGTTTAGGATTTATGGTTGATGATATCCCCAAGCACCATCCAGTATACCTAGATCTCAAATTCTTTGAGAAAAATTTTTCGGGAGTAATGCCCCTCGAAATTGTTATAGACACCGAAAAGCCAAAGGGTGTTATGCAGGAAAACACGATAAGGCAGATTAACCAGCTTCAGAACAAGCTGGGGAATTACGATGTGCTCTCCAAGCCTCTTTCAATTGCCGAAGCGGCCAAGTTTGCACGTCAAGGATACTACAACGGGAACCCCAGCCAGTATCGCATTCCTAGTGGTCCCGAGAGAGCTTTTATCATGTCGTATCTACCCAAAAACACTGGCAATAATGAACTCCTCAACCGTTTTGTCGATTCTACTGGTCGATTTACTCGAATTATGTATAACGTAGCAGATATCGGATCAATAAGAATAAAGCAACTAAAGGAGGTGATTAGAGCCGATGTGGACACAATATTTAAAGATGCTGCTTCGCGGGTTTATATCTCAGGGGGTAGCGTAATTGCGGCCAAAGGAAACGATTACCTGGTAAATAGTCTTTTTATCAGTCTGCTAGCAGCCATAGGGATTATATCAATATTCATGACCTGGATGTTCAAGAAGGGGAAAATGGTTCTACTATCTATTCTTCCCAACCTAATACCACTTCTACTAACGGCAGCCGCTATGGGGGTAATGGGAATAGCCCTAAAACCAAGTACGGTAATTGTCTTCAGCATTGCCTTCGGTATTTCTGTCGACAACTCAATCCACTTCCTTGCCAAGTACCGGCAGGAACTGCGAAGAACCAAAAACAACAAGGTTGCTGTTGTATGTGCAATTCGTGAAACTGGTGTAAGCATGATCTACACCTCTATTGTGCTTTTCTTTGGTTTCGGAATCTTTATTGCCTCACAATTTGGTGGAACCGTTTCGCTTGGAATTCTAGTTTCGCTAACACTCCTTATAGCGCTGTTCTGTAACTTAATATTGCTTCCATCTATTTTGCTATCGCTATCCAGAGATGACAATACAAAACTAGATTGTTTGCCCTAAACCGTAAATCAATTGGTATCTTTTTATACTTTTACTTAAGGATTAACCTTAAAACAACACAAAATGTATAGCATAGCAGAACTTGTTGAAATTGTTGACAAGGGGATACTAAATATTAGCATTCCCATCGAACCTCAAAAACTTTACGAGCCAATTCGATATACCCTTGCTTCTGGAGGAAAAAGAATTAGACCGGTGCTGGTTTTGGCATCGTACAACATGTACTCCAACGCTATCGACAAGGCGCTTTACCCCGCCCTTGCCATAGAGCTTTTCCATAATTTCACGCTTATTCATGATGATATCATGGATAAAGCATCACTTCGCCGAAATCAGCCAACCGTTTACGCCAAATGGAATCAGGATATTGCCATTCTTTCGGGCGATGCTCTAAATATATTAGCTTATCAACTCCTTTCAAAAACCGACAAGGATTATCTATCGCAGGTACTTAATATATTCAATAAGATAGCCCTAGCCGTATGCGATGGTCAGCAGTTGGATATGGATTTTGAAACCGCCCAGTACGTCACTCAGGAGGAGTACTTAAATATGATCGAGCTTAAAACCTCTGTTCTTCTGCAAGGAGCCCTGCAAATTGGCGGTATCATTGGCGGCGCCTCGCAGGCAGATGTACTTAGGCTTGGGGAATTTGGCTTAAATCTGGGTATTGCCTTTCAGCTTCAGGACGACCTTCTCGATGCTTATGGCAGCACAAGCAAATTTGGGAAGAAGATTGGTGGCGATATTGTAGCCAACAAGAAAACCTTCCTTACCATTAAAGCATTTTCTTTGGCAAAAGGCAAATCGCTGGAGATGCTCAACAGCTACTTTAAAGCTCAGGGTATTGACCCGATTCAAAAAGTGCAAGAAGTGCTAAAAATTTACGATGAGCTTGATGTTAAGCATATTACCGAAAATAAAATTAACGAATACTTCGATAATGCCTTAATGGCACTTGAAAAAATTAGTGTTAGTAGCGATAAAAAGAACCTACTACTCTGCCTAGCCCAAAAGATGATGGATAGGGAAAGATAAATATCTTTACTCAAAACACCATGGCCTCATTATTTAAATTGCAACTGCATGCTAGTAAGTGGCTCGGTAGAAAATGTCCACAGAACTACATCATTAAAAACCCTTGGTTTGGATCCTTAATCTTGGCAATAATTGTTGCCGCATTTATGATTATATACAAACCACTGGGTGTTCATGCAAGCCATAAGTTCAGCTTCGAGGCAACAATGGTTTTATATTGCTTGGCCGTTGCCATTCCTGTTGCCTTTGGAATAAAGATACTTAAGGTAATCCCTCAATTCAGCAATGCCAAGGAGTGGACAATAAAAAAAGAACTGGTAGCTATCGCAATTATTCTTCTTTTGATGGGTGCTATAGTGTACTTTGCCGCCTTTTTTATAGAGGAACCATCCGACAGATGGAACCTTAAAACGCTGATCAATTCATACGTTAGAACCCTACTGGGTGTTGGTATACCTTTTCTACTTTTCTCATTAATTAATGCGCCCTACTGGTATTTACCGGAAACTATGCTAGCCGAAGAAACGCATAGCAAGCCTATCGAAAGGAATCAAAACCCCAATGAGCTTATCAACATTGAATCGAAACTGAAAAAAGAGAAGCTTAACTTCTTCCAAAAGGAGCTTCTTTACGTTGCCTCACAAGGTAACTACGTAACTTTTTATCTGCTTAAAGAGGGCAAAATTATTAAGGCTGTCATTCGAAATTCGATAAATGATATTGGGCAACAACTGTCGAAATATCCACGAATTATGCGAGTTCATAGGGCATTTATTGTAAATGTTGATATGGTTAAATCTATGAAAGGCAACTCCCTAGGATATTCGCTTAGGATTATTGGTGTTGACGAAGAGATTCCTGTTTCACGAAAAAACACTGAGGCATTCCGAACGCAATTCAAAAGTTAGGCTTTCGCCCCATCACAACTTTTTTGCGATTCATCACAATTTTTAATAGCTGGTTTGCCTCTGGTAACAAAGCCTTGCTATGCATACCAACTATTAGGCAATGGTGCTGGTAACCCCTTTCCTTTGTGGTACAATTCATTGTATTCGCAAACTAAAAAATCTTGGGGTTATGAAAACAACAAATCGAATTTTAAGACTAGCAGCAGCATCGATTTTCCTTATACTAATTGAAGTCAATAAACTCGCTGCTCAAGAACTAATTTCTATTACTGGTAATGTGGTAGAATTAAGCACCAACGAACCTATTCCTTTTGCAAATGTGGGTTTGTACAATTCCGAAGGGACAACGCTTATTACTGGAGCTGGATGCGGCTTAAACGGTGACTACACTGTAAAAACAACAGGTAACGGTATCTACCGCTTAACATTAAGTGCAATTGGGTACCATAGTATTACGAAAGAAGTTGACCTTACCAATAAATCGAACATAAATCTTGGAACCACATACCTTGCCGAACATACAATAGGTTTGGAAGACATTACCATCGTGGGCAATCGAGTACGAGCCAAAAACGAGTCCGACAAAAACACTTTTTTTATCAGCAACGAAATGCAACAGGCGGCAAGCACAGGAGCCGATATTATCAAGTTCATACCTGGCATTCAGGTTGATTTTATGCGTAATATTTCGCTCGATGGAAATCGAAATATCCTGATTCTGGTTGATGGGCGTGAACGAGATGCGGGGTTTCTTAATCAACTCAATGCAAGAAACATTATGCACATTGAAGTATCGAACACTCCTCCCGCACGATACGAGGGAAAATACTCTGGTGTAATCAACATTGTACTGGTAAAAGAAAAAAGCAGGGGTTTAGATGGCCATTTATTTGCTGAGATTCCCACATCAGAATCGATGGTTTATATATTCCCATCATATAGCCTTAACTATGGAGTTGGCAGATTTAATCTATTCACCTCTTACAACGGTGAGGTTAGCAAGCTTAATCTACACAACTCTACACAACGACAGCTCTTTAATCAGCTCGAAACCGACCATAAGTCGTTTGAAAGCAATCAGTACGTCCTACAGGATAACTGGTCGCATCGCTTCAACTACGGTTTGGATTACCTAATTAATAACCGAAACCAAATAAATTTTTATGCCTTCCACAATATCTTCTCACAAGAGTATGATGGACAGGTTGATTTGACTGCACTAAACTGCACATGGCGGGCATCCAAAAAGGATTACGACAGGAATAGAAACAACTTCTATTCGCTTTTCTACAAGCACTCATTCAATGATTCTACAAATCACGAAATAACATTCGACATAAGTCTCCAGCATTTCGAAGCCACGTCCAGCACTCAATATTCCAACATCGAAAACTTTACATATCAAAATACAACTTATCCCGGCCAAGAAAATGTAAGCGCCAGGCTCGACTACAATTTACCAATAGCCCCAGGTATACAATTCATGATTGGAGCGAAAGGTGCAGCCAGTGAACTTACAAATGGTGATTATTTTCGCTACAACGAACAGCAGCTATCGGGTTACTCAGAGCTAATACACAAATCATCTAAGTTTGATATAAACATTGGCCTGCGCTATGAAATGTCAATGGCCGAGTTAAAGAACGAGTTTACCACCAAAAACCACTACTTTCTACCAACCTTTTCTATAGGGTACAGGCACAACAGTATGCACAGTGTAAGATTTACTTATAAAAAAGCCGTCACCTACCCCAGCTTATACCAATTGAATCCGTATTTGAACTATTTGGATCCATACTCGCTCAGCGCCGGAAATGCAACTATCACCCCTTCAACTATTAAAAATATTGAACTTCAACATAGTATGCGAATCAAAAAAGGTTTTGTTAATACTAGGCTTTTCTATTATATCAGAGAAAATGCTATTGATAATCTGCTTACAGTAAATAATGATGGTGTATTCGTTTGCCAACCCTACAATCTGGGAAATATAAACCAGATTGGTTTAAGTGGATCGGGAACCATAACAATTGGCAAAAGCCTGACAATTAATCCACAAATTAGCCTATACCGGTTCGAAACAAATGCCAACAGGTTTGCAAAGCAAAACTTCATTAATAGTCGTTCGGGCTTTGGGTTAAACTCAAGTTTATCGGCATTGGCTTCGCTAGGTAAAGGACTCTCCGTTTCAGGAATTGTTCAATACTATACCCCGGTGGCCAATATTCAAAACAATAAGTTTGAGGATGCAACCTATTTCTTGTCGATTGACAAGGAGTTTAATATGGGGCTTAAGGTTGGGGTTGTTAGCGCTATTCCATTTACCAGAAACTTTACATATTTTGGCGAAAAATCTAGCAATCAAGAATTCAATAGCACTTATAGTGGACAAATTGAAAAATCGTTAGTTCCGTTTTGGTTTCGAGTTACCTATCAGTTTGCCTCGGGTAAACGAAACACAAGAATTAACCGAACGCTTGAGGAGGTTGAAACAATTCCACGTAAAGGGTTTTAATTTACCCAAGGAATAATGTAGGATAAAACCTAATCATTACTCCTATAATTTGGTTTAGCAACTATCTCCATTTCAAAATCTTTTATGCTAATTTTGCAGCCAAATAAAAAAGTAGTAACCTTAAAAAACTAACTCATTATGAGCTACGTATCAAAGGAAAAGCTGTTCACAAAGGAATGGTTTAAAGTATGGAGTTTAATCACCATTGGAGCCTTTATCCTAGCTTCGGGATTCGTGTTCTTTATCGACCCACATCGCATTGCGCCAGGTGGTGTTTACGGAATCGGTATTATTGTTCACTACCTAACTAAGGGCGTTTTTAGCTGGGCACCTGCAGGTTTCCCCATTGGAACCGTTGGGCTTATACTTAATATTCCGCTTACTATCATAGGTATTAAGTTGCTGGGGCCACGCTTTGGTGTTAAAACTGTAATTGGCTTTGTGCTTACATCAGTTTTTATCGATGCTCAACACTACCTTTTCGGTTACGAACCGCTGGTCGACGACGTGTTGCTTTCCTCAATATTTGGTGGCGTACTTGTTGGATTTGGGTTAGGTTTAATTTTTAAATCGAAAGCAACAAGCGGAGGTTCCGATATTATTGCCATGATTATTGCCAAGTACACACGCCTTCCCCTTGGGCAGCTTATGATTTATGTTGATTCGGCCATTGTGCTAATTGCCCTGGCAGCATTTCAGGACTGGAAAATTCCGCTCTACTCGTGGATAGTAATCTACATTACCGGAAAGGTTATTGATATGACCATTCAGGGTGTAAGCTACGATAAAACCCTGTTTATCATTTCCGATAAGTACGACGAGATCAGAGAGAAACTTATAGTTGATTTAGATCGTGGAGGAACTCTGATAAATGGAATTGGAATGTACAAGGGGCAAGAGAAAAAAATCATCTTCACCAACGTGAGCCGAAGAGAGGTTCATATGCTCCGCGACTTTATTGAACAAATTGACCCAAAAGCATTTATTACAGTAATTGATGCAAACGAAATTCTGGGTAATGGATTTAAACCCATTAAGGAGGAGTAACCCTAACGTAAACAAAATGCCAAAAAGGCGTAAGGAGCGATTTTAAACCCTTACGCCTTTTTGGCGTAAAGTTGTGCCCCAAGTCGGAAACAAGCCATTTAAATGCTAATTTTACGCCAACAAATCGACTTTTGGAGATGAAAGGGAGAGTATTAAAATCAACAGGAAGCTTGTACACGGTAATGGATGAGCAAGGCCATATTTACCGTTGTAAGATTAGAGGAAAATTGAGGCTAAAATCATCTAGAACCACAAATCCGATTACCGTTGGGGATACTGTTGATATTGCCATTGAGAATGATGGAGTAACGGGCAATATCGATAATGTAGAGACAAGGAAGAACTACATCATCCGAAAATCCTCGAACCTATCGCGCGAATCGCATATTATTGCCGCCAATATCGACCAGGCAATCCTGGTTATTACCATTGATTTTCCAGAAACCAATCTTGTTTTTATCGACAGGTACTTGGCCACATCGGAGGCATACCAAATCCCTGCTGTTTTACTATTCAACAAAATTGACCTCTACTCCGATGAGATGTTCCAAGAAAAGCTTCGCTACTACGAGTCGATTTACAAGCCACTATACCCATGCTATAGGGCATCGGCAAAAACGGGCGAAGGGTTAGATAACATCCGAGAACTTATAAAAGGAAAAGTAAGCCTTTTCTCTGGCAACTCGGGTGTGGGTAAAAGTACACTAATCAACCTAGTTGAACCAAAACTAAACCTTAAAACTGCCGATATCTCACACTATCATCTTAAAGGAAAGCATACTACAACTTTTAGTGAGATGTTCCCTTTGGTTAATGGTGGATTTATTATTGACACACCGGGTATTAAAGGATTTGGTTTGGTTGATATGGATAAACGCGAGATATTTCATTTTTTCCCCGAAATATTCGCGGTTTCGGCTCAATGCCAATATAAAAACTGCACACATGAGCATGAGCCCGGGTGTGCAGTTAAAAATGCTGTAGAAAATAATTTAATTCATCCCTCGCGTTATATCAGCTACTTAAGTATACTTACCGATCACGAGGAGAAATATAGAACTTAGTTCACTATACCATAGCCGGATTTACGCAGAGAACAGAAATTTTAGCATTATTAGCTATTACATACTGCTCCTGTGCACCAAAGATATAATCGGTAAAATCGAGGTTGGGCGTGGTCATAATAAGTATAAGGTCAGCCTCGATATCTACGGCAAGCTTAATAATCTCGTCAGAGAAGTTAGCGTTCTTGCTCGCACTATGAACTTCGGTAACAATATCGTTGGCCTCTAAATGTTTTTTGGCAAATGCAAGGTTATAGTTAACCTTTTTCTGAATTCCGGCATCAGTAGCGTGCGGTAACATAATATGGACTTTGGAGCTAAATTGGTGGGAAGTTCTTATGGCCCAGCGCAGACGCTCCTTCTCATTTAGTCTATAGTCGAGGGGCAGAACAATATTCTCGAAAATTCGGCCTTCCTTTGGGGCGTCCTGAATAACAAGGAAGGGAACGTTTGATCCGGCAATAACTTTAAGCGCTTTACTACCGGTTAACTTCTGTACTCCTTTAATTCCGTGAGTTCCCATTATCACCATATCTGCCTCCACATCAAACGCATACTCGCTTATTGTGTGGAAAATGCTCCCCTCCTGCACAACGGGGCGAACTTCGATGTTATGCTTTTCTTTTATTCTGGCGGCATCAGATTTCAACTTCTCAACGGCTTCTTTCTCTGTTAACTTTCCCTTACTGAACATTCCACCAGCCTCTACAACGTGGATTAGATCGATAGAAAAGTTATCGGTAAAGGATCCAATTTTAAGTGCGTATAAAAGGGCATTTTCTGTTACGTGTGTAAAATCCCAAGGCACAATTAGTCTCTGTGAATTTGGTTCCATAGTACTTTGGTTTTAGGAAATATGGTCAATTTTTAAAGATATAAATTTAGAACAATTATTTGTTAACAGTAAATAGATATGAAAAAAAAATGACAAAAGGTGGGTTCTAAATGCTATTTATCTATATATCAAACATGTAAAATAATGTGTTTATTGGATTCTCATTGCCTTTGTGGGGCAAATTCTAACTATTTGCTCAACTGTGCTTGTATCGGCTAAAAAATCATTAATAGTTTGAATATCTGAATCGAAATTGGGGGTAAAAATTGATGTAACTAGACCATCGTGACGAGAAAAATCGATAAGATCTGGTGCAATTGATCTACAATACCCACACGAAATACATTTGTATCGCAAGACTTCTAACCGGAATTGCCTAAGCATCAAATTTGATAGTTAGTCTGATTGTATAAGAACCGTAATTACTATATTTGGTTCAAAAATTCAGATGAGAACTTTAGCAAATATAATTTGGCATATCCCCTTTCTGGGGTTTATTACGGCTTTTTGGACATTTGTAATTGGTGTAATCCTTACTATTACCATTGTCGCATCGCCTATCGGCCTTGGCTTAATGCAGCTGGCTCGTTTCCTGCTCACTCCTTTTTCCATGCAAATGGTGAGTAAAAACTCGCTTAACCAAAAACAGAATGTGCTTTGGAATGCCTACGGATTTATTGTTAGAATCCTCTATTTTCCTATTGGACTTGTGCTTGCCATTGTCACAATATGCCAAATTGTTGGACTTTTTATGTCAATCGTTGGTATTCCTGTTGCCATTGTCCTGGCCAAATCGCTTGGCACCTATTTCAACCCAGTTAACAAGGTGTGTGTACCCGAAAGGTAAATTCTTTAGGTTTATAAAAACTAGTTAGAGTAGGGATTAACAGGTACTACCCGATACAACTTATCATTTCTTCTAACAATCTCTGGAGTTACAAAAGAGCATCTTTTCCCCTTAGAGCACTGTTCCACGGATTTGTCATCAACGCGAATATCTTCAGCAACAAGTTCAACAACCCCTGTTGTTGGACCAATAATCAGCACCTTGTCGTTATTATAAAATTCGGTTGCCTCAACTTTAAGCTCAGCCACGCCGAGGTTCGAGAAAAAATTTGTGATTTTTCCAACATAGATTTTTCGTTCGGTTGCCACGCTACCATAATGATGACTCCACTCACCGAGTCGCTGACCTAAATAGTAACCATTCCAAAAGCCACGATTGAAAACCATTGACAACCGCTCCATCCAGCCATCAATTTTTTGCTGATTGTATGTTCCATCTGCAATAGAATCAACGGCCTCGCGGTAACATTGGGTAATAGTTTTTACGTACTCAGGACTTCGGGCTCTTCCCTCTAGCTTTAGAACCCTTACACCTGATGCAATAATTTTATTTAGGAAACCTATGGTACATAAATCCTTGGGCGACATAATATACTCGTTGTCTATCTCCAGCTGATCGCCCGTTTCGTTATCGGTTACTGTGTACGATCGACGACAAATTTGCAGGCAAGCCCCACGATTGGCCGAAGAGTTTGCTTGGTGCAAGCTCATATAGCATTTCCCCGATACCGCCATACACAATGCTCCGTGAGCAAAAATCTCGAGTTGCACCTTTTGTCCCGATGGGCCAACGATATTCTGCTCCTCAATATTTCGAGCAATTACGGCAACCTGATCGAGGGTTAGCTCACGCGCCAACACGGCCACATCGGCCCATTGCGAATAAAACTTTAGCGACTCGGTATTGCTGATATTTAACTGTGTAGATAGATGTATTTCAACTCCTTGTTCACGTGCGTAGCTTATGGCCGATTGATCGGAGGCAATTATGGCCGAGACTCCTGCCCTGGCAGCGGCTTCGATTGTTGAGCGCATAGGTGAAATATCGTGATCGTAAAGAACAGTATTTACTGTTAGGTAGGTCTTTACCTTGTGCTCACTGCAAATTCTAACAATTTCGGGTAAATCATCTGCTGTGAAATTTACGGTTGACTTGGCACGCATATTTAAATGCCCCACGCCAAAGTAAACCGAGTTTGCTCCGCCCTGAATGGCTGCCATAAGCGATTCAAAATTGCCCGCTGGCGCCATTATCTCAATATATGATGGATCGAAAATCATTATTCTTATGTTTGCTACAAAGATAGGTAATTTGATTGGAATTGAGGTTGTAGCCTTTTACTCAAGATTGAGTTGAAAGGTGGTTAACATCATCTTTGCAAACCAAATAAAGAGGCTATCTTTGCGCCTCATTAAAAAACGATATGATTTCAGTTGACAGTCTCACTCTTGAATTTGGCGGCACAACACTTTTCAAGGACATCTCCTTTGCCATAAACGAGAAGGATAGGATTGCCCTAATGGGCAAGAACGGCGCAGGCAAATCTACTTTACTAAAAATTATTGCAGGTGCAAAAACGCCAACACGTGGCCGAGTCACCGCGCCGAATGATGCGGTGATTGCATATCTGCCTCAACATCTAATTACCGAGAATAACAGAACAGTTTTCGAGGAGGCGTCGCAGGCATTTGCCAATATCTTTGAGATGAAGCGCGAGATTGATGAGCTAAACCATCAGCTTACCATTCGCACCGACTACGAGTCGGAAAGCTACTACAAGTTAATTGAGCAGGTTTCTACCCTTAGCGAGAAGTACTACACCATTGAGGAGATAAATTTTGATGCCGAGGTTGAGAAAATACTTTTAGGTCTAGGTTTTCGGCGCGTGGACTTTACACGCCCCACCAGCGAGTTTAGCGGAGGATGGCGAATGCGGATTGAGTTGGCAAAGATTCTGCTCCAAAAGCCCGATTTAATTCTGCTCGATGAGCCAACCAATCACATGGACATTGAGTCGGTGCAGTGGCTCGAGGAGTTTTTAATTAACAGCGCTAAAGCGGTAATCTTGATCTCGCACGATAGGGCTTTTGTTGATAATATCACCACCCGAACCATCGAGATTACCATGGGTAGAATTTACGATTACAAGGTAAACTACTCAACCTACCTTCAGCTTCGCAAGGAGCGCCGAGAGCAACAGCAAAAGCAGTACGACGAGCAGCAGAAAATGATTGCCGATAACCAGGAATTTATTGAGCGATTTAAGGGAACGTATTCCAAAACCAATCAGGTGCAATCGCGGGTTCGAATGCTGGAGAAGTTGGAAATACTAGAGGTTGACGAGGAGGATACCTCGGCTCTAAAGCTTCGCTTTCCACCTTCGCCACGATCGGGCAGCTGGCCGGTGATTGCCGATGGTATTTCGATAAGCTACGGCGAACTCAACGTGTTCTCCAACGCATCGTTCTCCATTGAGCGTGGCGAAAAGATTGCATTCATTGGTCGAAATGGTGAGGGTAAATCAACTATGATTAAGGCCATTATGGGCGAGATTTACTTTGAGGGAAAGATGACCCTTGGCCATAATGTAATGATTGGGTACTTTGCCCAGAACCAGGCTTCACTTCTTAACGAAGAGCTAACCGTATTTCAAACCATCGACGATGTGGCCGTGGGCGAAATACGAACCAAGATTAAGGATCTACTTGGCGCTTTTATGTTTGGTGGCGATGATATAAACAAAAAGGTTGAGGTTTTGTCGGGAGGAGAAAGAACCCGCCTCTCGATGATAAAGCTCCTTTTAGAGCCAGTTAACCTCCTAATCCTCGATGAGCCAACCAACCATCTGGATATGCGAACCAAGGATATACTTAAAAGTGCACTTTTAGCCTTTGACGGCACATTAATACTAGTTTCGCACGACCGCGATTTTCTGGATGGGCTGGTTACCAAGGTATATGAGTTTGGTAATAAGGAGATGAAGGAACATCTTTACGATATTCGAGGTTTTCTTGAAAAGAAGAAAATGGATAATCTTAAAGAGATTGAACGCAGGGAAAAGGCTAAGTAATTGACTAATACCCTGCAGATAATTTTTTCTCTTTATCTTTTTTCAT
>JAVEYY010000044.1:0-43215 GCA_034003245.1 Tenuifilaceae bacterium
CCAAGGGCTCCATCGTGCGGCTGGGCGAGCTGGGCAGCCTGCGCCCCAGCCTCAGCTCCGAGGGCAGGGCCACCGAGGTCGAGGTAAACGCCTCGGCCATCCGGAACACGAGCGTGATCTTTGCTCCGGGTAGCCGGATCAAGGAGATGCTCGCCGCCGTGAAGTTTACCAAGGCATAGCGGGGTTTTCCCGGCTATCAGGGCCATTCCCTGCGCAGCTAATGGGTATTATCCTGCGCAGGGATTTAAATTTTCACCGCAGGGAACGGGTGATTAGCTGCGGTGGAAATAAAATTTCCACTCAAGGAAATGTTGGGCCCCTAGTGTGCCGTGAAACATTTCCACAGTAGGAAATCATTCTCCCCACAGCAGGAAAAAAAAATTCCACGGCAGCCAATGGACAACTCCCTGCGCACGGATTTAAATTCCCTGCGCAGGGAATTCTGAACGCCAGCATCGGTGGGCATCCTGGGGATTTTAACCTAAATTTCAACGTCGAGGGGTTTGGAGGCCGATGAGTGAAGCAAAGACTACCGAGGCTGAAGAATGATTAACGAATAGCAATACCCAGCCCTGACAGGGTTTTAAACCCTGTCAGGGCTGGGGTGAGGTCTCGCCACCAACCACCGCCAACTGCCAACTTCCAACCCGTAACTCGCCACCCTAAACCCTAAACGCCAAACTTAGTTAATTGCTTACCCGCAACCCGCCACCATAAATTCCCCGACTCACCCTTGTACCTCGCCAAACTTTTGTATCTTGCATTGCATTTCATCAAAACGGCTGAACGCAAATACTTACCTATGGATAATATCATTGGAACCAGCAACCGCGTATTGGAGGTAAACCTCACAACAGGCGAATCGACTGTAATAGAAATTACCCCCGAGCTCCGCAGGAAGTACATCGGCAGCAAGGGGCTGGGCATGAAGCTCCTTTTCGATAGGCTAAAGGTGGGTGTCGACCCGCTATCGGCCCAGAATATCATCGCCTTTATGCCCGGCGTGTACATGGGCACCGGCGCTCCCTGCTCGGGGCGCTGGTCGGCCATCACCAAATCGCCCTTAACGGGTATTATGGTCTCCTCATCGTGCGGTGGCCCCTTTGGCATGAGCCTTAAAACCTCGGGCTGGGATGGGCTAATCCTCACCGGCAAGGCTCCCGAGAAATCCTATCTGCATATCTCATCCAAGGGATGCGAGGTGAGGAGCGCTCAGCATCTGTGGGGCAAATCGACCACCCAAACGCAGGAGGCCCTTAAGGATGAGGGGGGCGTGATTGCCATTGGGCCGGCGGGCGAGAACCTGGTGCGCTTCGCCAACATCATCTCGGGCCATCGTTTCCTGGGCCGTGGCGGCGTGGGAGCTGTGCTGGGCTCAAAGAATATTAAGGCCATTACGGCCTTGGGGGGCGAGTTTAAGATTGTTCCGGCGCAGAAGGACAAGTTCGATAAGGCGCGCAAGCTGGCCAGCCAGCAGATTAACGCCAACGATACCACATCGGGCTTTTACCGCGATTTTGGCACGGCTGCCAACGTAATCCCCTGCAACGGGGCCAATATCTTCCCCATAAATAACTTTAGCGATGGTTCACATCCGCAGCACTTCGAGCTGTCGGGCCAAAACTTTCGGGAGAAGCACAGCAGCAAGCATCATACCTGTAAGCCCTGCACCATTCTATGTGGCCATAAGGGCGATTTTAGTGGCGAAACGCTGGCCATTCCCGAGTTCGAAACCATTGGCCTGTTGGGATCAAACCTAGGCATTTTCGATACCGAGGTTGTGGCACGATTGGGCAAACTCTGTGGCGAGCTGGGTATGGATACCATATCAACGGGGAGCACCATTGGCTGGGCCATTGAGGCCACTCAGAATGGTTTTATCACAACCAATTTGAAGTTTGGCGATATCGATGCGGTAACCCAAACCATCAACGATATTGCCTACGGCAAGGGCGTTGGGGCCGATCTGGCCCTGGGCTCACGCGCGGCCAGCCGCAAGTATGGGGGCGAGTCGTTTGCCATTCACGCCAAGGGGCTCGAGCTGGCCGCCTACGATCCCCGCGGATCGTTTGGCCAGGCCCTATCGTACTCCGTGGCTAACCGCGGTGGGTGTCACCTTAACGCCTACGTCATTGCCCAGGAGATTCTCTTCGGGCTGCTCAACCCAACCAAATCGTTGGGCAAGGCGGCCTACGTGGTGTTCCTGCAGAATGTTAAGGAGATTATCGACTCGTTACACACCTGCGCCTTTACCCAGTTTGCCTACATGCTGGAGCCGCCGCTGGTGAAGTACACGCCCAAGCCCATCCTGGCTTTTCTGATGCAGTACATGCACCCGGTAGCCATTCAGCTGATCGATTACAGCTTGTACACCAGGATGTGGAGCACCATCACGGGGATAAAACTTACCAATAAGGAGTTGATTACCGCCGGCGAGCGCATCTACGTTCTGGAGCGATACATGAACACCCGCGAGGGCATCTCGGCCAAGGACGATACGCTGCCAGGGAAGTTGCTTAATGAGTTTCGCAAAAGCGATAAGCAACAAAAACCAATTCCATTGCAGAGGATGATAAAGCAGTTCTACGCCAAGCGCGGTTTCAATAGCAACGGTATCCCAACTGCGAAGACCTTGAAGAAGTTAAAAATTTTGGATTAAACAGATTAGTTGGCAGCTTGTCTCGGGAGGCAGCCACTTTTTGACTGGCTAACGAGATTGGCAATGGAGTGGGAGCAATCAACCAATCAACCAATCAGTCAATCACCCAATCAATCAATTAATCAGTCAATCAACCAATCACCCAGTCACCCAATCAAATCTTTAAAAACATCGAAACATTGAGCGATAAAGACAAATAGAATTCATAAAGTAGCCAAACTCGCAACGCTAAACCTACCTTCGGTAGGCAGGCCCTAAACCTTAACTCTAAACCCTAAACCCTAAAATGCCCCAACCCAACCACACCTCCTTCTTCGCTCAGCCCAAGTTCCTAGTGGGACTAAGGGCTATGGAGCATATCCCAGTCGATTTCGATGGATACAATGCCCACAGGCCAATGGTAATCGTTCACCCTCAGGCCAAGGGTCTGGTAAAACGGTTTGTCCGTTCGTTGGCCGACTCCAACCTTTCCGTTGGCGCGCTAGTCGACTGCTCGTTACCTTACGTAAATCAGAATGAAGTTAAGCGCCTCGCAGGTCTTTTCAAGTGGCGCCAGTGCGATTCTGTAGTAGCCATAGGGGGTGAATTTACTATGGATATTGCCAAGGCATTGGCCATATCACTCACCCAGGGGAATGATTTAAAATCATTGGAAATTCACGATCGCACTATTCCGTTTGCCTACATCGCTACCCAGAATATCAACGGATCGGAGGTGACCAACACAATGAATTTGGATGGGAGGGAGGTGACTTCCGATTCTCTTTACCCCGATCTGGTGTGCATCGATAAGCAGATGGTTGGGCAAAGGGCTGGATTACACGCAACGGTTACAGCAGCAGCTGGCGCTTTGGCTTGGTGTGCTGAGGGGGTGGCTAACGAGCTGTGTAGCCCATTTGCCGAGGCATCGGCCTTTACGGCCATAAGCCTTATTGCCGATAATCTTCCAAATTTGGTTAAAAGGCCTGACGATAAGAGGTCGGCGCTGGCCGTGCTTAACGGGATTGCTGTGGCCGGGGCCGTTCGATCCAACACCCAGGGAGGTGTGGCTTGCCTTGCGGCCAAGCTGTTGGCCAGCGAAACGGGTTATTCCGCCAATCTGCTGTCGGGCTTGCTTCTGCCCTACGCGCTGCGTTACAAGCAGGAACGTGGCCAAATAGTAAAGGACGACTTGCTTCTGGCGCTTACTGGAATTGAAAAGTATTGTGATATTTCAGCAGAAGGTAGGTCGAATGAGAGTATTAGGATTATTGAATCGTTGGTATCACTTTGCAGCATCAAGCTTGATCAGCTTAAAATTCAGCAGCACCACATTCAGAAGATTGCCATTGGGGCTGAGGAGCTCAGCGAATCACGAGTAACAATGGATTACTGCTTAGGCTTTTTGAATTTTGCACTGGTCACAAAATAGTTCACCATACGAATTGTATAAGAATAATCCAATTTACAATGAAAAACAACGATTTTCATGAAGCCACGCCCGGCACTAAACCTTTAAAAAGGTTTTACGTTTGGTTGCTGCTCTTAATCTTTGGTCGCGCCTTTCAGGCTGTGGCCAAAGTCGATCCGGTTGCCAAACAGGAGTTCGAGAATATGCCTGCCGATTTTATGCTCGACCTCTGCGTGGCGCCCAACGGGCCCCATATGATTGTTGGCAAGGATAAGCAAGGGCGAATTCGTTACTACGGTTGGAAACTAAAGGATAAGAAAATTACCTTGTCGATGAAGATAAAGCATTTGGAGGCTGCCATCCTGATGTTCACATTTCAGGAATCGTCGTGTGTGGCAACGGCAAGGGATCGACTAATTGTTGAGGGCGATATTGTGGTGGCCAGCGGTGTGCTAAGGCTAATGGATTTGCTGGAGGTTCTGCTTCTTCCCAAATTTATTGCCCGTCTTGGTGTTAAGCGATATCCCAACCGATCCCAAATGTCACTTGCCCGCAAGCTGCGCAGCAGAGTTCTAACCTATGCTAGGGTTGTGGTAGGATAGTGGACTGAACACTGAACACAGAATCTCGTTAGCTTGGCAAAGAACGCCAATCTCCCGAGACACAGCGCAGAACTCAGAACCCTTACCCAATCACTCTCTTTAATCGCCATCCGCTAACCAATCAACCAATCAACCAATCAATCAATCAGTAATCCTCCCAATATGATCATTCCAGGCTACTACGAATATTGCAATAGGGTAAAAGTGGTTTCAGGTCACAGCGTACTGGAATCGATACCCCAACTCCTGTCCGATTTAAGCTCAAAAAGTCCGCTGGTAATAACCGATAAAGGTGTTAGTAATGTTGGACTGGTTGATATTGCCCTGGGGGCAATGAACCGTAACGATTTGCCCGTATTTGACAATGTGCCCCCCGACTCCGACTTGAAAACCATTAGGGAGATTGCTCAGCTGTATAGGGCAAAGCACTGCGATTCCATAATTGCCATTGGTGGCGGCTCGGTTATCGATACGGCCAAAGGGGTAAACGTGCTGGTATCGTTGGGTGGTGATAACTTGATGCAGTTTGCCGGTGCCGGAAAGGTGAAAACCAAGTTAAAACCGTTGATTGTTGTCCCCACTACATCTGGAACAGGATCCGAGGTAACTCTTGCTGCTGTAATTGCCGACCATGAGCGAAGCGTAAAGCTTGGATTTGTGTCGTACAACCTCTTGCCCAACATTGCAATTCTCGATTCGCGTATGACCCAAACGCTTCCTCCTCATCTTACTGCGTTAACAGGTATGGATGCGCTAACTCATACCTGCGAGGCGTATACCTGCTTATCAAAAAATCCCCTTAGCGATGGCGATGCGCTACTGGCCATTCGGCTAATCAGCAATAATATTCTGAAAAGCATTGCCAATCCAAACGATTTGGATGCCCGGTTAGCGCTTGCCCATGGTTCCACTTTGGCAGGGGCAGCCTTTTCCAACTCGATGGTGGGAATGGTGCACTCCCTTGGTCATGCCACGGGAGGCGTTTGCCAAGCACCACATGGCACTTGCATGAGTATAATTCTACCCTACGGGTTGGAGTATAATTTTAAAAAGGTTGAGCATCTTATTGCCGATTTGCTTTTCCCGCTGGCAGGCGAAAAAGTGTTTGCATCAACCCCAAAGGAACTGCGGGCACGAAGAGCAATCCAGTTTATAAGGGAACTAAATCAAAAACTCTACAATGCCACTAATGGTAGGCACGCGCGTTACCTAAGCGAGATTAAGGATAGGGAAGGGAACATGCTTGTGCCCCGAGAAAAACTTCCCGAGATAGCCAAAACCGCCATGGGCGATGGCGCCCAGTTCTACAACCCCGAGGATTTAGATTTTAACGACTTTTTGATGGTTCTCGAGCATGCGTGGGAGGGCAAACCTTTAGGGAGGAACTGACTGATTGGTTGATTATGGCTTCTCATTCAATCATCCAATCATCCAATCACCCAACCAGCCTGCCGCCTGTCTGCCCTGTCTGCCGACAGGCAGGCGACAGGTAGAGCTGGCAGGTCACTCTCGTTAACCGCCAACCGCCAACTGCTAAACTCGAAACTCGAAACTCGAAACTATCTCCCCAACCCCCAATATTCTCCATTTAAAATCGTTTAACAAACCACAACTAGCGTCTGTTCCGTAAAATCAACTATTTTTGTGTCAAACTTTTCTGTGTATGTATGCAATTTTCATAAAAGAGCTAAACAGCTTTTTCTCCTCATTAACCGGACTAATTGCCGCCATAGTGTTTTTGGTGGTTAATGGCTTGTTTATTTGGGTTTTTCCTGGTGAGTTGAACGTTTTCGATGGTGGCTACTCCACTCTCGATACGCTGTTTATTATGGCTCCCTGGATTTTCCTGTTTCTAGTACCGGCTATTGCCATGCGCACATTCTCGGAGGAGAAACGCACGGGTACCATTGAGTTACTGCTTACGCGGCCCATCTCCGATATGCATCTAATCCTAGGTAAATACTTTGCTGTGGTTACCCTGGTGATTATTATTCTATTGCCATCGCTAGTATTTTTCCTTTCGGTTTACTTTTTGGGAAGTCCCGTAGGTAATATCGATACGGGAGGAACTTGGGGATCGTACATTGGCCTGTTTTTTCTGGCTGCAGGATATGCAGCCATAAGCGTTTTCGCTTCGAGCCTTACCCAAAACCATATCGTTTCGTTTATCATTGGCGTAATCCTTAGCTTTTTCATCTACATTGGGCTTGAGTCCATTGCATCGGTATATCTGCTTAAGGATGTGGAGCACATTATAGTGTCGCTGGGCATAAACGAGCATTACCAGTCACTTAGCCGGGGAGTAATCGACTCGCGCGATATTGTTTACTTTATAGGCCTCTCGGCCTTATTTATTCTCGCCACGCGATTGGTTCTTCAGAGCCGAAAATGGTAGCATAATTATTTTGAATCAATTAACCTTCTCCATAGTATGGGTTCTTCATCAACAAGAAATAGGAGTTTTGCCGAGTTTGCGATAGGTGTTGTTGCCATTGGTTTGCTTGTATACATCTCCAACTTTGTGAATTTTAGGCTCGACTTAACCTCCGAAAAGAGGTATACACTCGATAAAACCACCAAGGAGGTTCTTGCCGAACTCGACGATGTGGTTCACATCCGTGTTTTCCTCGACGGAGATTTGCCAATGGGTTTCAGACGAATGCGTAGGGAACTTAAAGAGCTGCTCGATGAGTTTAATGTTTATGGACAACGGATGTTCGAGTATGAGTTCGTTAATCCTCTAGGATCAGTTAATAAGACCGAACGCGATGCTTTTGTTCGCGATCTGTACGACAGGGGACTAGAACCAACAAATATTCAGGAGCGTGACCCACGTGGTGGAACAAACCAGCGAATAGTATTCCCTGGTGCAGTTGTGAGTTTCAAGGGGCGGGAGCAGGTAGTGAATCTTCTAAAGAATAATCCAACCCTAAGCGGTGAGGAGAATATCAACATCTCTGTTCAGGGATTTGAGTACTCGTTCATCAGCACAATCCTTGCTCTAAAGCCCGACAGTATGCCTAGGCTGGCCTTTGTGCATGGCCACGGTCAGCTCGATGAGCTGGAGACTGGCGATATTGCTCAGGAGTTAGTAAAGCAGTTTGAGGTACATCGGGTAATCCTTGGTGGCGAGGTTGGCGGGCTAAACCCATACTCGGTTGTGGTTATGGCTGGGCCAACCGAGCGTGTTTCCGAAGCCGACAAGCTGGTTCTCGATCAGTACATCATGGGTGGGGGAAGCGTACTTTGGGTTGTCGATGGTGTTAACGTTAGTGTCGATAGCCTTTCGCAGGGGGCTACTACGTTGGCTTTTCCTAACGATCATAACCTGGAGGACATACTATTTAAGTATGGAGCAAGGGTAAATCCTACACTAATTCAGGATATGCAATGCGCTGTTGTCCCAATAAACGTTGCTCTTCAGGGTCAAGACTCAAGGTTTGTTCCTGCACCATGGGTATTCTACCCATTACTGAATGCTCCGGTTAGCCATCCTATTACCCGAAACTTGAATCTAATCTCAAGCCGATTTGTAAGCCCAATCGATACCGTGGGGATGGATTCTAACATCGATAAGCAGGTTTTACTTAGAACATCGCCCTATAGCCGAACGCTAAATGTTCCCCTATTCATCAATCTTAGACAGATAGAGCAGAGCCCGCTTGAGACCGATTTTAATAAATCTAATATTCCCGTAGCAGTGCTCCTCGAAGGGATTTTCCCATCTGCATTCACCAATAGGCCATTAACAGCGTTTAATAATGGTAAGCCTTTCAGCTTTCACGATCGTAGTGTTACCACCAGAATGGTGGTTATTTCCGATGCCGATATCATTCGAAACGAGGTGAGTCGTCGTGCCGATGGGGCTTACATTACTCCGTTGGGTTACGACCGCTACTCGCGCCAAACCTATGGTAATAAGGAGTTTCTTGTGAATGTGATCAACTATTTAAATGATGACAAGGGGCTGATGAACCTTCGTACACGCGAATTTAAACTTCGACTCCTCGATAAGAGCAAGATTTTGGAGCAACGCGTTAGATGGCAGGTAATAAACCTCACAATCCCATCGGTAGTACTCTTGGTTTTTGTGGCAGTTTGGCTAATTGTACGGCGAAAAAGATACATATCCTAGGAATTAGTTATGAAGATTAAACGGTTACTCATTAGGTACTGGTGGTTTGTTATACTGTTAGTATTTGCCGGATATTTTCTAGCACAAAATATTATAACCAACAATAGACGCGATAATGAGATGGGCTTTGCTCAGCAAAACACTCAAATTATTTCGCAAGTTGTAATAAGCAGTAACGATGCCAGCGTTACTCTTCAGAAAACACCCACTGGGTCATGGTTGGTAAATCGCGATACACCTGCTAGCTCCGATGCTGTAAACGCTTTGTTTAGGGTAATTTCAAGGCTTCGAACAGCTGGCCCTGTTCCCATAACCATTAACGATAGCCTGCAAAAGTTCATTAGTGCCGAGGGCATTACGGTTGTTCTACTCTCGGGTCGTAAGCCGGTTAAGGAGTACAGTGTGGCCTACACCACGCTGCTTAATCAGCATACCGTTGGCCTTATGAAGGGAAGTCGTCAGGGATATAGGTTGGAGTTGCCTGGCTTCGATGGGAACATTATTGATCTTTTTAAAATTGAGAACGAATACTGGGTGGGGAATTTGGTAGCCATGCCAAGCCTTTCGAGCATTAATGCTGTTGAGGTTGAGGTGCCACACGATCCGGAGCAATCCTTCCGTGTCGACATAACCGATACAAACGAATACCGTGTATTTAATGTGTACAATGGATTCGAACTTTCGGGCGTGAATCCCGAGCGAGTAAAGCAGTTTCTCGATAACCTTACCCAGGTACCCTATACCGCAATAGCCTCGCTTAACAGCGAGGAGAAAGCTGCCATTGTCTATTCTGAACCCGATTTCATCTATAACATCTACCTAAAGGAGGGTAAGAATTATCTGCTAAAAGTTTTTCCTATTCCTGTTGACGAGTATATCGATGAGTTGGGAAGACCAGTGAACGTGGATTTGAATAGGGTTTACCTCACAGTTTCGGGAAGTAATCAGATTTTTATCGCCAACTTCATCGACCTGCATCAACTTCTGCGGAACCAATCGTCGTTTAAAAACTAATTTCGGCATTATTTTGCCTTTTTGCATAAAAAATCGTAATATTGATTCCTGTTTCGAGCCGATCAACATTTCTGATTATCAGCCTTAAGAATGTAATTTTTGCTTATGCAGATATGTGCGGCCTGCAGGTATTAAACTCATCAACCTGTCGGGTTGATGAAATTTCGACATAAGTAGTACCTTTGCTAACAATTTTAAAAATCGATACGGATGAAATTTGTAGTTTCCAGCACCGAACTTTTAAGCCACCTATCGGTGGTGAGTAGGGTAATCAGCTCAAAGAATACCCTGCCTATTCTTGATAATTTTCTTTTTAATCTCAACGGGAACGATCTTGAGATAACCGCGTCCGACCTCGAGACTACTCTTACCACCATAATTAAGCTCGAGAACGTGACCAACGATGGCCAGGTGGCCATTCCATACCGTATTCTTGTTGATACTCTTAAGGAGTTCCCCGAGCAACCCCTTACCTTCGATGTGAACAAGGACACCCTTGCCATTAAGGTGATTTCCGATACGGGGGAGTTCAATATCGTTGGCCAACCCGCCGAGGATTTCCCCTCAAAGGCTGTTGTGGATGCTGGCACTAAGGTTTCGGTAAAAGTTCCCGCTTCTACTTTGCTCAGCGGAATCGCCAAAACCATATTTGCCACTGCCGACGATGAGATGCGCCCTGTGATGAACGGAATCCTTCTGGAGCTGTCGCCCGATGCCCTTACATTTGTGGCGTCCGACGCCCATAAGCTGGTTCGTTACAAGCGCCTTGACGTGAAAGCCGATCAGGAGAAATCATTTATCCTACCCAAGAAACCTGCTGCTTTGCTTAAGAATATCCTTGTAAAGGGAAACTCCGAGGTTTTGGTGGAGTTCGATGCTAAGAACGCTCAGTTTACCATGGAGCAGTACACGTTGGTTTGCCGACTGGTTGAGGGAGTTTACCCCAACTACAACTCGGTTATCCCCGTTGATAATCCCAACAAGATGACCATCGACAGGCTCGATTTCAACAACGCCCTCAGGCGTGTGGCCCCCTTTACCAATCAGGCCAGTAACTTGGTTAAACTTTCCCTTAAGGGAAATCAGCTGGTGGTATCGGCTCAGGACTTGGATTTCTCCATCTCCGCTCACGAAAAGCTACAGTGCCAGTACGATGGCGATAACATGGAGATTGGCTTCAAGTCGGTTTTCCTCATCGAAATCCTAGCTAATATTTCTGCTAGTGATGTAATTCTTTCGCTTTCCGATCCATCAAGGGCAGGGCTGCTATTCCCCGCAGTTAACGATAATCCCGACGAGGATGTGCTTATGCTGCTTATGCCTATGATGGTTAGTGCGTAATGATCGTATAATGATTTACTTGCGAAGCTGTTCCCGCTTTGGGACACAGCTTCGTTCTTTTTTCTAAAAATATCATCTGTATTTTTAAAACTTATGGAAATCAATATTAAAAATCCGCTGGTGTTTATTGACTTGGAGACTACAGGAATTGACGTGGTTAACGATAGAATTGTGGAAATTGCTGCCCTTAAAATACTTCCAAATGGTAAACAAGAGGTTAAAACTCGCAGAATTAATCCTACCATACCAATTCCCGCTGAATCAACAGCCATTCATGGTATTACCAACGACGATGTAAAGAACGAACCAACATTTAAGGAGATAGCTAAATCGTTGGCTCAATTTATGGAAGGTTGCGATTTGGCCGGATTTAACTCCAACAAGTTCGATTTCCCATTACTTGCCGAGGAGTTCCTTCGTGCCGATGTTGATTTCGACTTCCGCAAGCGCAAGTTTATTGATGTGCAAACCATTTTCCATAAAATGGAGAAGCGCACTCTGGAGGCTGCCTATAAATTCTACTGCGAGAAAGATCTTGTGGGCGCCCACGGAGCCGAGGTGGATACCATTGCTACCTTTGAGGTGCTAAAGGCTCAACTCGATCGATATCCCGATCTGAAAAACGATGTCGATTTCCTTGCGGAGTATAGCACTCACAACCAGAATGTCGATTTTGCTGGTCGAGTTATCTTCGACGAGAAGGGGGTTGAGGTATTTAACTTTGGCAAGTATAAGGGTCAACCCGTTGAGCAGATATTTGCCAAGGAGCCCAGCTACTACGCGTGGATGATGAATGGCGATTTCCCACTGTATACAAAAAAGGTTCTTACCAACATCTACCTCCGAATGAGGCAGAAGTAGTTTTTGTACTTAAGCAAAAGTCCGATCTGAATTTTCAAATCGGCCTTTTTTCTGGTTTAAATCGTGGAGTTTTGGTTCTTTTTACTCGTTAAGCAGCTCTTTTATCACCTCAATCATCTGCTTAAACTCTTCCTCATCGAAGAGTCGGGTGAGGAAAGCGATATTACCTTGGCGATCTACAATCACGTTGCGGGTTACCCCCGCACTTTTGTGAGCGTAAAGCTCAAATATTTTTGACTCCTCATCTAGAGCCAATGGATATGTTATCTCCATTTTACTTGCGAAATCAATAACCTTTTCAATGGGCTCACCTCTATCAACGCCCACCAGCACTAAACCCTTATCTTTTAGTGGTAACCACACATCCTTCTCAATATGTGGCATCTCCTTACGGCATACCCCGCACCAGCTGGCCGTGAACTGTAGCATTACCACATTCCCAATATTATCAGAGAGGGTAAACACTGTACTATCCTGAAGAAGGGTAGTGAAATCGGGAGCCTTATCGCCCACCTTAACAATATATCCTCGGTCGTCGGGTTGAGCAGTATTCGCCTTTTTCTCAGTTTGACTGCCACAGGATCCAATAATAATACAAGACATTAAAAAAATTAAAAATCTGGACATTGCCTTTTTCATGGTTAGTGTTTAACTATTGATTACACTATTTAAGACGCTTAGCCTCTAATTTGGTTTATTTGTGTAGCGAATCCCAGTAGATTTATTATTGAACAAATCGATGCGTCATTGCTTTGGCGCATCATATCTGTAGACAAGACGCCACCTTGCACCAGCAAATTCTTTTTTCGAATCAGCAACTGCTTTGGTATCGAATGCACTGGAAGTATAAAACAGCAAAGGCCTGCATCTCTGCAAGCCTTTGTGAATTAGTCGGGGTGAGATGACTCGAACATCCGACCCCTTGCACCCCATGCAAGTACGCTAGCCAACTGCGCCACACCCCGAACTAAACAAATATTTTTTAAAAAAGAACCCTAGTCTTCCCATGCAAGTATCTCGTCAGCATGACGAGACCACACCCTGAACTAAAAAAATAAAAAGAACTGTTCCTTGCCATGTACAAGCAGAGACGAAATCATATCAGTTCTCTTTTGCGGTTGCAAAGATAATCACTTTTTTTATTTTGCAAGTATTATCAAATCGTTTTTTAATGCTAATCTTTTTGTAATTCTTTAGTATCTTCGGGCATTGTTTACCTTTAGCCTCACTGGTGAACTATTTGTAGCATCGTTTGTTATCAGCAAGTATTAACAAATCTAAATACATCAATATGGACTTATTCAAACCTTTGGAAACTAAAGGGGACGAAAGCAAGAAAGGATTAGCAAATGACCCTTCGGAGCACGTTAAGGTGCTGATTATTGGTTCTGGCCCAGCAGGGTACACCGCTGCCATTTATGCGGCTAGGGCAAATCTAAGCCCAGTACTTTACGAGGGATTACAACCCGGGGGGCAGCTAACAACCACAACCGAGGTCGATAATTTTCCTGGATACCCTCAGGGGATTACTGGATCTGAAATGATGGAGGACCTTAAGAAGCAGGCAGAGCGGTTTGGTACCGAGGTTCGTTTTGGTTTGGCTACTGCAACTGATTTGTCGAAGCAGCCATTTTCGGTTACCATTGATGGGGATAAAGTAATCACCACCGATGCCTTAATCATTGCAACAGGAGCAACAGCAAAGTATTTAGGGCTTGAATCGGAGGATAAATTTAAAGGGCAAGGCGTTTCGGCCTGTGCTACCTGCGACGGTTTTTTTTATAAGGGACAGGATGTGGCAGTTGTGGGTGGTGGCGATACCGCTTGCGAAGAGGCTACTTACCTGGCGGGTATTTGCCGAAAAGTATATATGATTGTCCGAAAGCCTTACTTGCGGGCGTCAAAAGCAATGCAGGATAGGGTAGATGCAACCAAGAATATTGAAGTCCTTTACGAGCATACCACCAAGGAAATTGTGGGCGATGTTAGTGGTGTTAATGGGGCAATTCTAGTTAATGCGAAAGGCGAGGAGAAACTGATAGATATTACTGGTTTCTTTGTAGCCATAGGCCATCAGCCTAATTCCGATATTTTTAAAGATTATATTGAAATGGACGAGAC
This sequence comes from Tenuifilaceae bacterium, assembly GCA_034003245.1. Lineage (GTDB taxonomy): Bacteria > Bacteroidota > Bacteroidia > Bacteroidales > Tenuifilaceae > Perlabentimonas. The sequence continues at coordinate 14,124 of JAVEYY010000044.1, forward strand.
AGGTTATATTATTACCGTTCCTGGTACTTCAAAAACAAACGTACCCGGTGTTTTTGCCTGCGGCGATGTTCAGGATAAGCACTATCGACAGGCTATTACTGCAGCAGGATCGGGTTGTATGGCGGCACTCGATGCAGAACGGTATCTAGGTACACGGATTTTTTAAATAATCAACACATATTGTTTTTCCATCAGAACCTCTCAGGAGTCACGACTCCTGAGAGGTTTCTTTGCATTTAAACTTAGCCTACTTATTATGATTAAAGCATCTTAATCTGTTTGTTTATCGAATCATAATGTGAATGGTATAAATGTAATAATCCATGGAAAGACAACCAAATCTAAAAATGCAGTAAAGGGGTTATTTTTTTATAAAATAATTATATAAATAAAACAAAATGCATTATAGATTATAAAATGAATAAATAATAAAGCATAAATACACATTAATACTCCTTCTCTTGAGGTCGCTATGTGTATTGAGCCTTCTCTAAAGTTGTATGTACAGGTAATATCCTACCTGAGAATATGCAATTTTGTGTAACATTTTGGTTGATTACTAATAAATAAAGGGTAAAAGTGAATAATGAATAAAAAAATCTGTTAACTTGCATGTAATTCCCTAAAACCGCCACAAAAAGTTATGGATGTTGCATTTACCACAGAGTTACTTCGGTACTTGAAGCCCGACGACCTTGTTTTTGCTTACTCAGGAACAATCTCCGACTCGATAACCCACAAAATAATTGAGCTTACTCAATCCAATATTGACTCAGCCGGCAACTTTGTTCGGTTTAAGAATAAGATTAGCTTCTTGATGGCTGAGTGCTACCAGAATGTGGCGAGGCATAGCAAATACTCAATCAGCGAGGGCAACTTATCTGATATTCATGGCGCATTCTACGTGCGGAGCATTGGTAATAGTTTTCATATTGCCTCGGCTAATGCCATAAATAAGGAGTTTGTCGACTCCATAAAGGTTAAGTTGGATAAGGTGAACAGCCTGTCGTCTGATGAGCTTCGTTTGCTTCAGAAGCAGGTTCTGGCTCAGGGCAAACTCTCCGATAGGGGTGGGGCGGGGCTTGGAATTATTGAGATGGCTAGACGTACAGGACAAAAGATCACCTACGAGTTTGTTCCCATCGATGAAACCCTATCCCTATTCTTCCTTCAGCTAAACATCTTAAATACCGAAGACCAGGATGTTTCTGCACCCGAGCACACGCTTGAGCACATGAAGATGCTTTACTACAAAATGCAGTCCAATAAGTTATTAGTGGTTCATAAAGGCGATTTTTCCGAGAATTCAATACTTCCCATTATTCACATGATTGAGAAGAATATTCTTCGTCTAAACGAAGTGAAATCGGGCAAACAAAAACTATACAACATTTCGGTGGAACTCCTGCAAAATATCTCAATGCACGCTGCCAAAACAAATGGAATGAACGAGGCGCTTTTTACGCTTAAAAAAATTGAGGATGGTTTTGTTATTGGCACTAGCAACTATATCGACTCAGAAAAAATAGCAACGCTTGAGGATACGCTTCAGAAACTTATGAATATGAGTAAGGCCGAGTTAAATGACCTATATCGCGAAAAGTTGAGATTGCTAATTGAGGAGGATATATCCGCCGGAGGAGGAATTGGGTTAATCTATATATTTCGTAAGTCTAATAGTATAAGATATTCCATTTCGAACTTCAATAACAGCTCGTTGTTAACCTTGCTTGTTAACCTTTAGGGAAAATTACCTTACTCAAAAAAATTTAACCCCCTTTGCTTTCGAGTTGTAATGGCAGGGTAAAGAAAAACTCGCTCCCAACTCCCTCAACGCTTTTTACCCATATTTCGCCGCCGTTAAGGGTAATAAAGTCCTTGCATAGGGTTAATCCTAGGCCAGTACCTTTCTCGTTGGCTGTGCCCCTGGTGGAGAACAGCTCGTTGCCAAATATTTTTTTAAGGTTCTCGGGTGATATTCCTTGCCCTGTATCGGATACCGATACAAGCACTTTCCCATTTGCCACTGATGCTGCCGCCCGAACAACACTTCCACTATTACAGAACTTTATGGAGTTGGCAATTAGGTTTCGGAAAACCAATTCAATCATTGCGCTGTCGGCGTAAACAGTTAGGTTGGGGTCAATCTGATTTTTAAGAGTGATACCCTTATTCTGGGCGTGCTCCTGGTATAGCTTAAATTTTTCCTGGGCAACCTCATGTAATGCAAAATCGGATGGGTTAACCTTAAGGCCTTGCATTTGACTTTGAGCCCATCTTAGCAGGTTCTCAAGAAGTTCGGTGGTGTAACCAACGTTTTTGGACAGCTCATCAATAACCTCCTTAAATCCCTCCTCGGTGAAATATCCCTGTTGAGTGAGGTTTAGCAGAGTTATAAGCGAGCCCAAGGGGCTCCTGAGATCGTGTGATATGATTGAAAAAAGCTTGTCTTTAAGTTGGTTTAGTTCACGCAGTTGTTGTGCCTGTGCCTGGATCTCTGTGTTTTGGCGGCTAATCTCAGTGTTTTTTTGTTGAAGCATCAGGTTAGCCTTTTTCTTCTCGCGGTAGTTGTAGTAAATAAAAACCGAGAATGCTAAAACCATGGCAATAATAACCAGGTAAACATTACGCATCTGATTTTGATGGGTTATAATTGCCTGTTGTAGTTCACGTTCCTTATTCAACAGGTCAATCTGCATAAGCTGTTCGCGCGAAACCTGTTCGGTTTTTTCAAGCATCATCTGTTTTTCAACCAGCTCCATATCCTTAACTTCCAACTCTTTTTCCGTGGCTTGCTTTTCAGCTTCCACCGCCTTAATTCTCGATGCAGCTTGGCTAACCATTTTATTGGCTTCTTCTTCCTTTTTCTGCATCTCTTCCCTTTGGATTTTTCGAGTTATAGCAGCAAAAAGTTCAAAGTACTTGGCCGATTCTTCGCGCTTACCCATTTTGTCGAATACTTTTGTGTAAATAGAGTAGGAGTTTCTCAGCATTTTTGAGTCATTTAGCTCATGTGCAAAGCCTTCGGCGGTCTTAAGTACTTCAATTGCATTGGTATAGTTTCCTAGCTCGTATAGGACATTTGCCTGATTTAGTAGCGATGCTGCCAGGTCGGCTTTGCGACCCATTTGACGTGCAGAGTTGGAAGCTTTAATAAAGTGGTTAAGCGCATCGTTCAGCTTTCCACTTTCGGCATTAATGAGTCCAAGGTTTGTGTTAAGTATATAAATGGCGTTGTGATTGCCAATTTTCTCCGACATGGTTAGGGCTTTCAAAAAGTTCTCCTTTGCCGCATCAAGATTACCTAATGCCCAAAAGGAACTGGCAGCCTTATTGTAGAAAAATGAAGCCTGGTTATGATCCGATTTCTGTTCAAATTCTCGTCCTTGTTCAGCATCAAATTGCGCCTGCTGTAGAGTACTTGTTTGCTGAGCAAAGATTTGTGTTTGTATTGATAGTAGAACTAGCAAAAAAAGGGAAGTAACCCCTGACATAAACCTCTTTTTCGATGCAGATAATATTTTCATAAAGTTTATTGATCTTCCGACTTTGAAATTAGGGTTACAGGTATTTCGGTTAGCCGCGCAAACTCCTGACCTTCCTCCATCATGTCTTCGTCAAACTCCTCGTGATACCAGTTTAACTTTATCTTGTACCCTTTTCGATATATCTCTTCAAATAATGTAACGATTTCTAATACCTTTTTGGTTGACGATGAATTAAGATACAGCATGTCGAAGTTGATGTTGGTTGAGGGTTGGGGCTTTTTTACGTATTCCCTAACCGACTCCTCCAATGGTTTGTAAAACTGCTCAATATCCTCGGGCAAACTTTTTCCCGAGATATCGAGAATGCCCCTTGTTGGATCAAAGTGAACCTGAGGCGATTCATCGGTTGCCAAAATCATCAACTTTTCCATCTTATTTGTGAATTTTAGGCTGGAAACCTTATTCTTCTACTAAATTTGAATTACTAAGATACATATTTATAGAATACCGTTGAATGTTTTTGACGAATTATGTTTTTTTTGCTGTGGATTGGATATAATTCCAAACCAAAATTGGTGAAACATTTCGTTTAGTTGAGCAGAATTATGAATAAGCTAAAAATATCGAATAAAGAGTTACGAAGTTTAGGCATTAAACACCCCGAAATTCTTATGGCAATTGGGCGTGTTGCTAATCGAATTCTTAAGCAAAGCTTGCTGACCAAGGAGAAAATTCTTGAGGCAATTGCTGAGATGGTTACAAATCCTGACGATTCTAATTGGAGTCAAAAGCATCTGCACGATCTTTACCAGGTTGTAAAAAAGGAAATGAAAGATTTTAAATCTGTTTCTGCATCGAATGAAATCTCAAAGAATGTAATTATTGCAGAAAAGGTGATGCCGTTCCCAATTTATGGGATCGAAAATATTGAAACGGGAGCTGTATCGCAGATGGAAATCTCCATGCGGCTTCCTATTGCTTTGCAGGGAGCCCTAATGCCCGATGCCCACGAAGGGTATGGTTTACCAATTGGTGGAGTGCTTGCCACTTCCGAAAACACTGTAATCCCCTACGCCGTTGGCGTTGATATTGCATGTAGAATGTGCCTATCGGTTTTTCCGGTTGAGGTTGAGAGAATTGATCTCAAAAGGAAACAGCTGAGAGAATTGCTTTTTAAGCACACTGTTTTTGGAGTTGGTGCTAAAAATCAGAGTCATCTAAATCCAGAGGTTTTCGATAAGTCCGAGTGGAGTGCTACTAAATTTATTCGTCAGCATCGCGATTTGGCATACAGTCAGCTGGGTACTTCGGGTGCGGGTAATCATTTTGTGGAGTGGGGAGTACTTAATGTACAGCAAGATTTACCCGAGAAGAATTTACCAGTTGGCAGTTACTTAGCTCTTTTATCGCATTCGGGCTCCCGGGGGTTTGGCAATGAGGTGGCCAGCTACTATTCCAAGATTGCAATGGATAGGATTGTATTGCCACGTGAGGCGAGGCATTTGGCATGGCTCGATCTAAAATCGCAGGAGGGGCAGGAATACTGGATTGCCATGACATTTGCTGGGCAATATGCATCGGCAAATCATCATGAGATTCATGGCAAAATATCAAAAGATTTGGGGATGAACCCCATTTCTGTAATTGAGAATCATCATAATTTTGCCTGGAAGGAGACACTTGCCGATGGTCGCAAAGCAGTGGTGCACCGAAAAGGGGCAACTCCGGCAAATGCAGGAGCCATAGGAGTTATTCCCGGATCGATGACTCATCCTGGATTTGTAGTAAGAGGTAAGGGTAACGTACTGAGCCTAAACTCTGCTTCGCATGGGGCTGGTCGTCGTATGTCGCGGTCGCAGGCTATTAAAGCGTTTAGTTTATCCGATTTGCAGCAAGTGCTGGAAAAGTATGGCGTTGAGCTAATTGGTGGCGATACCGATGAAATTCCCATGGCGTACAAAAATATCCATACGGTGATGAATTTGCAGCAGGATCTAGTAGAGGTCATTGCAAAATTCCAGCCATTTCTGGTACGGATGGCCGATCCTGAGCGACGAGGATTCCGAAAGAGATGAATGGTTTTATAAATACAACTGTTTTGGAAGCTGCTGAGCTGTTGTTTTGTAGTAGTAATCTGAGCATGTAAAAACCTAGGGCTAAATCACATTTACCTCCATTTCGAGGCTTACGTTAAACATTTCCATAACAGATTTCCTAATTTGATGTGCAAGTTCAACTACTTCGACGCCTGAGGCATTACCATAATTCACCAGAACCAGAGCTTGATTTTTGTGTACACCCACATTGCCAATGCGTTTGCCTTTCCATCCGCTTTGCTCAATTAGCCATCCTGCAGGTAGTTTTACAGAAAAATCGTTTACAGGATAATATGGGACTTTTGCAAAATGTTGCTGTAGGTCCTCAACCAGCGAGATATCCACAACCGGATTTTTAAAAAAACTTCCGGCATTGCCAAGTTCCTTGGGATCGGGTAACTTGGAGTTTCTGATATCGATTACTGCTTTTCTGACATTTTGCAAAGTTTTTGAGCCTAGTCTATCCAGCTCTGCATCAAGATTTCCGTAATGTGTAATTAAACTTGGATTTTTACTTAGCTTATAGGTTACGTGGGTTACCACAACCTTACCCTTAAGGCGGTTTTTAAAAACACTATCGCGGTATCCAAATTCACACTCGGCATTTGTTAGTTTAAATGGGGCCAATGTGTCAATGTAAATCCCCTCAACTTCTGTAATTGTGTCTTTTGCCTCAACTCCGTAAGCACCAATATTCTGAATTGGCGATGCGCCTACAGTGCCAGGAATTAGGGAGAGATTTTCTAATCCACCCAGATTTTTATCCACACAGTACTCAACCAGCGAGTCCCACTCCACGCCAGCGCCAACTTTAAGCGTAGCACAGTCTTCATCCTCCGATAGGGATTCAATCCCCAATATCTGAGGATGAATAACTGCTCCGTCGTAGTTTTCTGTGAATAGAATGTTCGAGCCTCCGCCAAGTATCAAGTATGCAAGCTTTTCCTGCTTAACCTTACCCAAAGCTTCTAGTAAATCATCAACAGATGTTACATTCATAAATAGCTGGGCTTCGATATCGATACCAAAGGTATTGTGGTTCTTTAGCCCAAAGTTAGAATGGATAGTTAGCATAGCGTATTGTTTGTGCAAAGATAGAAAAATGTGGCGGGCTAAGCGGTTTTTTTTAATTTAGCAGAAAAATATGGCCAGAATTTATCTACTTACAACGTCTGACATTGTTTCAGATCAACGTGTCCATCGATCAGCAATTACACTTGCTGCCGAAGGACATCGTGTTACAGTAGTTGGCCGAAAGTTAAGTAAGGAAACCTCAGAAATTAGCAGAACTTATGCTGTTTTTCAGTTTAATCTACCTTTTAAAAAGGGGGTATTTTTCTACCTGTCATTTAATTTATGGGCATTCCTTTATCTAATATTTCATAGGTTCGACCTAGTAGTTGCTAATGATCTGGATACTTTGCTTGCTGCCCGACTTAGCGCCGCTTTCAAGCGAAAGAAGGTACTGTACGACAGTCATGAACTTTTCACTGAACTTCCTGAACTGATAAACCGTAAGGTGAAACGATACATATGGTTTGTTCTGGAAAAGTTACTTACCAAAGGTTTGCCTGCTTGCATTGCAGTATCGGATGGAGTAGCACGCCACCTAGAGAATCGGTATGGTGTAAGATGCATTGTAATACGAAATTTGCCCTTTAGTCGAAATGCAGAAGAGCATCAGAGTTGGATCAATAAACCAATCAAGGTAATTATTTACCAAGGATCGCTGAATATTGGCCGTGGACTTGAACGGCTTATTCAGGCCATGCAGTGGGTGGATAATGCAGAGCTGATTATAGCTGGAGTAGGGGATATTCAGAGCAAACTGGTTGAGATTTCGATGACAAGAGGCCTTTCCGACAGGGTAAAATTTTTAGGAAAAATCCCTTTAGAGGAATTGCACGGAATAACCCAAACGGCAAGTCTTGGTGTTTCGCTTGAGGAGGATATGGGGCTGAACTATCGATACGCCTTACCCAATAAACTTTTCGATTATATTCAGGCTGGAATACCTGTTCTAGTTTCCGATTTGCCCGAAATGGTTGCTATTGTTTCCAAGTATGATGTTGGGGAAGCGTTGCCAAGCAATTGTGCCCCGCAATTATTGTCCGAAAAGTTAAACCAATTGCTCAACGATAATATCAAAATGAATACTTGGCATGTTAATGCTAAAAATGCCGCTTTGGAGTTGAATTGGGAGAAGGAGAGCGGCAAGTTGGTTTCAATTGTCAATGAAATTTTGAATACATAACAGAGTTAATCACTAACTTAATTTATTATAACGATGAAAAAGTTGATTCCACAAATTCTTTGCTTCACCTTTCTTTTTCAGCTTAGCAGCTGTGGTCAGGAGAAATTTATTCAGCTACCCGAACCTCAAAAAAGCGGAGGAATGCCGTTGCTCGATGCTTTGGCAAATCGTAAAACTTCTCGATCCTTTTCGAACAAGGAGCTCGATTTACAAACCCTATCCAACCTGCTTTGGGCTGCTAATGGAATAAATAGAGTAGAAGATGGGCTCAGAACCGCGCCCAGCGCAGTAAACTGGCAGGAGATAGATATTTATGTGAGCATTGCAAATGGGGTTTACATTTACAACGCCAAGGAGAACAACCTAGAGCTTTATATTCGCAAGGATATTCGTGAGGCTACCGGTCGTCAACCATTTGTGAAGGATGTTCCCGTAAATCTGATTTATGTGGTCGATTTCACCCGAATGGGCGATCGTACTGAAGAGGTTAAGCATTGGTATTCTGCCGCCGATGCGGCATTTATAGCCCAAAATGTATACCTGTTTTGCGCTTCCGAGGGGCTTGCCACTGTGGTTAGGGGAGCGGTTGATAAAGTTGAGCTTAAAAATGTGATGAGCCTGCCCGAGCATAAACATGTTGTACTTTGCCAATCGGTTGGGTATCCAGGCGAATAATTCTTCTCATTTTACTTTTTTTACCACGGACTAACGGCTAACTTTTCAGCTGTAATCCGTGGTTTTTTTGTTTGCATAAGCTCGAACAAACAGTAACTTGTTGATAAATTATAGTGTTGATTAACAAGGCTTAATCCGTTTGTCTGGGTTTAGAATATCAGAATTAGCCAATCCTTCCGCCCGATTTCATATTTTTGTGTTATCAACAGTTTGGATAAGTATAGTAATCAGTAAAATATTACCATTTTGAGTTCATCGAACAGCGTGGTGGAAACACCGTTAATGAAGCAGTACAACGCCATTAAGCGAAAGCATCCCGATGCCATATTGCTTTTTAGGGTTGGCGATTTTTACGAAACCTTTAGCGATGACGCCATAAAGGCATCGGAGATACTGGGAATAACGCTTACCCGCAGGGCAAACGGTGCAGCTTCGTATGTGGAGTTGGCGGGGTTTCCGCATCATGCGCTTGATACTTACTTGCCCAAGCTGGTGAGGGCGGGTCAGCGGGTTGCCATTTGTGAGCAGCTAGAGGATCCCAAAATGACCAAAACCATCGTTAAGCGAGGCGTTACCGAGTTGGTTACACCTGGTGTCTCGTTCAACGACAATGTGCTCGAGCGCAGGGAGAATAACTTTTTGGCCTGTGTTCACCTCGAGAAAAAAGCAGCAGGTGTTGCCTTTTTGGATGTTTCAACAGGTGAGTTTTATGCAGCCGAAGGCTCATACGAGTATATCGACAAGCTAATAACCAACTTTAATCCCAAAGAGGTTCTGGTCGAAAGGTCAAAGTACAGGGAGTTTACGGAGTTTTTTGGTACTCGATACTACGTGTACAAGTTCGATGAGTGGGCTTACCACGAGGAGGGCGCTCGCGAAAAGCTAGTAAGCCATTTTCAAACATCCAGTCTGAAGGGTTTTGGCATTGATGGGATGCGTATGGGCATTATTGCCGCTGGTGCTGCGCTTTACTATCTCGATATAACCCAGCATTCTCAGGCAAAGCATATCACGTCAATTTCCAGAATTGATGAGGACAGGTACGTTTGGCTCGATAAGTTTACTGTCCGCAACCTCGAACTTTTCTACTCGGTTAATGAAGGGGCAAAAACGTTGGTCGATATAATCGACAAAACGGTTTCCCCGATGGGCAGCCGACTACTAAAGAAGTGGATTTCGCTTCCCCTGAAAGATGAAAAACCCATTACCGAAAGGCTAAACGTGGTTGAGTTTTTCATCTCAAATACCGATGTTGCCGATCTTATTCGGGATAGCATTCGCGAAATGGGCGATTTGGAGCGAGTTATCTCCAAAGCGGCTGTAGGCCGCATCGCGCCTCGCGAGATAATTAGTCTTAAGAATGCCTTATCGGCTCTGGTTCAAATAAAAGAGAGTTGTGAGCAATCGCAGGAGCCCACGCTTCAGCGATTGGGCGAGCAGATAAATCTTTGTAGTAGGATTAGGGAGCGAATTGAGCGCGAAATTGTTCCCGAACCCTCAGCCCAGATAAATAAGGGTGGAGTTATTGCAAAGGGCGTAAACTCCGAGTTGGATGAGCTTAGGGGTATAATGCACTCGGGCAAAGAGTACCTGCTTAATCTACAGCAGCGCGAATCGGATCGCACGGGAATTCCCTCACTAAAGGTAAGTTTTAACAACGTATTTGGGTATTACATCGAGGTTCGAAATACTCATAAAGATAAGGTTCCTCCCGAATGGATTAGAAAGCAGACACTCGTATCGGCTGAACGATACATAACCGAGGAGTTAAAGGAGTACGAGGCAAAAATCCTTGGAGCCGAGGAGAAAGTGCTGGGCATAGAGCAGCAACTTTTCGATCAGCTGGTTTTTAGCTTAGCAGAGTATGTTGCCTCAATTCAGCTTAATGCCAACCTGGTGGCACAACTCGATTGCATGCTCTCCTTCGCATCCTCGGCCGCTGATTACAACTATAATAAACCGGAGGTTAACAGCACCGATATTATTGATATCAAAGAGGGTCGACATCCCGTTATTGAGCGAATGCTACCTGTGGGCGAGGAGTACGTTTCGAACGATGTGCTGCTCAATGGCGACAATCAGCAAATCATCATAATTACAGGCCCAAACATGTCGGGTAAATCGGCCTTGCTAAGGCAAACTGCGTTAATTGTGTTGATGGCTCAAATGGGGTCGTACGTTCCTGCCAAAGCAGCACGCATTGGGCTGGTTGATAAGATTTTTACTCGCGTTGGAGCGTCCGATAATATTTCCCTGGGCGAATCGACTTTTATGGTGGAGATGCACGAAGCCGCAAGTATTCTGAATAACATCTCCGATAGGAGTCTGGTTCTACTCGATGAGATTGGCCGGGGAACATCAACCTACGATGGTATTTCGATTGCCTGGGCAATGACCGAGTATATCCACGAAAATCCACATGGCAAGGCCAAAACACTTTTTGCAACTCACTACCATGAACTCAACGAGATGGAAGGCGCTTTCCCTAGGATTAAGAACTTCAATGTTTCAATCAAGGAGTTGGATAATAAGGTTATTTTCCTTCGGAAATTGGTGCCAGGAGGAAGCGCGCACAGCTTTGGTATTCACGTTGCGCGCATGGCGGGCATGCCACCCAGCGTGGTGAAAAGGGCTTCGGAGATACTTAAGGATCTCGAGAAAAATCCGCAGGATCAGAAGCTGAGCCGTCCAAGCGCTGAGCTGGGCAAAAGCAGGGAAGGCTACCAACTCAGCATTTTTCAACTCGACGATCCCGTGCTCAAGCAGATTCGCGATCAGTTGTTAATGCTCGATATCAATAATCTTACGCCTGTTGAGGCCCTCAACAAACTAAACGACATTAAGCGGTTGGCTGGTATTAAGGAGAAGAATATTAAGTGATCGTTTTTTCGAAGGGGTATAAAAACAGTAATGGGAACCATTCAGCGCGAACAGCTCCCATTCACTAGCCGAAACCTAAGTTTCATTTAGTGCCAGACTACGGTTATTCTGACCGGCTGCAGTGTATATCTGGCGATATACCCTCTGCGACCCTTAGCTTTCCCAACCCTGCTGGCTAAAGCAGGATTTTCGAGCCGTCCTTTCGATTGATCCGAGAATCAACCTTCGGGGACAAAGTGTCGTTGACTAAAGACCAGTTGTTCTTGTGCAACTGGAGGTTAACTCATCTGGTGCTTTTCCTTGCGGAGCGGCTTACTGTCAGTGTTTACCCCTTTTTTTCAGCTGCGCTTAACTTTACTGGCAAACCTATTGTGAAACCTTGCGGTTTCCTTCTAGATTTCAGCATCTCCTTTTGAGCCTAAACTCTTTTTGATATGCTGCTTTCGACTCAATCTCTCGAAGAACGCTAGGCGATCTTGGCTTGACTGACCTTCCCGCGGAGCGAACCCCTTGGGTCTGGACTTTGGCTCTGGGGTAAGCAAGCTTTTCGGCTTGTGCGAAGTGATAAAACTACACCTAAGTAGTAATTACCAGTTCCTTACCTTTCTGAGCAGCCTTTTATCTCTCGTCTGGTAGAACAAATATATAACGAAAACGTACCCGAATGCAAATTTTTTTGCATTCAATAATTAACTATGTGTCAACAGAAGTTTTCAACAATTGTTGAAAACTCTGCATGGCATATCAATCCTTTGTTAGGTGTTTTTTTGGATCAATAAGTTTGGAGTTATTAACAGCCATTTGACTTTAGTTTTTATTGCAAAAATTATTCTGGAGATATTGTTCCGAAATTATTTCGACACGTATAGTCAAAGGTTGAATGCATTTTCATATCTTAGTAGCAAGTAATAGCATTTTGTACAAGGATGAAAAAAAATCAGAACTCCACTGCCAGCATATACTTTGTCGATCATGACTATGTTTACACCTCATCGCTTAAAAAGGCGATTGAGAAGCCATCTAAGTACAATATCGAAACGTTTGTAACGGGCGAAAAGTTTATTGCGTATTTGGCAGCACAAACTTTCCGGAGATCTGAAATCCATATTGTTTTTCTGGGATACAACTTTATTGACGACCGCGAGCATACTCTGATGAATGGGATTGAAATTTTGGAGGCAACCAAGGTGATAAACCCTAACATAGAAGTGGTTATGCTTTATACCGCCGAGGAGGCCACTTACGGAGCATACGCCCGAAACCAGGGAGCCTACGATTTTGTACCCAAGAACGAGACAGCCTTCCTCCGAATCAACAATATTGTGATGAGGGTGATTAGTCAAAAAAAACTAGAGCAGAAGAGGCGCGCCTTTATACTTTCGGTTAAATTGCTTGTTGCGTATGCAATCCTTCTGGCTATTGCCATTCTACTTTTCAAACTTTTCTATTAAGCAAGAAAAATTGCCATTAACTTTCTCGGGTTTCTGACGTAATGACAGGCTTACGCCAATGGCATTGCTTTTGTCTGTATCGGCATGGAAAATTGAATGTTTAACTAAAAATTATATAAGCCATGCAGAAGGGCAGAATTAATGTTACCAGCGAAAACATCTTCCCAATTATCAAGAAATTCCTGTATTCCGACCACGAGATATTTCTTCGTGAGTTGATCTCCAATGCGGTGGATGCCTCTCAGAAGCTAAAAACATTAGCCTCGGTGGGCGAGTTTAAAGGCGAAATTGGCGACTTAACCATTCGGCTAAAACTCGATAAGAAAGCTAAAACAATTACCGTTAGTGATAGCGGGATTGGTATGACCGAAGAGGAGATCGAGAAGTATATCAATCAGATTGCTTTCTCGGGAGCCGAGGAGTTTTTGGCTAAGTACAAGGATAAAACCGATGCCATAATCGGTCATTTTGGCTTGGGTTTCTACTCATCGTTCATGGTGAGCGATAAGGTGGAGATCATTACCCGTTCATATCAAGAGGGAGCAAAATCTGTTCGGTGGTCGTGCGATGGTTCGCCCGAGTTCTCCATTGAGGATGCCAGCCGCGAGCAGCGCGGAACCGATATCGTTCTGCACATTAACAAGGAGAGTGAGGAGTTTCTCGATGAGCATCGTCTGAATGAAATGCTTAAAAAATACTGCCGTTTTCTTCCTGTTCCCATTGCCTTTGGCACCGAAAAGGAGTGGAAAGATGGTAAAGAGGTGGATACTGGTAAGGATAAGATTGTGAACGACACCAATCCACTATGGACCCGTAAACCTGCCGACCTAAAGGACGAGGACTACGAGAAGTTCTATAGCGACTTATACCCTGCAGCACAGGAACCTCTTTTCAATATCCATCTAAATGTCGATTACCCTTTCAACCTAACGGGTATCCTTTATTTCCCCCGCATAAAATCGAATTTCGATATTCAAAAGAACAAAATCCAGCTTTACTGCAACCAGGTTTACGTAACCGATTCGGTTGAGGGGATTGTTCCAGAGTTCCTAACGCTGCTTCATGGCGTAATCGACTCGCCCGATATTCCTCTAAACGTATCGCGCAGCTACCTGCAGAGCGATTCCAATGTGAAGAAAATCTCCTCGCATATCACCAAAAAAGTAGCCGACAGGCTGCAGGAGATATTTAAGGAGAACCGCGAACAGTTTGAGAAAAAGTGGGACGACCTTAAGCTTTTCATCACCTTTGGAATGATTACCGATGAGAAGTTCTACGAGCGCGCCGAGAAATTTGCGCTTTTCAAGAATACCGATGGCAAGTACTTTACGTTTGAGGAGTACGAGAAACTGATTAAGGAGAACCAAACCGACAAGAACAAAACGCTTATCTACCTTTACACCACCGATTCGGAGGAGCAGTACTCGTACATCGATCAGGCCAAGAATCGTGGCTACGATGTGCTGGTTATGGACGGGCAGCTCGATCCTCACCTTATCAACAGCCTTGAGTCGAAATTTAAGGATTCCCGCTTTGTGCGTGTTGATAGCGATGTGATAGATAAGCTGATTTTGAAGGAGGATAAGAAGGAACTGGATCTTCCTTTCGAGGTGCAAACCGAGCTGCGCAGCGTGTTCGAGGGGGCAGCCAATAACTCATCGCAGTATTGGGTTCAGTTCGAGGATATGGGCGAATCCGCAGCACCTGTGGTTATAACCCGGAGCGAATTTATTCGCCGCATGAAGGACATGGCGGCCATGAGCGGAGCGGCTGGTTTTTACGGCAATATGCCCGAAACCGTGAACTTGGTGGTGAATGTTGCACATCCGCTGGTGAAATCGGTTATAGAGCAGAAGGATAAATCGCTAAGCGATAAGCTAGGCGAGATTAACACCCAGCTTGAACCGCTTAATACTCGTCTCGATGAATTAAAGAAATCGACCGAGAAGAAGAAGGACGAGGAGATTCCTCAGGCCGAGAAGGATGAGATGGAGGATCTGAATAAGAAAATTGATGAGATAAAAGCATCGAAAACCGAAAGTCTAAAAACTTTTGGTAAGGACAATAAGCTTACCAAGCAGCTAATAGACCTGGCCCTGCTGGCCAACAATATGCTAAAGGGCGAGGAGCTTAGCCGTTTTGTTAAGCGCAGCGTGGAGCTTATTAAGGCGTAACCACAAATAGCAATTTTAGAAATCCGCCAGATCTTCATATTTGATCTGGCGGATTTTGTATTTGTACTAAACCCTTAGTAGAACCGAACTCCCAGCTGATCGAAAAGGAAATAGTACTCATAGAGGGTTTTATTGGTAAAGTCAGTGCTTGTAAGCGCTCCTCCATGTCCAGAGCCAGGCACTATATACATGTGATAAAGCGATGTGGGATCGCCCTTTTCCTGGAGAGCAGCAAGAAATTTATAGGAGTGAAGTGGAGGTACCCGATCGTCTTTCTCACCAGTAATAAACAGTACATTTGGGTACTTAACGCCCTCCTTGATTCTGTGTAAAGGCGAGTAGGATCGCATGTTTTCAAAATCCTCGTAGATATCAACGGTACCAAATTCTTTAATATTTGTCAAAACTCCACCTACTGTATATTCCCCAAACCGAAGCATATCAAAAACACCTGCTTCGGCTATGGCTACCTTGAATAGATCGGGGCGTTGAGTAATGGCTGCCCCAACCAGCAGCCCTCCATGCGAAGCTCCTTTAATGGCGATCTTTTCGGGATTAGTGTATTTTTCCTTGATAAGGAATTCGGCGGCAGCAATAAAATCTTCAAAGGCATTTTGCTTTTGTAGCCTTCGGCCCTGTTTCCCCCATTCACTGCCCTCCTCCCCACCACCGCGGATATTTGGTATAGCCAGAATGCCACCATGTAAAACCCAAAGCGCGTTACTGGGGTTAAAATTAGGCTCTATCCTTGTTCCATATCCACCGTAGCCATAAATTAGCGTTGGATTATTGCCATTAAGCTTTATGTCCTTTCGGTAGGTAATGTACATGGGAATTTCCGTTCCGTCTTTCGACTTGTAATTCACAAACCTTGTCTCCACATCGTTGGGGTTGTAGGGTACTCTTAGAGTTTGCATAGGTTTGTATGTCAGGTCGCTTAGAGACAGCTCGTATAGAAGGGGAGGATGAAAAAACGAAGTAACCCAGAAGTTGGTTTTCTCTGCTTTTTTATCGGACTCATATAAGCCCCTTACCGATTTACCCTCGGGAAACTCAATTCGCCTAAGTAATTCACCTTTGAGATCATAGATAAGAGCCAGATACAATCCATCGTTTCTGTACATGCAGGCGAGTTTGTCGGCTCCTAGCCTATTGGCGTAGAGTAAGGGAATATCGAATTCTGGGACTAACTCCTCAACCTGGTTAACCTTGTTTATATTGGCCAGAAATATTTTTCCGTTGGGTGCGCGTGATGTAGACATCAGGATAATGGTATCCCCAAAATGTGCACAGTACGAGAAATTCAACGAGTCGTTTGCAGGGTAAAGTAGTATGTTCTTCAGAAGGAATGATTGTGGATTGCTCACATCTACATATGACTTTGCATTGTATGTTTTGCCCCTAGAGAAGTAAATGTGGTTAAAGAACAAAGTTGTACTATCAATTGAGCTGTAGCTGAAGCTGTATGTCCCTGTAGTATCCGGATTTTGGTATAGCATTACATCGCTTGCTTGGGGTGTTCCTAGCTTATGGTAGTAGAGTGCTTGTCCACATGCTTTATCCAGTTGTTCTCGACCTTTTTCGGGTTTTTTATACCCCATATAGTATAATCCATCTTCAACCCAAACCAGATGGTTTTTATTTCTTAGGTTGTGTAACGTATCGCCAAGCTGGGCGCCGGTTAGCAGATCGAAAAAATAAACAGTTCTCCAGTCGCTTCCATTTATAGACACCTCAACAGAGGCTTTTGAAAGCGAGGGACTAACTTGAAAATGGGTGAATTCAACTCGATCGCTCTTATCTTTGACTAGATCCTTGGCTCGGAGTAAATAGCGGTAGTTTGAAGTACCCCTTTTCCGAAAGTAGAGGTCAGGGGATTTTTTAGACTCACTAGCCTCAATTTTAAATTCGTAAACGATATCCTCTTCCTCCTTTTTTTCTAGTTCATCATCTTTATAATCACTTTCGTAGTTGTGGAAAATGCTGGCTAATTGCGCATGTAAAGTGTTTTTTCGTACCTGTTGATGGCTAAGTTTATCAGTTAACCTCTTCTGCTCCTCTAACCAGACTGTAAGCCTTGGATCCTCGGGATTTTCCATCCACTGGTAGGGATCGTTAATGGTAATGGAATCGTGGTAGGTGTTTTGGGTTGTGTCCATTGGGGCAACAGGGTACTTATTGGCCTTTTGGCCAAAGGCAATAAAAGAAGCAAACGCAAGGATTGCCAGGAAAAGATTTTTTTTCATTTTTTACTATTAGGTTAATTTTAAAAAGGGTGTGTTGTTTTAGAGTTGTTACAGCGTTTGCAACCAGATGTTAATCCGGCTACAAATATTCATTAACCTCCTTCTTTAGATGGTCAATTGCTCTCGATGTGGGATGAAACTCCAGGTCAACCAGCCCGTCGAGGATTTGCTTGCTTAGCACAAGCGACGGAGTTTTGGGGTCAACCTTATCGGCCGAGGTGTTTATCAGCTTTATCACGTTATCCTTGGCGTTTTTCACTAGGCCCCAGGCCTTAACGCTAAGGTAAAGCTGCTGCGACAGGTTGTGCTCCCATTCGGAGCGAATGGTGCTTAGCAGCAACGATTGAAACTTTTGCGACGACATATCGGGTTGGTTTACCCTAACCAGTAGCGACTCGGGCGAGATTCGCTCCAGGAAAAGCACAATCCGCTCGTAGGCCTGAAGCCGTATGGGCGTGGTTATCTTTTTGCTGCTGGCGTTGAGCTCGGCCCGCCGGCGGTTGGTCTCCTCGCGCAGCAACCGTTCTATGGCCAGATACCCGGCCAAAAACACTAGTAGCGAGGGGATAATGATTTTTAAGAGATCTATCAGCATAATCAATTTATGTTGGGGAACACGTTGGTTCGAGTCAATAATAGTTCTACCTTTAAAGCCTTAAAATTAGAAAAATCCATCAATCCTTAACGTTTAATTTTTGAAATATATCCGTTGCTATGGAAAACATATCGAAACGTGTTGAGCAGCTGGCGGTTTCCGAAACCCTGGCCATGTCGCAGAAGAGCCGAGAGCTAAAAGCGCAGGGCTTTAATGTGATTAACCTAAGCGTGGGTGAGCCCGATTTTCACACCCCTGATTTTGTGAAGGATGCAGCCAAAAAGGCTCTTGATGAGAATATAACCTTTTACTCCCCCGTTCCTGGATTTCCCGATTTGCTAAAAGCAATCTCCGATAAACTTAAGCGCGAGAATAACCTCGATTATGGGGTCGATCAAATTGTGGTATCGGGTGGTGCTAAGCATACATTGGCCAATGTGCTGATGGCTACCGTTGATGCTGGCGACGAGGTGATTATTCCTGCTCCTTACTGGGTTAGTTACATCGAGTTGGTAAAGCTGGCCGAGGGGAAAAGCGTGGTTATAAACACATCGCTCGAGAGCGATTTTAAGATTACACCCAAACAGCTCGAGCAGGCAATTACTCCCAAAACAAGGGTGTTGATGCTTTGCTCTCCATCGAACCCAACGGGTAGCGTTTACACCCGCGATGAGCTGGCAGCCCTGGCCAAAGTGCTCGAAAGGCACCCCAATGTGCTTATCCTATCGGACGAGATTTACGAGCACATTAACTTTATTGGTAAGCACGAGAGCATAGCTCAGTTTAAGGAGATATTCGACAGGGTGATCATCGTGAATGGGGTTTCGAAAGGTTACGCCATGACCGGTTGGCGCATTGGCTACTGTGCTGCCCCCAAGTGGGTTGCTAAGGCTTGCCAAAAACTCCAGGGTCAGATGACTTCGGGAACCTGCTCCATTGCACAGAAAGCTGCAACTGCGGCTATTAACTCTGATGCCTCGTACCCTAAAATGATGTGCAAGGCCTTTGAGAAGCGCCGCGATGCGGTAATAGAAAGGCTTAAGAAGATACCTGGTTTTAAGACCAATATCCCCCAAGGAGCATTCTACATCTTTGCCGAAGTATCGGAATTGCTGGGTAAAAAGTTTGGCAACGATACAATTGCCAACACTGGCGATTTGTGCATGTATCTTATAAATCATGCCCATGTGGCCACTGTTCCTGGCGGTGCATTTGGAGCTCCTGAGTATATTCGTTTCTCTTACGCCGCTTCAGAAGAGGAACTTATGGAAGCGCTTAATAGGATTGATAAAGCCGTTCGAGAGCTTAAGTAAACCATTCCATTTAGATTTTGTTAACAGAACCCGCAGCTTTTATCCTGCGGGTTTTTTTATCTTTGTGCTCCCAAACATTTAAGTCACATGGCAAATCGTTTGACTCAGCGAATACTTGTACCTTTCGCAGTGGCAATTCTAGCAGCGCTGCTATTTGGCGGCATGTATGGTTTTAGAACCTATAAGCGGATGTTTATTCCCAATGTGGATACTGGAGATAAGGAGTTCGTTTATGTTTACATTCCAACAGGTTCTAGCTACGATAATGTGATTAATGTTTTTGATGAATCTGGTATTCTTGTTAACACTGAAACCTTTAAATGGACATGCTCCCGAATGGGCTACCCTCACAGCGTAAAACCTGGAAGATATAAAGTTAGCCACGACATATCGAATCGCGATCTTGTGGCAATACTAAGGGCAGGCCTTCAAACTCCGGTTCGCGTTACTTTTAATGGATTTAGAACACCTCAACAATTGGCTCAACGCATTTCGAGTCAAATTGAGGCCGATTCGGTAGCCATTGTTAACGCATTTCTTTCAGATGAAATTGCTAGCCAGTATGGCTTTACTGGCCAAACCTTTATTGCCATGTTTGTGCCCAATACCTATGAGTTTTTTTGGAACACAGGGGCTAAGGGTTTCTTTGATAGAATGAAAAGAGAGTACGAGACCTTTTGGACACAGGAGCGCGATCGGAAGGCCACTGAGATTGGCCTAAGCAGAGTTGAGGTCTCGACGCTAGCCTCGATTGTTGAGGAGGAGACCATTAGAGCGGATGAGCGACCCCGGGTTGCCGGTGTTTTCATCAACAGGTTAA
Source organism: Tenuifilaceae bacterium (assembly GCA_034003245.1). Classification (GTDB taxonomy): domain Bacteria; phylum Bacteroidota; class Bacteroidia; order Bacteroidales; family Tenuifilaceae; genus Perlabentimonas. The sequence continues at coordinate 34,116 of JAVEYY010000044.1, forward strand.
GAAAAAGAATTCCGCTACAGGCCGATCCAACCATAAAGTATGCCCATGGTGACTTTACAATCCGGCGAATTCTAACCCGCCATTTAAGCATCGATTCACCCTACAACACCTACAAACACCCCGGACTACCGCCGGGGCCAATAAATGCACCCAGCATCTCCTCCATCGATGCTGTGCTAAACAACGAGAAGCATCAGTACTACTACTTCTGCGCCAAGCCCGACTACTCGGGCTACCATGCCTTTGCCAAAACCTTAGCAGAGCACAACCGGAATGCCAGGGAGTACCAGAAATTTTTGAATAGGGAACGAATTTTCAGGTAGCCACATTTATCCTGGACCCGCACTGGTGCTACATGCTTGTAGGGAGAACAGCATAAACTTTAAAGGTTCTATTTGACTGTCCCCCAAGGGCATTTACCCTCGAGGAGGTATTTCTAGGGTTCGCAACTATTATAGCGGGAAGTGCAGCGGAATCATCTATGTGTGCTGCCGTGTTATCCATGTGTGCTGCAATATCAACTAGGAGTGTAGAAGTACCAACTATGATTGCAGCAGTAGTAACAAAGAGTGTTGCAACACCAACTATGTGTGCAGCACTACTTACTATGTGTGCAGCACTACTAACTATATGTTTAGCACAACCGTCGAGGAGTGTAGCAGGCTCTTCGAAGAGTGCAGCAGGACTTTCGGTTTGTGTAGCACCCTTTTCTATGTATGTAGCACCCCTTTCCACCTGTGAGGCAGGATAGTTGATGCGTTGATATCGATAATATGGTAATGTTTAGCCCTTGGCACACGATGATGCTGGGGGTTTCATGCGCAAGGGATAATCGTTGGGCAATTATGGGTATGTGTAGATACCATTTAAGGGGATGTCGGGAAAGGGATTCAACTCATCAAGCCCCGAAATAGGAGGTAACACCTCGTTCTACTATCCGGGATGTTAAATTAAGCAACCCTTTACCGACCGCCCCTTTGTAAGGATCAGCGCAGAGATATCTACAAATTCGCCTTAATGTAGTTTGTCATCAAAGTGTATAAATGCATCCTTGTGTTGCCACCATAAATCCCGTGGTTCTTATCGGGGTAGAGCATCATATCGAATTGCTTCTCGGCCTGAATCAGCTTTTCGGCCAGCTCCACGGCATTCTGAACATGCACGTTGTCGTCGCCCGTTCCGTGTACCAGCAGTAGCTTACCCTGCAGCCCATCTACATGGTTAATGGGCGAGTTATCGTCGTAACCGTTGGGATTATTTTGCGGTAAGCCCATAAAACGCTCGGTGTAGATGGTGTCGTAGTATCGCCAGTTGGTAACGGGAGCAACAGCAATGGCCATGCTAAAAACCTGTGGTGCCTTGAAAAGGCATAGCGACGACATGTAGCCGCCATAGCTCCAGCCCCAGATGCCAATTCTTTTCGCATCAACGTAGGGAAGGGTTTGGAGGTACTTGCCTGCCTCAATCTGATCGATGCTCTCGTAGTAGCCCAGCTGGCCGTAGGTCATCTTTTTGAACTCCTCACCACGGCCACCAGTTCCCCTTCCATCTACAGCAACCACCATGTAGCCCTCAGTGGCTAGCAGCTGATCCCAGCCAATGCCAAACCTATCGGTAACGGTAACCGAGCCCGGGCCGCTGTACTGGTACATCAGCACGGGATACTTTTTGGTTTCATCAAAATTGAGCGGTTTCACCATGTAGCCATTCAGCTCAACTCCCTCGGAGGTTTTAAAGGTGAAAAACTCCTTCTGTGGAATTTGATACTTAGCAATTGTCTCCTTTAGCTTGGCATTATCCTCAAGTACGCGCAGCTCCTTGCCCTTGGCGTTGTGAAGTGTAACCAGGGTAGGGGTGTTTACCGATGAGTGAAAATGTATGTAGTACTTAAACCCGTTGCTAAAATCGGCCGAGTTGGTTCCCGGTAGGGTCGATACCTTTCCCTGCTTTTTTCCATCTACAGAAACCCAACTTACGGATGTGCGCATTGGTGTTCCATCGAAGTGATTAAAGTAGATACGCTTGCCCTTGGCATCGTAACCGTATATGGAGCGTACCTCATTCTGCCCTTTGGTAAGCTGGCGCACCAGCTGACCATTCATACCATAGAGGTAGATGTGGCTGTAGCCATCCTGCTCGCTGGTGATGATAAAATGCTTGCCATCCTCAGTGAAGTATGGGTAATCGTCGTTGGGCTCCTCGATGTAGTAGCGGTTCTCCTCGGTGTAAAGCACGCTCGATTGCCCGGTTTTAGCATCCGCCAGTAGAATCTCTAGCTTATTCTGAAGCCTGTTCAACCTAATCATGCTCAGCTGTTCGGGGTTGGTGGTCCACTTAATGCGGGCAATATACTGATCGGTTTCAGGGCCAATGTCCATTGTTTTCATCGATTCCGACTCCAGCTCATATACGTGTATGGAAACCAGCGAATTTTCCTCGCCAGCCTTTGGGTACTTAAACGAGTAATTTGGGGGATAAAGCTGGTTTTGGAACATGGGCATATGGAACACCTTAACGTTGCTCTCGTCGAAGCGGTTATACGCAAGCCTGCGGCTATCGGGGCTCCACTGAATTCCGGTTGTTAGGGCAAACTCCTCCTCGTAAACCCAGTCGGCAGCCCCATTAATTATGTGGTTAAACTCGCCATCGAAGGTTATCTGCTTTTCGGTGTTGCTGGGGAGGTTTTTTATAAAGATATTGTTATCGCGCACAAAGGCAACATTTTGCCCGTTGGGCGAAAAGGTGGCCAACATCTGCGCGCCATTATCCGATAATGGTGTAAGCGATTTGCTGGCAATATCGTAGATGTAGTACGATGCTGTAAAGGAGTGCCTATATATGGAGTTAACATCGGTTGTGATCAGCATCTTTGTCTCATCGGCGCTAAGCTGGTAGCCGGCAAACTGTTTAAGCGCGGGGTTGTCGAATGCGGAGGCATCGAAGAGCACCTCAACCAGCTCGCCCTTGGCGTAGCTGTACTTGGAAACTTTGCCACCCCGTTCCATCACGGTGTAGTGCTCGCCATCGTTCATCGATACAATTCCTCTTACCGATCGGGCAGCAAACGTGCCGTTGCGGTGGATATCCTCAAGGGAAATTAGCTGTTTTGTTTCCTGTGCCACTGCGCCGGTAATAAGCAACGCAGCTAGTGCAAGTAGGCCTAACTTTCTCATAAGCTTGGATTATTTTTATGTAGTATTTTTCTCACAATTAATTGACACAATAATAGTGAAATGGATTAATCTAACCCTTGATAATCTAATCCGAAGGATTGATAGCGAAAGCTGGGATGTGCAAATTATGATACCTATACCCTGCCAGGGTATAGGCTTGGAGATGGGTTTTCATGATTGCGTTATGTTTTATTAGAGTGCAGTATGGTTCAGCGAATCGGTTTACTTACATCTAAACTCTCATTTTTCCCATTAATGCTGCCCGGAGCGTATTTATTAAGGTAAACCTCGTAAGCCGCAGCAATTCCTCGGGCAAAATCAACAAAATCATCATTTAGTCTTTTCAGGCTATGAAAGGTTGATGAGAGGGTTTCGGGTGAATACATGTTGTTGCCGTAAACAATGGCAATTAGTTGGTTTTGCACGTCGGCAAAAATACTTTGCATTTGGTAAACAGAGGTTAGGATTTGAAGTTCCTCAAAATCAATATTTGAAATAATCCCTGAGTAGTTAGTTGCATCCCATGCAGTACGGCTAATTGTTGGAATGTTTACGCCTTGAAAGGGAAGTTGAGCCAATGAGTACCCCAAGCTTGAGTACTTTTCAATGCTATCGCCATAAACCCTGAAGAAATCGTTTCGTTTCTGTTGAATATCAATTACTTTCATGCACTCACGATGGTTTTTTACCAGTTCCTGAACGATTTGAGTCTTTGCAATCTGTAATGCTTTTTTCTCCTTAATTGATTCATGCCAGTTATTAATCATAAAAGCTACAAGAATACCCAAAATTACAGGAAACATTTCGAGTAAAAACCTTTTTTGATTTGCAGTGATTTTTATACTTTTCATAACAGTAATTTAGTTTAGTGTAACGGAGTACAAGCATCCATCTGAACTACCAAAGTAGATGATACTATTTTCGATAATTGGGGTTGATAAGATTGATCCAAGTGTGTGGATTAGCCTTTCCGATTCGAGGTAATCCTTGCCATACAGCTCAAAACCCTCCTTAAATATGCCATCGGCATTGTAAACAAGGTTAAAGTTTTCTCTACTTCCATCGGTTTGGAATTGCCATATAGTTTCTCCGGTTTTATGGTCAACTCCGCGTAGAATACCATCGAAGCAGCCAAAAAAGATAATACCATTGTGCTCAATGGCTGAGCCGTATACACGCATAGGCACAGGGATTTGCCAAGCCACCTTGCCGTTAGCTTTATTTACGCAGTAAAAGCGGTGTGTATCGGAAGTGCCAAAGTAAACATAATCGTTATAAATCAGAGGCGTTGCAATAATCCAGCTGCCCACCTCCTTCATATTCCACTGGCCACGGCCCGTTTGCGCATTAAGCGCATATATATTGTAATCCCTGCTGCCAAAGTAAATGGTACCATTATCCAATGATGCCCCTTTCTGGATTTCTCCATTGGGGAAGTAGGTGTCGCCAACGGTTCGAAAGGACCAAATTATCTCGCCGTTTATTGCATTTAGGGCATAGAAGTATCCTAAGTAATCACCAAAATAAACCTTATCATCATAGACAATTGGAGATGCATGAACAATCCCATTAGCATTAAACCTCCATACTTGTTCCCCTGAATTGCTGTCTAAGGCGTAAAGATTTCCGTCTCCACTTCCCCAGTAAATAACACCGTTGTAAACAGAAGGTGATGAAAGGTAGTAGTCCCAAATGTCGAGCATTTTTTCACCCTGCGAATTATATTTCCAAAGAAGTTCTCCTGTTTCAATATTTAATGCATATAGAGAACCATCGGCACTTCCAACGAAAACGCTTTTTCCGTACACAGCTGGACTGGAGTGTATAGCACCGTTGGTTCTGTAGCTCCAATTCTTTTTACCCGTTAGCTTATCAATGGCATAGAATGTTGAATCGCCACTGCCAATAAGAATCATATTGCCTGAAATTGCTGGGGTAGCGTATATTCTACCTTTAGTTTGAAACTTCCAATTAAGATCCTGGCATATTGAGTAATAGGATGAGAAAGCCATAATTATAGCCGAAAGAAATATTTGTTTATTCATTTTTAAGACTACTTGTTAAGTTTGATTCGAATTTGTTCAAGTACTAGTCGAAACTGCTCAATGAGGGTAATGTTTAGCGGACTTGTACTTCCTTCAGGATGATTTTACAGTGTAATTCTGTTTTCAGAGATGTAATCCATTTTCTATATTTCTCGATAAATCACTTATAAATCGAGCCATATTAGCTCCATCAATCACATCGTGGTCAATTAGGATTGACATTTGGAGCATCTCTCTGATCTCAATTTTATCCTTAACAACAGATGGCTTCTTAACTATTGAACTTACTCCAAAACAGATAGGATGTATAGAGATAGGAATAAACCAACCATTTACTTTTCCCATCATTCCTATTGAGGTAAACGCAACATTTCCCATTCTGTTAAATGCGAGTTTTGGGTGCTTGAGTAAATAGCGCCAAAAGTATCGTCTCAAAAATTTTGGAAGAGAATAGTACATCTTTTCTAGTTTTCTGGTCTTCCTTTGAATTACAATATCTTCCCCAGTTAATGGGATATTTCTAGCGTCATTAATTTGCTTTGCTATGGAATCAATACTAGCTTCATTTGCTTTTTCAATTATCAACGGTATAGGCACCTTAGAGCCATTAATTTCTTTCTCAACGAGCATAGAAATATTTATGTCGTCGAAAAAGATCTGCTTATTCTTTCCAATGAGGTATGAACATGTAGATTCATGTTTTTTCACAGTAAAACCAATAACGCTTATAAGCCAAGCATTAAATGATATTTTATTTGTATGTGCTTTATTGTAGTCTCTAATTTTCTTTCTACTCTCTGTCACATCAAATTCTACTAATCCAGTAACATGATGCTTCTGCTTGCCAATTTCACAAACATCGATACTGGCTATCCTTGAATTTGGGAATCTGTGTATTTTGTAATTTGACATATGTGCAGGTTTTGTGAAGATTCTACTCTGCAATTACTTCTGCAAAAGTATTCAAGAATAGGTCGATTTCTGATTTGTCGATAGTTAAGGCAGGATCTAATCGTAAAACCTCGGCATTGGGTCGTTTAGCTACAATAAAACCTTTGTTAAGTAGTTTTTCGTAAACCTGTTGGGCATTCCGTTTTAACTCTATGACAAGCATTAACCCTCGCCCTCTAACCTCCTTTACAACTGATTTTTCGCTAATTAAATTACTTAATCCTTTTGTTAAATATTGACTCAACTCCTTACACCTCACCAATAGGTTCTCATCTTCAATAATGTTAATCACCTCGCTGGCGACAAAAGCGCCAAGCGGATCGTTCTGGTGCGATTGGGAGTACTTAAAGTTTTTATCCTGCAACTTCTCTATTATTGAATTTGAAACAGCCGTAATGCTCACGGGATATCCATTCCCAACACCCTTGCCAATAGCTACGATATCGGGAGTAAAGTTGTAATGCTGATAACCAAACCATTTCCCAGTTCTACCTATTCCGGTTGTTATCTCATTGCACATAATTACTCCTCCAATTTCCCTAACTTTATTTACAATTTTTGTGATTAATTCGTTGGAAGGAAAACGAACCAAACCCGATGAGCTGCCTGGTTCAAAGAGGAAAATCCCAATTTTATCGAAAGGAATGCTTCTGAAACTATCGCATTCACCTATGCAACCTTTTCCCAATTTTTCGCAACCGCACTCTAGCCAATTGAAAATATGCCATTGGTTAGTATTTTTGGTTACAGCATCGCCATAGGCACCAAAATAGGAATCGGAGAAGGTTAGGGCTAAAGGTTTACTGCTAATTGCCCTGGCAATGCGCATCCCGTACTCCACCGCCTCGCTTCCTGAGCAGAGGAATTCGCATTTCCCTTCGATAATGCCAGTGATCTCAAGTATTTTTCTAGCTGTAATGTCAATTTGAGGATGGCAGTAACAAAACCCAGTATGTGTAATCTTATTTATTTGCGATGAAATTACGTTGTTAACCCTCTTATTGTTATGCCCAATGCTAGTACACCAAACACCCGATTCTAAATCGACATATTTGTTTCCTTTTGAATCGAAAACAAAGCAGTTGTCTGAGTATACAATATCATCGAATTTTATTTGATGTCCTGTTGACCAAATAATGTTTTTCATAATTTATGGATAGATAAAATTTAAACAGAAAAAAACATCATTGCAGTTCCAAAATCCATAATACCATGCAGAATGGCAAAGTAAGGGAATAGTGTTGGTCTGAATCGTATCGAAACTCCTAATATTATGGCAAAGGGAAGGAAAACTAATCCTCTATATATGATGAATTTAACATCAGGAATAAATGGTAAAGTGCAGTGCTGGATTGAAAGGAATATCGCTGGGAGTAGTATTGATACCCATTTTGAGTTTAGCTGCTTCTCGAGCCTAGGCATTATGTAGCCAAAATAGGTTGCCAGTTCGGCAAAAGCAATGGTTATTGGGAATGCCAAAAGAAGAGTGTACGACAACCATTTCTCAATGGGTTGAAACATCATATTGAAAGGAATCTCGGCGTTACCCCATAACCACACGCTTAAAAGGTTATTTGGGAAAAATGCTATTGGGCCAATTAATAGGGTGAGCCCAATAAAAATCAGCAAATCTTTTCGAAATGTAACTCGATTGAAGCGGAAAAGGTTAAAAAACCTATTTCCCACTCTCCTTAAAAGAAAAATAAGTAGAATGATGCTAACAAAATTGGTAAGGGTTGCAGTTAATAGCCAGTATTTTCGGGATGCTTCCCAAGAACTCAAAAACAGTGCAATTAGTGCCTGAAAAATCAGGAATAAAACTAGCCTGCTTGACAGTAAAGCAAACAAAGACTTAACGGAGACGCTTTTTGCCTGATTCATAATAAATGGGTTACTGTTTGAGGTAGTTGCTAATGTTATTTACGAAAATTCTATCCTTACTGATATAGTAATCGTATAGGAAGAAGCATAAAATGAAAATTGCAGTTGTAATAAACCCTGATAATCCAGCAATACCAACAGTTAAATCGTTTCCTCCCTCAATAAGCATTATGGAAATTCCTGCAACAGCGTTCATTGTTCCGTGCATCACCGATGCAGCAATTACGGATTTTGATTTAATTGTTATGTAGGTAAATAATGGAGTTAACAAGATGCACAAAATAATCATCATTAATACGCCTATCTGCGGATGTTGTGGGTAGTTATGTCCCATAAGTATTAATGGAGCGTGCCATAATCCCCAAATAAAACCAATAATGATTGATGCTTTAATGAATTTCATATTCCTAAATTCTGTAAGAAGAAATCCTCTCCAGCCAAGCTCCTCACCAAAACCGGCAACCGCATTTACCGTTAATCCAGCAATTAGCCCTTGGAATAGAATAATCCATAGAAGATTTACTGGCATGGTATCCAATGATAGTTTCATCTGCTCAATCTGTTCTGGCGACATTAGGGGTTCTAATCGTTTTACAAACCCCGCCATTTCGCTGCTATAGGTTACATCGTTAAAAAGAAGGCTAACCCCAACGCTACTAAAGGTTATTATTGGCATTATTAGCCACGCCACCAAAAACCATTTGTTAAGTTTAAAACTTATAAGTAAATCAGTAGAAACTCTCTCACGGTGCACCCACTTCTTAACTATAATTACGGAGATGGTGGGTAAAAACATATAAATGATCCCCAGAATAGTGAAACCAATCTTATTACTTCCATCAAACCCAAGCAATGCATAAATCCCCGCAATAGAGAAACTTGCAGCGAAGGTTATAAGCAATAACAATGTTATTTTACTAATGGTTTTCATCTGTTTATATTTTCATTGTTTAGTACATATTTTATTCACTGCGAAAACGCTAAGAGAGTCAAAATTTCATCTTCATGCTCTATGGCAATAGTCGTGTGTGCTTAGCGTTGAGATCAGTT